>RQCP01000062.1 GCA_008668235.1 Collinsella aerofaciens | reverse complement strand
ATGCCGGTCCCAGCAGCTCTGACGACGCTAAGGTCGAGAAGGTCGACGGCTCCAAGGAGTACGCGCTCGTCAAGGACGGCACGCTGACCGTCGGCACCTCTGCCGAGTACGCGCCGTTTGAGTACAAGGATGACAACGGCGACGACCAGGGCTTTGACCTTGAGCTCATCAAGGCTATCGGTGACAAGCTGGGTCTGGATGTCGAGTACGTCAACAATGACTTTGACACGCTGGTTCCGGGCGTCGCTTCGGGCGCCAAGTATGACGTTTCCATCGCGGCTATCACCGACACGCCCGAGCGTGAGAAGGAAGTCACTTTCTCTGATTCCTACTACATGGACGATCAGGCTATCGTGACCAAGGTCGATAACACCGACATCACGGCCGACAACTACAGCGAGAAGCTCAACAACGCCGACGCTACCATCATCGTCCAGTCTGGCTCGACCGCCGAGGCCTTTGCCCAGGAGAACTTCCCCAAGGCCAAGATTGTCCCCTACAAGGACGCCACCGAGTGCTTCAGTGCCTTGCAGTCCGATAAGGGCGACGCCGTAGTCACCAACCGCTCCGTTGCGAGCCAGCTGACCGCCGAGCAGTTCAACACCTGCCAGACCATCAAGCAGATTAGCACCGGCGAGGAGTACGCCATCGCCATCAACCAGGGCAACACCAAGCTCAAGGAAGACATCAACCAGGCCATCAAGGACCTGACCGACGACGGTACCATTGACGCCCTCATGGCTAAGTACAACATCAAGTAAAATAGCTACTTGATTGCTCGCGGGCCCTTTCCGTTTTGGCGGAGAGGGCCTTTGCGCTTCTCTTGACGGAGAGTATTTCCGTCTCGTTTTGCCGGCAACTTCTACGATAGGAGCCACCTTGTCTCGACTGAACAAAGGGGCCGCGGAGCAGCGTTTTCCACTGCCCTCGATGCTCCAAAAGCTGGCCTGTGCCCTGGCTGTGGCGCTCGCCCTGGTATGCGCGGGGGCCTGCGTGCCCACGACCGCCCAGGCGCTTGAGACCGCAAAGATTACCGCCCGACCCAATACCGGTTCGGGTAGCGATGTGGTCGGCGGCACCGAGACGCGCATCACTTGGGAAGTTCAGGCCGATGCCGACGAGGAGCTGAGCGGTCTTTCGCTGACGTTTGTCGACGGTACGACGTTTGGTACCGATGACATTCGATTGACGATGCTCTCGGGCGAGGACCTCATGGATCGTACGCCCATGAAGCCCACGTGCAAGGCTGACGGTCAGACGCTCAAGATTGACTTTGGTGAGACGGCGCCTGCCGGCGGCTATTTCCGCGTCGAGGTTTACGGCGTGACCTTCCCCGTCGAGGGCGGCGATGAGGCCTTTAGCGGCACCTGCACTTTGGCCGATGGCTCGACCAAGAAGATCTCCAAGATTCCTTCCGTCGAGATTAAGGGCGTGACGGCATTCGATAACTTCCTGGCCGACCTTAAGGAGCAGCCGTGGGTCGAGGCGTGGAACTCCAATATGTTCCTGCGCCTGTTCCTGAACCCGGTCATTTTGGTCCAGAGCCTGCCGATCGTCTTCAAGGGCTTCCTCATGTCGCTTTCGATCGTGCTTGTGGCGTTTCCGCTGGCAATTCCCTTCGGTTTCGCCCTGTCGCTCATGCGCATCTCCAAGTCGCGCATCCTGCGCTGCCTCGCCGGTATCTACGTGAATATCATTCGCGGTACGCCGGCGTTCCTGCAGATCTATATCGCGTTCTTCGGTCTGCCGTTGGCCGGCGTCAAGGTTGATGACTACGTGCTCGGCGTCATCGTCATGGCCATGAACTCGTCTGCGTACCTGTGCGAGATCTTCCGTGCCGGTATTCAATCGATCCCCAAGGGCCAAAACGAGGCTGCTCGCTCTCTGGGCATGAATGCCTTCCAGACGCTGCTCTACGTTATGATTCCGCAGACGTTCCGCAATGTTTTGCCTACGCTGACCAGCGAGTTTATCTTGCTTTACAAGGATACGTCGCTGCTTGCCGCCGTGGGTGTGGTCGAGATCGTCATGAACGCCCGTACCATCGTGGCCACGACGGGCTCCATTACACCGTACGTGGTTGCCGCCCTGTTCTATCTGGTCATCACCCTGCCGCTCGCTCGCTTGGTGAGCGGTCTTGAGGCAAGGCTTTTGGGCACGACCGAGACCAAGAAGAAGCGTCCCGCCAAGAGCGCCGGACAGGTTGTCGCGACGCCTGCCGATCACATCGCCGGTCTGTAAGGAGGTCCTATCATGAGCGAAACCAATAACTCGAACGAGGTCGTCGTCAGCATCAAGAACCTCCAGAAGGCCTTTGGCGATAACGTGGTCCTGCGCGATATCGATCTGGATGTGCATAAGGGCGAGGTCGTCGTAGTTCTGGGCCCCTCGGGCTCGGGTAAGTCGACGATGCTTCGCTGCATCAACCGTCTTGAGCATCCCACGAGTGGCTCGATTGTCGTTGAGGGTGTGGACGTGTGCGCCAAGGGCGTCGACCTTAACAAGGTGCGCACGCATCTGGGTATGGTGTTCCAGCAGTTCAATTTGTTCCCGCACCTCTCAGTCAAAAAGAACGTCATGCTCGCGCAGCAGAAGGTGCTCAAGCGCAGCAAGGAAGAGGCCGAGAAGATCGCCGTCGAGGAGCTGACCAAGGTCGGCCTTGCCGAGCGTATCGACTTTATGCCGAGCCAGCTCTCGGGCGGTCAGCAACAGCGCGTGGCGATCGCCCGCGCCCTGTCGATGAATCCGCACGTGATGCTCTTTGATGAGGCCACGTCGGCACTCGATCCCGAGCTTGTCCGCGACGTTCTGGGTGTCATGCGCGACCTGGCACGTGACGGTATGACCATGATCGTGGTAACGCACGAGATGGGCTTTGCCCGCGATGTCGCCGACCGCGTCGTCTTTATGGACGGCGGCGTCATTGTAGAAGAGGGTACGCCGAGTGAGGTCTTCGACCACCCCAAGAGCGAGCGCACCAAGGCGTTCTTGGGCAATATCTCGTAGCCGGTTGATGTAACTGCCGTTACAAAAGAGCGGGGCTGGACTTGAATCCAGCCCCGCTCTTTTGTAGGGATGGGGATGCGCTTTGATGCAGGCTCTCTTGGAGGCCCTGGGTTCGTTACGCGAGCTCGGCTCCGAGGGCCTTGCAAGCGGTCTCGCCCTCGTCGTCGGGCGCGTCGTAGCAGATGGTGGAGTCCACGACGTTGACGCCCGCCTCGTCGGCGTCCGCCTTCCAGTTGTCCATCCATTCGCCCTCGGCCCACGAATAAGAGCCAAAGAGGACGACCTTCTTGTCGCCGAGGGTCTCCTTGACCTCATCCCACATGGGCTGGAACTCATCGTATTCAAGCTCCTCGGAACCCATGGCGGGGCAGCCGAAGGCGAAGGCATCATATTCGGCGACCTTGTCGGCAGAGAAGTCGGCGCAGGAGATGACCTCTGCCTCGGCGCCGGCACCGGTTGCGCCCTCGGCAACGAAGTTTGCCATGGCTTCGGTGTTGCCTGTACCGCTCCAGTAGACGACTGCGATCTTGCTCATATGTCTTCCTTTCGGTTGTGCGGCGTGCGGCCGCGTTTTGTATGCTCTATCGGGTTGCCTGGACAAGTTGTCCCAGAGTGCAGCCCTGTTGATAGATGTAGGTAAGGTATTGCGTGCATGCGCGATAGGAATCGAAGGTCGTGAGCGCCTGCTCAACGTTTGTGTATACCTTCCATGCGCCAAAGACCTTATAGTTTTCGCCGTGCTGGACGATAAACTGATGGACATCTTCGTAGGGATAGCCCAAAAAATAGCCAATTTCGTGGGGGAACTCGCACATGCACCCCGTATCGCAGTGCCTATTTCGCGCGAGTGCGCAGACGCTGCCGTCATAGGCGCTTTCTGCGGCATTGCTGCTTGCCAGCGTGATGCGCGCGGCGAGATGCACCAGGGATGCGGGCAGGTTGTGGACATCGTAACCTTCGGCGGCTAGCGCCGTCGTGGCACGGGGGTCGGAGAGGTATCGCATGAGGTCCGCAGGGCGATACACATAGATGAGCGCTCCGCAGGGGCGCCAGACCAAAACGCTCATATGGATTCCGAGTGGCTGGAGCTCGCGGTTGCATTGGGCTATGACGGCGAGCAGGCGAGAGCGTCGCTCTTCGATATGGGCGGCGCCGGGTTTTCCGTTTTGGTTGGCGTAGACGCCGGGATAGGTAAAGAGCGAAGCCGGCTTGATACCTGCGAGCGTAGGGGAGCAGTTGCGCACGACAGCCGTTTGGTATGTTGGGATGTCAATGGTTCGAGTCACGATGCTCCTTTCGGGTCCTCAGTTGTTAGCCTAGGAAAACTTATACACGAAAGTAAGCCATGGTCAACAAAAAAGTTTGAAGAGGGAAACTAATTGACCGAACGGACACGATTTTGGGTTAAGATGGGGACACCCCATGGGGGTATCTAGATAGTGCTACTTGAAAGGGGAACGCATGAGCGACTTGCTCAACCCTGCGAATCTCATCGTGTTGGCCGTCATTGCCGTCGGCATGTTTTTTGGACTGCGTCGCATTGCCGCTTCGACACACGGAAAGAGCTGCTGCAGCGATGGCACGAGCGGTAAGAAGGCCAAGAAGGTAGTGGTTGCGGATACCGATGAGTCTCACTATCCCTATAGCGATGAGTTGCTTATCGGCGGCATGAGTTGCGACGGCTGCGCTCAGAACGTGGCCAATGCCCTGAATGCGCTGGATGACGTGTGGGCAACGGTGACGTATGCGGACCACACGGCACGCGTGCGCTCTAAGCAGCCGATCGACCGCGGGGCTCTCGTGGCGGCCGTGAAAGGCGCGGGCTACTACGTCATGACGCTGTAAGCGCCGCCCTGGATGCGCTTCCTTGGCTAGGCTCGTCCGCGTAACTCAATGTCCTGGATGTCGTCGAAGTCGATGGCGATGTCTCGGAGCTTGAGTAGTTTGAAGGCGGGGAGCACCTCATCAAGGATGCCCGTGCGAGCGCGATAGCCGTACATATCGTAATAGGTGACGCGCACCAAGTCGCCGCGTTTGAGGCCCTCGAGCTTTTGCGAAAGCTCGAGGGCTTTCTCTTCCGTGAGCTCACATTTTGGTTCGACGGTGATCTCTTGCTTGCGCACGAGTTCGTAGTATCCCGTGAGGGCGGCAAAGGGCATAAACTGCGCGGCACGGCCGGCGCGGACGGCGCCGTTGGCGGTGAGCTTTGGGTCGGCGGAGCGACGTCTTCCCTCGGGGTCCGCTAGGCGTTCAAAAGGTGTTGGTGGCCGCATCGGCTGTTGTTGGGACTTAGGCACGGTGTCCTCCAACTTGGTCGTTGCGTTCGCGCGCGGTGGCGCCGGCGGTAAAGCTTAATCCTTTGACGAGCGCGTTCT
Organism: Collinsella aerofaciens; assembly: GCA_008668235.1. Taxonomy (GTDB): domain Bacteria; phylum Actinomycetota; class Coriobacteriia; order Coriobacteriales; family Coriobacteriaceae; genus Collinsella; species Collinsella aerofaciens_K. The sequence goes on along the minus strand of RQCP01000062.1, from coordinate 8,071 downwards.
TGCCGTACTTGCCTTTCACGGCCAGGACGGCGCGCGCCAGGTCGCGCTCGCGCTCATCTGCCTCGATATCGCTAAATAGGTCGATGGTGGCAAATTCCTCGGGCATGAGGTTGCCAAAGCCCAGGTTGATGCGCTTGACGGGGCGTTTGGGGTCGACAGTCTGCGCCCAGAGCTCATCGAAATAGCCCATGATCTTCTTAAACGAATTGGTACGCTCGGGCAGCTTTCGCGAGGCGTTAGAGTGCGCAAAGAGTGCGGCATAGCCACCACGCGGTTTGCCGCCATGCTCTCCCACAAAGATGCCATCGATTGCCTGCGCCTCACGCACCAAGCGCCGCCGTTCGTCATCGCGCTGGACGGGCTTGGGTGCACGGGGCGCGAGCTCGGGGCCGGCGGTTACGGTGGGTTCGATGCTCGACGTGCTCGAGCGTAGGTGTCCGCATCCGTCCACATATTGCGCTGTACCGCTGGCATCGAGGCGGCGTATGTCGGCGTGCTCGCTTGCATAGCCCACAAAGAGCGAGATGCTGTTGCACACCACGTGCTTGTCGATCAAATCCAGCACGGCGGCATCGACCATTTCGCGCAAGACGGTGTAGGCCTGCTCGTAGGCATAGCCCTTCGAGAGCACCTGCCCCGTGGTGGTCGAGGTCGCTTGTGGGCGATAAGCTTGGATATCGGCGATGGTTGTCGGCTCACGCCCGAAGGCGTGGTCGATAAGATATTCGGCATTGACGCCGAGCTCGTCGTAGAGCAGGTTCTCGTCGAGTGCGGCGACGCCCATTAGGTCGTAGACGCCGTATTTCTCGAGACGGGCCGCCACGCCGGGGCCGATGCCCCAGATGTCGGTGATGGGGCGATGGGGCCAGATCTCCTTGCGAAAGGTCTCGTCGTCGAGTATGCCGATACGGCTGGGCACGTGCTTGGCGGTAATATCGAGTGCAACCTTGGCCTGGAATAGGTTGGGGCCGATGCCGACCGTCGCCGTGATGCCGGTGCGCGCCAGGACCTCGTCGCGCAGTATGCAGGCGAAGCCTTCCGCATCGGTGTGATAGAGGTCCAGATAGGGCGTCACGTCGATAAAGCACTCGTCAATTGAGTAGACGTGAACGTCTTGCGGACTGACGTATTTCAGGTAGATACCGTAGATCTGCGCCGACACCTCCATGTAGTGCTGCATGCGCGGTACGGCCTTGATGTAGTCGATGCCATCGGGTATTTCGAACAGGCGACAGCGATTGTGAATCCCTAGGTCCTTCATGGCCTGCGTGATAGCGAGACAGATGGTCGTGCGTCCGCGCGATTCGTCGGCAACGACCAGGTTGGTGGTGAGCGGATCGAGCCCACGATCGACGCACTCGACGCTGGCATAAAACGTCTTGAGGTCGATACAGATGTAGGTGTGCTGCTCGTGCGCCATCTGTGCCCTTTCATCAAACACATGTTCTTATCGAATACCTGTTCGATAATACCCGATCGACCGGACACCGTCAAAACCTACCAAAAAGGGACAGGTTTTTTTGGTCGGTTTACCGAGTGCTTACGGTGGGTCGGTAGCCTTAATGTGTTAAATACGCTGAGGGGGTATGGATGACCATAGGTATGGGTGATCTTGCACTTTTGATACTGTTCGTGCTGTGCCTTGCGATCTTTGTTTACCTGCTGATCAAGGTCCTCAAAGGACGGGCTATAAGAATCGATGAGGTGGGATACTTGCTGCTTGTCGAGAGGCTTCGGTCGCCGGTGTTGACGGCCGCGATGAAAGCCGCCTCGAGTTTGGCGTCGCTGCCGTTTGTCGTCGGTGTGCTAGCCGCGGCGATGCTGTGGGCGCCCAATTGGGCCCATGTTGTCTGGGCCGCCTTCAATGTCGGTGCTATCAGCGCAATCGACCAGCTGTTAAAGGTACTTGTGCGTCGACCTCGTCCACAGGGATTTCGGCTTGTCGAGGCACCGGGGCTGAGCTTCCCCTCGGGCCACTCGATGGCGGCCATGGCGTTTTATGGCTATGGCATATGGTTGGTGCGGTGTGGCGTGTGCGGCCTTCCGTTCGGCGCCGCCATCGAGGTTGCACTTGCGTGCGTCATCCTTGCGGTGGGTGTCAGCCGTGTCTATCTGGGCGTGCACTACGTTTCGGATGTGCTGGGCGGGTTTTGCCTGTCTTTTGTCTGGCTCATCCTGTTCGTGCGTCTTGGCCCTTGGATTTTGACCGCCTAATTGTCGCAACTGGACGCCATGTCGGATCGAATCTGATTTTAACGCAGCCCTAAAGAGCGCGAAACAGCTCGGAAAAGCTCGCTTCGTAGCATGAGCCTAACGATCGATACCACCATAAAGCACGGAAGGGTTGTGGGGACAATGGTCAACTATGGGTTTGGTATGCCGACGCGCTTGGTTGCGGATGGGGATGTGGCTCGCTGGTGCGGACGATTGGTTGCCCACTATGGCGGCACCAAGGCACTGGTCGTGCTGGGAGGCGACAAGCACACGCGTGATGAGCTTGTTTCGGCGGCGCTGGGCTCGCTCGATCGCGCCCTGCTCGAACGCATACTCTTTCGTTGCGGCTTGGTCGGGGGCGACGGGGGAGACGATTTGGTCGATGAGGCCGTAGCCCTGGCGACCGATGAGGGCGTGGATTTTGTCCTGGCGATCGGCGATGCCGATACGGCGAGCTTTGTGCGCGAACTTGCTCGTCGCATGGCCGTGCTCGATGCCGGCGAGGACGGCTTTGTTCCCTACGGATGTATCGTCTCCGAGGGAAAAGTGCCCGCCGTTGTGGGTGCCGGCGAGGTTCCCGTTTTTGCCATTATCGCACCCGAGCTGTTGGAGGGCATCGGCTCTCCCTTGCGCGAGCTGCTCGGCAGCGTATGCGCCGCGGCATAATGGCTCACCAGGAAGGGGCAGGTAAATTATGGTAGGTAAAGCGTTTGACCTGCCAAAATAAACCTGCCCTTTTTTGGTCGGTCGCCGTTCGGGGGCCGATTGGCAACGCTCGCTGATTACGGTCTTGACCTGCGTTAGAATAGGGGCATCTGATTATCCGGGCGCATGGAGGAATGCGCCCGTATGCTGAGGAGGACTTTATGGCAACTGTTGCCGCACCTATCGACGCTACGTCGACCGCCGCTTGGAAGGCGCTCGAGGCCCATCAGGAGAAGCTCGAGGCCGAGGGCATCGACCTCAAGGCCTGGTTCGCTGCTGACGCCGACCGCGTGAATAAGTTGAGCTTTGACGCCGGCGACCTGCACTTCGATCTGTCCAAGAACCTGGTGACCGATGAGACCGTCAAGCTGCTGTGCGATCTTGCCCGCGAGGTGAAGCTCGAGGAGCGCCGCGACGCCATGTTCTCCGGCGAGCACATCAACACCACCGAGGACCGCGCTGTTCTGCACACCGCACTTCGCCGTCCGGCAAGCGAGAAAGGCCAGCTCATCGTTGACGGCCAGGATGTCGTCGCCGACGTGCACGAGGTCCTCGACCGCATGTATGCCTTCGCTGAGCGCGTGCGCTCCGGTGAGTGGAAGGGCGTAACTGGTAAGAAGATCGAGCACCTGGTGTCCATCGGCATCGGTGGCTCCGATCTGGGCCCGGTCATGGCTTACGAGGCTCTGCGCCCCTATGCCGACGCCGGTATCGACTGCCGCTATATCTCCAACATCGACCCCAACGACCAGGCCGAGAAGCTCCGCGGTCTGGACCCCGAGACCACGCTCGTGATCATCGTTTCCAAGACCTTCACCACGCTTGAGACCCTCACCAACGCTCGCGAGGTCAAGACCTGGATGCTCGAGCAGCTCAAGGCTCAGGGCGCCATCGACGGCTCCGAGGAGCAGAACGCCGAGGCCGTGGCAAAGCACTTCGTCGCCGTTTCCACCGCACTCGAGAAGGTCGAGGCCTTCGGTATCGACCCCGCCAACGCCTTCGGCTTCTGGAACTGGGTCGGCGGCCGCTACTCCGTCGACTCCGCCGTGGGCCTGTCGCTGATCGTCGTGCTCGGCCCCGAGCGCTTCCAACAGTTCCTCGAGGGCTTCCATGCCATCGACGAGTACTTCTGCAACACGCCGCTCGAGAGCAACGCCGTCGCGCTGATGGGCCTGCTCAACGTCTGGTACGTCAACTTCTTCGGCTCCAAGAGCCACGCCGTGCTTCCGTACTGCCAGTATCTGCACCGCTTCCCGGCCTACCTGCAGCAGCTCACCATGGAGTCCAACGGCAAGCACGTCCGCTGGGACGGCAGCGCTGTGACCTCCGATACCGGTGAGATCTTCTGGGGTGAGCCCGGCACCAACGGCCAGCATGCCTTCTATCAGCTGCTGCACCAGGGCACTGTGGTGGTTCCGGCCGACTTTATCGCCTTCGCCAACACTGCTAACCCCGCAACCGATTGCGGTCAGGACGTGCATGAGCTGTTCCTGGGCAACTTCCTGGCCCAGACCAAGGCGCTCGCCTTTGGTAAGACGGCCGATGAGGTACGCGCCGAGGGCACGCCCGAGCAGATCGTCCCGGCCCGCTGCTTTGAGGGCAACCGTCCGACGACCTCGATCTTCGGTGACACGCTGACCCCGTTCGCGCTCGGCGAGCTCATCGCCCTGTACGAGCACATCACGTTTGTCGAGGGCACGGTCTGGGGCATCGACTCCTATGACCAGTGGGGCGTTGAGCTGGGTAAGCAGCTTGCCAAGCAGATCACCCCTGCCTTCCACGATGACGCCGCCAAGGCCGAGCAGGACGCTTCGACCCAGGCGCTCATTGAGTTCTACCGCGCTCACCGCAAGTAGTCGCTGCTGTTAACGCATCGCGTCTTATAGTCAGGGGCCCGTATCCTATCGGATGCGGGCCCCTTTGCTTTGCCGTGGTCCCGGGGCGCACGGCCTTTGTGGAACATCGCCGGGGCGCCGCGCGCTGCGAGAACCCTGCGCCTAGATCTCGGTCTCCGCATGGCCTCGCTGCGCCTCGGGCAGCTCCCCGTAGAGCGGATGGTCTTCGAGCCTAAAGCGCTCGACCTGTTCGGGAATGCGACCGCGTACAAAGAGCCACGAGCGATCGATCGGCGTCGCCATGAGCGTGCTGGGCAGCGCGTCGGCGCGGTCAGAAAACACCCGGGCACTCTCGGGATCCTGGAACGCCAGCACCAGATGCGTGTCGCAGTTGCCCATGATGGAGCGTGCGCGTGCCTCGCCATAGAGCGCATCGAGCTGGTTGGTCGACTGCAACAGCAGCGTTGCCCAGATGTTGCGGCTTCGGATAATCGAGAGCACGTTGTCGATCTGGGGGATCTGCAGATTTGCGAAGTCATCGAGCATAAAGCGCACGGGCACGGGCAGGCTGCCGTCGGGCTGCCTATCGGCCTCACGAATGAGGCCCATAAACGCCTGCGAAATAAAGAGGCCGGTCAGCGGATCGAGATTGCGGTCAATATCGCTCACGGTTACAAACAGGGCGCAGGGGGTGTGTCCCATGGAAGCGAAGTCCACCTGATGGCACTCACGATAGAGCTGTGCCGCACCGTCGAACCCCAGACACATGACCTTTTCGGCAAGGATGCCGACGATGCTCGCGTGCATGCGCTCGGCATTTTGCGTAATGGCGTAGCGCCGCCATAGCGAGAGGGCATAGCTTTGGGGGTCGGTCGTGATCAGGTCGTCAAACAGTCGACCCGTGGCACCGTCCTGCAGGTGCTCGATCAGCTTGATGACCGAGCTGATCGTCTGCTCGTCGGCGGGTAGCTGTTCGGTGACGTAGGCGATAAGACACGACAGCAGGTTTGCCGCCGCATGATCCCAAAAAGGCTGGTTGTTGTCCTCGATGGGGCAGATGGCCTTTGCCACCGAGAGGATGTCCTGCTGGTTGGGCCTGCCGTCCGCCTTGCGGCGAATGTGCCTCAGGGGGTTGTAGCCGCAGCGCTCGATGCCGGGCGCAAGGGCCGGGACGGTGTTGAGGTCGGCGAAGTTGAGACATTGCACGCGGTAACCGTGGGCTGCCAGCACGGGTTCCACTTCGCGACAGAGCGTGCCTTTGGTGTCGAGCACGATGTAGCTTGCGTTCATTTGCAGCAGGTTGGGCTTGAGGACGTTTCGGGTCTTGCCGGCTCCCGAGGGGCCGATCACAAGTGCGTTGTTGTTGAGTCCCGTTTGGCGGGTGTCGCAGGAAAGCGTTCGATCTTTGGCGAGGATGGTGGACGATGCGAACTCAGATGCGGCGAGGCGGCTGGCGAGGTTAGACATGGGCGACCTCCTTGGTGGTCGAGAGGATTTCGTGGGCAAAGCCGAGCTCGACGGCGCGCTCGGCCGAAAGGTAGGTGTCTTTTGCAGTGAGGGACTGGATGCGCTTGGGCGTGAGGCCGCTGCGGTCCGAGAGGATTTGCGTGAGGGTCTTGCGGGTCTGCATGAGACGCCGGCTGGTTTCCTGCAGCGCAAGTGCCGAGCCGCCTGCCCCCTGGGGGATCAGCGGGTCGTGAATCATGAGCTCTGCATGGGGCGCCATACGGCGATCGTCGCCGCCCATAAAGATCACGGCGCCCATGGACGCGGCGAATTCCAGGCAGACGGTGCGGATGGGGCACGATGCGAGGCGCATAGCGTCATAGATCGCAAGACCCGATCGCACGCTTCCGCCGGCGCTGGCGACAAATATGGTGATGGGGCGGCTGGGGTTGGTGGCATCGAGCAGGCGGATCTGCTGGCATAGGTCGTGGGCCATCGGGGTTTCGATGTTTCCCATGACGGAGAGCTCGCGACGGGCGAGCATCTCATCGTAAATGCTGGTGAGCGTGATACCTCGGGCGGATTCACGCATGGTGAGGGGGCTGATGATGGGGGAATGATTGGTGTCCATGGGGACTCCTTTCTGTTGGTTGTGTTGTGGAATAGGGTTATAGCCCGCGCAGGGGCTGGTGAGCTACAGGGTTCGTCCGAGCCTGAGATCGAGCTCGGTTGTGGGGCGGGCTGCCTGTCCGTGCGGCTCGCAAGCGTCAAGGGCTCCAAAGCGATGGAGCGTTGCGACGGGCGTGGTATAGGCGAGCCGCAGCTGATGCTCGACAGGGGCACATCCGTCTTTTTTGTAATGGGCCGTGTAGTACTGCGCGATGCTGGCGTTCATCTCGCTGCCATTGCGATGGCGCTCAAACTGGCGTCTGCAGGTCTCGATGATCTTTGCTACCGACTTGGGTGCCGTCGCGGGAACAAGGGCGAGATAGCCCTCAAATAGCTCGTTGACGCTCAGGAGGCACAGCAGGTCGATTAGTGTCCTTATGGTTGCTCCCTCGGCGGAAAAGTGCGCGGTCATGCGGTTATATCGGTTGCGGTCGACGATGGCCGCATGGGGTCTTGGAGTTTTCTGCCCCGTGGTCCCGGGCTTTTGCCGCGCCTGTGCATTGAGCTCGACGTTGCAGCGCTTGAGGCCGTCCAACGGAAGGAACAGTGCGGTGCGCAGGGTGTTCCGCTTGCTTTCGAGTTCATGACGCTCGTCGGGTTCCCATTCGAGCTTGAGTTTCGTGTCGAGCGCCGTAAGCATATGGGCTAGGCAGCCTACGGTAAGAACGTACGAATCGTTGTCGCGTTTTGGGGCATAGGGGTCTGTCAGCTTGCGAATGTCGGGGTCGCCCATGATCTTTGTGCAGCGCTTCAGCAGTTGAGGGTGGTCGGCCAAGATCGTCGCGAGCGGTAGCGACGCGTAGTTCTTGATGGTCGCGGCGGCAAAGGCGGCGTCATATTCGTTTGCAGATGCTCGCTCAATGCGGGCATCCAGAATGCTTTTCTTATCGCCGTCTTCAGCGTGGTGGTTTGTCATAGCTTCTCCAATCGGTTGATGTTCGTGCTGTTTGTTGATGTGTTGGTTGTCGTAAGTGATGTGCTTGCCGTGGGTGATGTGCTGACGTTGGGGTGCTATGCGGTTTTCAATGAGCCCGTGAGGCGGTTGCTGCAGGGGCGGGATGGAACGGCCCATGCAAGGCGGAAGGCATCGTGCTCAAAATCGAGACAGCAATGCCCTGGGCGCCTCACATGTGGCAGTTACCTCATTAAGTTGTCATTGCGTTTGGGGTTGTACTTTGCCGATCTTCCTTCTCTTACACGCT
>RQCP01000032.1 GCA_008668235.1 Collinsella aerofaciens | reverse complement strand
TCTTGCTGAGGTTCGCCATGCCCTTCTTGAAGTTGAGGACCAGGTCTTCGGCGTTCATGCTGCCCCCATCATCGCGGTCTATGGGGTCAACGATATGGCACCGTGGGGACACATGTATGTCAATCCTGGTCTAACAGAGCCTTAGATAATCATTTGGCTGCCCGCTGGCTAAGTGAGTAGACTTTTTTGGAAATGCCGAGCACCCAACATATTTGCCTCAATAAAACCGCTGGTCACGGACTTGTGCTTTGTCGGTGTGGTCCGGGATTCGGTAAAAGTCTACTCACTTAGTTTTGCGTGTCCGCAACGAGACTCCAGCCGGGGTGATTCCACCGCAAATTAGCTTCTCCCATCGCCGCAATTAGGCGCCGTACGGATTCCGGTCCCTCTCTATGCGTTGGCGGATGCGGGCGTACTCGATAATCAACAGTACCAGCAGTAGGGCCATGATGGCTAGGTAGCTCACGATGGCGCCCATCAGGCCGAGCAGATTGATCAGAATCACCGGGAGCACCACGCTCATGGCAAAGCAGATCAGGTAGATCTTGGTGACGTCTCCAGCGTGGCGCAGCACCGTGATGATGGCGTAGATAAAGTCGATGGCCGCGGTGACGCCGCCGGCGACGACCATCAGCAGCGCCAGCGTACGGTAGCGTTCAAAGCTGAGACCGTACATAAAGCTCATGAGGGGAATACCGGGACCTGCCATAAATGCGGCGCACACGCCGGTGATGACCACGATCAGCGCCATAACGGCAACAATAATCAGGTCAAAGCGACGACGCTTGCGAGGATTAGCCCAAATGCTCGACAAGCGCAGGAGCTGCGGTTTATAGACAAATCCAATGCTCAACAGAATAGCCTGAGCTGGAAAAAACAGGGCATTAAAGTACAACTGGTATTTGTAGGCCAGTGTTCCTTCCATCACAAACTTGGGCATGCTCTCGATAAGATTGAACAGGAATAGCGCGCCAAAGAGTGGGGCGCACTGGACAAACAGGTGGCCGACCTCGCGCAGGCTTACGCGGCGCGATTTTTCGGTCTCGAGCAGGGCGAGCGGCGCGGTGACCAGCACGAGCGAGGCGATCGCGGCGATGCCCATGGCAATGGCCGCGATGGGCATGCTACGCGTGAAGAACAGCGCCACGCTGAAGACCGCGATGACGCCGACGGAGCGTAGCGTTTGACTCATTCCAGCCAAGTAGAGCTTGTCGGCCTGCTGCAGGCGGCCTTCGTACACGTCGGCGACGCCGTCGATGACCTTATACAGGTAGACGCCCAGGCCAATCGTCGCCATCTGCGTGTCGTAGCCGCGGGCGCTGCTGTACATGAGGCCGCAGCCTAGGGCGAGCGCTCCGCAAAGCCAGCGGTTGAGCTGGTAGGAGGCAAAGGACGTCTTTTCGTCGATGTCCGAGACCTGGAAATTGCGCACGCCGTAGTTGCACGCGATCATGATGAGCGTGCCGGTGACAAAGGCGATGGAGAACTTGCCGGCTTCTTCGGCGCCCACGAGCTGCGTAGACACGATGGTGAGCAACGGAAACGCCAGACCCCACACGGCGGTGCCGAGGGTGTTCCAAAGATAGTCGCGGCTGGTGGCGTGCTCTTCGTATTCAGCCTCTTGCGTGGAGAACCCGCCGCCGTAGACGGCGCCGAGCAGACGGTTCCACCAAGCGTTGACCATGCGGCGGACGGGGCCGGGCTCCCGATCGCGTTCGCGCCGGCGACGTGTGGCTTGGCTGCTATCGGGCCCGCCGGCGTTGCGCTGACTCAGCTCTTGGATGCGTGCGAGTTCCTCGGCAGTGTGCGAGGCGGGGAAGAGGCCGTTCTCGATGCGGCCGCCCTGGGCCTTCGCGGCGCCGTCTCTCGATGCAGCGGGGTTGGAGACGCCGTTGCGGCGGGCGATGGCGCGGCGAATGCTATCGAGGGGCGTGATGCTCAAAGCGGAGTCCTTTCTATTGCTGCGCTTTAGTATAGACGCGACGGTGTTCGTTCGTGTTTTTGAACGGATTGTTCAATAATTTCGGCGGGCGGCTGTAATTTGTCGGTAAACGTGCGGTATCCTGTTGAAGTTTTGTGACACCCCCGATGCCGCCCACGCGGTACCAAGGAGCTTCTACCTATGGACGTCGCCGCATTCTTACTGGCTCTTGTGCCGATTATTTGGCTGGTCGTGATGCTGCTGTGCTTTAAATGGCCAGCTTGGAAGGCCGCTATCGGATCGTTTGTCCTTTCGTGCTTGCTTGCCTTCGCATGGTGGCACCTGCCGGCAGCGCAGATCGCGACCGCCTCGCTCGAAGGTTTTTTGATGGCTCTGTGGCCCATCGTCCTGGTGATCATCGCCGCGGTGTTCACGTATAACCTGTGCGTTCGTACGGGCGCCATGGACGTGATCGGCAGCATGATCACCTCCATCAGCAGCGACCGCCGTCTGCTGGCGCTGCTCGTGGCTTGGTGCTTCGGTGGCTTTATGGAGGGCATGGCCGGCTTCGGTACCGCTGTCGCCATTCCCGCCGGCATGCTCGCGGGCCTGGGCTTTGAGGCCGTGCCTGCCGTGCTCATCTGCCTGCTGGCCAACGGCGTGCCCACGCCCTACGGCTCCATCGGCATCCCCACGGTGTCCGTTGCCGACCTGGTGGGTTTGGATTCCCTTCACCTAGCGACCGTTCAGCTGGTGCAGCTCGCACCGTTCTTTGTGGTGATGCCGCTATTTATTGTGCTGGTTGCGGGCCGTGTTGCCGATGACCAGGGCAATGCCGCGAGTGTGGGCGAGCGTCTGCACGGTGTTGCCGGCGTGGCGTTGCTCTCCGGCGTGTCGTTTGTCGGCGCGGCTCTGGTCGTTGCCATGTTTGTGGGCCCCGAGCTGGCCGTGGTCGTAGGATCCATCGTTTCGCTCGCGCTGACAGCTGCGCTTGCCATGCGTGCCGAGAAGTCGGGGCATCTGGACGCACGCTTTCACATGAATATCGAGGCGGGGGAGAAGCTCACCGTTAAGTCGGCGCTTTCGGCCTGGTCGTGCTTCATCCTGATCTTTGTGTTGCTGCTGGGCACGTCTAATCTGGTGCCCGCTGTACATGCTGCGCTCGCGCCGTTTGCGAGCCATGTGCAGGTGTATTGCGGTGAGAATCCCGGTATGCTTACGTTTTCGTGGATCAACACGCCAGGCGTCTGGATTTTCCTGGCGGCGTTTGTCGGCGGTGCCATTCAGGGTGCTTCGCCACGCATGATGGGCGAGGTGCTGGCCGCGACTGTGAAGCAGATGATGCCGACGGTGATCACGATGCTTTCGGTGCTGGGCTGTGCCAAGGTGATGGGCTATGCGGGCATGATCTCTTCGATCAGCGCGTTCTGCATCGCCGTCGCCGGTGGGCTGTACCCGATTCTGGCTCCGTGGATCGGCGCAGTCGGTGCGTTTGTGACCGGCTCGGGCACGTCCTCGGGCATGCTGTTTGGCCCCATTCAGAGCCAGGCTGCCACTGCGCTGGGTGTGAGCGACTACTGGATGGTCGCGTTGAACGCCCTGGGCGTCGCCGCCGGTAAGATGATCTCGCCGCAGACCCTCGCCATTGGTCTTGCCGCCGTGCTCGTGCGCGGTAAGGATGCCGAACTCCTGGGCGCCGTCCTGCCCTACGCCGCCGGCATGCTGGTCCTGATGAGCGCCATAGCCATGCTCGGCCAAGGCCTGCCGCTGTAGTCGGCGCTTAGGGACGTTCCTTATGTGCCGGCACTTTGGGAACGTCCCTAAGTGCCGGCATCTGGGGACACTCCTTGAATGTTGTCTGTTCAAGAGTGTCCCCAATGACTAGTCGTTTAAAAACGTCCAATGACTAGGCCGCTTGCCTGCGATTTTTGACCGTTGGGCGGGCGCTTCGCCGTTGCCGCAAAAACGTTTTTGCATATCGGGTACAACGGGCTTTACGTGAGTAAAGTGCGCGCCGCGTCCACGTGCCGCGTTTTTAAAGGAGGCCCCATGCCTGGTGTTACCCCTGCAGAAGTTCTGTCCAACTTTGGTATTACGCTGGTCGAAGATCCCGCCGAGAATCAGCCCCGTCTGCTGGTCGATCTACCCGCCGCGGAGCTCGTCGAGCACGCCATCCGCCGCGAAGAAGGTCGTATGGCATCCAACGGCGCGCTGGTGATCGAGACGGGGGAGCGCACTGGCCGTTCGCCCAACGACCGCTTTATCGTCGACACGCCCGACGTGCACGACAAGATCGCCTGGGGCGCGGTCAACCGCTCGCTGTCCGTCGAGAGCTACGAGACCATCAAGGCCGGCATCGTCGACTACCTCAACGAGCGCGATGTGTTCGTTACCCGCGGCATGGCGGGCGCCGACCGCAACCACACGCGCCGACTGCTCGTCGCCTGTGAGCGTGCCAGCCAGGCACTCTTTATTAAGCAGATGCTCGCCCGCCCGCTCGCCCGCGAAATCGCACGCACCGGTGAGCCCGACTTCTGTGTGCTCGCCGCTCCCGGCTACCAGTGCGATCCCACCATTAAGGGGCTCAACTCCAGCGCCGCCGTGGTCATCAATTTCCAGGAGCGCGTGATTCTGGTCGCCGGCACCGGCTACTCCGGTGAGATCAAAAAGTCGATCTTCAGCGTCATGAACTACCTGCTGCCCGTCGAGGACGACGTACTGCCCATGCATTGCTCGGCCAGCATGGATCCTGTCACGCACGAGACCGCCGTGTTCTTTGGCCTGTCCGGCACCGGCAAGACCACGCTTTCGGCCAACCCCACGCGCCTACTGATCGGCGACGACGAGCACGGTTGGTCTGACATGGGCATCTTCAACATCGAGGGTGGCTGCTACGCCAAATGCGAGGGCCTGGACGCGTTCCACGAGCCCGAAATCTTCAACGCCGTCCGCTTTGGTGCCATCTGCGAAAACGTGGTGCTCGACGAGAACCGCAAGCCCAACTACGACGACGTCTCGATCACGCACAACACGCGCGTGGCATACCCTGTGGAGCACATCCCCAACGCGTGGACCAAGGGCATGGGCACCACCCCGAGCGTTGTGCTGTTTTTGACCTGCGACGCCTTTGGTGTGCTGCCGCCTATTTCGCGCTTGACGGCCGATGCCGCCATGTACCACTTTGTGACGGGCTTTACGGCCAAGATCCCCGGCACCGAGGTCGGCGTCACCGAGCCCACGCCCACGTTCTCTTCGCTGTTTGGCGAGCCGTTTATGCCGCTCGACCCCATGGTCTATGCCAAGATGCTCGGTGAGCGCATCGCCGACGGCCGCACCCGCGTCTATCTGGTCAACACCGGCTGGATCGGCGGCGGCTACGGCGTTGGCCATCGCATTGAGCTGGCCTACACGCGCGCCCTGGTCGCGCGCGCCCTCGACGGTACCATCGAGGACAGCGAATTCGTGCATGACGATATCTTTAACGTCGACATTCCCACGACGTGCCACGGTGTGCCCGACGGCATCCTGGTGCCGCGCCAGTACTGGCAGAGCACCGCGCGCTATGACGAGGCCGCGCACAATCTGGCGGTGATGTTCGAGGAGAACTTCGAGAAGAAGTACTCGCACCTGCCCGAGTCCGTCAAGGCCGCCGGTCCGCACGCTCAGGTGCACGCCGACGCCCGTCATCGCGGCCGCGGCCTGCTGGGACTTCGCCACTAGCGTCGCCGCGAGTCCATATCCACCACAAAGGGGACAGGCACCTTTGTGGTGGTTTTGCTTGGGCGAATGACTCGGGTTACAATACGCCTGACATATCGCTCCCTTCTCCGGATGGGGGCAGCGTAAGCGCTCTTGTGGCGGCACCGTAGGACTTTGAAGGTGGCCGTCGTAAGGGCGCTTTTTGTTTAGGCACCCGGGCTCGGGCGCATGCTATGAAGGGAGAGCACATGAAGAGTTTCGTTGCCGAGGATTCGTTTTGGGAGCTGTTTCCGCAGGCGGCGGTCGGCGTCGTGGTCGTAAAGGGCATGAAGCCCGCGGCTCAGATTTCCCAGGAGGACGTGGATGCGATTGCCGCGTTGCTCGACCGTGCCAACATCGATGCGGAGCGCCACCTGACCAGCGACACGATCAGCGAGAATGCGCCGGTCAAGGCATGGCGCGAGGCCTATCGCCTGTTTAAGACCAAAAAGGGCGCCCGCTGCTCGATCGAGAACTTGCTCAAGCGCGTGCTCAAGGGCAAGCCGGTCGGTCATATTACGCCGGCGGTGGATATCTACAACACGATTTCGTTGACCTATGCGCTGCCCGTGGGAGGCGAGGATTTGCATGCGATTGAGGGAGACCTTCGCTTGAAGGTGACAGACGGCGGCGACGCGTTCTTGCCACTTGGCGAGGAGGCGGATGATCCGACGCTGCCCGGCGAGCTTGCCTATATCAACGATGCAGGCGCCGTGTGCCGCTGCTGGAACTGGCGCGACGGCGTTCGAACGGCCCTGTCCGACGATTCGGCCGATGCGTTCCTGGCGATTGAGTGCGTGGAGCCTGAGCGGATGGGGGGCTGTCAGGCCGCCATCGATCGCTTGGCCTGGCTGCTCGAGCGCTATCTGGGAGCGACGGTTGTCGTTAAGACGCTTGTGACCCGCGACAATCCCTGCGTGGAGCTGTAGCGGCGCCTAGAACCTATTGATGGCCCAAACCACCACAAAGGTGCCTGTCCCCTTTGTGGTGGTTTTTATGTTGATGGGTTAACAATTGGGATATTTGGGTACTGGGGTTCGGACGTGCGGCTAAGATGTTTACCCGTTAGCATCATGTAAGCGAAAGGCGGTCGTCATCATGCAGCAGAACGACGAGACACGTTTTGAGGACTTTGTCGGACTGATCAGCGGCCTCTACAAGGAGATTCAGCGCATCAAGACGTCCGAAGGCGCAAGGCTCGGCCTTAAGGGCTCCGATGTCATGTGCCTGTACTATCTTGAGCGCAGCAAGGACGGCCTGACTGGCGCCGACCTCGCCCGCATGGCCGGCGTGACCCGCGCCGCCGTTTCGCGCACACTGGCACATCTGGAGGAGGGCGGCTACGTCGAGGTTGACGACTCGGGTGATGCGGCCGTCAAGTACCGTGCTCCGGTGCGCCTGACTGCCCTGGGCGGCGAGAGCATGAGCGAGGCGGACCGCATCATTCGCGAGGTGCTCGATACCACCGGTAAGGCTATGGGCGTGGAGCAGCGCGAGCAGATGTATGCGTCGCTGCGCACGATCCTCAACACCCTGCGCGAGATCTAGAGCCGCGCTGGCGCTAGCTTTCAGCCAACAACCACATCGTCCCGTTTGAGCGCGCACGCCGTGCCGGGACATTGTTGTCAAAATTCCCTGCGCGAGACCTGCGCAAGAAAGGATTCGTTATGTCCGTCCGCATTATTACCGATTCCGCAAGCGATATGTCGCCGGCGGAGCATCCCGCTCTGCGTGTTTTACCGCTGTCCGTCACCTTTGGCACCGATGTGTATATGGATGGCGTCGACATCGATCACCAGCGCTTTTACGAGATGCTCGTGGAGCGCGATGAGCTGCCCAAGACCGGTCAGGTTAACCCGTACGCCTTTTCGCAGGCCATCGCCGAGGTTCGTGAAGCCGGCGACGAGGCGGTGATTATTACCGTGGGTGCCAAGCTTTCGGGCACCAACCAGAGTGCTCGCACCGCACTTGCCGAGGCGCCGGGCGGCGACGTGTATGTGGTGGATAGCAACAACGTCACCCTGGGCGAGCGCGTGCTGGTCGAGTATGCGCTGCGCCTGGTGGACGAGGGCCGTAGTGCGGCCCAGATCGCGACGGCGGTCGAGGCCGTGCGCGACCGCGTGGTGGTTATCGGCCTGCTCGAGACGCTGGAGTACTTGGTGCGCGGAGGCCGCTTGTCTGCTGCGGCCGGCGCCGTGGGTACGCTGCTCAACGTGAAGCCTGTTGTGGCCGCCGAGGACGGTCTGATCGTGCAGCTGGGCAAGGCGCGCGGTTCCAAGAACGGCCGTAACCTGCTCAACCAGAAGGTCGAAAAGGCGGGCGGCATCGACTTTTCCATGCCGCTGGCGCTTGGCTATACGGGTCTTTCGGACGCCGTGCTCAAGAAATATATCGAGGACAGTGCGGCGCTGTGGGCTGGCCACACCGAGGGCGAGCTGCCTGTCCACACCATTGGCGCCACCATCGGCACCCACGTAGGTCCCGGCGCCGTAGCCGTAGCCTTCTTCCAGCCCGTCAACTAACCGACTTGCTATAAACCACCACAAAGGGGACAGGCACCTTTGTGGTGGTTTATGCTATTCCGGGTGGAAGGGAGCGAGCAATGGCGTCTGAGGGCTTTTTTGAGCGGGTGTACGAGGTGGTCGAGCAGATTCCCGAGGGGATGGTCGCCACCTACGGTCAGGTGGCGCTGCTCGCCGGTCGTCCGCGGAGTGCGCGGTACGTGGGGTATGCCCTGCATAGCAATCCGCGCCCTGGTCAGATTCCCTGCCATCGTGTGGTGTTTGCCGATGGCCGCATTTGCGAGGGCTTTGCGTTTGGCGGCCCCGATGCTCAACGTGAGCTTTTGCTAGGGGAGGGCGTGACGTTTGCCGATCCCAGGCACGTCGATCTGGGTGCCTGTCGTTGGCCTGCCGGGCTGTAGCGGCTCGTTCGTGTCAAAACCACCACAAAGGCTCCTGTCCCCTTTGTGGTGGAACGCTGGCGCCGTTGATGTTTTCCCAGATAAAACCTGCCAAAATAAACCTGTCCCTAATTGGCAGGTTTACCGGGGCTAACTTATGGAGAAGGTGTGGCGGCGTACTTTGCCGTCAGAAAGTAAACCACGGTGAACTATATTGGTTTCAGCAACGGAGCAGGCAATAGGCGATGAAAAAGCCTGCCCTGTTGAGTTTGATTCGCATCCCTCCCCTCTGTGCGATTCAACGGTGTACTTCGGAAACAGGCCCGCTGGCAACTAACTGCCGGCGGGCCTGTTCCCGTTTGTCGGGGGAGTGCGATGGACGGAGCCGAAGCGGTCCGGCTCCAAAAAAAGGCGGACGCCGTAGCGCCCGCCATAAAGCAATCGAAAGCTCAAGCCAGCAAATCGGTCTAGTACACCATGCCCATGGCGTCCTGAACCTCGGCCAGGGTCTGCTCGGCAATCTCGTTGGCGCGACGGTTGCCCTCGTGCAGCACGTCCTTCACATAGTCCAGATCGTTCTCATAGCGCTGACGACGCTCGCGGATCGGCGCGAAGTACTCGTTGACGGCCTCGGTCACGTACTTCTTGAGCTGGCCGGAGCCGCCCATGCCAATCTCCTCGGCAATCTCGACCTCGGAACGGCCAGTGCAGATGGCGGCGGTTGAAAGCAGGCCGGACACGCCGGGGCGGTTCTCGGGATCGAACGTGATCATGCGCTCAGAATCGGTCTGGCTCTTCTTGATGCGCTTTGCCGTCTCCTCGGCGGTCATCGAGATGTTGATGGCGTTGCCGTAGCTCTTGCTCATCTTGCGACCGTCCAGGCCGGGCAGCAGCGGGGTCTCGGACAGCAGCGCGTCGACCTCGGGGAACACCTTGCCGTAGCGGTTGTTAAAGCGGCGGGCGATGGTGCGGGTGAGCTCGATGTGCGGCAGCTGGTCGCGACCGACGGGCACCACATTGCCCTTGCAGAACAGGATGTCGCAGGCCTGATGCACCGGGTAGGTGAGCAGAAGGCCGGTGAGCTCGTGGCCCGAGGCCTCCATCTCGGCCTTGACCGTGGGGTTGCGCGCCAGCTCGGCCTCGGAGACCAGCGACAGGAACGGCAGCATGAGCTGGTTGGCGGCGGGCACGGCGGAGTGCGCGTAGATCATGGTCTTGTCGGGGTCGATGCCGCAGGCAAGGTAGTCCATGACCATGTTGTACACGTTGTCCTGGATGTGCTCGGTCGTGTCGCGGTCAGTGATGACCTGGTAGTCGGCGATGAGCACGTTGGTCTTGGCGCCCATGTTCTGCAGCTCAACACGGCCCTTAAGGGTGCCGAAGTAGTGACCCAGATGCAGACGGCCGGTGGGGCGGTCGCAGGTGAGCATGGTCAACTTGTCGGGCGTCTTGTACAGGCCCTCGCGAATAACGTTGCTCTTTTGCAGCGCGACTTCGTAGCTGTTCTCGTTTGGCATGATTGCTCCTAACGTATGTTCATGGGTCAAGATGATAACGCGTTTATTGGAGGGGCGGGGCGTAAGTAGGCGAGGGGCTGGCAAGGGGTGGCTTACGCGATTGATGCGATGTAGTTGCACTTGGTCAGCGATGCCTTGGCACATTCTCGGCAGCTTACCCTAGAGCTTGTGGTGGCGCTCTTCCTTACGTTCCTCGGCTGCCTGCTCCTCCTGCTTAAAGGCGGGGTCGTCGGGGGTGACGAGCTCATCCTCGTGCGTGCGCTTGTTGTAATGGTGGCGCAGCACGGGCTCAAACAGATGCAGATGCTTGGCAAAGGCCGCCGAGCCAATGGCGAGCACGGTAAAGATGAGCACGCGCATGGGCACCTCGACCTGGTTGATCGCGGCGGCGCCGGCCGAAAGCATAATGCACCAGGCATAGATGAGCAGCACAGCCTGCTTTTGGTTGTAGCCCTCTTGGATCAGGCGGTGGTGGATGTGGCCCTTGTCGGCCTGCCCGATGCTAATGTGGGCGCGCTTGCGGCGCACGATGGCGCTAAACGTGTCGATGATGGGCACGCCGGCAACGATGAGCGGGATGATAAGCGAGGTGAGCGCGGCGGTGCGGCTCACGTTGAGTAGCGAGATGGAGCCCAGCGCAAAGCCCAGAAGCAGCGACCCCGAGTCGCCCAAGAAGATGCTTGCGGGGTTGAAGTTGTAGCGCAAAAAGGCCAGACAGGCGCCAAAGAGCGCAATGGAGAGCGCGGCGGCGTCGATGCGGCCCGAGAGAACGGCCATCGAAAACATGGTGAACGACGCGATGCCGCAGATGCCCGTGGCTAAGCCGTCGAGGCCGTCGATGAGGTTAATGATGTTGGTGAATGCCACCAGATAGATCACGGTGATGGGGTAGGCGAGCCATCCGAGCATGATTTCGCCGGGGGCAAACGGGTTGACGATGACGCCGATGCGCAGGCCACCCACGCAGGCGATGAGCGCAGCGAGGACCTGTCCGGCCAGCTTTTGCTTGGGCTTGAGCTGAATGACGTCGTCGATAGCGCCGGTCGCAAAGATGACGGTAAAGGAGAGCGCCAGCATGGGATAGCTAATGTGAAGGCGCGGGTGCGGCACCAGGACGGGCGGCCAGCCTAGGTGCCAGGTGCCTAGGATTTGCACAATGCAGGCAACGACCAGGCCCAAAATCACCGCCGTTCCGCCCAAACGCGGGATGGGCTTGGTGTTGATGCGGCGCTTGGAAGGATAGTCGACGGCGTCGAGCTTAATTGCCAAGCGCTTGACCAGGGGCACCATGAGGAAGGTCGTGATAAAGGCCGCCGCTGCCACGCATAGGTACGGTATGTAGCTCGGGGATGAAGCCATGAATCTAAAAACCGCCAAGCGTCGAAGGAAAAGGTCAGAAGAACGCCATGCGCAAAGGGCATAGCCGAACCATAATACTCGACCACGGGGGGTGCATGGAATTGCATGCAGCGATAATCACGCGCTTACCAGATATTGGGATGTTGTCGATGGCTTGTCGGGATACCGGCGGGGATCCATATGGGCTGTAATGGTGGTTTTCGGCAAATGAAAACCACCCCCCACGTTACGAAAATGAACCCACCTAAAACAGGTGGGTGCCCTCATCGACTGTTCCAGCGTCCTTAACAACGAAGGATACCTGTACTAGGTACGACTGTGTGGGCTCCCTAAATAAACGCGACGGTTCACCCAGTTGCTCCGCGGGGGGCGGAATACCTACATCATAAAGCGGCACTTTGTCGATTCCAGTCTTGACATTATAAAAATCGTGTCGGACGATTACGGCGCCTTGGGCTCGAGCCGTCTGTGCGGCTGGTCCCTTTACGTTTGAGCTGCTGAATCATTGTTTTGGAGCATGTTTTTATGCCGACGTCGTTGACCGAACTTTTTTCGCCCGCCTGCCATTTGTGTCCGCGCCGTTGCGGTGCGGCGCGCGACGAGGGCGCGCGTGGCGTGTGCGGCGCCGACAACACGCTTAAGGTCGCCCGCGCGGCGCTCCATATGTGGGAGGAGCCGCCCATTTCGGGCGAGGCCGGCTCGGGTACGATTTTCTTTAGCGGCTGTTCGCTCAAATGTATCTACTGCCAAAACCACGAGATCTCGACGGGCAATTTCGGTCTTGAGATTTCGCCCGAGCGTTTGGTCGAGATTATGCTGGAGCTGCAGGACCAGGGCGCCAATAACATCAACCTGGTGACGGCGACGCATTATGCTCACCTGCTGCCGGCCGCGATTGCCGCAGCTCGGGAGCGCGGGCTGGACATCCCGATCGTCTACAACACGAGCGGCTATGAGCGGGCGAGTGCCGTGGCAGCGCTCGGCGATCTGGTCGACGTGTGGCTTACCGACTTTAAGTATGCCGACGCGGGGCTTGCGCAGTCGCTTTCTCATATTAAGGACTACCCGCGCGTGGCCGTGTCGGGTCTGGCCCAGATGGCTCGCGAGATCGATCGCCGCGGGGGAGAGCTGGTGGACGAGGACGGGCTCATGAAGCGCGGCATAATCGTGCGTCATCTGGTGCTGCCGGGACATGCGGACGATTCGTGCCGCGTGTTGGACCTGGTGTGGCAGACGGTGGGCGACGTGCCGATCTCGGTCATGAACCAGTACACGCCCAATGCCCTCATGCGCGAACAAGGCGGCGACCTGGCGCGCGCCGTGACGCGCGAGGAGTACGAGCAGGTGCTCGACCATGCCGACGACCTGGGCTTTACGACGATGTTTTGGCAAGAAGGCGGCGCGGTAGACGAGAGCTTTACCCCGGCGTTCGATACCACCGGTGTCCTCACCAGCGCAAAGTAGTGCGCTCGCCGATGATTTTTCTGGGACGGGGATTAAAAAAGGCTCTGTTAGACCAGGATTGACATTCCGCCCCGTCATCTTCTTGCGATTGCACAATGGTCGCCCCTTGTCGAATCTGAATCCGGCAAGGGGCGATGCGCCCGAGACCGGA
>RQCP01000035.1 GCA_008668235.1 Collinsella aerofaciens | reverse complement strand
CTCGAGCGCCATGATCGTGGCGCCGCGCCCGCGCCCCATGCCGAGCCCCTGGTCCAGGCCACACTCCTTCTTGCGGCTATTCATGATGCAGATATTGGCAAACAACAACAAAAAGGCCATGACACCGGCCAAAAAGTACGTCAGGTCGCCGAGCATGCTGCCCATAACCTGCGCCAAGCCCTCTTCATCGATTCCGGCGATGTCGACCTGCATCGAGATGGTGGTAAAGGCATAGAAGACCGTGACGCCCAGGGTGAGCGTCAAAAGGTAGACGAGGTAGTCGCGGCCGGCGCGGCGGACGTTGCCCCAAGCGAGTTTACAGAGCATTGGAGCCCTCACCGCCCATCATGGCAACGACCTCCATAATGCGGTCGAAGAACTCGCGGCGGTCGGTGTCGCCGCGGCGCAGCTCGGTGAAGATCTTGCCGTCGCGGATAAACAGCACGCGGCTCGTATAGCTGGCAGCAAAGCTGTCATGCGTGACCATGAGCACGGTGGCGCGCAGGCGGCGATTAAGGGCCTCTAGGCTCTCGAGCAGCAGGCGAGCGCTCTTGGAATCGAGGGCGCCGGTGGGCTCGTCGGCCATGATCATGGTGGGGTCGGTGACGAGCGCGCGAGCCGCGGCAACGCGCTGCTGCTGACCGCCGGACATCTGGTAGGGATACTTGTCGAGCACCTGACTGATGGACAGACGCGCGGCCACATCCTGCACGCGAGTCGAGATCTCTGCCGAGTTTGTGCGGGCGATGGTGAGCGGCAGGGCGATGTTCTCGCGTGCCGTGAGCGTATCGAGCAGGTTGGAGTCCTGGAAGATAAAGCCGAGCTCCTCGCGGCGGAACTGCGAGAGTTTGGCCTGCTTCATACGCGTCACGTCCTGGCCGTTGATGCGGATCATGCCACTTGTGGCGCTATCGATGGTCGACACGCAGTTGAGCAGCGTCGACTTGCCCGAGCCCGAAGCGCCCATGATGCCAACAAATTCGCCGCGGTTGACAGTAAAGCTGACGTCGTTGAGCGCGCAGGTCACGTTGCCCAGCGCCCCATATACCTTTTCGAGATGCGCGACCTCCAGTACCGGAGTCGCCATGTGCGTGGTTTGCATACCGAGTCCTTTCTTGCGATTAGTCTACGGCATCTATAGTCGCAAGAAGACGAGTCGGCTACCATCGATATGGCTTACGCTTGCCTTACCGTTGTGTAAGGTAGGGGTAGTCTTTTTGGGACGGGGCTTTTTAGCTACCCCATCCGAAGCCTTCGAAGCATGAGGCCGCATTTGACATAGGGCAGCTAAAAAAGCCCCGTCCCAAAAAGACTACCCTGCCATGTGTCGTTGTTGAGAGAGGACTCCTGTTGAAGACTGTTCATGTTGCCGCTGGGATCATTCGCAAGGAAGGATCTGACGAGCTGCTTGCCGTGCAGCGCGGCTACGGCGACATGCAGGGACTTTGGGAGTTCCCCGGCGGCAAGCTCATGCGCGGCGAGACGCCCGAGGACGCCGTACGCCGCGAACTCATGGAAGAGCTGCAGGTCAAAGTCACGAACCTGCGCGATTTCTATACCGTTGAGTACGACTACCCCGATTTTCATCTCTCCATGGAGTGCTACTACTGCTCGCTGGCTAAAGAGTCTGGCGAGCCCCAGAAGCACGACCGCCAGCTCGATATCCGCTGGATTCCGCGCACCTCGCTTGCCACCGTTGAGTGGATGCCCGCCGACAAGGGGCTTATCGATGCTCTGATTGAGTTGAAGGAAGACCGGCTCGAGGCCAACGGCACTGCCAACGACGCCGAGGCCACCACGACCGACGAGCCCGCTTCCAAGCCCAAGCGCGCACCTAAGCGCCGCAGCAAGAAGCGCCCCAAGCCCGGTCTGCTCGACGGCATCGATACCTCGGACCTTTCCGCTGACGAGCGCGAACTGGTCCGCCGTCGCGCCGCCATCAAAAAGTCCATGAAGGGCAACAAGCGCGCCAACACCAAGCCCGAGCTGCTCGTACGACAGCGCCTGCGCGCCGCGGGCCTTACGGGTTATCGCTTGGAATGGAAGGTTCCCGGCAAACCCGATATCGCCTTCCCCGGGCGCAAAATCGCCATCTTCGTCAACGGTTGCTTTTGGCACCGCTGCCCCAAGTGCAACCCTAGCCAGCCCAAGCGCAACGTTGAGTTTTGGGAGGCAAAGTTCCGTCGCAACGTCGAGCGCGACCGCGCTGCCATCGACGCGCTTACCCAAATGGGCTGGACGCCCATAACCATCTGGGAATGCGAACTCAAAAAGGACCGCATCGACGCCACCATGGAAAAGGTCATCGAGCAGGTGCGCGCCGCAGAGCCACAGCGCTAACAGCGAGCATTCACACGCTCCGCACGTCCGCGCCACATCCGCGTCACAAACCTTAGAAAGCCCTTAAGTCCAAAACCTTTCAAGAGTGTTACTCGATAGCTTTAACCTGCGGTTTCATCGTAATTGCAAACCTCATTAAGCCTTTCTTTAGCGCTTCTTTGCGACATCCGCGGCATAATACTGCCAACGCACGGGACCTAGCAGCACACCCCGTGCGCTATCTTTTGGTGGACATCGAGGAGGCCGCATAAGCATGCATTCTTCCAATGACGCAGCACAGCAGCCATCCCTAAAACATGCAGACCTTTTCTCCTTCCCCCCGACACAGAGAAACGGCCTCCTCGACTCCCCCACCACAAAAACCAAGCGCTCAACCGACCAGAGCCACAACTTGCGAGCATCGTTCGAAAAGCTCCAAGCATCCCTAGACAAAACCTTCCCCAACCAAGCCCGGGCATACTAATCCCCCATCAGCAAAGAAGCCCTAACGCCCCACCCATTTCCGCCCTAACGCCACAAGGGCGACGATCTCGAGCAGGTCACCTTGGGAGGGACGAGGGCTTAGTTCCCCAATCTTTCCGCAGGGGGCAAAAAGCCTCGCCGCACGAAGTGTGCAGCGAGGCTTTTTGCATGCCCGAGGACGATTGGGGAACTAAGCCCTCGTCCCTCCCCGGGATATGTAGCGAGTCGGAGTACCCTTGCTGTTACTCTGCCTTGCCCACAGAGTTAAGGTTGGTCATGCGGATCTTAACCAGCTCGGTGATCTCACGCATACCCTCCTTGGCCGGCTTCTTGGGATCGAAGCAGGCAGGGTTCTCGGCCATGTAGGCCATGAAGCCCTTGGTGTAGGCCTGACGCAGCTCGGTGGCGTAGTTAACCTTGCAGATGCCGTTCTTCACAGCCTCGGCAACCTGCTCATCGGGCACACCGGAGGTGCCGTGCAGGACCAGCGGCACGTCGACGGCGTCGCGGATGGCCTTGACCACGGACTGCTCGATGTGCGGATCGCTCGTGTACACGCCGTGGCTGGTGCCAACGCCAATTGCGAGGGAGGTGCAGCCGGTACGCTCGACGAACTCCTTGGCCTCGGCAGGATCGGTGTAGGGGCTCTCGCCCTCAACCGCGGGACCGTCGTCCTCCTTGCCGCCAACCTTACCGAGCTCGGCCTCGACGGGCACGCCCATGGCGCGGCCAGCGTCGGCGACGGACTTGGTCAGGGCGATGTTGTCCTCGAAGGACTCGTGCGAACCGTCGATCATGACAGAGGTGTAGCCCGTGCGGAAAGCCTGCATGCAGCGGTCATAGCCATCGCCGTGATCGAGGTGCAGGGCGACGGGCACGGAAGCGCGCTCGGCGGCAGCCTTGACCATGCCGTAGAAGTAGTCCAGACCAGCGGTCTTGATGGTGCCCGGGGTGGTCTGCATGATGACGGGGGACTTGGTCTCCTCGGCAGCGGCCAGAACGGCCATAACAAACTCAAGGTTCTCGACGTTGAAAGCGCCAACAGCGTAGTGGCCGGCCTGAGCGTCCTTGAGCATCTTTTCGGTGGTAACAAGTGCCATGAGCGTTTGCTCCTCTCCCTCGCCCGCATCTGGACATCGGGCGTAGTTGTTCACAAGGCGTTTTACCTTGCGTTTTTCTGCGTTCATTGTATGAAATTCAGCGTCTTTGCACGTGCGAGATATTGAGCCCATGCAGGTCAATACAGTCGTTTTTGAAAAGTAAACGGAAGGAATTTGAGCCAAGTGGACATGTTCGATATTGAATTATGGGCGTTCAGCGTCTTTCTTTTATAGAAAAGATAAGTAATCGAAAGGTGTTTTCTTACTCAAAAAGAAAATGAACGAAAATAGAGTCAACACAATTCCTGCAAATTTCAGACGATGATGGAGCAAATATGGCCCACGCAACAACCCGAGCTTTCGCCGACGAGCGTCGTTCCGCCATCATGGAGATGCTCGATCATAATGCCTCGGTGCAGGTAGCAGAAATCGCCCAGACCTTTGGCGTGTCCTCCGTCACCGCCCGTGCCGACCTGGACGCGCTCGCCGAAGCAGGCAAGCTGCGCCGCACACATGGTGGTGCCGTATCGCTTCACAAGCGCCTGACCGTCTCCACGCAGGATCGCCGCATCAATGTCAACGTCGCCGCCAAGCAGGCCATCGCGCAAAGCGCCATCGAGCTCGTCAATGACGGCGACACGCTGCTCGTCGACTCGGGCACCACGGTGCTCGAGTTCGTCCGGCTCCTCGATCAGCGCGACGGCATCACCGTTATCACGGCCGACATTACCATTGCCGATTATATCGACGAGAGCATGCCCTCGGTCGATGTCGTCATGCTGGGCGGGGCGCTGCGCAAAGGTCATCGCTATCTGTACGGCCCACTTACCATGCAGGCGCTCCAAATGGTCCACGCCGACCTTGCCGTCATGTGCCCGGGCGCTTTTGTTCCCGGTTGCGGCTTTACGACCGACTTTCCGCAGATGGCCGAGACCAAAGCGGCTATGGTCGGCGCCGCCCGTCAAAGCGTCGCCCTCATGGACGCCAGCAAGGTCAACGGACGCGGCATGTACCGCTTTGCCGAGCTTGCCGACGTCGACACCATCGTGATGGACCGTGATCCCGACGATGCCGTCGCCACCTCGATCGCCGAGGCCACTGACAGCTCACGTCCAGCCCTCGTCATCGCCGGCGCTTAAACAAAAACCACCACAAAGGTGCCTGTCCCCTTTGTGGTGGTTGTGATGGTTGAGCGTCAAAAGTGAACGTGTCGCTACTTGGACAGTTCGTCGGCGAGGGCCTCGATCTGAGCGCGCGAGGCTTCGTTGAGCGAGCCCAGCACAGTCACCTTGTTCTGCGTCAGGGTGATGTCCTTCATACCCTCGAGCTCCTTGGTCATAATCTTGGCCGCTGCAGGCGCCCAGGAACCGGACTCGACAAGCGCCACCGTACGGTGCTGATAGGCGTGATCGGCAAGCGTGTGGATAAAGGTGCTCATGAACGGGAAGATCTCGCCCTGATAGGTGATGGAGGCGAGCACCAGACGGTCATAGCGGAACGCATCCTCAACGGCCTCGGCCATGTCGTCGCGAGCCAGGTCAAAGACGGAGACCTTCTGGCCGCGAGCCTCAAGCGCAGATGCGAGCTCCTCGACGGCAGCCTTCAGATGGCCATACACGCTCGCATAGGCGATCGTGATGCCCTCGTCCTCGGGCTGATAGCTCGACCAGGTGTTATAGGTGTCGAGGTAGTAGCCCAGGTTCTCGGTCAGCACGGGGCCGTGGAGCGGACAGATGATCTGAATGTCCAGGTCGGCGGCCTTCTTGAGCACGGCCTGCACGAACTTGCCGAACTTACCGACGATGCCAAAGTAGTAGCGGCGAGCCTCGCAAGCCCACCCCTCGGGGTCCTCGATGTCGTTGGCGCCGAACTTGCCAAAGCCGTCGGCGCTAAAGAGCACCTTGTCGGTTGCCTCGTAAGAGAACAGTACCTCGGGCCAGTGCACGTTGGGGGCGCCGATAAAGGTCAGGCTGTGGCCACCCAGGTCGAGCACGTCGCCCTCTTTGACGACCATCTTGCGCTCGGGGTAGTCGGTGCCAAAGTAGTTGACCATCATGCGGAAGGCGCCCATGCTGGCCACAATCTGTGCCTGGGGATAGCGCTCCATAAAGGCGGCGATACCGGCGGAGTGATCGGGCTCCATGTGATGGACAACCAGGTAGTCGGGCGTACGGCCATCGAGCACGGCCTCGAGGTTGCCGAGCCACTCGTCAACAAAACCGCCGTCGACTGAATCGGCGACAGCGATCTTTTCGCCCAAGATAACGTAGCTGTTGTATGCCATACCGTTCTCGGACACATCGTACTGGCCCTCGAACAGGTCAATGTCGTGATCGTCGACGCCAATGTAGCGGATATCCTTGGTGATCTCCATCAGGCAAAGCCTCCTAGATAGACAAAATAACCCATCTATCATAACACTCGCCTTCATAGCCACGGCTATCCGTCAGCATCCTTACCGATTGTAATTGAGGCGGAATATACTGCCGTTGACCTGCACAAACTATGCGCGCAGTATCGCCGTGCTATGTCGAATAATGAGCTGGCCGGGAATACGGATGGCAACGGTTTTGCCCGCCGTACCCGCCTCGGGAACCGCATGCTCAAACACCTCGCGTCCGCGCTGATGTAGATCGAATCGCACGGTCGTGAGCTCGTTGTGTGCCACAAAATCATCGAGCGAATCGTCGACGCCCACCACGCTCACGTCCTCGGGCACGCGCAGGCCGCTATCGCGCAGCGCTGCAATCGCGCCATTTGCCATCTGGTCGTTTGCCGCATAAATCGCCGTCATGGTGCAATCGTGCTCGGCCAGGTACCTGCCAGCCTCGTAACCGCTGTTGGCAGACCAGTCGCCCTCGAGCGGCTCTGCCGGCTCGATGTGTTTACGCTCGAGCGCATCCTGCCAACCGGCACGACGAAATTGCTCGTCGACCGAGAACGACGGGCCGCCAATATAGCGAATCTGCTCGTGCCCCAGCTCAAACAGGTGATCCATAAGCAACAGCGAGCAGCCGTAATGGTCGGAATCGACCGTGGTCACCCGCGGGTGCGCATACATGGTAACGATGACCGTGCCAATGCCCGGCAGTGGATCAAACGTCTCAAAATCGGGCGCCATGCGGCTCATGCCGATGATGATGCCGTCCACTGGCAATGCGGCCATACGACGCGTGGCCTCGGCAAGCGAAAACTCCTCGGTCTTGGACATCTCGACCAGCGTGATGGCACAATTATGCTCGCGAGCAGCGCTGGCGATGCCGTCGATCATTGAGAGGTTGCCAAACTTGGTGACATCGTTGACGCATAGGCCAACCGAATGGTATCGACCGTCGCGCAGCGAGCGACCGGCATAACTCGGACGAAAGCCGAGCTCTTGCATAGCGGACTGCACGCGCTGGCGCGTCTGCTCGTTAACGTTGGGCAAGCCGTTGGCGACGCGCGAAACCGTCTGCTGCGAAACGCCAGCAGCGCGGGCGACGTCGGCCATGGAGACCGGACGCGTACCTGTATCGTTGGACGGGCGCCTTGCCACAGGATCACCTTCACCCTTGCGAGATCTGAATAGCGTGAATGCCGGCCCGGGCAGGAGTTTAGCCCGCGCCGAGGCCCGCTATCGTCGGACGCATGTTAACGTACTCTACTTTTTCAATCCGCATCTCTTCTGCTTTATAAGTCCATACGGCAATACCGTTCACGGCTGAATTTCTACCGATTACCAGATTCTCAAAAAGTGACAAGAGTTGTGTTATGAGTACGTTAACATAGCCCGTAACATGCGGCATCGTGAACACTTGGTTCATGCCGCTTCAAGTTGTTAACGTACTCATAACGACGCAAAACTCACCCTCGCGCGCCAAGGAAAGGACTCCCATGACCACCCCCGACGAAAAGACATTCGCCACGCTCACCAAGCTATTTGAGGAGGAGTTTGGCCCCATCGGCGATCGCCAGGTGCTCTACGTGCACGCACCCGGCCGTTCCGAGATCAGCGGCAACCACACCGATCACGAGGGCGGCCACGTTATCGCCGGCTCGCTCGATGTCGCCGTTGACGGCATCGCCGTGGCAACCGACACCAACAAGGTCCGCGTTGCCGACGAGGGCTATCCCACGTTTGAGATCACGCTCGACACGCTAGACGTTCAAGAGTCCGAGAAGGGCACGTCCGCGAGCCTCGTACGCGGCATGGCCCACGAAATCGCTGCTCTGGGCGTTGAGCCCCAGGGCTTCGACTTCGCCTTCACCTGCTCTGTCCCCTCGGGCGGCGGCCTTTCGAGCTCTGCTGCTGTCGAGGCGGCATACGGTCGCTCCATGGAGACGCTCTGGGGCGCACCCGCCATCGAGCCCGTCGCGCTCGCCCAGATGAGCCAGCGCACCGAGAACAACTACTATGGCAAGCCCTGCGGTCTGATGGACCAGGCCGCTGTGTGCCTGGGCGGCCTTGCCTACATGGACTTTGAGGACCAGGCTCAGCCTAAAACCCAGAAGCTCGAACTCAACTTTGAGGATCACGGCTATGCGCTCGTGCTCGTTAAGGTCGGTGCCGACCACATGGCAGCCACCGACGACTACGCCGCCGTTCCGCGCGAGATGCAGGACGTCGCCGCCGAGTTTGGCAAGGCACGCCTGTGCGAGGTAAACGTGGCGGACTTTGACGCCAAGCTCCCCGAGCTGCGCGCCAAGCTGGGCGACCGCGCCTGCCTGCGCGCCGTTCACTACTGGTACGAAAACGGCCTGGTCGACAAGCGCTGGGCAGCCCTGAACGCCGGCGACATCGACCAGTTCCTGGTCCTGACGCGCGAGTCCGGCGCCAGCTCCGCCATGTACCTGCAAAATGTCGTTGCCAAGCTGGGTTCCGAGCAACCCTCCATGTACGCGCTTGCTCTTGCCGAGCATGTGCTCGACGGCCGCGGCGCCGTCCGTATTCACGGCGGCGGCTTCGGCGGTACCATCCAGGCCTTCGTGCCGCTCGACCTGGTCGACACCTTCATTGCCAAGATGAACGGCTGGCTGGGCGAGGGCTCTGCCCGTCACTACGCAATTTCTGACAAGGGGGCTTACGCGGCATGGCTGTAATGACTGATGTGCGCGAGGCCGCGCAGGGCCTCATCGAATATGCCATCCACCGATCGATGATCGGACAGGACGACCGCATCTGGGCCTACAACACTATTTTGGAGTGCATCGGCGCCACGAGCCCGGCACTCGACATGACCTGGGCACTCCAGGTCGAGAAACTCTCGCTCGTTCACCCCGATACACTCCCCGACTTCGACCTAGAGGGCACACTTGCCGCGCTTGCCGAGGCGGCTGTTGCCAACGGCGCCGCCGAGGACACGGCATCGGGCCGCGACCGCATCGCCATGCGCATCATGGGCGCGCTCATGCCAAGGCCTTCGGTTGTAAACGAGGAGTTCAACGGACGCATGGGCGTCAACGAGCCCCGCGCCGCGACCGACTGGTTCTACGGCCTGTGCTGCGACGCCGGCTACGTGCGCCGTGCCGCCATCGCGCGCAACATCAAATGGAGCACCCCCACCAACTGGGGCGACCTCGAGATTACCATCAACCTGTCAAAGCCCGAAAAGGACCCGCGCGATATTGCCGCGGCCGGCGCCGCCAACAACACGGGCGAGAAGTATCCCGCCTGCCAGCTCTGCATCGAAAACGAGGGCTATCCCGGACGCTCCGCTGCAGCCGACGGCGGCGCCCATCCCGCCCGCCAGAATCTGCGCGTTATCCCCATTAAGCTCGACGGCGAGCGCTGGGGCTTCCAATACAGCCCGTACGCGTACTTTAACGAGCACTGCATTGCCATGAGCTCCGAGCATCGTCCGATGCACGTCGACCGCAAGGGGCTGACCTGCCTGCTCGACTTTGTCGACCTGTTCCCGCACTACTTTATTGGCTCCAACGCCGACCTGCCCATCGTGGGCGGCTCGATTCTGTCGCACGACCACTTCCAGGGCGGCGCGCACGAGTTCCCCATGATGCATGCCGCCGAGGTCTCGCAGTTTAGCGTGCCCGGTTTTGACCAGGTCAGCGGTACCGTGCTGCAGTGGCCGCTCTCGGTGTTGCGCCTGCGCTCGCATGACCGCGCTCAGCTGCTCGACGCTGCCGAGAAGATTATCCTCGCCTGGCGTGAGTGGACCGATGAGTCCGTGGGCGTCATCGCGCACACTGCCGACGGCGCGGCGCACAACACCGTGACGCCCGTCATCCGCCGCGTCGACTCTCGCGGAAATGCCGGCGGCGAAATCTACGAGGCCTACCTGGCGCTTCGCTGCAACATCACGACCGACGAGCATCCGCTGGGCGTGTTCCACCCGCATGCCGAGTACCACCACATTAAGAAGGAGAACATCGGCCTGATCGAGGTCATGGGCCTGGCCATTCTTCCGCCGCGCCTGGTTCCCGAGCTCGGCGCTGTCCGTGAGCATCTGCTGGCAGCCAAGGTCGATGCCAGCTACGACCTTGCCGGTGCACTCGAGGGCGATGATCTTTGCCGCAGCCACGCCGCATGGGCTGAGGACGTCTTTGCTCGCCGCGCCGATGAACTTACGACCGACAACGCCATCGATATCCTGCACGAGGAGGTGGGCGTGGTGTTTGGCCACGTGCTCGACAACGCCGGCGTCTTTAAATGGGACGAGGCAGGACGCGCCGCCCAGCAGCGCTTTATCGACTCGCTGTAGCACGCGAGCTCGAACGCACGCACTTAACAAATAGCGCCTACACGACCACGGCGCCCGCCGGCAACATCGCCGACGGGCGCCGTTTTCTGATGCAAGGGTAGCTAATTTGCACCAAAACAAGGAGTGTTCCAAACTGCCGACAGAGAAGGAACGCTCCCAGGTGCCGACCTGAACACCCACATTATTCGATGGAAAAACGTGGTTGCCTCCCACATTATTCGATGGAAAAACGTGGTTTGCTCCCACATTTTTCGATGGAAAGACCAAAACGGTCTTATACTAACCATGATCGTTAGGAGGCAGTATGCAGCGACAGCTAATGGACGAACTCATCGCTTGGAAATCTAGGGCAAACCGCAAGCCCCTCCTGCTTAAGGGGGCCCGCCAGACGGGAAAAACCTGGCTTCTCAACGAATTCGCAGGCCAGCAGTATCAAAACGTCATCCGTTTTGACTTTATGCTCGAACCGGGCGCACGTTCGCTGTTCGACGGAAGCCTAGACCCCAAACGCATCATCTCCCAGATAGAGCTCCTGCGCGGCCAGACCATAACGCCGACAGACACGCTCATCATCTTCGACGAAATCCAAGAGGCACCGCGTGGCATCACCTCGCTCAAATACTTCAACGAGCTGGCGCCGGAATACCATATCGTGGCAGCCGGCTCCTATATGGGGCTCGCGCTCCGACGCGAAAACGAGTCGTTCCCCGTCGGCAAGATTGACCAGCTTGCCATGCGCCCCATGGGGTTTGTCGAGTTCGTTCGTGCCGTCGATGGCGATCCGCTCGCAGATGCCATCCTTGCCGCAGACATGGACCTGCTGGCAAACGTTTCCGAAAAGCTCGAGCGCCTGCTCAAGGAATACCTCGTTGTCGGTGGCATGCCAGAAGTTGTCTCCGCTTTCGCCGCCTCCCACGATTTCATCGAGGCCCGCAGGCTTCAGCAGCAAATCATCGAAGCTTACGAATCCGATTTTGGCAAGCATGCGCCAGCCCGCATCGTCGAGCGCATGAGGCTGGTTTGGAAATCCCTTCCCGGCCAGCTCGCAAAGGAAAACAAGAAGTTCGTCTACGGTGCGCTCCGTCCCGGGGCGCGCGCACGCGATTTTGAGGAAAGCCTCCAGTGGCTCATGGACTATGGAATCGTTCATAAGGTACCACGTGTTTCCGCCCTAAGAGCACCGCTCACAAGCTACGAGGATTTCTCGGGCTTCAAGCTGTTCTGCATCGACACCGGCATCCTCGGAGCACTCTCCGGCCTCACGCCAGCCATTGTTCTGAACGGGCCCGCTGTTTTTACGGAGTTCAAAGGCTCGCTGACCGAGCAATACGTCGCACAGGAGCTTTTGCTCCAAGGCAAAATTCCCGCGTATTGGTCATCCTCCTCCGGCAATGCAGAGACTGACTTTGTCATCGACCATGCGGGGACCGTGCTTCCGCTCGAGGTCAAGGCGGCAGAGAATCTCAAAGCAAAGAGCCTGAGGACTGCCTGCGAGAAGTTCAAACTCGGGCGCTGCGTGAGAACATCGTTAGCGGCATATAGAGACGAGGGCACGCTCGTCAACATTCCGCTCTGGGAGATTGGGCAAATCGACAAGCTGGCATAGGCGCTGTGGAGGGGGTGTCCCGTAAGGAGTGTCCCAAACTGCCAGCAGAAAAGGAACGTCCCTATCTGCCGCAGTCATTTAAGAACGTCCCCAATGACCACGCCGATGTTTTGGCCACGACAGCGAAAGCCCGCCAAAGCGAGTAAGGTGCCTTGAAGCGAGGCGGCATTGACCTTCTGGTCATGCCGCCGAAGCTGAAAGGCAGATTGCCGCTCTGGCGGGCTTGCAGCGTCGGCTGGTTACGCGGTTTGGTAAAACCGCGTAACTCTAAAGCTCCGTTACTTCAACGTTGTTGAAGATCTCATCCCAGCGGTCCATGACCAGGTGGCCGGTCTTGGGATCCATGGCGTTGAGCTTGCCGCAGGTATTGGCGGTCTTGAGCACCGTGACGTCGTCGGCGCCAGCAGCAATGGCATGTGCAAAGCCGGCGATGGTCGAGTCACCGGAACCCGTCGCGTTCACAGCCGCAATCGCGGGCGTCTTGGCGCGGAACGCGCGGCCCTCATGGAAGCCCACCGAACCGGCAGCGCCCATCGAAACGACAACCCAGGGAATACCGGCAAAACGGTCATCGGCAGCAAGCGCCTCGCGCAGGGCATCGACATCATCGGTCGTAAAGGACGTACCCAGCAGTCCGTTAATCTCGGTCAGGTTGGGCTTTACGAGCTCAGGCTTAGCGTCGGACTCCAGCGCGGCCTCCAGCGATGCACCCGAGGTATCGAGCAGCACCTTGGCGCCCGCCTCCTCGGCGATCTTGACGAGCTCGGCATAGTAGCCGGCATCGACGCCGCGCGGCAGCGAGCCCGAAAGCGTCACAACGTCCGCCTTCGCTGCAAGCTCGGCGAACTTGGCCGTAAAGGCCTCGAGCTCGGCCGGGGCGATCTGCGGGCCGCTCTCCAAAAGCTCGGTCTGATTACCCTCGTGCAGGATATTCAGGCAAATGCGCGTCTCACCGGCGATGGGCACAAAGTCGTTCTTGACGCCGTCGGCATCCATAAGCTCGGCCATATAGGCACCCATGTGGCCGCCGAGCAGGCCGGTCGCGAGCACGTCGTCGCCCAGCTGCAGCAGCACACGGCTCACGTTGAGGCCCTTACCACCAGCGGTCTTTTCGGGCGTCACGCGGTTAACGTCGTCGATGATCAGCTTGTCGAGTTGATAGCGCGTATCGATCGACGGGTTCATGGTAACGGTCAGAATCATATTGAACTCCTGTTCCGGGGCGGCATGACCCGCCCCAAACATACGATAACTCGTTAAAGGATCTCGATCTCAAAGCCGCGGGTAACGGTCTCCCCCGGCTTGGCAACCAGGCAGCCACGCTTGTGCTCCAGAATATCGTCCTCGTCGGAGCAGGTGGACAGGCCGCCCCACGGTTCAACAGCCACAAAGTCGCCCTCGGGCTTGCTCCACACAATCAGGTACGGCATATCGGGGAACGTCAGGCGCACGCCCTTGTCCTCAGTTTTCTTGGTCAGCGTAACCACGCGGCTCTCGAGCACGTCAAAGATGGTCTCCGCGAAGTCAAAGAGTTCGTGGGTCAGCGGCAGGTTCTGGCCGATCATGGGGTTCTTGCTGCGATGCTCAACATCAATCAGGCCCGTCGAGGGAACGGCAGTACAGAGCTCGGTGGCCTCACGCTGTTCAAAACGAAGCTCGTAGTCGTCATAGGACTCGCCCTCGTCGAGCGGACACTTAAAGCCGGGGTGACCGCCCACAAAGAACGGCATGTCCTCGGTGCCCTCATTGGTCACCTCGTACGACACGGCCACCTTTTCCGAATCAATCGTGTAACGAGCAACGATCTTAAACGGATACGGGTACTGCTCGAGCAACTCGGCATGGTCGGTAGAGCTTAGGCTCAGCGCAACCATGTTGTCGCTCTGTTCCTCGAGCTTCCACTCCTGTTTGCGCGCAAAGCCGTGGCGGGCGAGCTTTACCTCGCGGCCGCCCATGGTCATTGCGCGACCGTCACGAAGACCGCCGCAGATCGGGAAGCAAATAGGTGCCTGGCCCGACCACACCGCCGGATCGCCCTGCCACAGATACTCGCGACCGTCGGCCACAATTGAGGTGAACGAGCCGCCCGCCGTGCTCAGTGCTACGCGGATAGAACCGTTATCAAGAACAAACTCCATAGGAGCCTTCCCTTTCTTACGACAGCCCGCCAAGTCAATAGGGCTGATAGAAAACCGGCCCGCGCCCCCTCACAGAAACGCGAGCCGTCAATTGAAAAGCTGCAGAATACCGGGTCCCGCCAAAACAAAGCCCACAAGCTCAGCAAGCAAACGTGTTATCGGAGCAGCTTACTGAACCAGAAAGCTTCGCAACAACAGGGGCGATCTCACAGGTCACTCAAACGTCAGCGAGCGGCGCTCAGGTGCCCCAGGTCGCCGCGAAAGAGGAGCGACGCGTACTTCATGTACGCGAGCGACGGTTTGAGCGGCGAGATGGGGTGCCTGAGCGCCGCGCAGCGTCGACCGGTCCGGCGTTCGGCAGAACGCCGGAACCTAATTAGTCGTGGTATTCGCCGCGGTCCCACTTCTCGAGGAACTCGTCAAAGAAGTGCGGGTCAGCCTGAGCCTCAGCGTCGGCCTTATTGCAGGCATCGATCTTGGCAATCAGGGCATCGTGCTCGGGGGTCTTCTCGTAGGGCTCCTCCAGGAAGGCAAGCATGATATCGGCCATCAGGAACTCGCCGGTGATCTTGCCGCCAAAGCCCACGATGTTGGCGTTGAGCTCGCGACGGGCATACAGGGCAGAGGTCATGTCGCGGACCAGGGCGCAGCGGGCGCCGGGAACCTTGTTGACGGCGTTGGTGATGCCGATGCCGGTGCCGCACAGGGCCACGCCAAAGTCGGCCTTGCCGCTGGCAACAGCCTCGCCCACGGCCTTACCGTAGATGGGATAGTGCGTACGGGTGTGGCTGTAGGTGCCGCAGTCGAGCACCTTGTAGCCAGCCTGCTCCAGGCGGTCGGCCAGATAGATCTTCTCGTCCGTAACGATATGGTCGCAACCGATTGCGATGGTCTTCTTCATCAGAACGTCCTTTCGTCTGAATTCACAAGTTGAGGTAGAAGTTCGAGTTCTCGGTGGCTCTCGTTAGGCCATCTTGTTGAGCATGTCGACACGGATCTGGTGACGGCCGCCGGCGTACTGGGCGCGCAGGAACTCGCGGGCGATCTTCTTGGCGACCTCGGTGCCCACAACGCCCGGGCCCATGGTGACCATGCGCGAGCCGTTGTGCTCGCGGGTCATGTAGGCGGAACGCTCGTCGGAAATGTTGGCGACGACCATGCCCTTGATCTTGACGGCGGCCATATAGGAGCCGACGCCGTACTTATCGAATGCGAAGCCCTGGGAATCCTTGTGCTCCAGCAGGTCCTTGGCAACGGCGGTCGCGGAATCGACAAAGTCCGCGGCAGGGGTCTCGGAATAGTCGACGACCTCGTGACCGTCAGCGATGAGCATCTCCTTGATGGACTCCTTCATCGACATACCGTCGGCATCGGAAGCGATTACAACCCTCATGACATCCTCCTTGAGAGATACGCAGGTGCGTAGTTTCTGTTTGGAAGTGTTGAATCGCGTTCAGGTCCGGGCATCTGAATGTGCGGTTCTTCACTGTTCATGTTTATTTGAACACATTCGAACATCAACTGCAAGAATTATTTGTTTATCTTTGTTCTTTTTTGACAAATACCGTTTACGGATGATTGCTGGCCGTTTGAGCCCGGCGCGGACGTAGCGACCGCGTATTCAACAAACAAAAGGGCGGCCGAGAACGTGTCTCGCCGCCCTTCGGCGGTATTCCCCGGTATATACAGCTGTTTTAGCTACTCGGACTGCCCGCCCTTTTTGGCGTGCTTGGACGGAGCGCTCAAGAAACGACCCGTCAAATAGTTCGCCGGGCCGGAAATATCGATCCCCAGCAGCACGTGGCCCAGCCACAGGAACGCCACGAGCACCAGCAGCGGGATAACGCACGAAGTCACGATCATCACGATGACGCCTTCAATCAGATCGGTCACCTGCTGCACGATCTCGTCGGTCATCTGCTTGGCACTGTCGGTCACCGATGTAAGTAGACTCGATGCCCCATCGGTCAGCTGCTCAAGTACATTCTTGTTTTCCGTAGTCTCAGACTTCTTTTCGCTCTTTGTGGAGCTCGTCTTGCTCGCTTCAGTCGCCTTTTGCTCTGTCTGCTCGATACTCACCTGATACGTCTCATCGACCTTTTGCGATACCCACACGCTCGCGGGTACAAGCGCCATGCCGATCATGGCGACCACCAGCACACGCGTTGCCACGCGGCGAATGACTGCGCTCGTGCTCCAGCGTCCGTGAATGCCAAGCGACACCGCGAAGAGTACGAGCGAGAACGGAATCAGGATGCCCAGCCCGACCGACCATAAAATGGTCAGCAGGTATTTCTCGAGGTAGAGCACGGCAAGCACGATACCCAAGTTTCCCGAAAGCTGCGCGAGCTGCTCGGCAACTGGCGTTCCTGTATCGCCCGGCAGCGCAGTGATACCCGCAGATAGGGCGACGCACGAGGTTGTGAGCGCCAAAACATTGCCCTTCTTTTGATCGATGACCTCGATGGTGGAGTCCCAAGTCTTGGTATCGGCAAAATGCGGACGAGCTACAAAGCCCGACAACAGCGCCAGTACCACGAGCGCAACGATAAAGCCAATCTGCAGCTTTTTGTTTGCGCACACGACATCGGACAGGCTGGGCTGCAGCTCGGTTACCGTCGTATGCTCGGTTATCTGGACAGGACGCCCATGAGCCATCTCGTGCGCATCTGTCTTTTGAATCAATCCGTTGTCCGGCATTTGGACACCTCCTCATTCCGGCCTGCATTGCGGATGGAAGTATACCCACCCATCGAAAAACCGAACGGGAGGGCGTGCAGAAGCTCCAAGACTGCCCCCAACGACTAGTCGTTTAAGAACGTCCTCAATGACTATCTCGGGATGAGTTGCGGTGGAATAGGGATTGTTTTGCGCTCGCCGGCCCCTATTCAGTCCCCATTTCACCGCAACTTGGAGGAGGACAGAAAAAGCTCTGCCGCGGGTAGCGGCAGAGCTTTTGGAAGGGGACTTGGTTGTGAGGGCTCGTTAGGCGAGCTTGGCCTCGAGCTCGGCGATGCGCTTGTAGGCATCGATGGTAAAGCGGGTCTGCTTCTCCAGGATCATAGTGGTCATGAGAGTGTCCTGAGCGTGAGCCATGATGAAGGTCATCTCCATCTCGCCACCGCCGGCCTCCTGCGAAAGCAGCTTGGTCTGCGTGTCGTGGGCGCCGATAAGTGCATCGCTGGCATCCTTGTGCAGCTGTTCGGCCTTCTCAAAGTCACCCTCGCGAGCAGCATCGAGCGCTGCAAGCAGATCGGTCTGGGCGTCACCTGCGTATGCGACAATCTCGAATCCAACCATCGAGATTTCTTCTTTGGTTGCCATGTTGCGTTCCTTTCACATATGAACCAATGGAGAGCATCGCGTCCGGGCATACGCGCTGCGTTGTGTATGACAGAAACAATAACATTCAAACAAAAAAGAACAGCTCAAAACGTAATTTCGAGCTATGAACGGTCACTTTTCGCCCGTGAACGGTTTTTAAACCAATCTGAACAATATCAAACACAATTATCGGCAACCCAAACAGGACCGCACCCTAACACAAATCGCGCACCGTATCGCCCTCTACTAGCACACCGGGGATCAGCATGTGCTCCACGCCAGACGCACCCCCATCGGCGTCGGCAATCTTGTCGACCGCCCACATGCCGACGCGCTTGTTGTCAAAGCGCACC
This sequence comes from Collinsella aerofaciens, assembly GCA_008668235.1. Classification (GTDB taxonomy): domain Bacteria; phylum Actinomycetota; class Coriobacteriia; order Coriobacteriales; family Coriobacteriaceae; genus Collinsella; species Collinsella aerofaciens_K. Next base: position 65,803 of record RQCP01000035.1, on the reverse strand, counting down.
GTGGTCAGGCGACGGTCGGGCACGATATCGCCCAGGCTGTCATCAACACCCACCACACTCACGTCCTCGGGCACACGCCTTCCGCATGACTCGAGCCCGCGAATGCAGCCGTATGCCATGGCATCGTTGGAAGCATAAATGGCCGTACAGGTCGGATCTTCCGCCAGAGCCTGACCGGCAGCATATCCGCTCTGTGCCGTCCAATCCCCACGGACGAGTCGCGGCGGCTCAATTCCATGCGCGCGCAATGTCTCGCGCCAGCCTTCCTCGCGCCGCATGCCCGAAAGCGAGCGCTCGGGACACGAGATAAAGTGCACGGTTTTGTGCCCCCGCCCCAGCAAGTACTCGACCACCTGGCGCGAGCAATCGAACTGGTCGTTATCGACCGTTGAACAGAGCGGGTGCTCCAGCATCGTAACGAGCACCGTCTGCATGCCGGGCAGCGGCTCGAAGGTGCCAAAGTCCGCTGGCATGCGATTCATGATCACGACCATGCCGTCTACCGGCAGCGCGCTCATACGCGACGATGCGCTCTCGAGGGTATAGGGATGTCCATCTACTTTAGTGAGGGTGATGGCATAGCCATGTTTGTCGGCCGCGGCGGCAAAGCCCTCCATACGGTCGAGGTTGCCGGTACCGGTAATGTTGAACATGGCGACGCCGACGGTCTTAAACTTGCCACGGCGCAGCGATCGACCGGCAAAATTGGGGCGATACCCCAGCTCGCGCATGGCGGCACGCACGCGTTCCTTGGTCTCGGGGCGCACACTGGGCGAATCGTGCACGGTGCGCGAGACCGTCTGCTCCGAGACGCCCGCGAGGCGCGCCACGTCTTTGACGGATACCGATTTTTTAACAGCGGCCATAGGTCGATCTTTCTATGTCAACGATGCCATTAGTGGCACCCTACGCAGTCAAATGAAACGTCTTCAAGTATATCTAACGCCTCCCCCACCATACGCTCACCACCCAAAACCTACCGTTCACCGACATTTTTGCTTCCCCGAACGGCTTTTGTCGCCCAAATGTTAACGTTGCCATTGTGCAAACACAGAGCCACCGGGCGGCTCAAACGTTTACGCGTAAGGAATCGACGGTTCGCAGGCACAGGAACCACCGGTTCGCGTCCTTTTTTGTGTCACAAAATGGCAACGTCAACATTTTAGCAGCCGAACGTCAAAAGCTACCATCGTTGCTAACCCACCGACTCTTAGGAGCATTGCATGGAGCAACTCATCGCCATCATCGAAAAGGGCCAGCCCTTTTTCAACGCGATCGCCCGCAACAAGTACCTCAAGGCGATCCGCGACGGCTTTATCTCCGTCATCCCCATCATCATCTTTTCGTCCATCTTCTGCCTGGTAGCCTCGGTCCCCAACATCTGGGGTTTCTACTGGCCCGATGACATCAACAACGCTCTGTGGAAGTGCTACAACTACTCCATGGGCATCCTGGCCATCGCCTGCGCCGCCACCACGGCCAAGCACTTCGCCGACGCTCAGAACCGCGACCTGCCCAAGAATAACCAGATTAACTTTATCTCATGCATGTGCGCGGCCATCATCGGCTTCTTGCTCCTTTCGAGCGACACCATCGCCACGGACGCCGCCAGCGGCTTCAACACCACCTACCTTGGTTCCAAGGGCCTGCTGACCGCCTTTATCGCTGCGTTTGTGACCGGCATCATCTACAAGTTCTTCATTAAGCGCAACATCACCGTCAAGATGCCCGAGCAGGTTCCGCCCAACATCTCGCAGACCTTTAAGGACATCATCCCCTTCTCCGTCTGCATTACCGTCTTTTGGGTCTTTGACATCGTCTTCCGCGCTGCTTTTGGCTTCTGCTTTGCCCAGGGCGTCATCCAGGTGTTCCAGCCCCTGTTCACCGCTGCCGACGGCTATATCGGCCTCGCTGTGATTTACGGCGCCATGAGCCTCTTCTGGTTCGTGGGCGTCCACGGCCCCTCGATCGTCGAGCCCGCCATCGCCGCCGCCCTCGTTGCCAACATGACCGACAACCTGGCTGCGTTCCAGGCCGGCCAGCACGCTTCCGCTGTCCTGACCCAGGGTGCCCAGTACTTCGTCGTCTGCATGGGCGGCACCGGCGCCACGCTCGTCCTGGTCTTTATGTTCTGCTTCCTGGCCAAGTCTCAGGAGATGCGCGCCGTCGGTAAGGCCGCCATCGTCCCCGTCTGCTTTGCCGTCAACGAGCCGCTGCTGTTCGCCGCGCCCATCGTGCTCAACCCCGTCTTCTTTGTCCCGTTTGTCTTTGCCCCGATCGCCAACATCTGGATCCTCAAGATCTTTATCGACTTCTTGGGCATGAACGGCTTTATGTACACCCTGCCTTGGACCGTCCCCGGCCCCATCGGCACCATCATGGGCCTGGGCTTCCAGCCGCTCGCTTTTGTGATGCTCGCCCTTATCCTGGTCGTCGACTTCGTTCTGTACTACCCGTTCTTCCGTGCCTATGACGCCCAGAAGTGCGCCGAGGAGGCCGAGATCTCCCAGGAGGAGCTCGCCGCCAAGAACGCCGAGAAGGCCGCCAAGCTCAACGATGCCTTCCAGGGCAAGGCTGACGCCAAGAGCGTTGCCGCCGGCGCTGCTGCCGAGGCCGTGAAGGCCGACTCCCCCGCCGCTTCCGCAGCACCCGCTGCCGAGACAACGACCGCCAGCGACCTCAACGGCAAGCGCGTGCTCGTGCTCTGCCAGGGCGGCGGAACCTCGGGCCTGCTCGCCAACGCGCTGGCCAAGGCCGCCAAGGAGCGCGGCATTAACCTCGAGACCGCTGCCGAGGCCTATGGCAACCACGTGGACATGCTCCCCGACTTTGACCTGGTCGTCCTGGCCCCGCAGGCCGCAAGCTACCTGGCCGACCTGCAGAAGGACTGTGAGCGCGTGGGCAACAAGTGCGTCGCCTGCCGTGGCAAGCAGTACATCGAGCTCTCCCAGAACGGCGACAAGTCTCTCGCCTTCGTGAGTGAGCAACTCTCGAAGTAAGTAACGCCCAGGGCCAGCCGACCATCCAAGACCGGCTGGCCCTTCGATTTAGACGATTGGATCATCATGTCCGTTAATCCTGCTAGCGTCACCAACCCGCCCGCGCAGTTTCCCGAGGACTTTGTCTTTGGCGGCGCCACCGCTGCCTACCAGGTAGAGGGCGAGACCCGCACTCACGGTAAGGGCAAGGTTGCCTGGGACGACTTTCTGGAGGCCCAGGGGCGCTTCTCCCCCGATCCCGCTTCGGACTTCTACAACCAGTACCCCGTCGACCTGGAGCTGTGCGAGGAGTTCGGCATCAACGGCATTCGCCTCTCCATCGCCTGGAGCCGCATCTTCCCCAACGGCACCGGCGAAATCAACCCCGAGGGCGTCCAGTTCTACCACGATCTCTTCGCCGAGTGCCACAAGCACCACGTTGAGCCGTTCGTCACGCTGCATCACTTCGATACGCCGCTTCCCCTCTTTGAGAAGGGCGACTTCCTCAACCGCGAGACCATCGACGCCTTTGTGGACTTTGCCACCTTCTGCTTTAAGGAGTACGCCGACCAGGTGACCTACTGGTTCACCTTTAACGAGATCTGGGCCGACGCCTCCAACACCTACATCGAGGGCACCTTCCCCGGTGGCGTCAAGGCGCATCTGGCCGAGGCCTTCCAGTGCGAGCACAACATGATGCTCGCCCACGCCAAGGCCGTGCTGGCCTTCCACAACGGCGGCTTTAAGGGCAAAATCGGCGTCATCCAGTCGCTGGAGTTTAAGTACCCGCTCAACGAGAACGACCCCGCCGACATCAAAGCCGCCAACAACGAGCACGTGCTGCAAAACCAGTTTTTGCTCGACGCGACGTTCCGCGGCGAGTATGCCCCCGACACCCTCGAGTGCGCCAACCGCCTGGCTGCCGTCTCGGGCGGCACCATCGAGATCTTGGACGAGGACCTCGAGATTATGCGCGAGGCAGCGCTCTACAACGACTACCTGGGCGTTAACAACTATCAGTGCCGCTTCTTGAAGGCTTACGACGGCGAGAACGACCTGCACCACAACGGTACGGGCGAGAAGGGCACTGGCCGCTGGCGCGTCAAGGGTATTGGCGAGCATGTGAACAAGCCTGGCATCCCCACCACCGACTGGGACTGGATCATCTATCCCGAGGGTCTGTTCGATCTGCTCGTCTACATTAAGCAGCGCTACCCCAACTACAAGCAGATCTTCATCACCGAGAACGGCATGGGCTACAAGGACCCCTACAAGGACGGTTTTGTGGACGACCAGCCGCGCATCGACTACATCGAGCAGCACCTGCGCTGGTTGCTCAAGGCCATGGAGGTTGGCGTCAACGTAGGCGGCTACTTCCTGTGGAGCCTGCAGGATCAGTTCTCCTGGACCAATGGCTACAACAAGCGTTACGGCTTCTTCTACGTTGACTTTGAAACCCAGAAGCGCACGCCCAAGGCAAGCGCCTACTGGTATAAGCACGTGGCGCAGACCCGTCGTCTGGACTAGCGGCTTGCGGCGAGCGGTTGGCGGAGTTGCACCGCCCACATAACCTGTCCCCATTTCTCAGCCGGGGGCGGCACGTCACACGGCGCGCCGCCCCCGGCCTTTTTGGGCGGTTCGGGGTCCGTTTGTCTCAATCTGTAACATCTAGCCGAGTTTTTGGGTCCTAGCTGTTACAGATTGAGACGAACAGGATTGCTCTTTCCGAAGAATCTAAATCTGTAACACGTAGCCCGCTTTTGACCGTCTACCTGTTACAAATCGAGACAGACGGAGTAGGACCTAACCCCGTATGTCCCTAACAGTCGAGCGTTCGACCAGCGTGCTCGGCACATGAATCGCCTCGATAGACGAGCTCTCTCCAATCGCCGCCTCAAACGCAAGCTTACCGACACCGCGCAAATCAAATCGCAGCGTCGTCAGCCGATTGTGAGGAACAAGTCCCTCGAGTGCGTCGTCGATACCAACCACGCTCACGTCGTCGGGCACGGACAGGCCCGCGTTCTCGAGCGCGGCGATAACGCCCAGCGCCATCTGGTCATTTGCCGCAAGCACGGCAGTCGGCGTCTGCGACCCGCCGGCAAGCACCTCGGCCGCAATCCGCTCGCCCATGGCGTACCCACTGTCCGCACTCCAATCGCCACGCAGCATCGGAGCGGCATCGACATGAGCACGACCCAGCGTATCGCGCCAACCGGCCTCACGAAAACGCGAGGAAATCGAGTTTTCCGGACCCGCCACAAACCGCATATTCGAGTGACCATGTTCCAGCAGATAATTGGTCAACAGCTCGCACGAACCATACTGGTCGGAGTCGATCGTCGTGCAGCGCGGATGCGCATACATGGACAGGATGACCGTTCGCACTCCCGGCTGGGGAACAAACTCCTCAAAATCGGGAGCCATGCGGTTCATGTTGAGAATCATGCCGTCGACGGGTCGCTCGACCATGCGGCGCGAGGCATCGGCAAGCGCATAGGGCTTGTCGCCGCCCATCTCGATCATAGTGACGGCAAAATCGTGCTCGCGCGCCGCTTGCATGATACCCTCGAGCGTCGCCAGGTTACCGACACGTGTGATGTTGTACATGCACAGGCCAATAGAACGATACGACCCGCCGCGCAACGCCGCTCCAGCAAAATTGGGACGAAAGCCCAGCTCTTCCATGGCGGCCAGCACACGCTTGCGCGTCTTTTCCGTCACGTTGGGCATACCGTTGACCACGCGAGACACAGTCTGGCGGCTCACGCCAGCGAGCGCCGCAACCTCTGCCGCGCTCGCCGAACGACCATTCCTTGTCTGCTGATCCATGCCTTCCACGCTAACCTGCTTCCCAACTATTCCCCGCGCCCATGGCGCATCGTACATACATTGATAACGTGCTCATGATACCCGAGCCATATACCACAACATGAAAACTTCTGTCAATCAAAACCGCTTACCGAACAAATACAACCGTTCGCGGCTGTTTGAAGTTGTTTTGTTTCTATACATCCCAGCCGGATGTTAACGTGCTCATTGTCAAATGTTCACGTGCTCATTTTGGTTCTAATCATTTTAAGATAGTGTTTATCGGTCTTTTTCACCGCTGAACGCTAACCAGGGAGCCTCCTGAGCGCAAACGCACAATATCGAACAGCGAGACGAGAGGGTGTATGCATATGTCTTTGCTAAACCGCGTACAGCAGCTGCCGAAGGGCTTTGTTTGGGGCGCCGCAACCGCCGCGTACCAAACGGAAGGTTCCACGAAGGTGGCAGGCAAGGGTAAGACCATGTGGGACGATTACCTTGTCGCCCAGGGTCGCTTTTTGCCCGACCCGGCCAGTGATTTCTACAACCGCTACGAGGAGGATATCCGCCTTTCTGCCGAGCATGGACTCAACGCCATTCGTGTGTCCATCGCCTGGACCCGCATCTTCCCCAACGGCGACGATGCCGAACCCCTCGCCGAGGGCGTTAAGCACTACCACGAGCTGTTCGCCTGCTGCAAAAAGTATGGCGTCGAGCCCTATGTGTCCCTGCATCACTTTGACTCCCCCGCCGCCCTGTTCAACCAGGGCGACTGGCTCAACCGCAAGACCGTCGACGCCTATGTGCGCTATGCCGAGTTCTGCTTCCGCGAGTTCCGCGAGGTCAAGAATTGGTTCACCATCAACGAGCTCATCAGCCTCTCGCACTCCCAATACATCCAAGGCAACTTCCCGCCCAACCATCACTTTGATGTGACGAGCGGCATCCAGAGCCAGCACAACGAGCTCGTTGCCCACGCCCGCGCCGTCAACCTGTATAAGGATCTTGACGAGACCGAGCACCTGGGCGGCCGCATTGGCATGGTCAACGTCCTGACGCCGGCATATCCTGCCACCGACTCGCCCGCCGACCAGCACGCCGCCGACCTGTACAACGCCTTCTACACCGACTTCATCATGGACGGCGCCTTCCTGGGCCACTACTCCGCGCGCACCCTCTCACTCATCAACGAGATTCTGCGTGCCAACAACGCCACGCTTACGGTTGAGGACAGCGACATGGAGGAGCTCGCCAAGGCGGCGCCCCGCAACGATATGTTCGGCCTCAACTACTATCAGTCGGCGTTTATCGCCGCCTACGATGGCGAGTCCACCAACAGCTTTAACGGCACCGGAGACAAGGGCACCTCGTGCTTTAAGTTTAAGGGCGTCGGGCAGCAGGTCGATATGCCGGGTATCCCCACCACCGACTGGGATTGGCTCATCTACCCGCAAGGCCTCTACGACACGCTCAAGCACATCAGCGCCACCTATCCCAACCTCCCCGTCATCTATATCACCGAAAACGGCCTGGGCCACAAGGACCCCGAGCCCGACGCGCTCGGCATCGTCGCCGATCCCGAGCGCATCGACTTTGTCGACCAGCACATGGAGAAGGTGCTCCAGGCGCGCGCCGAGGGCGTCGACGTCCAGGGCTACTTTATCTGGAGCCTGCAGGACCAGTTCTCGTGGGCCAACGGCTATAACAAGCGCTACGGCCTGTTCTACATCGACTTCGACACGCAAAAACGCTACATCAAGCAGTCGGCACTCTGGTACAAGGAGCTCGCCGACACTATGGCGGACGCGCAGTAGCGCATCGCCTCGCTTTCCCCCGAGAAGGGAGCGGCCCTATGCGATACAAACCCAGCCGCTCCCCTCTCTCCCCCTGGGACCGACCCCGCCTGCACCCGGGCTTTTAGCAAGCGGGAGACCATATAGGTTTTCAACGTCCATGCCATTAAGATTTCATGCAAAGAGGAGCGTGAACTATGGAATCGATCGTTAAGTTCTTGGAGAAAGGTCAGCCGTACTTCGACAAGGTCTCTAAGAACATCTACCTTCAGGCCATTAAAGACGGCTTTTTGGCAGCAATGCCCATCATCCTGTCTTCTTCTGTCTTCCTGCTTATTTCGACCCTGCCGGGCGTTGTCGCCACGGTCGGCGGCTTTACGCTGCCCGACTGGTGGAACGTCGACGTCGTGAACTTCTGCAACAAGGTTTACAACTTCACGATGGGCGTCGTGGGCATCATGGTCGCCGGCACCACCGCAAGCGCGCTGACCGGCTCCAAGAACCGCCGCATGCCTGCCGGCAAGGCCATCAACGCCACGAGCACCATGGTCGCCGCCATGTGCGCTATGCTCATCTTGGCCGTTACCCAGACGAGTGCCAAGATCGACGGCGCCGATGTCTCGGTGTTCTTTACCGACAACATGGGCACCAAGGGCCTGCTGAGCTCCTTTGTCGCCGCATTTGCCACGGTCAACATCTATGCCTTCTGCATTAAGCGAGACATCACCATCAAGCTGCCCAAAGAAGTCCCCGGCGCCATCGCCCAGAACTTCCGCGACATCTTCGCCTTCAGCTTCTCCATCCTGTTTGTCGCCGTCATCGACGTTATCTGCCGCACCTGCTTGGCCGTCCCGTTTGCCAACGTCATCTCCACGCTGGTGAGCCCGCTGTTCGCCGCTGCCGATTCCTACGCCGGCCTCGCCCTCATCTGGTTCATGATCCCGCTGTTCTGGTTCATGGGCATCCACGGCCCCTCGGTCGTTAAGCCTGCCCTCAACGCCGCGCTGTTTGGCAACATCACCACCAACCTCGCCACGCTGCAGGCCGGCGGTCACCCCGCCCTCGCCCTGACCGAGAACTTCGGTAACTACATCGGCGAACTCGGCGGCACCGGCGCCACGTTCATTGTCCCGATCATCTTCCTGCTCTTTATGCGCTCCAAGCAGCTCAAGGCCGTCGGCAAAGCCTCTGTCGTACCCGTGATGTTCGCCGTCAACGAGCCGCTGCTGTTCGCCGCGCCCATCATCCTCAACCCGTACTTCCTGATCCCGTTCCTGTTTGCCCCCGTGGCCAACGTCCTCATTGGTAAGTTCTTCATCGACTTTTTGGGCATGAACGGCTTTATCTATGCCATGCCGTGGGCACTCCCCGGACCGATCGGCACCTTCATCGACACCAACTTCCAGCCGATCTCTCTGGTCCTGGTTGTCGTCCTGCTGGTCGTTGACTTCTTGATCTACTACCCGTTCTGCAAGGCCTACGACAACGTCCTGTGCAAGCAGGAGGCCGAGACCCTGGCCGAAGAAGAGGCCGAGGAGACCAAGGCCGTCAAGACCGCTGCCGCCCCCGCCGTTGAGGCTCCTGTTGTCGAGACCGCTTCTGCCACCGAGGCCTCCGCAGCTCCGTCCGCCCTTAAGGGCAAGGATCTGAGGGTTCTGGTTCTGTGCGCTGGCGCCGGCACCTCTGCACTGCTCGCCAACGCGCTTAAGGAAGGCGCCGACGAGCTGGGCATCGACATTACCGCCAACGCCGGTGCCTACGGCAGCCACTACGCCATCATGGACCAGTACAACGTCATCGTCCTGGCTCCGCAGGTTCGCACCTATTACAACGAGATGAAGGCCGACACCGACCGCCTGGGCATCACGCTGCTGTCGCCCAAGGGCAAACAGTACATCGACCTCACTAAGGATCCAAAGGGTGCCGTCGCCTGGATCGAGGAAAACCTCAAGGCATAAGACGCTGACGCCACCTGCCGCTCGCAGACAAAAAATGGCCCGTGCATCGATGCGTGATGCGCGGGCCATTTTGTTTAGACCGCACCCGTCCTCCTGTTCATCTCAATCTGTAACATCTAGCCGAGTTTTTGGATCCTAGCTGTTACAGATCGAGGTGAACGCACAGGCCAAGCCGAAAATCTCAATCTGTAACATGTAGACCGCTTTTGACCGCTTAGATGTTACAGATCGAGACAAACAGATGGGTCAATCCAATCAATCTAGATCTGTAACATCTGGCTGGTCATTTCACTCCTAACTGTTAAAGATCGAGACAAACGGAATAAGCCGGGCCGAATTGTCTAAATCTGTAACATCTAGCCGAGTTTTCGGGTCCCACCTGTTACAGATTTAGACGAGCAGGCCGAGCACGTCTACGCCCGCAAGTCCTTTACGCTGGAACGCTCGACCAGCACACCCGAGACGAGCGTACGGCCTCTGGAGCTCGGGGCTTCCAGACCTGCGACGACCTCGTTGAGCGCACGGACGCCCAGCTCGCGGTGGCGAAACTTCACCGACGTCAGAATCGAGTTGGGAATCGTCTTATAGAGCTCATCGTCGAAGCCGATCACGGACACATCATTGGGCACACTGAGCCCTTTGTCACGTAGAGCCATCATCACGCCGTTTGCCATGCAGTCGTTAGCAGCGAGGACCGCCGTGCAATCGGGCTTATCGGCAAGCACAAGGCCCGCGGCATAGCCACTATCCGCATTCCAATCGCCTTGCAGAGGCTCGGGCGGCTCAATGCCACGCGCCTCGAGTGCCGCACGCCAACCTTTCATACGGCACTGGCTCGACAGCGCCTCTTTCTTACCAGAGACGAAGTACACGTTCTTGTGCCCGCGATTCAAGAAGTACTCGCACGCCATACGCGAACCGCCCTCTTGGTCGTCACTGACGGTGGAGCAGGTAGGATGCTCCATCGGCGTGATAATCACCGTCTTGAGGTCTTTCGGCGCCTCAAAAGTATCAAAGTCATCGACCATCTGACGCAGGTTGAAAATCATGCCATCAACAGGCAGCTGCGACATCCTGCGCGCCGCATCGGCAAGGGTCATCTTCTCCCCTGAGCACTTCTTAATCATCGTGAGCGCAAAGCCGCGTTCTTCGGCGGCATCGGCGATACCGTCAATCATGTCCACGGCACCACCTGACAAGTGAAACAGCACCACGCCGATGCACCCGTAACGGCCCAACTTGAGCGAACGCGCGGCAAAGTTGGTTCGAAACCCGAGCGCCTCCATGGCCGAATGGACCTTATCGCGTGTCGACTCTCGCACGCTATTGGGCTCGTTGATCACACGCGAAACCGTCTTGAGAGAAACGCCCGCGGCAACTGCCACATCGTTCATCGAGACATTTTTCTTGTCCATCGTTGCCACTACTTCTCCAGTCGGTTTTGCATCGCTTGTTTTTTGTGTTCTAGCATACACTACCTGCCTGACTGATAAATCAGCCGTTTATCGGACGATATCGACCGTTCACCTGTAAATCCTTGTTGCTCTTCGAAAAATGTCTTACGTTGTCATTAACGAAATGACAACGTTGTCATTTCGCAATGCCTTCCTTAAGCAGGAAGGTTTCCGGGCAGTCCTGACCATCCATCGACGACCAGTTCCATCCACATGCATCGCGCATCAAGTAGCAAAGGAGCTCTATGGACGCCATCGTAAAGATGCTCGAAAAGCATCAACCGTTCTTTGAGAAGATCTCGAGGAACGTCTACCTCCAGGCCATTAAGGACGGATTCCTTGGGTGCATGCCCATCGTCCTCACCTCTTCGATCTTTCTGTTGATCGCCACCCTTCCTGGCGTAGTTGGCATCACGCTGCCCCAGCCGCTCATCGACTGGTGCAACAAGCTGTACAACTTCACCATGGGCGTCATGGGCATCATGGTTGCCGGCACCACCGCCAAGAACTTCACGGCTTCCATGAACCGTCGCATGCCCGCCGGCAAGGTGCTCAACGACGGCTCCACCATGGTAGCCGCCCAGTGCAGCATGCTGCTGCTCGCTGTTACGCAGTTCACCACCAAGTTCGACGGCTCCGAGCTTTCGGTCTTCGATTGCACCAGCATGGGTACGCGCGGTCTGTTCTCGGCCTATATCGCCGCGTTCATTACCGTGTGGGTTTATAAGTTCTGCGTCTCGCGCGATCTGACCATTAAGCTGCCCAAGGAGGTCCCGGGCGCCATCGCTCAGAACTTCCGTGACATCATCCCCTTCGGCGGAGCCGTCATCATCTGCGGCATCATCGATGTCGTCGTGCGTAACCTCATGGGCGTTCCGTTCTCCGAGCTGCTCATCAAGCTGCTCTCCCCGCTCTTCACTGCGGCAGAAACCTATCCTGGCCTTATCCTTATCCAGGCAGCCACCGCGTTCTTCTGGTTCATCGGTGTCCATGGTCCTTCGATTGTCCAGCCGGGCATCGACCCCATCCGTCTTGCCAACCAGGCTGAGAACCTGCAGGTTCTGCTGGCCGGCGGCCACCCCGCCCACTCCCTCACCTTTAACATGTCGCTCGTGGGTGAGTTCGGCGGCACCGGCGCCACGTTCATCGTGCCGCTTCTGCTGATTCTCTTTATGAAGTCCAAGCAGCTCAAAGCCGTCGGTAAGGCCTCGATCGTTCCTGTTGCCTTCGCCGTCAACGAACCGCTGCTCTTTGGCGCGCCGATGATCCTTAACCCCTACATGCTCATCCCCTTTGTTGCCGCCGGCTGCGTCAACGTAAGTGTTGCCAAGTTCTTTATCGACAACGTGGGCATGAACGGCTTCTCCTTCGTGGTGCCTTGGGCTACCCCTGCCCCCATCGGCATCTTCATCACCACGAACTTCCAGCTTATCGCCCTGGTATTTGTCGCGATCATCATCTTGCTGGACGCCATCATCTACCTGCCGTTCTTGAAGGCATACGATAAGCTGCTCTGCGACCAGGAGGCCGAGCGCGCCGCCGAGCTGGGTCTCGAGTCCGATGGTGCTGCCACCATCACCGCCAGCACCTCTGCGCCCGCTGTCGAGCAGACCGCCGCTTCCGTCGAGCCGACCGCCGCTGCCGCCGACAGCAAGCCTGTCGCCGATCAGCCCGAGCCCGCCTCCGACGCATCCGCTAAGAAGGACGTCGATGGCCTGAAGGTCCTCGTCCTGTGCGCCGGCGCCGGCACCTCTGCCATGCTTGCCAACGCCATCAAGGAAGGTGCTGCACAGACCGGAGAGAACATCGCTTCCTCCGCAGGCGCCTATGGCCAGCACACTGCCATCATGGATCAGTACGACGTTATCGTGCTCGCCCCGCAGGTTCGTAGCTACTACAACGACATGAAGGCCGACACTGATCGTCTGGGCATTAAGCTGCTCGCTCCCCGCGGTAAGGAATATATCGACCTTACTCGCGACCCCGCTGGCGCCATCAAGTGGCTCCGCGAGAACCTCGACTAGTTCCTCCCTCTGTTGGTGCCCGGATTCCCGGTTCGGGCACCTCTCCCTATTCGTATCCCACAGAAAGGATGACTCATGACCAACCCCATGCAGTTCCCCGACGGCTTTGTGTTTGGCGGCGCCACCGCTGCTTACCAGGTTGAGGGCGAGACCCGTACGCACGGCAAGGGCAAAGTGCCCTGGGACGATTTCCTGGCTGCTCAGGGTCGCTTCTCCCCCGATCCCGCAAGCGATTTCTACAACAAGTACCCGGTCGATATCGACCTGTGCCAGCGCTTCGGCATCAACGGTATCCGTGTCTCCATCGCTTGGAGCCGCATCTTCCCCAGTGGCACCGGCGAGATCAACCCCGAGGGTGTTGCCTTCTATCATGAGCTCTTTGCCACCTGCAACAAAGCCGGCGTTATCCCCTATGTCACGCTCGATCACTTTGATACGCCCGAGGCCTTTTACCAGAACGACGGCGAGGGATTCCTGACGCGCACGACGATCGACGCCTTTGTCGAGTACGCCAAGTTCTGCTTTGCCGAGTTCCCCGAGGTCAAGCACTGGTTTACCTTTAACGAGATTCCCGCGACCGCCGAGGGCAGCTTTATCGTCGGCAACTGGCCGCACGGCGAGAAGTATCGCCTGGACAAGGCCTTCCAGCTCATGCACAACATGATGGTGGCCCACGCCAAGGCCGTCGTCGCCTTCCATGAGGGCGGCTTTGAGGGCGAGATCGGCATTGTCCAGAACCTGGAGCCCAAGTATCCCCTCGACCCCAACAACGCCGCCGACTGCGAGGCGGCTCGCATGGGCGACGTCATCAACAACCGCTGGGTACTCGACGCCACCTTCCGCGGCCACTATGCAGCCGACACCATGGAAGCTGCGACCAAGCTGGCCCATATCGCCGGCGGCGAGCTCGACGTTCGTGACGAGGACATCGCCGCGTTGACCGCCGCGCTGCCCTACAACGATTGCCTTGGCGTCAACACGTACAAGTGTCAGTTCCTGCGTGCCGCCGAGGGCGAAAACGACATCAACCACAATGGCACCGGCGACAAGGGCTCCTCGCGCTGGTTCCTCAAGGGCGTGGGCGAGTCGTGCGTGCGCGAAGGCGTACCCACCACCGATTGGGACTGGATCATCTATCCCGAGGGCCTCTACGACCTGCTGCTCCGTATTAAGAACGATTACCCCAACTACAAGAAGATCTACATCACCGAGAACGGCATGGGCTATAAGGACGACTTTGAGGACGGCTTTATCGACGACGCCCCTCGCATCGACTACATGCGTCAGCATCTCGCGTGGATCCTCAAGGCAATCGACGGCGGCGTGAACGTCGACGGCTACTTTGTGTGGTCGCTGCAGGACCAGTTCTCTTGGACCAACGGCTATAACAAGCGCTATGGCCTGTTCTACATCGACTTTGAGACCCAGAAGCGTTATCCCAAGGCGAGCGCGTACTGGTACAAGAACGTCGCGGAGACCGGCCTGCTTATGGCCTAACTTTTGCCGCATACCCCCTGTCGGCCGCATGTGAATCCCTCCACGGGTTCGCATGCGGCCTTTTTGTTTTGGTTCGGTCCGTGCAGGCCGTTTGTCTCGATCTGTAACATCTAACAGGGATTTTCGGTCTTAAATGTTACAGATCGAGACAAACAGAACGCCCGAGCAGAATATCTCAATTTGTAACACGTAGCCCACTTTTAACCGTCTAACTGTTACAGATCGAGACAATAAGATAGTCAAATCCGAACTTTCCAAGCAGTTATGAGGCATGGTTTCTAGTTTTCGGTATCACGAACATACTTTCGGTATCATTTAATGGTATTATGATATCGAAAGTATGTTCGTGATACCGAAAGGAGCCGCATGCGCCAGTTCGATTACACCACAGTCCCAGCGGAACTCGAAGCAACTCCAATCACCAACCTCCTCCTCTCGATACGCGAGCATAAAGGCCGTCAGCTTGCTCTGAGTCAAGTCAAACCCGAGCTTCTATCGTCCCTTATGGAAGAGGCTAAGATCCAAAGCACCCGATCCTCCAACGGACTTGAGGGAATTGTTACCACCCAAAATAGACTCAAAGCAATCATGGCGTATTCCGCCAAGCCAAGCTCCCGCGCAGAGGAAGAAATCGCTGGATACCGAGATGCGCTGTCGCTTATTCACGAGCAGCACGATTTCATTCCCGTAACGCCATCGGTCATTTTGCAGTTGCATCGTGACCTCATGGCGCACACGGCAATCTCGTATGGGGGCCATTGGAAAGATAGCGATAACGAAATCATCTCCATCGACAATCAAGGCAATCGATTTGTGCGCTTTAGGCCGCCTTCGGCCCTAGCAACCCCCGGACTTATCGAAGAAGCCTGTCGGTCCCTCAACGACGCCTTATCTCGTCAAGTTTGCGACCCCCTCCTTATATCATTCCGCTTCATCTTCGATTTTGTCAGCATTCATCCCTTCAACGATGGCAATGGCAGGATGAGCCGGCTCCTTACAACGCTGCTGCTCGAAAAGACTGGATACGACGTTGCGCGTTACATCAGCATCGAACGACTTATTGAAGACAACAAGGCGCTCTACTACAACGCCCTCGCTGCAAGCTCCACTGGATGGAATGAAAATCAAAACACCGAAGTACCCTTTATCCGTTTCATGCTCGGAACAACCCTGGCCGCCTACCGACAGCTCGAGCAGCGTACCTTAATTGAATCAAGCACTCGTCCCATGTCGAAGCAAGCGCGCATCGCTGTTCTATTTCAACAGAGACCCGGCGTCATTAAGAAATCCGACATCCGGTCCAGCTGCCCCGATATCAGCGAGGTAACCGTTAAACGAACCCTCGGTCAGCTTGTTAGTTGCAGCGCAATCGAAAAAACAGGAGCGGGTCGTTCGACGGGCTACATACTCAAAGACGTCCATGCTCTAGAACTATTCTTGCAAGCCACAATACCCGATGGCGAGGCCGCAATAACAAAAGAGGCTCCAAAGGATAAGCTCCTTGAACGTGTAAACCACGCCGAGGATGAAAGCAGAGAAGGGCTCTATGAAGACTACGATTCATTCTCAAGGGACATAAAGACGAAATACGGAGTCTAGTCATATCCCAGAATAGTCTCATCCTTGTTGCCCAAAGCTATTTGCGCGTCATTGTAAAGCGGTACCCCCGCGCCGGCAGGGGGCAGATGTATCGCCTTCCGATCTTGCTGGAGTCGGCGATCAGATAGCGCGTATCGGCCTTGCTAAAGGCGAGCTGCTGGATGCGGCCCTCGTCCATGTTGGACGTGGACGCGTCGCCGTCCAGAATGCCGTTGGCACCGATAAACGCCGTGTCAATCCCTAGTGCGCGCAGGGTATCCTCGGCCATGGGGCCCACAAAGGCGGCGGTGCGGCGACGGTACATGCCGCCCACCGGGCACAGCTCGCAATCCTCGCGCGCCTCGAGCAGGCTAAAGGCCGAAAGCGAATTGGTCACATAGATGGAAGACAGTTTGTCGGTGACTCGGAGAGCGCCAATGCGATCTCACGACGGTTGCGCGTATTGTCTCAATTAGATACTCAACGAAATACGGCCCCGCAGCTCAATAAGCTGCAGGGCCGTACTATACACCGACGAATCAACGACGGAGTGCATCCACTATTTGGCCAGCTCCTGAACGATCCAGTCAATTGCACCTTCGGGATCGTTGGTAAGGTCGATATACTCCTTGCCCCTTGTGGTGAGCAGTTTAATTCCAAGGCGATCGGTATCGGCCTTCATAGCGTCATAGTACATGCGTGCCTGGGGTGCCAGAACAATCACGTTGTACTGATCCATCGTCTCATAGTGGCTTCCGTACGCACCGGACTGAGAAACCAGATCGATACCCTTAGCAGCGGCACCTTCGCGAAGAGCATTTGCCAAGAGAGTCGAAGTGCCGGCACCCTGGCAAAGCACAAGCACGCGGATCTGCTCCGCCTTGTCCTTTACCGCCTCGAGAGCTTTTGCGACATTTTCCTGTGCGGCAATAGCATCTGCATCCGAGGTTCCTGCAGTCTCCTTTGCAGACTCTTCCAAACAAAGCTGATGGTCATACGCCTTGCAGAACGGATAGTAAATCACAAAGTCGACGACCAACAGCACTGCCATCAATACGAGAGAACGCAGATCGAGACCCGTGGTGAGGAATGCACCGATTGGGCCGGGAAGCGCCCACGGCATGGTATACATGGGGGCGTTCATTCCAATGACGTCAATGAAAAATTTACCGATAATGGCGTTGACCATAGGAGCCACTAGGAAGGGCACGAACATATAGGGATTGAGAACAATCGGCATACCGAAGATAACGGGCTCGTTAACTCCAAAAATCACCGGGATAATCGATGCCTTGCCCATGGCTTTAAGCTGCTTGGAGCGCATAAACATGATCAGGATAATAGGAACGATGAACGTGCAGCCAGAACCGCCCAGACCGCCGATGAAGCTTGTAAAGTCCTGCGTGAGAGCAATTGACGGGTGTCCACCTGCTTGGAAAACCTCAAGATTGGTAACGGTATTGCCGTAGAGCGCAGCATTGATCGGACTCATGACAACCGAAGCACCGTGGATACCCATAAATTGGAAAAGTGCGACCGCGCCTTCGATAAGCGCCATGCCAGGATAGGTGTCAACCGCGGAGAACAGCGGCGAGATGAGAGCGGATACCAAATTGGCGAACGGCACAGCAAGCAGCTTGCGGCTCGCAAGATCGATAAAAGCGCACGCAAGGATCGAAAACCCAAATGCAAAGATATCGCGAAAACTCTGCGCAATAGAGCCAGGGACCTCTTTGGGGAGCTTGATCGTCACATTATGGCTAATGCACACCTTATAGATATTAACGGTCAAGAATGCGGCTACGAACGCAGCGAGAAAACCCTTGGTTCCCATATAGCCGGTTTCAAAAACAGATGTATCTGCTCCGCCAATCGAGACAACATCGTTCGTCACCGACAGCAAGAGCATGCCGCACATGGCACAAACCATGCACGAGGTGGGGTTGAGAGATTTACCCGAAGGCATGCGACGGTTCATCGACATGGCAAGTGAGCTCGCCGTGGTGCCGGCCACCATAATGCCAAGAAGTCCCATGGTATATGCATAGATTTTATTGAAGAAATCCAGCACCTCAGACGGAAGCGTGATGCCTACATAGGCAGGGAGCGTCGAAAGAAGAAGGAACAGGCTCGAGAACAGCACAATTGGCATATTCGAGAGAAAGCCATCCTTAATCGCCACCAGATAAATGTTCCTCGAGATTTTGTCGAAGAGGGGCTGGTGTTTTTCAAGGAATTTGACGATAGCGTCCATAACACATCCTTTCATGATTCCCGGGCACACAACGATTTATCCGGACTCAACCGTCGTCGTCCCCGTTTGTATCCACTTATGTAAGTGAATACGTTCTTGTGCGAAATGTAATATCATTTGCGCGATTTGTCATAACCAATTCTTTTTCCGCTTTGTCGATATGTCAAGAATTCAAATACTTATTCGGTGAACGGTAGTTGATTAATATAATGTTTTCCCAGCTAAAGGCTATTTTTTCCGAGCAATACAATAAGCTTGCAACCGTTCACCGATTGGATATAACACATTGAATATATTGTTGTAACAATATTAGAGACAATGTCACAAGCCTGTCGTTCTAGTCAAAGGAAGTAACAATGCCCAAACGATTACTGAACATGTCCGCATCCGATTTTGCCGCCACGTCATCCATGGATCTAAAACAGGCAATTCTGGCTTCCGAGGGACGTACCATCATGGCGGAAAACGTACCCTCTTCCCAATTTCTCGGCGGCGTTACTAATGCAGAAATCGAACGTGCCGCAGGTGCCGACCTGCTTCTGTTTAACGCGCTCGATGTGTTCGATCCAGTTATTGCCGGTATTCCAGATGATCTCAATGAAAACCCGGTCACTTGGGTGAAGCGAGCATGCGGAAGGCCCATTGGCGTCAATCTGGAGCCAGTTGATAACGAGGCAGAGATGTCTGAATCCCGAACGGAAATCCCCATGGGTCGTCGCGTCTCTCCCAAGACCTTAGAAAAGGCTAACGAACTCGGATTTGATTTTATCTGCCTGACGGGCAACCCTGGAACCGGCGTCTCCAACGATGCAATCGCCCATTCGATTAAACTCTCCAAAGAGCATTTCAATGGCCTGGTCATAGCCGGAAAAATGCATGGAGCGGGCGTTGCGGAACCTGTCATGACGCTCGAAATTGCGCGCAAGTTTGTTGACCTCGGCGTCGATATCCTTCTCGTGCCAGCCCCCTACACCGTCCCTTGCTTCCAAGAAGCAGACCTGCGCGCCATCGTAGACTTTGTACGATCCCACAACGTAGGCAAGTCAATTGAAGAGAAGGTTCTCGTCATGGCGGCGAACGGGACGAGTCAAGACTCCTGCGACAGCGAGACCATTAAGAAAATAGGCCTTGCAGCAAAAGCAGCCGGCGCTGACCTCCAACATATCGGGGACTCCATGAACGGTATTTGCCTGCCCCAGAATATCTTCACGCTCGGACAAGCCCTTCGTGGATACAGGCATCAGATCGTCATGCTGAGCCGCTCTGTGATACGTTAAGGTTACCTTGCCCACGTTACATCCCGACTGAGGCAACCATCAGGTATAACCAACATGCAAACTGAGGCTCTAATGCTCGATACACACGAAAAACGGCCACTCTATTTACAGCTCACCGACGCGCTGCTCAAGCAGATCGTCGATGAATATCAAGCAGACGATAAACTTCCAACAGAAATGGAACTCTGCGACGAATACGCCGTAAGCAGAACAACCGTCCGACTTGCCATGAGTGAGCTGGAGCGTCGTGGAAGTATCTATCGAATCCAAGGTAAGGGGTCGTTTGTTGCACCGAAACGCGTTAGCGAGCTCAATTCACTTTTAGACTTTGACTTTGCAAGCCATTGCGATGGCGTTGATCCAGATGCCATTACCAAACATTTCGGCGGCCTCACATCAGGTCGTCCAATTTCCGTAATGATGCTCCAACAATTTGGATGTCAAAGTCGCGACAAAATTCAGCGTCTTGAATTGACCTACGAACTTGAAGGCAGCTTCATAGGCGCTGATACGTTCTTCATTTCAAAGTCGCGCGTTCCGAATAACCAGTTAGATTTTCAGGCATTTAGCAGAATCATGGACGACTTGTCCAAGTCTATCCAATCTGTTAGGGAAAGCTATAGAGCACGTCAGCTTAGCGATTCCGAAGCCAGTAATTATGGTGTTGCAAAACTTCCGGTCATCGAACTGACTCATTATGCTTACGACTCCGGAGGCAAACTAATCTCAATTGTCTGCCGCACCGTCTTAACTGGGCGAATCCCTTATCAAAACTTTATTTTCAAGTCCTAATGTTCTTTTTCTTTTGTCTCGATCTGTAACACGTAGCCGAGTTTTTAAGTCCTAACCGTTACAGATCGAGACAAACAAGGTAGGCCCCGCCGAATTGTCTCAATCTGTAACATCTGGTTGGTGGTTTCACCCCTACCTGTTACAGGTTGAGACGATTTGATAGTGGAGTCCTTATTTGCGCGTCATATCGCGTAGCGCTGACGCGCTGGTTTCCACAATGACAGGAGGTAAAAGTCCTCCCGCATCACCCGTTGGCAATCCCGTAGCGATAACTAGCAAATAACCTGCGTGTGTTCCTCGATGGCGGCACGATCCTCGGCGGCGATGCCCGGCTCGCACACCACGGCGTCCAAATTGTCCAGGCGGCAGAAGGTGTAGAAGTCGCGCTTGCCGATCTTGCTGGAGTCGGCGATCAGATAGCGCGAGTCGGCCTTGCTAAAGGCGAGCTGCTGGATGCGGCCCTCTTCCATATTGGATGTAGACACGTCGCCGTCCAGAATGCCGTTGGCACCGATAAACGCCGCGTCGATGCCCAGCGCACGCAGGGTATCCTCGGCCGTTGGTCCCACAAAAGCGGCGGTGCGGCGACGGTACATGCCGCCCACCAGGCACAGGTCGCAGTCTTCGCGCGCCTCGAGCAGGTTAAACACCGAAAGCGAATTGGTCACAATGCGCAGGCGAAACGCCGGCAGCATCGAGGCCATCTGCTCAACCGTGGTGCCCGTGCCCAAAAAGATGGTCGAGCCTTCCTCGATAAGCTCCACAGAACGGCGCGCAATCTGCAACTTTTCCTCGGCATGCTTCGTGCGCTTTTCGCTGTGCGAATACTCATGGCGCAGCATAGCGTGTGGACGGCCCTGCGCACTGCGGGCTCCGCCGTGCACGCGCTCGATCTCGCCCAGGCTCGCAAGCTCCTCAAGGTCACGGCGGATCGTCATATCCGAGACACCTAACGCATCCGAAATCTCCTTGACCGAGACCGTTCCCTGTTCCTCGAGCAGCTGCCGAACCTTATCCTGTCGCTCCGCTTTAATCACGATGAGTCCTCGCTGTTCCACGCTCACGTCAATTCAAACAATAACGAACAAATTGTATCAGACTCGCGCGCGTCAGAAATGAACGCCCGCACAGCTCCAATCATCACTTTTTTGAGAAAAATACCCCCTGCTTTAGTGGGGTGTAGTGATAATCTCGCCTGTTCGCGCTACAGTTTGTCCGAAATACCTCGATGTTAGGAACCAAATGATCACTTCCGAGCTTTTCGGCACCGCGCCGTGCGGTACCCCCGTTCATTGTTACACCCTCAACGGGCCCGAGATCTGCGTTCGCATTATGGACTATGGCGCCACCGTGTTGGGCATCGACGTGCCCGACATCCCCGGCAACGCGCGCGATGTGGTGCTGGGCTTCGATAAGCTCGAGGATTACTTTGACAACCCCGCCTGCTTTGGCGCGACCATCGGACCTGTGGCCAACCGCACTGCAGGTGCCACGATCACCATCGCCGGCACGGACTGGCATATGCCCGCCAACGAGGGCACCAACAACCTGCACAGCGATCTTGAGCATGGTCTGCACAAGCGCGTATGGGACGTTGAGCTCGACGAGGTCCACAATGCCGTGCGCATGACCACCTCGCTTGAGGACGGTGAGCTGGGCCTTCCCGGCAACCGCACCTTTACGGCCGTGTTTACCGTGACGCGCACCGGCTGCTTCCGTATCGAATATGGCTGTGAGAGCGACCGCGCCACGTACGTGTCCATGACCAACCACACGTACTTTAACCTTGCCGGCCATAACGCCGGCATGGACTGCGAGCACTTCTTTGTTGCTAACGCTGCCCACTACCTGCCCATCAACGAGCAGAATATCCCCACCGGAGAGATCGCTCCGGTCGAGGGCACGCCGTTTGACTTCCGTGAGCTGCGCCCCGTCGCGCCCGGCATGGAAGCCGACGACCCGCAGATTAAGCAGGCCCGTGGCTACGACCACTGCCTGTGCATCGATGGCTATCAGTACGGCCGTAATCTGCGCCGCGCGATGCACGTCGAGGAGATGTGGACCGGCCGTGAGCTGGACTATTACACCACTGCCCCGGGCGTGCAGCTCTACACCGGCAACTGGCTGGGCGACGAACACGCCAAAGACGATGCCAACTACGGTTGGGGCGCCGGCTTTGCCCTCGAGGCCGAAATGTATCCTGACACGCCGCACCATGCGCTGTTCCCCCAGGGCATCGTGGGCCCCGGTCATCCCTACAGCAATGTGATCGAATACCACTTTATGAGGCACTAGGCCCACAACGCGACATATCGCACAGCAACGCCCGCCGGCACACCGCCGACGGGCGTTTTTCATCTTTTGGGCTCTTTTTCGCTGTGACTGTATGAGTGACATATCAAAACTATGCCCATTTACTACGTTTAGCCCGGGATGCTCGACCATGCACCGGTTTTTGTTAAATTCGCGAGCCGTCTACCTGCGGTTTTATTTTTCTCAAATTCGACATGCTCGGCGATAGCCGATCAAACGTAGTAAACGGACATAGTTTTTGACGGGCGGCATCGCGCGCGTCCCTCGCAAGGGCAAAATGATCCGTTTTCCTCCGTCCCCAAGGGATCAGTTGAACAGATTGCCGATGGGGTCGGGATTGGAGCTGGGGAGATGGCGAATTTCTAGTTCTACTCCGAGCTTTTGCAACTCTCTGAGAGCAGCGACGTCTGTGTCGTCTACGGCAACGGCGGGCGTTGCGGGACGTTTGCCCTCCCTTGCCTGCATATGGCCAATGCTGATCTTGGTTATCGGCACACCGCCCTTAACCAGCGCGAGCGCATCGGCGGGCGAGGCCACCATGATCAGAATCAACTGGCGCGGCGTTGCGGTATGAATGATGTCGATAGTCCTTTGCACCGAGAAAAACCGCGTCCAAACGCCTTCTGGCGCCGCCACCCTCATGGGTGCCCATTGGCGCGAATCCGCCGCGATCTCATCGTTGACGATTAGGACAAGGTTGGAACCAGTCGCCTCGTTCCACAGCTCAATGTCTTGCCCGCAAATAAACCGGTCGTCGATGCGTGTGAGAAGAATCTTGGGTTGAGCCATCGCCACCCCATTCTGTTTGAGACCCGTAAGAGCAAGACATCGCGTCTCCAATATTAGTGCATTTAAAGTGAGAAAAGCCGTCAGAACACTTGCACGGATGTGCGATGTCCCGTATCATAGACAGCCGTTGACGCCTCAGTTGCGTCACCACATGGCCGCCAGCGTAGCTCAGTTGGTAGAGCACCGCTCTCGTAAAGCGGGGGTCACCGGTTCGAGCCCGGTCGCTGGCTCCATTGCACAAGATAGCCGCCTTCGGGCGGCTTTTTTGTTGCCGATTTTGAGTGCGCGCCAATCCAAGCATCGCCACGTCGACAGCTCCCCTATTCAAAACTAGAAAACCCCGCCAAACGTGATTCCCCTAGGGAAAACACGTTTGGCGGGGTCCTAGCGCGATTTCCATAGGGAAATCGCGCCATCAGACGAGCAGCTCAGACGAGCAGTGCGCTACTCCTCCCAGTAAGCGTCTGCAAGCAGCTTAAAGCAGATCTTCTTGACCGGCTGCGCGCCATCGCCCGGGAACTCGAGCGTGGGCATGTGAGGCTCGCCGGCAACGAACAGCGCAAACTTATCGTCAGCAAGATCGCCGGCAATCGAGGCGTCGGAATCGACCAGATCGTAGTCGTCCTTCTCGTCAAACTCCTGGACCAGCGTCAGGCTGCCCGTGGCAACCTTAAAGGCCTCGCGACCCTCAATGTCGATCTGCAGGTCGTGATAGCGCTGATGCGTCTCATAGTGAGCCTCGGCCTCGGGACGCGTCGTAGGAGCCATGACGTTCGCAAAGACCTTGTCGCCCAGAATCGGATGGCTGCCGACCTCGAGCTCCGCCGGATCGTTCTCCTCGAGCCAATCAATCAGCACGTCGAGGCCCTTGAGCATTCCGCGGTACTCCTCGATATCGCCCAGTGCACCGTAAATCATCTAAATCCCCTCTCGGATTGTTCCTTTGGCGGCTACTCGATAAACGCGTTACCGACGCTGTTGCCACCCACATACGTCTCGACCAGGGTAAGGTCGGGATTGAACACTACAACGTCGGCGTCGCGCCCCGACATAATGCTATCGCACTTGTCGGCGACATGAGCTAGCAATCGATGCCGGGGCCGACGCCCAAGCCCTTACAGCTCGGTCACGACAACGCCGTTGTAGACCTCGTCCCAACGATCCATAACCAAGTGGCCAGTCATGGGATCCATGGCGTTGAGCTTGCCGCAGGTGTTGGCGGTACGCAGCACCGTCTCGTCGTCTGCGCCAGCAGCGATGGCATGTGCGAAGCCTGCGATAGTGGAGTCACCAGAGCCCGTGGCGTTAACGGCAGGGATATCGGGCGTCTTTGCGCGGAACGCACGGCCATTGTGGAAGCCAACGGAGCCGGCAGCGCCCATGGACACGACGACCCAGGGGATATCGGAGAAGCGGGCATCAGAGGCAAGCGCGGCGCGGAGCTCGTCCACATCGTCGGTGGTAAAGCTCGTGCCCAGAAGGCCGTTGATCTCGGTCAGATTAGGCTTGACCAGCTCGGGCTTAATTTCGGACTTAAGGGCGGCCTCGAGCGAAGCACCCGAGGTATCGAGCAGCACCTTGGCGCCGGCGTTCTCGGCAATGCCCGTGATCTTGGCATAGTAGTCTGCCTCGACACCGCGGGGCAGCGACCCCGAAATAGTGACGACGTCGGCCTTGCCCGCAAGCTCGGTAAACTTGGCGGTAAAGGCATCGAGCTCCTCGGGGGCAATTGTCGGGCCGCTCTCGAGCAGCTCGGTCTGGTTGCCGGCGTGGAGGATGTTGAGGCAAATACGGGTCTCGCCCTTGATGGGCACAAAGTCGTTGTTAATACCGTTGGCGTCCATGAGCTCGGCCATGTAGGCGCCCATGTGGCCGCCGAGCAGACCGGTTGCCACAACGTCGTCGCCCAGCTGACCCAGCACACGGGCCACGTTGAGGCCCTTGCCGCCGGCGGTCTTTTCGGGCGTCACACGGTTGACGTCGTCGATAATGAGCTCATCGAGCTGATAGCGCGTATCGACAGACGGGTTCATCGTAACGGTGAGGATCATTTTTAGCTCCTTATCTCGCAGGCTCCTTATGCCTCGCGATACGAGTCGACAAAACGGAATTACAGAATCTCAATCGTGAACGAGCGAACGACGGTCTCCTTGGGCTTGGCGACAAGGCAGCCGCGCTTATGCTCAAGCACGTCGTCCTCATCGGAGCAGGTCGAAAGGCCGCCCCAGGGCTCAACCGCCACAAAATCGCCCTCGGGCTTGCTCCACACAATGAGATATGGGAAGCCCTCGAAGCTCAGGCGAACGCCCTTGTCCTCCCCCTTCTTAGAAAGCGTGACCTGGCGGCTCTCGAGCACGTCAAAGATGGTCTCCGCAAAATCGAAGAGCTCATGTGACAGAGGCAGCGTCTTTCCCACCATGGGGTTCTTGGAGCGATTGGTCACGTCAATCAAGCCAGTCGAGGGGACGGCGGTGCAGAGCTCCGCAGCCTCGTCCTTCTCAAAGCGCAACTCGTAGTCCGTATAGGCCTCGCCCTCATCGAGCGGACACCTAAAGCCGGGATGACCGCCAATAAAGAACGGCATGTCCTCGGTGCCCTCGTTGGTGACCTCATAGGAAACGCGCACGGCAGCGTCCTCGAGCGTATAGCGGGCGACAAGCTTAAACGGATACGGATAATCGCTCAGCAGCGCGGCGTTATCCTCCGAAGCCAGGCACATCGCCAGCTCGTTCTCGCTCTGGCTCAGCAGCTTCCACTCCTGTTTGCGCGCAAACCCATGGCGAGCGAGCTTTACATGATGCCCGGCAAACGTCATGGCGTTGTTATCGCGCAAGCCTCCGCAAATCGGGAAGCAAATCGGTGCCTGGCCGGACCACACGGCGGGATCGCCCTGCCACAGATACTCGCGACCTCCGGCCTCGATCGAGGTAAACGAACCACCAGCCGTGGACACCTTAATAGAAATCGAATCGTTGGAGAGAGCGTATTCCATTGCCCATCCTTTCGAACAACTGCTTTTTGCTCGCAAGTACCCGTCTCGGCCCTGACCAAAGGACAAACCCGCACGTTCATCGATGCGTCCGGTATCCCAGCCATGTAACGGGGTACCATACAGACATTGATGCAATTACAGCTGAAAGGCCTTCTTATGCGAACCATCATCCTCTACGCCTCGCGCCATCACGGCAATACGAAAAAGCTCGTGGACGCCATCGTCGAGGCGCACCCCGAGATCGATACCCTCGACGTGAAGTCACTCGGCAAAAACGAGTACCCCAACCTGCACGAATATCATCTAATCGGCGTCGCCACGGGCATCTATTACTCCGAGATCGACAAGGATATGGCACGTGTACTGACCAACGTGCTGCAGCCGCAGGACAAGGTGTTTGGCCTTATGACCTACGGTGGCAAAAACAAGTGGTACGGCAAGGATATCGATGGCATCTGCCGCATGAGGCAGGCCATCTTTATGGGTGTCTACGGCTGCCCCGGCTTTGATACGTGGGGGCCGTTCAAACTCGCCGGCGGTGTCCAAAAGGGACACCCGACCGCTGAGGAAATTAAGGGCGCCGTCGACTTCTTCGACAAGATCGAAGATGAGTACGGCGATATCATCGTCGAAGAGTACGCCAAACGTGAGAAGCGTCTAGCATACGAGAAGGAGCATCCTGCAGGAGGCCTGGTGGCCGGCGTTAAGCGCACGGCAAAGAAGATCGCTAACAAGCTGTAACTGTGAAGGTGCTTTTGAGCGTTTAACCCATACGGCGGGTCCGAGCAGATTCGGGCCCGCCGTCTTTTTCTATCGTTACTCGGTAAAGGCGTTGCCGACGCTCTGGCCGCCAACATACGTCTCGACGAGGGTAAGCTCATGGTCGAACACGACAAAGTCGGCGTCGCGACCCGGCATGATGCTGCCGCACTTATCCTCGATGTGCGCGGAGCGTGCCGGCACCTCGGTTGCCATGCGAATGGCGATATCGGCGCTGGCGATGCCCCAGTCAACGATGTTCTTGACGCCCTGGGCAAGCGTGAGCACCGAGCCGGCAATGCTCTTGCCGTCGGCGAGCCAGCACAGGTTGTCCTTCATGATGACGTCCATGCCACCACTGGTGTAGCTGCCCTCGGGCATGCCGCCGCAGCCCAGGCAGTCAGTGATGAGCACCGTGTGTTGCCAGCCCTTTGCCTGCAGCAGCGCCTTGATGGCGGCAGGGTTAACGTGCTTGCCGTCACAGATGATCTCGGCGTAGGTCTCGGGCGTGGACATGGCAGCGCCCACGACACCGGGCTCACGGTGATGCAGCCCGCGCTGACCGTTATAGGTATGCGTAAAGCAGCTGGCACCGGCGTTGATGGCGGCGATGCACTCATCGTAGGTGGCGTCGGAGTGACCGATGCTGGTCACCACACCCTTGGCATTCAGAGCAGCCGCATAAGCAGCGGCACCGTCGCGCTCGGCCGCCATGGCGCTCTTGACGATGCGACCGCCCGCAGCCTCCTGCCACTGATCGAAGACCTCCTCGGAGGGATCGATAAGATAAGCGGGGTTCTGCGCGCCCACGTGCTTCATGGTAAAGAAGGGGCCCTCCAGATAGATGCCCTGAATGCGAGCACCGCAGAAGTCGGGGCCGCGACCCTCGTCCGCCTGGGCGATGGCGGCGCAGGCATCCTTGATCTGCTCGACGCCATCGGTGAACGTCGTGGGCAGCCAGCTGGTGGTACCGCGACGGGCGAGCTCGGTCGAGCTGATATCAATGCCCTCGGGATCGTTATCGGTAGTCGAGTGGTTATAGAAGCCATGGATGTGAGTATCGACCATACCCGGTGCGATCCACGATCCCGTGTAGTCCTTGATCTCGCAAGAGGGCTCGTCGGCCTGCCAGGCGCCAAAAACGCCATCCTCGACCATAAGATAGCCGCCCAGTTGCGGGCCTGCCGGCAAGAAGAACTTGTCAGCCTTAATTGCGTACGTGCTCATATGCACTCCTTGCTTCTAAAGCAGTTGACTGTGGTAATGCTTATACCCGGTCCATGTAAAAACAAAAAGCGCCCGCCCGCCGTTATGAGCGGACGGGCGCCCTTACAGGGGGACGCGATTAAGCGGTGAAGGGGTGAATCGTCACACCCTTGACCACGCGGTTGACCGTGCCGGTGGGGCTCGGCGTATCGGGCGTGTTGCCCACGCGCACGGAGTTGAGCAGGCTGATAGCCTGGGCAAACATCACGAACGGCAGGGCAAGGTAGCCCTCGGGAAGTGCCTCGTAGCCCTTAAAGGTGAAGGACTCACCCTCATAGACGGTGGCACCTTCCTGCTGAACGGCGATGGTGTGCTGAGCGATCTCGTCGCCACCGATCTCGTTGAGGATGTCGATGTCGTACTGACGGGTGTAGGCGTCGTTGTTGACGAACACGAAGACGAGCGTCTTATCGTCGACGAAGGACTTAGGTCCGTGACGATAGCCCATGGAGGTGTCGTAGGAAGTAGCGACCAGACCGTGAGCGAGCTCGAGGATCTTGAGCTGGCTCTCCTGAGCAAGGCCACCGAAGGAGCCAGAACCCAAGTAGGTCACGCGGTTGAAATCGCCAGCCAGGTAATCGGCGATCTCGGGCTCACGGGAGATGACCTCCTCGCCCATCTTGGCGATGGTCTCGACCCACTCGGCCTTCTGCTCGTCAGAGGCAGTGTCAAAAATAAGGGTGGAGAGCAGGGTCATGCAGGAATAAGAACCGGTCATGGCGAAGCCCTTGTCGTTGGCGCGCGGAATGAGCAGCGTCAGCGCATTGGGATCATCGGCAGACTCGACGGCAAGCTTGCCCTCGGGAGCGCAGGTGATGTTGAGGAACTTGACGTTGTGGACGAGCTCCTTGGCAACGGCAACGGCGGCAAGGCTCTCGGGGCTGTTGCCAGAGCGGGCAAAGGAAACCACGAGCGTGGGATCCTCGGCGCGCAGGAAGTCGCGCGGGGCGCTCACGATGTCGGTCGTGGCGATGGGCTTAAAGTCGTAGAGATCAGTGTTGCCAGCGTGACGCAGGTACGGGGCGCAGGTATCGCCAACGTAGTCGGACGTACCGGCACCGGTGAAGACAACGGACAGACGACCCTCGCCCATAGCGCGAGCCTCGGCCAGGAAGGCCTCGATGGCCTCCTTGTTCTCGCGATAGATGTTGAGCGTATCACGCCAAAGCTCGGGCTGCTGAGCAATCTCGGCCGTGGTGATCTGGGCGCCGAGCTCGGTGAGCTCCTCGACACTCTTCTCGAACATTTCTAATACCTCTCTCTAGAAGTAATCCTCTGACGTGCAATTATACACTTCGGTTGGTTATCTGGTAGTAACCAGTTAAATGCAAAGAATCACCATATGGAAACGATGCGAGCACTAGTTACTGCGCTGGTGGTAAACCTTGTATTTAAACTGATCGGCACGAGCAACCGAGAGTGTGTACTCCACAACCTCGTTTGACTCGTTATACGTAGTCCTGACCAAATCGAGCACAGGCGAGCCCTCGACAATTCCCAAAAGGCGGGCATCGGTGGGACGGGCTATGCTCGCATAGAACTCCTCTTCGGCCACGCGAATCTTTTGCTGAAAGTCCTGCTCAATCACATCGTAAAGCGGCTTACGCTCCAGCAGCGGTCGCTTTAGGGACAGAAATTGACGAACCGGTAGATAGCTGCGTTCGACCATCATGGGCATGTTGTCGGCAGAGCGAAGGCGCTTGAGCTTAAAAATGCGATCACCGATGCGCAATCCCATATGCTCGGCCAGATTCTTATCGGCCTCCATCTCGCAAAACTCGAGAATCGTGGTCTCGGGTTCTCGACCCATCGCGCGCATCTGCTCGGTAAAGCTGTAGGACTGCATAAGATTGGTTGCTTTTGCCGAACGGTCGGTCACAAAGGTACCGCGACCGTGCTGCCGAACCACCAGTCCTAAACGCTCCAGTTCCTGCAGAGCCAGGCGTACCGTAGTGCGCGAGAGACCATAGCGCTCCGAAAGTTCGCGCTCGGAAGGAATCATGTCACCGGCGCGATATTCATGGTCAATCTTTTCGGTCAGAATATCGACCAGCTGATCGTACAGCGGTTGCTTACGCGCTCCGATCGCCATCCTATCCTCCCATTTTCTCAAACTCGGCTACTACCTTGGGTGTTTAGCATTATCTGTCTGCCACACCCGAATCATCAAGAAAACAAAAGCCGCGCGCTCTTTCGAGCACGCGGCTTTTAACATACACATGGCTTAAGGGGTCGGGGTGTGAGCCGCGTAGGGACACACCCCTCAAGCTAGAGCCTTACCAGATGCTCGGCCAGAGACCAAGCGGGCCAGCGCCCAGGATGCCCAGGACGAAGAGCAGGAGAATGCCCTTGGTCGGAGTCCAGCTGTGCTTAGCGAACATGTAGTAAAGCAGCAGCGTAAGCATAAGCGGGACGAGCTTCGGGACGATGGTGTTGAGGGTGTCGGCAACGGAGAAGTTGACCGGATCCTCGGTGACGGTGCCGTAGGTAACGGACTCCATGCCGTTGCCCAGATCGGTGACGCCGCACTCGACAGCGTTGCCGTCGGCATCGGTGGCGGTAAGGGCGTTGCCGTCCTCATCGGTCATGGCCATGGTACCGGCCTCAGCGGTCTCGGTATCGATGCCCTCCATACCGGTGAAGTTCTCGGCCTCCTTCTCGGAGACGATCACGGTATTGGCGGAGAGGCCACGGGTGGTGCCGTTGGGGATCTGGAGGTTGATCTGGGTGCCACCCATGGTGACGACCAGGCAACCGACGACGAAGACGCCCATGATGGAAGCGGCACGCGTGAAGGCCTGCATGTTGGCGGTCAGAGCGTCAATAGCGCTGGTGCCAAGCTTGTAGGACCAGTTCATGAGCCAGAAGCGCAGAGCGAACTGGACGGCGTTGAAGATCACCAGGAAGATGATCGGTGCAGCGGCGTTGCCGTTGATGGCCATGTTGGAGGTGATGCCGGCCGTGATAGGCACGAGCGTCAGCCAGAACAGGGCGTCACCGATACCACCGAGCGGGCCCATTGCGGCGACGCGGACGGCGCGGATCGTGGGGATGTCAACCTTGTTCTGCTCGAGCGAAAGCACGATGCCCATAACAAAGGTGACGAGGAACGGGTGAGTGTTGAAGAACTCCAGGTTGTGGCTCATGGAAGCCGCGAGGTCGTTCTTGTTGGTGTGGATCTTCTCCAGACCGGGGATGATGGAGTAGAGCCAGCCGGCGGCCTGCATACGCTCGTAGTTGAACGAGGCCTGCAGGAAGCAGGAGCGCCAAGCCATCTTGTTGAGGGTCTTCTGGTCGAGCTGCGGAGCAGGAGTGAGATCCTCGTAGTGCTCCGGGATCACATACTCATTAGATGCCATCTTCGAAGTCACCTCCGTCAGAAACAGCTGCACCCTTCAGCTCGGTCTGCTGCTGGAAGTCCCAGAAAGCGATACCGAAGCCGATGAGAGCGAGGATGAGCAGAGCAGGGGTTGCCAGCGAATCGTTGGCAACGGTGATGAGCGCGAGGCCAAAGCCCATGAGGAAGAAGCCCCACATATCGCGGTTCATCATTACCTTGAGCAGGACGGCGAAGCCGACGAAGCGCATCATGCCGCCTGCAGCGGAGAGACCGGTCTGCAGCCAAGTCGGGATGGCGGAAGCGATGGTCTGACCGATGGTAGCGCCAGCGATGAAGAACAGGGTGACGACGACAGCGAAGATCAGGCCGAGCAGAGCCATGGCGAAGTAGTTCAGACGCTCGATACCCTTGGTGTCAGCGTTGTGAGCCATGTTGTCCGCGGAGGACATGAGCGGCGACATAAGCGTGAAGACCAGGGTAACGCCGAGCTGACCAAGCAGAGCGAACGGAATGGCAAGGCCGACTGCCGCGTTGGGCTCGAGGCCCGTAGCGATAGCGAGAATGGCTGCCATGATGCCGCCGATGACGGCGTTAGGCGGCTGAGCGCCTCCGATCGGCATGTTGCCGATCGTCATGAGCTGATAAGTACCACCCACGAGAAGACCGGTGTTGAGGTCGCCAAGGATAAGACCGATGACGGCGCCGGTGACGATGGGCTGATAGAGAGACTCGAGGAAGTTGAACTGGTCGATTGCCGCGACGAACGTGACGATGAAGACCAGAGCGACCTGGATGATCGAGTATTCCATCTTGCTCCTCCTTTCAAAATGTATGTACGCACTTTGGATTTCACGTACAGAATGTCAGGTTTTCATTCCTGACAACGTGGATCATGAGGATTACGAGAAGAGCTTGCTCGTGTCCTCAACAGGCGTGCTCGGAACGCGCCTGATCTCCAACTCCACCCCCAATTCCTGCAGCTCTTTAAACGCAGCGACATCCTCGTCGTTAACTGCGACGGAGGTGGCGACTTGGCGCTTTCCTTCCGACATGTGCATGTTGCCGATGTTTACCTTCTTTATAGGCACACCGCCCTTGACGAGCGTAAGCACGTCTTCCGGTGTTTCGGCCACGATGAAGATCTTCTGGCGCGGGCTCGCCTTGCCAATGACGTCGATGGTCTTCTGCAGAGAGAAGAAACGCGTAGCGACGCCGGCGGGAGCGGCCATCTTCATGAGGTTCTGGCGCATGGTGTTGGTCGCCACGTCGTCGTTGGCGACGAGGATGAGGTTGGAGCCCAGAGTGGAGTTCCACTGGGTGGCAACCTGACCATGAACCAGTCGGTTATCGATGCGGGTAAGAAGAATGTTGGGTTCTGCCATGTTGATCAGCTTCCTTTCGTTATTTGCTGACGACAGTTACTTGATCTCTTGAATCGCGTAACGCGAAACGTCTACGACGGCTCCGGATCGGACTTTGATCTGGACCTTTTCACCTTCGATGCCTTTTACGGTTCCGTAGATACCGCCGGCGAAAAGAACCTCCTGACCCGGCTTGAGCTCGGTGTGCAGCTCCTTGAAGTACTTCTGCTTCTTCTTCATGTTGATTTGCGACCAGATGGTGTAAATCAAGCCCATGATGACAAGCAGGCCCAAAAGGGCGACCGAGGAGCTCAGGACGTTGGCTCCGAAATCGGCCATTAGATGCCGTCCTCGTCGCCGAAGATATCCTCTTCCTCGGAGCCGGCAACGGATGCGACCGTCTGGGCGGTGATGCCCGTCTGGCCAACGGTCACGGCCTGCTCGCCAAGCTCGGCGAGCGTGGCGTTGCCGCGGAGGAACAGAAGCTCAATAACCATGGGAAGGTTAGTGCCGGTCAGAACCTCGACATTGTCGACATCCTGGGCAATCATCATCGACTGGTTGAACGGGGTGCCGCCAAGCAGGTCGGTAAAGACGAGCACGCCATCGCACTCCTCGCGCATGGCGGTAATAGCGGCGCGGAGATCCTCACCGTAGGATGCGGCCTGATCGCCCTCAAAAGGAACGACGGTAAAAGCAGGCTGGTCGCCGGCAACCATAGCGATAGCGCTTGCAAGGCCGGGTGCGAACTGTCCATGACCGGTAAGAATAAAGCCAACCATTCAAATTTCCCTTCCGAAGGTGTGTACGATCTGAGTCCGATGATTTTCGGAAGCCAGCTGGCACTTGCCCTTAAAGCTTCTTAGAAAGCGTTCTTTGAAGACCAGTGGTTTCTAAACTGGTAGTAACCACGTGACGTGTTGTTGTCACTATATCACCCCAGAAGAGATCGCTTTCGCTGATTCAAACAGTAAAACGTTTTTGCACCGCTCACGGTGATATTTCGACCGTTTACCGCTCGTTAACACTTCTACCTGCGGTTTTGAAACCGTTTCGAAACGCTTTGGCAAAAGAACGGATCTTTCCCGGTGTCTAAACAACGCAGGGCGGCTAAAAATAGCGTGTAGAAAAATTGCAGGTCATTGTGAAGATATGCGAATTGGTCTTTTTGACTTAATACCAGTTAGAACCAGTTTTGAGATTATCGGTGAACGGTAGTTTTCGACCGTTCACCGGTCACTTGCAATCGTTTGCAGTTGTTTTCCCAGATGAATTAGGGGAACCCGATGGAGCGCTTGTGCGGGCGCGAGGCCTATCCTATTGATTTCGGCAACAAAAAGCCCGCTAGAACGTTGTCCGTTCTAGCGGGCTCAATCAGGTAGATCGGTTAGCGCGCAGTAGTGCAGGCAAACCTTACGCAAACAGGCCGTAGATGCTGATGTTGGCCTTGGCGTAGAGGCCGTTCGCATACTCGGTCCACTTGGAGCTGGCGCTCGAAGCCTGCGAGGAATACTGCTGGTAGGCGGTGTAATAGGCGGTCATGGCTTGCTTATAGGTAGCGCTATCGGCCGTAAAGGCATCGTCAGCGAAGGCCTTGGCATAGGTGCTGTCGGCATCCTTCCAGGTGCCCTTCTCGCTATCCCACTCGTCACCGGCAAGGTTGATGATGTAATCGGCGTAGTCCTTGCTCGCGGTCTCCTCGTTGCCGTCAGCAGGCTCGGTCGGGGCGGTCGGCATGCTTGCGGAGCTATCGCCCACCTTCTTCTTGTAGAGCTTCTGCAGCGTCGCGGACTGGCGGACGATCTGCTTGGCCTGGTCCTTGGACACGCCGTACTGCGTGGCCATGGTCTTGTAGTCGGAGGTGCCGATGGAATCCTCGGCATACTGCTTCATTTCCTTGGAAGAGACGGTAATGCCCTCGTCCTCGGCAGCGTCCAGCAGAATCTGGTTGCGCACGTAGGACAGGATAACGTCGGCAGACGGAGCGGTGTAGTTGCCGTCGTCGTCCTTGACGGTGTCAAGGCTGTACTGGCTCTCGATGGCCTCACGCGCGGTGATGTCGCTCTTCTTGCCGTTGTAGCTATAGCTCGCCACGGTCGAATCGAGCTGGTCCTCGGACAGGGTCGCCGAGCCGACGCCCTTGCCGCCAAAACCACCGTTGCCGATAAAGAAGCCGACCACAGCAGCGATCACGACTGCAACCACGAAGGCGGCAATCATCGTCTTCTTGTGCTTGGATGCGCGGTCGTCTTCGTCGGAACCCAGGATATCGTCGTCCTCGTCCTGCTCCTCGGGCATGAGGTTCTCGCCGGCGGCGTCCGCGGCGATCTTTGCCTCCAGGCGAGCGTCCTCCTCCTCGGCCGTCGTACCGGCGGCAATATGTTCGGCAGACGTACCGGCGACCAGATCGATCTTCTCCTCCTCATCACCATCGGGGCCTTCGCCGCGCTCGATGATCTGGATGCCGTCGATCTCGTCCTTCTCGTCCTTCTTTTGAATCAGACCCATATCAGTTACTCCTTGTTAGGAAACATAGTCCGCAATAGAATACGCCCGACAAAGCGCCGGGCGTATTGATTCTCAGGTTATACGCAAACACTTAAGTACTATTTAGGCGTTTGCAGTCTGCATGCCTTAGGCCAGGTGCGCGATAACGGCATCGGCAAAGGCCTGCGTGCCCACAGCGCCCTCAACGGAGCCGGTCTGGGCACGACGAACGTCGCCGGTAACCTGCTCACCCTCGTCGAGCGTGGCAGAAACGGCGGCGCGGATGCGATTGGCCGCGTCGTTCTCGCCCAGGTGATCGAGCATCATAGCCGCGGACAGAATCTCGGCCGTGGGGTTAGCGATATCCTGGCCAGCGATATCGGGCGCGGAGCCGTGCGTCGCCTCGAAGATGGCGCAGTCGGCACCGATGTTGGAGCCGGGGGCCATCCCTAAGCCGCCCACCAGGCCGGCGCACAGGTCGCTGACGATGTCGCCGTACAGGTTGGGCAGCACCAGGACATCGAAGTCGTTGGGGTTCTGGACCAGGCCCATGCAGGTGGCATCGACAATCTTGTCGTTGAACTCGATATCGGGATAGTTGGCGGCCACCTCGCGCGCAACGCGCAGGAACAGGCCATCGGTCGCCTTCATGATGTTGGCCTTGTGCACGGCCGTCACCTTTTTGCGGCCGCAGCGGCGGGCGTACTCAAAGGCGTACTCCACAATGCGGCGGCTCTTGGCGATGGAGATGGGCTTAATTGAGATGGCGGAATCGGCGGCGAAGGTCTTCTGACCCGAGCGCTCGACAAGCTGTGAGAGCTCCTCGACCTCGGCAGCGCCCTCATCGAACTCGATCCCGGCGTAGAGGTCCTCGGTGTTCTCACGCACGATGACCAGGTCGACGTCGCGGAAGCGCGAGCCGTCGCCCGGCTGCGACAGGCAGGGGCGCACGCAGGCGTACAGGTCGAAGTGCTTGCGCAGGGCCACGTTAACGCTGCGGAAACCCGTGCCGACCGGCGTGGTGATGGGGCCCTTGATGGCAACCTTGGTCTCGGCGACCGCATCGAGCACGTGCTGGGGCAGCGGCGTGCCAAACTCGTCCATGACGCCGGCACCGGCCTCCTGGACATTCCAGTTGATCTGGACACCGGTGGCCTCGACCACGCGGCGCATGGCCTGCGTAATCTCGGGACCGATACCGTCACCGGGAATCAGGACTACATCGTGCGCCATAATCTGTTACTCCTCGTTTTCGGCGTCGTCAGATTTTTTAACGCTAGCATGCTTCTTCTTTTTGGAGAGATCCAGGCCAAAACGTTTAACAAGCATTTCGCAAATCTCGCTCGAACGGGCCTTGAGATAGCTGCCCTTGCCGTTCTCGGCGTCGAACTTAAGGCGCAGCGCGAGCTTCTCGGCGACCTCGGCGTCAATCTCGCCCTGGCCAAACTCGTACAGGCAACCGAGCATATCGCGATACTCGAGGTCGCCGTGGTAGCACTGGATGGCCTCGTCCAGGATGGGCCAAGCCTCGCGCGAGCGCTCGACGCTCGTGGCGCCCCACACGCACAGCAGACGGAAGGCGGCATAGCGCAGCGTGGAGGAAATCTCGTCGAACAGCGCGGTCTCGGCGCCCTCAAAGGCATCGCCCAGCTGCTCGGGGCAGGTGGTGGCGAGCGCCGCCAGGGCATCGAGAGCCTCCCAGCGGGTTTGCGCCTCGGGGCGGTCGAGTGCCTCGATCAGCGCGGGCACGCAGGACACGACGCGCTGCGGGTCGCGCTCGGCCAGCAGATGTAGCACGCGGGCGGCAAACTGGCGGATGCGGCGCGTGGGGCAGCCGAGCTCCTGGACCAGACGGTCGACGGCGTTCTCGTTCTCCTCTGCCAGCTGAAGCTGTGCCAGCTCCTCGTCGGTGAGCTGTTCTTCCTTGTTTTCTGCCATAGTTACCTCTTCTTACTATTTCTTAGCGTGCTTGTCGGCACCCTTGCTGTCATCGGTGACCGAGATGAGCTGTCGGTCGGCTGCACCATTGTGACGCGCACGGCGACGCTCCTCGGCATCGCCCGCGTCGGCGGCGGCGCGGTGAGCCTTGTTGACGTTAAAGACCTCGTCGTGCTTGCGCCACGGGCCGACGGACTCGCCAAAGCTCATCTTAAGGCCGGCGATAAAGCCGCCGAGCCAGCCGATCGGCGCAAACTGCACCAGCGGGAACAGCGAAAACACCCAGGTCAGCAGAACAACCGCCGCCGCGCCTGCAAAATTGGCAATCCAGTAGTCACGCTTGGTGATCACGCGCTTTTCGCAGGCCCACTGGCCGCACAAAAAGCCAATGTAAATCGCAAAGATAAAGAGCACCAGCGCGAGCACCACGAACGTCCAGCTCATGGGCGCTACTCCCCGTGATGGTGGCCGCAGCAGCACTCGTGGCCGTCATCATGGCCGTGGCCGCCGCAGCACTCGTGGTCCTCGCCGTGATGGTGGCCGCAACCGCACTCATGGTCGTCGCCGTGCTCGCCGCAACCGCAGCCGTCCTCGTGAGCACCGTGCTCTTCGGGACGATACTGCGACCAGTCCAGACCGGCGGCGATGGCGTCGGCCTCCTCCTTGTAGAGGACCGTGATGGCCTGGGTGCCCAGCTTGGCGCCACCGATGGCGTCGAGCATGTCGTAGAGCGTAAAGGCCACGTCGGCACCGGGCAGTGCGAGCTCGCGATCGTCGGCGTAAGCGAGCGCCAGGCGCAGGTCCTTGATGAAGTGCTCAACCATAAAGCCGGGCTTGTAGTCGCCGTCGAGCGCCTTGGGGGCCAGGCTCTCCATGGCGCCGGACTTGCCGGTACCGCCCAGGATCATCTGGCGGGTCTTCTCCAGGTCAAGACCGCTCAGCTCGGCAAATGCCATGGCGTCTGCCATGCCGACCATGCAGGCGCCCAGCGACACCTGGTTGGCGAGTTTGGCAGCCTGGCCCTTGCCGGCGCCATCGAAGCAGCAGATGTTGGCCGCAAAGGTGGCAAGGATGTCGCGGACCGGGGCGATGTCGTTCTCGGTAGCGCCCACGATAGCCGTGAGCGTGCCGGCGATAGCACCCGACTCGCCGCCGGTGACGGGGCAGTCAAACGCCATGCGACCAGAAACCTGGGCGGCCTCGGCAATGTCACGGGCGAGCTCGGGCGAGCTCGTGGTGAGATCGATCAAGACCGCGCCCGGCTTGGTGCACGCAAGCAGGCCGTTGCCCGCCAGATAGAGCTCCTCGACCTCGGAGGGATAGCCCACCATGGTAAAGACGACATCGGCGTTCGCCACGGCCTCGGCCGGCGTATCGGCCCAGACGGCGCCGCGCTCGATAAGCGCGGCGGCCTTGGACTTGGTGCGGTTGTTGACCGTGACGGGGTAGCCGGCGTCCAGGATGTGGCCGGCGATGGGGGCACCCATGATTCCGGTGCCGATGAATGCGACGGAGAGCTTGTTTGCCATGAAACCTTTCCTTTTGGGTTGGGTGTTGTTACCAGGTTAAAATACTCGGTGCCAGCGTTTCGGCCGTGACTTGAGGGCACTTGCAGCCGCAGCGCCTACCTACTCGCCTCGCACGCGGCGCGCGATGCGGTCGGAAAGCGAGGCTTTCTCGGCGCGATTCTTGCCCCAAAACGCGCAGGCCACCATGCCGGGGCCCACGTGCGAGCCAATGGTGGGACCCACGGAGCTGCGAATGATCGTGACGTCGGCGCAGCCCTCCTCCTTGCGGATGGCGGCTTCGAGCCAGTCACCGTCCTTTTCGGCATCGGCCGTCATGATGGCGATGGGCATGGTGCGGTCGGGCACGTAGTTCTCGCGGAACGACTTGAGGATGGACTTGAGCGCCTTCTTGCGGCCGCGGTTGACGCCAATCAGCGACAGCGAGCCGGCAAGGTCGTAGGAGAGCTCGGGCTTGACATCGAGCTTTGCCGTGAGCTGCGCCGCCGCGGGCGGAATGCGGCCGCCGGCAGCCAGCGCGTCGAAGCTCTCGAGCGTAAAGTAGCCGTGGACGTAGGTCTTTGCCTCGTTTGCCCAGTCGACCAGCTGCTTGGCGGTGAGTCCCGCCGAGCGCTGGCGCACGGCCTCGAGCGCCAGGAGCGCGCCGGTCGCGCAGGGCAGAGCGTTGTCGACGACGTAGAGCTCAAAGTTGGGATACTCGGCGCGCACGGCATCTGCCGCCTGGCACGCGGAGTTGTAGCTCGACGACAGCGCCGAGGTAAAGCACAGGTAGACCGTGGGCGTGCCCTCCTTGGCACACTCGGTAAAGAACTCGATATAGCGACCGAGCGACACGGCGGAGGTAGACACGCGAGCGCCGGCGCGCATGCGGTCGTAGAACTCCTTGGGTGTGATGCTCGACCAGATGTCATCCGTGCGCTCCTCGCCATCGATAATGAAGGGGAAACCCAGGATATCGACATCGAGGTTCGCGGCGACCTCGGGGCTAAAGTCGCAGCAAGTATCGACGACGATGCGGCAACGGTCCGAATGACCGGCGGATGCGGCCTTGTCCATCAAAGCGACTCCTTACGTAAAAAGGCGGCCACCCGCATGGGATGGCCGCCAACCGTTAACTCATGCAAGTTAACGTATTTTACTCGTCAAGTGTTTCGATGCGGGGCTTGATGATGCCATATCCACCATTCTTACGGTGATACACCACATTGATGAGGCCAGTCGTCGCGTTCTCGAACACGTAGAAGTCGTGGCCGAGCAGATCGGTCTGCACCAGCGCCTGCTCCTCAGTCATCGGGGTGACATCAATGACCTTCTCACGGACGAGCAGGTCGTCCTCCTCCTCGGGCAGCAGCAGGTCGGCCAGATCCTCGACGCGCTCGACCGGTGCGACATCCGCTGCGCTGGCACCGCCCTGGCGGTTGTCCACGACCTTGGTCTTGAACTTGCGCAGCTGGCGGGTGACCTTATCGGCGGAGAGGTCGATGGCGGCGTACATATCTGCACCGTGCTCGGCAACGCGAATCACCGAACCGCGAGCGCGAACCGTAACCTCGACGATTGCCGGGTTGGGGTTCGAGGGGTTCTTCTCATAGCGAAGTACGACGTCGACCGTCATGGGCTCGATATCGAAAACCTTGAGCGCCTCGCCGATCTTCTCATCCACATGCGCACGCAGAGCATCGGTTACCGTCGTCTTGCGTCCAGAAACCTTGATATCCATACGTGGCTCCAATCTGCCTCGGGGACTTACTGTACTGGCTATGTACCCATTGCCGTGCATTTAATCACGCGGATTCCCAAAGACCCGAATAACGATTGCTTGATACCGCATACCGAAGTCTCGCACTTTTCTGTGGCAAAGTGCGCTATAGGAGGGCGACGGCGACTTTGTATTTGGTCCCGAAAATTGGCTTTGACCTGCTGATTTTATTGGGATGAAAAAGTCGGGCTCCCCCATCGGGGAAGCCCGGCAGTGCGTGTTGAAACCGTGAAGAGGTGTCCTTTCCAACGTATAGGAGACACCACCCCTAGCAATAACTAGCTATTGAGTTTGTTAATGTCGTCGTCGGTGATGGCGCCTTCCTGGCTGGACGATTTGTCCTCGGAGGATGCGGTCTCATTGTTGGAATCGGAGGACTCGCTGCCGGAGGACGTGGTCTCACTGGACTCAGAGTCGCCCGGCTGCACGTTAGCGCCCGAAACCGTCTTAGTGGTGAGGTCGTAGGGCATCCTGCCATACCAGACGCAGTGGACTGCCTCGAGCGTACCGTCGACCGTGATGTCATCGAGGGCATCGCTCACGGCACGGCACAGTTCGTCATTGGACGAGAGGCCCGCAACACCAAGCGTCGAGGGCGCCTCGAGCGCACCGACATAGGAGATCTCGCTCATCAAGCGTGCAAGGTAGCCGCCGGCCGTGGAGTCGCAGATCACATAGTCGACCTCGCCGGACTCGAGCGCCTCAAAGCACTCGTTGATGTTGGAGTAGGTCTTTTGGTTGACGGTGATGCTCTGCTTAGCAAGCGCCTCCTGCGAGGCCGAGGACATTTGGACACCCAGAGTAGACGCGTTAAGGGTATCGGTGGAAACGCTTAGCGACCCACCATCGCTAGTTTTACCGAACACGGAAGTGGCATCGTACAGGCAGGTGCCGAGCGAGCTAATGTCCCCGTCCGTGGAGTTAATCTCGCCGATAAAGATATCGGCCTTTTTGTCGCCGAGCGCGGAATCTGCCGAAGACGCATCGACAAAGGCGACCTTAAGGCCCATGCGGCTTGCGAGGGCGCGGGCGGCGTCAACCGCATACCCCGTGAGCTCGCCGTCGGCGTCCTGCATGGCCTGCGGCGCATCGGAAGTATCGAGGGCGACCGTCAGGGTTCCGGGTGTGACCAGGACATCGTCCGACACCGCCGGCGTGACGGTCTCGTACTCGATCTGGTCGATCGTGGGAGTCGTGAACGTAGACAGCGGGTTGAACGCGCATCCGCTCAGGCCCAAAACGGCAATGACCGCTGCGGTCCCAGCACTTAACCGAGCCGCGTGCATCAAGCTGCCCCTCACCATGTCCACTACCCTGCCTTCTGTGTCGTATACGATCCGTGCGTTGCGCGGAATATCAGGTTGTTCCCACCAGCTGACCTGGTATTTGACCCCACACTTGCGCACCGGGGTGTTTGCTCGGGAGGCCGCAGCCACCTTCACGACTGACCCGCTCGCCCGCGAGGCGGTATTGCCCCAAAGAAAGTAGAACGGACGGTGCGGCTTACATCTAGGACGCGCCATGATCGCGCCGCGCGCACGCGGTCGCTTACGTGGATCCCTTTGACCGCGTCTGTCTTGGACTAGGACGGGCATTTCGTCCGTCCGCAACCACAGCCTGGTAGGAACGAAGCGCATTATAGCTAAGTTCAAGCTAAAGTTTAAGGTTAGGGGCGTTATTCGCATCGCGA
Organism: Collinsella aerofaciens; assembly: GCA_008668235.1. Classification (GTDB taxonomy): domain Bacteria; phylum Actinomycetota; class Coriobacteriia; order Coriobacteriales; family Coriobacteriaceae; genus Collinsella; species Collinsella aerofaciens_K. The sequence goes on along the minus strand of RQCP01000035.1, from coordinate 23,167 downwards.
GTACAGATTTCGCAGGTCAGGACGGGCCGCACGTGCTCTGATTGAGCCCGTCGCTCCCCTATGGAAAGCCCCAACACACCCGTCTTAGGGCGCCGTGGCCAAAAAATAGCAAATATGAGTACTGTTACCAATTTAGTAGCAGGAGTTTTTGGCTCTGCAAGCTGTTTTCACGCTCTATAACGTCAGATTGATGCCAGGATATTCCACATTTGTTTAATAGCTTTCTAATTTACCCCATCTTCCAGTCCCAAAATCCCTGATTTTGCTGTTACTGAATTTGTAGCAGTACTCATATTTGCTATATTTTGGCCAGAGCATATATCCAACCCCCTGTTTCAGAGCATTGTTAGGCGGGTTTAAGCCCAAAACACGCCCGCAGCGTGTTAAGCAGCGCCTCTTGCTTTTTCCTGCGGGCATCGACACGATTCCGGTACCGCTTTCGCATACGCTGGTGCATGCGCCATGCGAGCGCCTCCATTGCCTCCATGTCGCAGAGCATCTCGTTATTGACCGTCGCGACCTCGATTCCCATAGTAATCAAGCCCGTGTTGCGTTTTTCATCATGGATACGTCCCCTCCGGGAGGAATGACCCAGCTCACCGTTGTATTCCAGGTCAAACCGGGCTGCTTCCTGATACGCATCGCAAACTGCATGCGGCATCCCCGAGATTGCCTGCGCGCGGTCATCGAACTCAATCTTGTAGTCGGTCTTAAAGGGACCGCAGGCAAATCCGCCATAGGAAAACGGAAGCGAAAACAGAGCGAGCATGATGCACTCCATGGGCGAGCGCAAGTTTTCTGACAAGTAGGGACACAGACGCTGCAGTTTTTTGGCCGCATTCCCCTTGCATACCGCGAGGTAATCTGCCAGACGATCGGGCGTCAGCACCGGCTCAACCTCAAAGTAGCCCACGTCTGCTGGCTGGTCCTTGTCCTTTGCAAGCTTATTCGTAACGGGCGAGGTGTAGGGAGGCAGATACTTCCCGCGGTCACTCAGCGAAATCTTAGAGCACAGCTCCTGGGCCAGGGCAAATGCCTGGATACAGCCGACCTCGCGGGCGACGACAACACAAAGGGCCTCGGGAGACAGACTGTATACACCCGGCTCCACCTCTAGAATCGAGCCGGCGGGCAACCCGGAGCATACGGACCAGCCCACGCCAGGCATGCGGCGGCGCTGCGCCGCAGATCCCACCAGCAAGCAAAGATCTTCTTGCACCTCGCCGCTTGCGGCCCCAATCCGCACCAAGTCGGGAAGATAGATGTCCTCGGTCGAGGGCGACGACGTGCGCAGCACACGGCGCTCTTCATCGGGATCGAGGTCCCTCCAGCTGATGTAGCCCATTTGTCGGCGCTCGGCGCGCATCATGCGCAGCGCCGAGGCGCCGGTCAGGATTATGGAAGCCGCTAGCTGTTCGCCTGTCGGCTCGTTGCGCCGCTCAATCTTCACTGCCACAAAACCACCCCTACCAAACGCGTGCGATAGCGAGGCCATCAACGGCCACGGCACCGGCGCGCTTGAGTTCCGCCGAAGCCGCTGCCATCGTCGCACCCGTGGTGATAACGTCGTCGATAAGCAGCAAGCGGCGGCCGTGCACGTCCTCAACGGTCTCGTAATTGCCTTGGGCACGCTCGCGGCGCTCCTCACGACCGAGTTCGCGCTGGTCGCCATGCCCGTACTTGACGAGAGCATCGAGCAGGGGAACACCCGACAGCTCGCAAAATGGGCGCGCAATAGCCTCCATATGATCAAAACCACGCCGCCGAAACGCTGCCGCCGTCGCAGGCACAAACACCACCGCATCCGCACCGGACAGCACGCCTCCGTAGCGATCGGGCGCTACGACCTGGGCATGCAGGGCGGTGTCGTAGAGCAGCTCCGCCAGATACGGAGCCAGACGTCGCTCGCCCGCATCCTTGTACGCTTTAATGATGCGCGGCAGCGGATGCGCATAGACGGCGCACGCCAGGCAGCGGTCGAGCGCCTCCGCCATTGCCGAGGACGTGCCCTCGACCGAACACTCAGTGCACAGCAAATCCCCAAACGGGGCGCCGCATCGGGTGCAGCTATGACGTGGGTCGATGAGCGTGAGCGCAGCCAGGCAGTCTTGGCAAATAAGCGCACCGGCGCGCTCGCAGCCGGCACATCGTGTTGGCGACAATGCCTCGAGCGCCTCGCGTGCCACCCGCTCGGCAAACGGTAGCAATTCGTCCGCAAACGGTAGGGCACCGGCACCCTGCAGACAGCTCAATATGTTCAGATGGCTCTTCAAGACACAACCCTCCCTACGTTCGGTCGCAGGGAGGGTTGTTGATTCGGCGCTATGATACCCCGATGCGCTCGGGGCAAGGCGGGCTAAATCCGCTCGCGGGTGTTATTCGCCGGCGGGCGGTTGTGGTGCGGACGAAGACGGGGTCGAGCCCTCGCCACCATCCTGGCGCGGCTTGCGGGAACGGCGACGGCGACGGCGCTTTTGACCCTGGTCGGCCGAGCCCTCGCCACCGCGATCCTCGCGCGGCTCGCGCTCGTCACGAGCGGCGCCACGCGAAGCCTTGGCAGCCGCTCCCCCGCCATCTCCGGGACGACGGCGCGTGACCTTGACCTCGCCATCCGAGACCTGATCGGCCACGGAGGGCACTGAGGGCTTCTGTTGCGCGCCCGAGGAATGGCGACGGCGCGGACGCGGCGCGCGTTCCTCCTCGCCACGCGACTTGCCGCCCTTGTCGGCAGACGCATCGGAGGCCGAGGGGCCCTTGGAAGCGGCACCAGCCTCGCGAGCAGCTGCGGCGCGGAAGGCGTCCTCGCGCTCCTCGCTCGACAGATGACGGCGGCGGCGACGTGTGGGGTTCATGCCACCGCCGCGGTTCTGCTGCTGGGGCTGCTGGACCTCGCGCTCGCGAGAGGCGTTCTTGCCCGCGGCTGCAGCCTCGGTAGCATCGCCCGAGCCCGCGCGCTTGCGGCGGCGACGGGCACCGGCGGCCTCCTCGGCCTCGGGTGCCTCGGCCTTGCCGCGGCCCTTTCCGCGGCCACGGCCCTCGCCCTGACCCTGACCGGCGCGAGCATCGGATTCGGCATCGCGACGACGGCGCTTGGGCATCGACGTGCCGGCCAGACGGTCGGCACTCGACAGGCCATCGCCCACGTCGACGCCGTTCTCGCGATCGAGCTCCATGAGCGCCAGGCGCATCTCGGGCGACTCAATGCGCTCGAGCACGTCGCGCGTCACGCAGTCGGGGCGGCAGTTGCAGCCCTGCTCGGCGGCCTTCTTTTTGCAACCCTCCGAGCACGTCATATCGGCCAGGTTGACCTTAAAGACTTTGCCGTTCTCCAGGCGCAGCACCAGCTGCTCACGCGGCGTGTCATACTCCTGGATACGCGCCTTACCGAGCGGCGTATCGATGAGCGTCTTCTTTTTGGGCGCACGGCTCTTAAAGTCCTTGTACGCCTCGAACTCATAACGCAGGCAGCACATCAGGCGGCCGCACACGCCGCTGATCTTGGACGAGTTGAGCGGCAGGTCCTGCTCTTTTGCCATGCGGATCGAGACGGGCTCAAACTGTCCGCCAAAGCGCGTGCAGCAGAGCTCCTGTCCGCACTGGGCATAGCCGCCCACCAGGCGGGTCTCGTCGCGCACGCCGATCTGGCGCATATCGACGCGAATGTGCAGCGTCGAGGACAGGTCCTTGACGAGCTGGCGAAAATCGACGCGCTCCTCGGCCGCAAAGTAGAACACGGCCTTCTCGCCGCCAAACAGGTACTCGACGCCCACCGGCTTCATCTCGAGGTCGAGCTCCTTGACCAGGCGGCGGAAGTCGACCATGGCCTCGTCGCCCTGGATGGCCAGGTCGTCGGCAAGCTGCAGGTCGATGTCGCTCGCCACGCGCAGCACGGGCTTGAGCGGCTGACCGATCTCGTCTTGCGGCACCTCAAAGGGATCGGCCGTGACCAGGCCGATCTCGGTTCCGCGCTCGGTGGAGCAAATGGCATAATCGGCCTCGAGGATATCCAAATCCTGCGGATCGAACCACAGGTCGCGCGAGGCGTAGGTAAACTTAACGGGTACGACTAACGGCATTTCAGTGCCTTCCTGATATCGAACAGCATGACCTCGATGGCCAGCTGGGGAGTAACGTTTCTGGCGATGTTGCGCTCGGCGGTCGCGACTGCCTCGAGCGCCTGGGTGGCACCCGCAACATTGGTCGCGGCGGCAAGCCGCCCAATCGTGTCGCGCACGTCCTCGTTCACAACGTCTGCCGCCTCATCCTGAAGCGTCAACAGCACGTCGCGCATGAGCGTCCGCGCGCTCGCCAGCGCTTCCATGATACCCGAACGCTCGCGCGCGTTGAGTTCGCGCTTGTTGCGGTCCTCAAGCTGCTTCAATGCTCCACGCGACAGGTAGTCGGCGTTTTGTTCGAGCACCTTTTCCTGCGTGGACTTGACCTCGGCGAGCGGCGCCTTAACGGCGACGATGAGCGACTTGGCGCGGCTGAGCACGTCGGCCTCGTCGGCGGCGATGAGCGAATCGATGGCGCGAACCATCTGACGGCGGGCGTCCTGGCGCTCGGCGCTCTTGAGGAACTCGATGCCACGCGTGGGGCTTCCCGCTACGGCGACGGTCATGCGGCAACGCGCAGGGTCCTGACCGGTGGCGCGGCTCACGGCCTGCGCGGCGACGGCGGGCGATACCAGCCGAAACGGCACGCACTGGCAGCGGCTCACGATGGTGGGCAACATCACGTCTGCCGAGGTGCCCAGCAGGATGAACATAACGCCCTCGGGCGGCTCCTCAAGTGTTTTGAGCAGTGCGTTGGCGGTGTTGGCGCGCAGCTGCTCGGCACGGTCGATGATGTAGACCTTGGCCTTGGCACGGATGGGCGCCAGAGGCACGTCGTCGAGCAGCTCGCGGGTCTGAGCGATGAGGTAGCCCGTGGCGCTCTCGGGCGTGTAATAGTGTACGTCGGGATGCGTATGGCGGGCGACGCGTACGCAGCTGTCGCACGAGCCACAGCCGCCCTGCTCGCACAGGAATGCCTGGGCAAGCGCCCATGCGGCGTCAAGCTTACCGGCGCCGGGCGCGCCCAAGAACAGGTAGGCGTGCGATGCGCGGCCGCTTGCGATGGCGTTGGTCAAAAAGTCGCGCACGCGCTGTTGGGTGTCGAGCTTGGCCAGCAGGCTTGTCTGCGCGGGGGCCATGTTACTCAGCCTCCTGGGCAAGCGCGGCGGCGACGGCATCTTGGGGAATGTCGAGACCGTACGCGCGAACCAGCTCGACCGTCTGCGTGAAGACGTCTGCAATCGACGCGGTGGCGTCGATGAGCTTTACGCGGTCTGGCTCCTCGGCAGCAATGGCACAAAATCCCTGATAGACGCGCTCCTGGAACGCCATGCCCTTGGCCTCCATGCGATCGGCCGCACCGCGGGCCGCCATGCGCAGCGCCGCCTGCTCGGGCGTGATGTGATAGACGAGTGTGAGCGCCGGATGCGTACCGGCGACAGCCAGGTTGTTGGCATCGCGCACCATCTGACGGTCAAGGCCATCGGCAAACGCCTGATAGCAGGTCGTGGAATCGTAGAAACGGTCGCACAGGACTACCTTGCCGGCAGCGAGGGCAGGCGCGATGACTTCGTGCACCAGCTGGGCACGCGCGGCCTCGTAGAGCAGCAGCTCGCAGGTGTCGCCCATCGCCGTATTGGCGGGGTCGAGCAGCAGGGCGCGGATCTTTTCGCTGATGGCGGTGCCGCCCGGCTCGCGCAGGCTCACAACCTGGTAGCCAGCGAGCTCGAGTGCACGGACAAGCAGGCGCGCCTGCGTGGACTTGCCGGCGCCGTCGACGCCCTCGAGCGTGATAAAGCTATGTTGAGCGGGCTCAGAAGCCATGGGCGCATCCCCTTCCCACAAGGCGCGTAAATGCAGATATATCAACCAAGCCATGATACCCCAGTGCTCGGTGCGTCCCCAATGGCTAAAGGTGCCTTTCCGAAGTTGCGGTGAAATAGGGACTGATTGAAGCTCTGAGACCGCCAAACAGTCCCTATTTCACCGCAACTTATGATGGAGAATTTTGGACGCTGGGTATAATCGTCGTATTGCATTGAAATGTGGCGGAAGGAGTGGCAATGTCTCGGTATTGCGCCTCGTGCGGCAAGCTTCTTGCAGATAATGCCAAGTTCTGCACCTCGTGCGGTGCACCCGTTGAGCAAACAACCGCGAGCGATAGCCAGCCCGCTTTTGAGCAGACCGGTTCCCTCGATACGCCGCAAGCCAAGGCGGACGACCCCCTCGCCTATCGCCCCGACCCCGCCGCAAGCCCCGCGGCCGTCGAGACTACGCAGCGCATACCCGTCGCGAGCGGCTCGCCCCAACAGCAGCCGGCTCCCGCATGCGCGCCCGCTTCGCCACAGACCCCCGCTCCCAAAAAGAGCGGCGCCGGGCCGCTTATCGCCGTTATCGTTGTGCTGGTGGCGATCATCATCGCCCTGGTCGTTTTCTTTGTGATCAAGCCTTTCGACAACGCCGCCACGCAGACGACTGCCGAGGTAGCTAAGCTGCACCATGACGTCGACGACGATGACCTAAAGCCTCTCGGCGATCCCAACAGCCTGTACGACGATGATGACGATGACGACGAGGATGGCGGCGAAGCAACACTCTCCGAGCAGAACCTCTACCGTCGCCTGAGCGAATACTACGACTTGCTAGAAGACCTCGACAACTACGTCCGTGGCTGCGCGCAGAACTTCAACGGCAGCTATCTGGAAGAGGATCGAACCACCCGTCAAAATCTCGCCGACGTCGCCGAGCGCACGGAGGACACCATCGAGCAGTATTACGACATCGTCGAGGACCTAGACGTCCCGACGAGCTCCAAGAACTACAGCTCCTGGAAGGACATCATCGCCCTGTACGACGACCTGGATCACCGCATTGACGCAATCTGTGATGCCTGGGAGATCAGCCTGAAATACGCCAAGCCTGCGGACCACAAGAATGAGATCGTGGCGCCGCTGTCACGCGACAACGTGGCGGGCACCAATGACAATAAGTACCGCCTAGATTTTGAGAAGCGCTATCCCGGCGCCAAGCCTGTCGAGGTGAAGTAATCCCAACAACTGATCAAATCTTGCGGTGAAATAGGGATTAATTAGGCCTTTTGCCAGCAAAAACAGTCCCTATTTCACCGCAACTTAGAAGTGGGGCCGGGCGCGCATTTGCATTTGCGCGCCCGGCCCCGCCGCGTCTATATGTGCTCGGTTACTTGTCGGCGGTCTTTTTGGTAGTCGACTTCTTGGCCGTCGTCTTTTTGGCGGTCGTCTTCTTGGCAGCAGTCTTCTTTGCCGCCGTCGTCTTCTTGGCCGTGCTCGCCTTGGTCGTGGTCTTGCGGCCGCGGGCGGGCTTCTTCTCCTTGGTCGGGCAGTCCATGTTCACGCAGATACGCCACGGGCCGCGCGCTGTGTTGACCACCACGATGGGAGCGCCGCACTCGGGGCAGGTCTCGCCCGTCGCCTCGAGTTTGCCGCGTGCCGGCAGCGGATAGCTCACGCCGCAGTCATCGTAGTTGGTGCAGCGGATAAAGCGCTTGCCGCTCTTTTCGCTCTTGTGCGCGATTAGGTCGCCATGGCGTCCTGCCTCGGCGCACACCTTGCACTCGCCCACCTTAAGGTCGGGCTCGTAGTTGGTGGGGCACGTCGGGTTCACGCAAATCTCGAAAGCCTTCTGGCGGAACGGCTGGCACTTAATGCGCGGCGCGCCGCACTCGGGGCACACGGCCGCCTCGCCCTCGAGCGGGCTTACCTTGACGCCGCTCGGCACCGGATAGGTCACGTCGCAGTCGGGCCAGCCCATGCAGCCAATGAAGCTGCCGCGGGTCTTGGCGCTCGTCTTCATAACCAGGTCCTTGCCGCACTTGGGGCAGGCGCCCACGCGCGCATCGGCCGTGACGGCGTCGCTGATGGCGTCGCCCAGCTCCTGCGTGTGCTTGAGCAGCTCGTCGAGCACGCCAGCCAGCAGCGCGCGCGAGTGCGTCACGACATGTTCTTCGGTATCCTCGCCGCGCTCCACGCGGGTCATGTCGCCATCGAGCTCGCTGGTCATATCGGGGCTCGTGATGCGCGGGGCAAACTGCGTCAGCGCGTCGATGATGGCGATGCCCAGCTGGCTCGGCTCAACGGGATCATTTTTGAGATAGCGCACGGCATACAGGCGCTCGATGATGCTCGCACGCGTGGACTTGGTACCCAGGCCGCGCTTCTCCATCTCCTGCACGAGCTTGCCCTGGCTGTAGCGCGCGGGCGGCTCGGTCTGCTTGGCTTCGAGCTTAATGTCGAACACGTCGACCGTATCGCCCTGCTCCAGCGGCGGCATCTGCTCGTCGCGTTTAAGGCCATACGGGTAGGCCTCGCGGAAACCCGGGGTCACGAGCACATCGCCCGAGGCCACGAACGGCTCGCCGTTCACGTCGAGCTCGAGCTTGGTGTTCTCGATGGTCGCGGGACCCATGAGCGTCGCCAGGAAGCGACGGGTAATGAGGTCGTAGAGCTTGCGCTGGCCGCCGTCGAGCGTGGACGGATCGCCCTCGCCGGTGGGATAGATAGGCGGGTGATCGGTGGTCTCGACCTTGCCGCGCGTGGGCTTCATGGGACCGGCGAGCACCTTTTTGCACACCGGCGCCAGCGCCGGGTTGATCTTTGCCAGATCGCTCACCACGGCGCCCAGATCGAGCGTCGCAGGGTACACGGTATTGTCGACACGCGGGTAGCTGATGAGACCGGCCATGTAGAGGGACTCGGCGATGCGCATCGTACGCGCAGGCGAGATGCCCTCGGCCGCGGCGGCAGCCTGCAGCGAGGTCGTCGCAAACGGGGTGGGCGGCTGCTGCTTGCGCGAGCGCTTGGTCACCGCGGCGACGGTTGCCGTCGCGACGCCGTCGACGTGGCCGTACGCCGTCTCGGCAGCATCCTTGTCGGTAAAGCGCGCCGTCTTGTGCGCAATCTTAAAGCGATCGTCCTCGGCAGCGCCCTGCGCGGCGCCCATGCCGCGAATCTGCCAATAGTCCTCGGGCACAAACGCCATGCGCTCGCGCTCGCGCTCGACCACCAGGGCGAGCGTCGGCGTCTGCACGCGGCCGGCGGAGCGCACGTTGCCAAAGCCGCCGAACTTGGCGAGCGTCAGGTAGCGCGTGAGCACCGCACCCCAGATGAGGTCGATATGCTGGCGGCTCTCTCCGGCGTCGGCCAGGTTCTGGTCGAGCGAGACGAGGTTATCGAAGGCCTGCGTAATCTCGGCCTTGGTAAACGAAGAATACTGGGCGCGGGCAACCGGCAGGTCCGGCGCCACCTCGCGCACCTTGTTGAGGGCGTCCGAGCCGATCAGCTCGCCCTCGCGGTCGAAGTCCGTGGCGATAATGACGCTGTCGGACTTTTTAGCGAGGTTCTTGAGCGAACGAATGAGCTCCTTCTCGGCCGGCAGCTTAATAACGGGTGCCCAGGTGAGGTAAGGCAGGCTCTCGAGCTTCCAGCCCTTGATGGAAATGCCATCGGCAAGAAACGGCTTGCGCTTGGTGTCGTACGGCGGGCGGGCCAGGCCATCGGGCATATCGGCCGGCAGCATCTCGCCGTCCTCGGTGACCGAATACCAACCCAGCTTTTTATCGAACAGCACGCTGTCGCAAAAATCGGGCGCAAGGATGTGACCGGCAAGGCCGATGGTCACGCACTCCTCGCCCTTCCACTCAAAACGGTAGATGGCGGTGTTGTACACCTTGTCCTTTTTGGGTTTACCCGTGGACAGCCGCTCGGCGATCTGACGCGCGGCGTCGTTTTTCTCGGCGATGATGAGCTTCAAAAGAGGCTCCTATCTCGTATCTCTGCGGCTACGCCCGCCCGTATGGCGGCCGACTTACGCCCTTGCTTGCTCAATCTGCCCGATGAGCCAATCGCACCAGGCATCCATGCCCTCGCCCTTGCGCGCGCTCACGGCAAACCGCGGCGCCTGCGGATTGAGGTCATCGAGTGTCTTAGTATACCTATCCATGTCAAAATCGAAAGCCGGAGCCACGTCGACCTTGTTGAGCAGCTGCGCGCCGGCGTGCTGGAAGATGCCCGGGTACTTGATGGGCTTGTCGTCGCCCTCGGGCACCGAGAGGATCATGATGGACAGGTTCTCACCCAGGTCAAAGTCGACCGGGCAGACCAGGTTGCCTACGTTTTCGATAAAGATGACGTCAATGTTTTCCAGACCCACAGCCTGGTCGAACGCGTCAACGGCCTCCATGATCATGTTGCCCTCGAGGTGGCACAGGCCGCCCGTGTTGATCTGGATGGCGGGCATGCCGGCTTCCTTCATGGTGATGGCGTCGACGTCCGAGGCGATATCGCCCTCGATGACGGCGCAGCGCAGGCCGGCCTTGTCGCGCAGGCGCTCGTTGGTGCCCAAAATCGTGGTGGTCTTGCCCGAACCGGGGCTCGACAGCACATTGATCACATAGGTGTTTGTCTCTTTAAATCGCTGACGCAGCTGATCTGCCAGGCGCTCATTGCGCGACAGGATCGGCGACGCGATATCAATCGTTTTCTCGGCCATACTCGGCGCTCCTTACTTCTGCCATCTGGGGACGGGGTAGAAATGGTAGATTTCGTCGTTGACACTTGCCATTTTGCCTGCTTGCGCACGTTGGAACGGAATGTCAAGCCGCACGGCGTATCTATTTCTACCATTTATACCCCGTCCCCAAATGGCTGGCGGGCTAATCGTCGGGGGTCTCGATCTCGATACTTGCGATGTCGAGTTCGCGGCCGTGCAGCAGACGCACGTTGGCGCCGCCACACTGGGGACAGCGACAATGGAAACGATCGTGATCAAAGACCTCGCCGCAGTCCAGGCACTCGCTTTGTGGATGGACTTCCTCCACGGCAAGCTCGCAGCCGCGCGTGAGCGGATCCTCGTCGCGAAACGTCTCCCAAGCAAAGTCGAGCGCCTCGCGCACGACCTCGGTCATATCCCCGATACGCAGCGTTACCAAAACGGCGCGCGAGGCCCCCGCCCCACGCGCCGCGCGAATCACTGTATCGAGTATGCCGTTGACAATGCCAACCTCGTGCATACCGATTTACTCCTCGTCGTCCTCGTCGTCCGAGAACAGGTCCAGACGACTCACGAACAAGCCCTCCTTGCCCTCGCGCGCGGTAATGACCACACGGGCGATGGCAAGCGAAATCTCGTAGAGCGAGAGCAGGGCGCCATACATGAGGCCCAGCGTAACGGGCGAGCCGTCGGGCGTGATCACAGCCGAGCCCACAAGCAGGCCAACGTATACGTAACGCCAGGCACTGCGGAAGGCCGCGTAGGACACGATATGGAAGACGGACAGGTAAAAGATGATGAGCGGCAGCTCAAACGCCACACCAAAGCCGATCATAAAGAGCAGCTCCATGTTGACGTAGTTCTCCAGGTCGGGCAGCGCCGTGGCGACGGCCGAAGTTTCGCCGATGAGCCACTCAAAGCCCGCAGGGATGATGATGAAGTAGCAGAAAATGGCGCCCAAGAAGAACAGCACCGTCGAGGCGAGCACCGTGGGCACGACCCACTTGCGCTCGTTGGGGCGAAGCGCCGGCAGGAAAAACGCCAGAATCTGCCAGATGATCATGGGCGTGCACATGACCACGGCCATCTTGATTGCCAGCGAGAAGCGCAGACCAAAGCCGCCGAGCGTGGTGGTGATGTAGAACTTACCATCCGGCACAAAGGAGCGGATGGGATCTTCCAGGATGTCGAGCACAACAGGCGTGGCGAAATACAGCACGATGGCGGCAGCAAAGACTGACACGACCACGATGGTCAGGCGGCGACGGAGCTCTCCCAGGTGATCGAAGAGCGGCATTCGCGCAGGTCCGATAGGCATTACTCATCGCCTCCCTTCGGGGCGTCGGCGGCAGTGGCTTCGTCCTCGGCCTCGAGCTCACGAGCGAGCTGGTCGACGACGGCCTTGCGCTTGCGGGGACGACGGGCGTAGAGGTCAGCCGTCGTGGGCTCCGCCGGCTCGGGCTCCGGCTCTGCAGCAGGTTCGGGCTCGACGGTGGCAGCGGCAGACTCGGCCTTGGCGGGCTCGGCACCCTCGGCCTCCCCAGCAGCGCCTTCGCCCTCGGTGGCACCCTCGCTCGCGGCCTTCTCGGCAGCAAGACGGGCGCGGCGCTCGGCAAAGGTCTCCTTCTTGGCGGGCGCTGCCGTCTCGGCGGCATCCTCGTCCGCATCGGAATCGTCGTCGACGGCAGCCTTCTTGGGTTTGACCGGAGCCGACGCGGCCTCGCTCACCGGATCGATAATCTCGGACTGAACAACGGCCGTCATCTTTTCCTGCGTCTCGCGGAACTGACGGATGGCACGGCCGATCGTGCGGCCCATCTGCGGGAGCTTATCCGGGCCAAACAGCAAAAAGCCGAAGACCACGATGATCGCGAGCTCACCCTCTCCAATACCAAACACACATACCTCCAAGGCTCGATGTGAGTCGAGCCCGCACCGCGCCATTCGGCCGGAACTCGTCTATTCATTCGGTCAAGTATAGCGCCCGGACGCCAAAACGTCCGAGCGCATCACAAACATATGCCAAACGGCATGCCCTTTTGGGGGCAAAGATTATGCAGCGGTGATCGAAATCTCCTGGTCGACACCCAACAGCTGAACCACGCGCATCACCGGGGGCTGCACATTGGTGCAGCTAAAGCGCTTGCCGTGGTCGACCGCGTGGTGCGCGGCGCCCACGAGCACGCCAATGCCCGTCGAATCGATGTAGCTCACCTGGGCAAAATCGAGCTCAACGGCCTCAGTGGGCTGCTCGAGCGCCAGGTCGATGGCATTGCGCAGGCTATCGGCGTTAGAGATATCGATCTCGCCAGTCACCTTAATGGTGTAGAGCTCTGGCGTGGGGTTAGTGGAAATACCCAAATCCATGTATACGCTCCTTTATGTATCGAAAGTGCGGATAGTACGGGAAGCCGCGCGTTAGGCGCGCTCGGCACGCGCAAGCTCGGCAGCGACAAGCTTAACGGCCAGCACCAGCACATCGAGCGCGGCCTCCAGGTCCTCGACCGTGGGATAGCTCGGCGCGATGCGGATGTTGGTATCGCGCGGGTCCTTGCCATAGGGCCAGGTGGCACCGGCCGGCGTGAGCTTGACGCCCAGGTCGGCGCAAAGCGCAGCAACCTTCCGGGCCGAGCCCTCGGGACCATCGAAGCTTACAAAGTAGCCGCCGCGGGGATGCGTCCAGGTGGCGCAACCCGTATCGCCCAGGCCCTCGGTGAGCTTGCGCTCAACGGCCTCAAAGCGCGGGCGCAAAAACTCGGCATGCTTTTTCATGTGCTCCTTGACCGCCTCGATGGTGGGAAGGAAGCGCACGTGGCGCAGTTGGTTGAGCTTATCAGCACTGATGAGGCCGGCCTTCAGGCGCTTGGAGAACTCGGCGATGACCGCGGGGCTCGCACCGATAAAGCCGATACCGGCGCCCGGGAAGGTGATCTTGGACGTCGAGGCAAAGGCCACCACGCGGTCCTCGGTGCCCGCCGCGCGGGCAAGATCGAAGATATTGGCGAGCTCGTCGGTCTCGTCGTACAGGTCGTGCACGCAGTAGGCGTTGTCCCAGAAGATGCGGAAATCGGGCGCGGCCGTGGGCATCTCGACCAGGCGACGCACGGTGTCCTCGCTAAAGGTGATGCCCGTGGGGTTGGAATACTTGGGCACGCACCAGATGCCCTTGATGGAATCGTCGGCGGCAACGAGGCGCTCGATTTCGTCCATATCGGGGCCGTTGTCGGTCATCGCGACGGGAACGTTCTCGATGCCCAAGTCGGCGGTGATGCCAAAGTGGCGATCGTAGCCGGGAACCGGGCACAGGAACTTGACCTTCTTGCCGTCGTGCGCTGCCTCGTAAGCCTCCCAGGGCTCGCTGCCGCACGAGCCACAGCGCCAGAACATGCCGGCGATGTCGTGCTCGATCAGCAGGCTCGACGAGCCCAGCACGAGTGTCTGCTCAGCGGGGCAGCCCAGGAACTCCCCTGCCAGCTTGCGTGCCGAGGGAATGCCCTCAAAGCAGCCGTAGTTGGAACAATCGACGTTGCCGTCGTGCAGATCGGCATCGGCATTGAGGATATCGAGCATGGGTCGAGAGATGTCCACCTGGGAGGGCGACGGCTTGCCGCGGGCCATGTCGAGCGCCAGGCCCTTGGCCTTGACCTCGGCGACCTCGGCTTTGAGCACCTCGATGGCGGCATCGAGTTCGGTGGTTTCCATCTTCTGGTAGATCGTCTGCATGGGTGCGACCTTTCGCGAAGCGGTACGTTGCAGTTCGTCTAAGTATAGACCGCCACCGCCGCAAGGGTATGAAGCCGTGATAGATTAAGTCCATCGCAATAAATTACGAAACGCCGCGCATGCCGGCGTGGGGCGCCCAAGGAGGCACTATGGAGTACGGATCGTTCCAGGCCGAGGAATTCGGCGACCTGCAGCGCCTGGTCGACGGGCTGTTTTATGACCGCCACGCCATCGACCGCCTGGATCTCATCGTACAGGCCGAAATCTTGGACCTGGCACCCGATCTCATGGAAATCGTCAACCTGCTACCGCCCGGCTATTACGACCGCCAGTCACTTTGCGACCAGCTCAACTCCGCCTTGGCCGCCCACGGCTGGGGCGCCATCTACGGCACCGTGGAATAGCCCTGGTCATTGGGGCCCGTGGCCAAATAAATGAAACGCCGTTTGTGACAGTGCTCACAAACGGCGCTTTTTGCATACAAGGGTATCCGGGGGCATGTCCGGCCCCGTTTTTTGCGCTTTTACTCGCCCTTGGGCGCGGGGTGCCTGCAGATCACACTCATGTAGATCATGCCGAGCACGGCCGCGGTGACAGAACCGGCAAGGATGGCGGCCTTGGCAGCCAGGACCTCAAACTGGGCCGTCGGGAAGGCAAGGCCGCTGATGAGGATCGACATGGTAAAGCCGATGCCGCCCAGAATGCCCACGCCGGCGATCATGTGCCAGTTGACGTTGCGCGGCAACTGGCAAGCCTTGAGCTTAACCAGGGCGAACGTCATGCCAAAGATGCCGATCGGCTTGCCCAGCAGCATGCCAAAGTACACGCCGAGCGTCACCGGGTCGGTGAGCAGCGTGCTCATGTCCACGCCCACCAGGCGAACCTGTGCATTGACAAACGCAAAGATCGGCAGGATCACAAAGTTGACCGGCGTGGAGATCAAGCGCTCCATGCGGATGAGCGGAGGGGTGACGCGGTGCATGACGCGCTCGACCTTGGTGGTCGAAACGGTAAAGTCGTGCTGGCCCAGGATGTGCGCCTCGTCGTCGTAGCGGTCGTCGAGCAACGGCAGGCACTCGCCCAGCCAATCGGTAAGGCTATCGAGCTTAACGCCGCACTTAGCCGGAATAGTAAAGGCCAGGATGACGCCGGCGAGCGTGGCATGCACGCCGCTCTTGAACATGCAGAACCACAGCAGCAGGCCCAGCACCGAGTACGGGGCGAGGCGGTAGTGCTGCGTCTTGTTGAGCCACACGAGTGCGCAGGTCACAAGCGCGGCAGCGCCCAGCCAAAACGGGTTGGGGCTCTGACCGTAGAAGATGGCAATGGCGGCGATAGAGATCAGGTCGTCGGCGATGGCGAGCGTCGAGAAGAACACGCGCACGCCGTTGGGCACACGGTTGCCCAAAAGCGACAGCACGCCCAGTGCAAAGGCAATATCGGTTGCCATGGGAATGGCCCAGCCGTTGTGCGCGCCGGCATGGTTAAAGATCAGATAGATGCAGGCGGGAACGACGACGCCGCCCACGGCCGCCAGCATGGGAAGCATGGCCTGGCGCGGGTTTTTGAGCTCGCCGACCGTCATCTCATACTTGAGCTCAATACCCACCAGCAAAAAGAAAATCGCCATGAGGAAGTCGTTGACGAAAAGCTCGACGGTGAGGCCAGCCGTAAGGTTGCCCAGACCCACATACAGCGGGGTCTCCAAAAAGTGATGGATGGCCTCGTAGGCATCGGTGTTGGCGCAAATGACGGCGGCGATGGCGGCGAAGACCATGACGGCGGCGGAAATCGTGCCGTTCTCGGTGATGCGCTCCCAAATGTCGTGGCGCTCAAAACGCTTGCGCTCACGAACGTTAAACAGCTGCTCGGGTGCTGCCATGGGCGGCTCCTTTCACGGGAAAGCTCCCGTCTTAAAAAAGCACGGCCCGCCCAAGTGGCGGTGCCGCGCTCTAACGTATTACGCTTGCATCTAGCCTACCCTGCGCGACAAGCGCGCAAGCGCGGCCGAAAAGCGGAACCACAGGTTGAACATTATTTGCTCAACGGCACGGGCGCGCCTATCCAAGAGACGACGCGGCGCCGTGCACAAAAAACGACCGGAGCGCGGGGCTTCCGCGATCCGGTCGTGGCGTTTGGTCAACTAAACCTAGCAGGCGGCCATGATGGGGGCAGCGACCTGCTTCTTACGGGAGAGGACGCCCGGCATCCAGACGCCGTCGTGCTCGTCGGCAATGCCCAGGCCCTTCTGAGCAGCCTCGGTCTCGCCCTCGAGCAGGACCTGCGAGCCCTCCTCCATGATGTCAGTGATGCACAGGACGATGCCGTCGGCACCCTTCTCGACGGAGTAGGCGCGCATGGCCTCGCGAATCTCGTCGATCATGCCGAGTGCGCGAGTCTTGTCGACAGTCTCGTACTGGCCGATGAGCAGCTTCTTGCCGGCAGGCTCGAACATCTTGATGTCGTTGCCGACCATCTCGGCTGCGGTGAAGGAGCCAGACGGACGGGTGAGGAAGACCTCCATGCCAAACTTGACCGGGTCGACGCCCACCTGCTCGCCGAGCTTGGCGGCGACGGCGCGGTCGACATCGGTGGTGGTGGGGCTCTTGAGCATGAGCGTGTCGGTCATCATGGCCGAGAGCAGCAGCTTGGCCTGGACGTCGGAAAGCTCAACGCCGAGCACGCCGGCGAGCTTGGTGACGATGGTGCAGCTGGAGCCCCAGGGCAGGCAGATGTAGTGCAGCGGGCCGGCGGTCTCGAAGTCGCCGATGCGGTGATGATCGACAACGCCAAAGACCGTGGCGTCCTTAAGGCCGGCGACGGACTGGGCAGACTCGTTGTGGTCGGTGAGGACGACGAGCTGACCAGCCTCGACGGACTCGATCACGCGGGGCTCGGCGATGCCGGCGTCGGCGAGCAGCTTGGCGGACTCGGCCGGAAGCTGACCAAGGGCGCAGGCCTCGTAGGTGTTGCCGGCATACTCAACCTGGTTGAGCAGCTGGGACAGGACGACGGCGCTCATGATGGCGTCGTTATCGGGGTTCTGGTGACCAAAGACAAGAACGTTTGCCATGGATATCCTCCACTTGATATGTGTACTTGGACGTAGCTATGGTAGCACGCCGATGCCGAGCCTTCGCAGACGGAAGGCCACGGCATATTTTGGGGCAGGCACGGGAGACAGGTTACTTTGCACCAGCTATTTACCGGCGGCGCGCAGGGCTACGTAGGCGGCACCGATGATGCCGGCGTCGTTGCCGAGCGAAGCGACCTTAATGGGCGTCTCACGCGAGGCGGAAAGCGCATAGTGCTGGAAGTGCTCGCGGACCTTGTCGAGGTAGACATCGGCCGAAGCAGACGCGCCGCCACCGATCAGGAACATCTCGGGGTCGACCACGTTGGCGATAAGCGCCAGGGCGCGGCCGAGGTAGTCGGCCATGGTATCGGCCGCGGCAAGCGCGAGCTTGTCACCCTCGCGGCAGGCCTGGAACACGTCCTTGGAATCGGAGGGTCCGGTCAGCTCGATGGGCTCGACGCCCGCCTTCTTGCACTCGGCAAGGTAGTTGCTCACCACGCCGGTGGCGCTGGAATACTGCTCCAGGTGGCCATGGCCGCCGCAGCCGCAGGTGCGCTCCTCGGCCGGGTTCAGGCACATGTGGCCAATCTCGCCGCCAGCACCCACAACGCCCGATACCACGTCGCCGTTGACGATAACGCCGCCGCCCACGCCGGTACCAATGGTGACCATCACCACGTTCTGTACGCCCTTGGCAGAGCCGAGCCAGGCCTCGCCCATAGCAGCAGCGTTGGCGTCGTTCTCGTACTTAACGACCGCGTCGGGGCAGTGCTCCTGGATGGCGATCTTGAGCTCGGGCAGGTTGATGGCGATGTTCGCCTTGACCTTGGCATCGCCCGATGCCGGGATGGGGCACGGAACGGCCAGGCCAATGCCCGACACAAAGGCACGCGGAATCTGGGCCTTGGCGACCACCTGGTCGATAGCCTCGGTCACCGCGGCAAAGCCCGCAGCGTCAACGATGGGAGGCGTGGGCACGCTGGCCTTGGCAAGCAGGTTTCCGTCCTCATCGAACAGACCCTCCTTGACCGAGGTGCCGCCGACGTCGATGCCGATGTAATACTGCTTAGGTTCCATGGGCGCCCCCCTTTCTCGTCTAAACATTGCCTGTATGGTACCGCTCCCAAGGCAAAAACCTGCCAAAAAGGGACAGGTTTGTTTTGGCAGGTTTTATCTGGGAAAACGCGAATGGCCGCTTAACACGACATTACTCAGATGTTTATCTATTTAGAGCGCTCTAGTTTATATGCGAAGCGACTTTTAATTATATCTTTCTCGAACTTTTTAAATCTATTAATAGGGGTGCTTAGGTGTTAACTATACTTTCTTTTATACTCAATCAGGTTGGAAAGGAGGTTCCGTGATCCCAAAATACAAGGCGGTAGCTGCGGATATTCGTCGAAGCATCGAGGATGGCGCTCTTAAACCGGGCGACAAGCTTCCCACCGTCGTTGAGTTCTGCAAGCTCTATAGCGTTTCCAAAATCACCGTCAAACGAGCTATTGAACAAATCACCGAGGAAGGTCTTATTACCAGCCGGCGTGGATCGGGTACCTACGTTAAGGACACGGCGGGGCTTCCCGGCCAGGCGTTTTTCCAGGGCAAAAACGACCGTACCCAGGGTTTTTCGTATGAGCATCGCGGGGAGAAGGTGACCTCGGTGGTCTGCGATTTCTCGATCGTTAATCCACCAGCGGACATCGCAGCCCAGCTGGGAATTGCCGAGGATGACTTTGCCTATCACGTCGTGCGCGTGCGTCAGGCCGATGAGAAGCCCATCGTTATCGAGTACACCTACATGCCCCTCGAGCTGATTCCAGGCCTTAAAAAGAAGGACCTGTACGGATCGGTCTACCGCTTCATCCGCGAGCAATGCGGGCTGAAAATTTCGAGCTTCCACCGTACCATTCGCGCCGTGGCAGCAACCGAGGAAGAAGCCGAGCGTCTGGACACCAAACTTGGCTCTCCCCTGCTCGAGCTCACCCAGATTGGCTTTTTGGACAGCGGCGCCGCCTTTGAGTATTCGATCTCGCGCAACGTTGGCGATCGCTTTGAGTTGCACAACGTAACGTTGGCATAGGTTTTTGTAGTCACGCGGGCGCTCGTTTTGAGCCGTCTTACGCGGCACCCGCACAACCTTATGGGAGTATGCACATGTCCGATTTGATTAAACTCACGCCGATCTTCCACGAGAAGATCTGGGGCGGCCGCCAGTTGGAGACCGTGTTTGGCTACGACATTCCCGAGGGTCCCATCGGTGAGTGCTGGGCCATCTCGGCCCATCCCAACGGCGACTGCCAGATTGCGGAGGGACCGTACGCCGGCCACACGCTGTCGTGGCTGTGGGCCGAGCACCGCGAGCTCTTTGGCAACTGCGAGGGCAAGGAGTTCCCGCTGCTCATTAAGATTCTGGATGCCAAGGACGACCTTTCGATCCAGATTCATACCAACGCCGAGTACGCCGCCAAGCACGAGAACGGCAGCCTGGGCAATCCCGAGTGCTGGTATGTACTGGACTGCGAGCCCGGTGCCACGATCATCGTCGGCCAGCGCGCGCACGACCGCGCCGAGGCCGCGCAGATGATCGAGGGGGGCCGTTGGGACGAGATGCTCAACGTGCTGCCGATTCACAAGGGAGACTTTTTCCAGATCGACTCCGGCACCGTTCACGCCATCAAGACCGGCACGCTCATTTTGGAGACGCAGCAGTCGAGCGACGTGACATATCGCCTGTACGACTACGACCGCCCCGGCACCGACGGCAAACTGCGTCCACTGCACATTGAGCAGAGCCTCGACTGCATAAACTTTGATGCTCAGGCTCCGACCGACGGCACGGTGACCGCGCCCGAGGTGGACGGCGTGACCGAGCTCGAGTCTAGCTCCTGCTACACCGTCGATCGCGTGCGCGTCAACGGCAGCAAGACCCTCGACCAGCGCTGGCCCTTCATGTGCCTGTCGGTCATCGACGGCGAAGGCACCATCTGCGGCGACCCCGTCCACAAGGGAAGCCACCTGCTGGCCCCGAGCACCGTCAGCTCCATCGACCTCGAAGGCAAGATGGAACTGATCATCAGCCACCTCTAGTTCGCACCAACAACCCAAACGCAACAAGGGGCTCCCCCGTTCACCAACGGGGGAGCCCCTTGTCCATATATATCAGCCCACCCGGCTCTCCAGATCAAAAAAGCGGACGAGCAGAGCGACGTTCGCAAGCAACGTTATCTAAGGACCTGGACGGGCGTATGGGGCAACATCGATCGCGAGTTCCGCACGAGCCGGAGAGCACTTAATGTGCTCTCCGTGCGAGCAGGACTGCCCGAGCAGGCGATGTTGCCCCATACGCCCGCCCAGGTCCGCCGGGATCACGACAGCTTGACGATCGGAGCAAAGCCCTTCATAAGCTTTTTGGTCTGGCCGGTCTTTTCGAATTGAACCTCGATCATGTCTCCGGCGACCGAGATCACGGTACCCGTGCCAAAAGTCTTGTGGCTCACGGTATCGCCCGCGGCAAAGTCCTGCGATGCGCTGGCACGATCGACCTTGCGCTCCACCGTCGGGGACACCTTGGAAGACGGCTTTTTGGCTCGCGACGCGCCCGAACCAAAAGTCGAGGCAACACGGCCGGCGTCAGGCGAAACCCCACGATGGCGCTCGGTCCCGTAACTGCTGCCGCCAAAGAAATCGTCAAAGCTCGATCCGCCGCGCGAGCCGGAGCCGCCGGTCGAGCGCGTATGCGAGCCAAACACCTTGCCGCCGTACATATCCGAGCCCATGCCCGAGCAAAAGGTGCCGTGACGGTCGCCGCGCTTCTCCCAGCCCGTGCCCTCAAAACCGGCAGCACCGATACCGCTAAACTCGATATCCTCAAACGGAACCTCGTTGAGGAAGCGCGAGCGCGGGTTGGCAGAGGTCGAGCCGTAGGTGCGACGCGTGGCCGCATAGGTCAGGAACAGGCGCTTGCGAGCACGCGTGATGGCGACGTAGGCCAAGCGACGCTCCTCCTCGAGCTTGCCCGGATCGTCACTACCGCCAAAGTCGTGCACGTGCGGGAAGATACCCTCCTCCATGCCGGCCACGAACACCGCCGGGAACTCCAGGCCCTTGGCGGAGTGGATGGTCATCATGGTAATGGCATGCGTCTCGCCGGCCAGGGAATCCAAGTCGGAGCGCAGGGCCAGCCACTCCATGAGCGCCGGCAGCGCCTTACAGGTGAGCGGACCGTAGGTGCGCTCGATCTCGTCGGCATGCACGGCACCCGCCGGCATCTCCGTCGGCGCGGCATACGCGTTGCCCGCGATGGCGGCGGCCAGGGCATCCTGCGGAGACAGCGCCGGAGCGGCCAAGCTATCGAGCGGATTGGAGCCCGCGGCGTCACGCGCGCCAACGAGCGCCTCAAACGAGGATACCGGGGCAGATGGCCCCGGTTCGGGCGCGGGCGCGCTCACCACGACGGGCTCGGGCTCGGCGCCGGCAGGCACGTCGGCAACACCGGCTGCGCGCAGCTCTTCCAAACTCTCGAGCGTACCCTCGATATCCTCGTGCGTCTCTTCAAATTCGGCGGCGACGCCCAGGAATTCCTGGATGTTCTCGGCACGGCTCTCGGACTCCATGGTGCCCTCGGCGCGAAACGCCTGCAGCAGGCCCGTCTTATCGACGATCATCTCGACGACGTCCTTGAGCTCGCCGTCCATGCGGCGACCCTCGCGCACCAGCGACACAAAGCTCGACAGGCCATTGCGCACCTTGGCGCTAAACATGCCGGTTTCGGCGCACGCGATCTCGCAGGCCTGGAAGAACGAGCAGCGATTGTCGCGCGCCAGCTGCTCGATCTTTTGGATCGAGGTGGAGCCGATACCGCGGCGCGGCGTGTTGATGACGCGCTTGACGCTCATCTCGTCTGCCGGGTTCACGATCATCTTGAGGTAGGCCATGACGTCGCGGATCTCGGCACGATCGAAGAATCGCGTGCCACCCACGATCTTGTAGGGCACGCCCGCGCGCAGGAACATATCTTCGAGGATACGCGACTGGGCGTTGGTGCGGTAGAACACGGCGATATCGTCGTAACTCGTGCCCTTGGAGTGCAGCTTTTCGATCTCGCCGGCAATCCAGCGGCCCTCGTCGCGCTCATCGCTCGCCTGGAAAGCCTGGATCTTCTCGCCATCGCCCTCGGCCGTAAACAGACGCTTGTCCTTGCGCTGCGAGTTGTGGCGCACCACGGCGTTGGCGGCGCTCAGGATATGACCCGTAGAGCGGTAGTTCTGCTCCAGCTTAACGGTCTTGCAGTTTTTAAAGTCCTTCTCAAAGTCCAAGATATTGGTGATGTCGGCGCCGCGCCAGCTATAAATGGACTGGTCATCGTCGCCCACGACCATGAGGTTTTGGTACTTGGCGGCCAGCAGATTGGCGATCTCGTACTGGACGTGGTTGGTGTCCTGGTATTCGTCGACGCTAATGTAGCGGAAGCGCTCTTGGTACTTGTCGAGCACCTCGGGGCGGGTGCGCAGCAGCTCGAGCGTGCGCACGAGCAGGTCGTCGAAGTCCATCGCGTTGGCGGCGCGCAGGCGGCGTTCCAGCTCCAGGTAGACCTGCGCGGCCTTTTTGTCGTTGGGGCTGTCGGCGGATTTGAGCATGTCCTCGGGCCCGATCATGGCGTTTTTGGCCGAGCTGATCTTGCTGCGGATCATGTTGATGGGGAACTGCTTTTGCTCGATGCCGAGCGCCTGCATAATGTCGCGCACCATGCGCTTTGAGTCGTCATCGTCGTAGATGGTGAACTGCCCGG
>RQCP01000059.1 GCA_008668235.1 Collinsella aerofaciens | reverse complement strand
GGAGTGGGGGAAGGGGTGGGGAAAGGTGTTGAAAAATGGGTCAGTTCCCCATATTATTAATGACGTCGACAGGCGGGGTGGTTCCCCGCGTACGTGCCATCTGAGTAACCGAGGGGAGGGCGCACATGGGAATGACTGGTGCATACGAGCGCAATCTCGATGCAAAAGGTCGTCTGTCCCTGCCTGCACCCCTTCGCGAGGAGCTTGGAGAGCACGTTCGCGTGTTCAAAGCCCTGGATGTCGATGCTCTGTACGTGTTCTCTGCCGAGGCCTTCGATAAGTGGGTCGAAGGACTCTTCGCGGGTCGTGAGGGCCACGAGGGTTTTAACCCGCGTGACATTAATGACCAGAAGCTCATGAGGGCGATCAACAAGCGCACCACGTCGATGGACGTGGACAGCGCCGGTCGTATCGGTCTTTCCGAGTCTCTCCGCAAACAGGCGAACCTCGACCGCGAGGTCACGGTTGTGGGCAACTACGACCACCTTGAGGTTTGGGATCGCGCCGCGGCCGATGAGGACGATGACGATGAGGCCCTGCTGGACCTCTTCTTCTCGTAAGGGCAAGGCACGGGTAACGGATGGAGCGTGGGATCTTGACACAAGAATATCGGCATGAACCTGTCATGCTCGGCGAAGTGCTTGAGTCGCTGCGGCTAAAGAGCGGCTCCGTTGTCTGCGATTGCACCCTTGGCGGTGCCGGCCATTCGGTAAAGATGGCCGCGCAGGTGGGGGAGACGGGCCTTTTGCTCGGCGTCGATCAGGACGACATGGCCCTCGAGGCCGCTGGCACCCGTCTGGACCGCGAGGTTCCCGGCGTTCCGCACCAGCTGCTGAAGGGCAACTTCGGCGACTTGGACGAGCTGCTTTGCTCGGCCGAGGTGCCCGGGGTCGATGGCTTCCTGTTCGATTTGGGCGTTTCGTCACCGCAACTCGATATCCCTGGCAGGGGCTTTTCGTATAACGAGGACGCCCCATTGGACATGCGGATGGATCCGGGTAATAACACCTTAAACGCAGCTGAGGTCATCAACACCTATAACGAACACGACCTCGCCCGGATTCTACGCGTCTACGGTGAAGAGAAGTTCGCCTCGCAGATCGCGCGCGAGATTGTGCGCCGCCGCGAGCAAGAACCGATCGAAACCACCGGCCAATTTGTCGAGATCATCAAGGCGGGTATCCCGGCTGCCGCTCGTCGGCATGGCGGACACCCGGCCAAGAAAAGTTTCCAGGCCATTCGCATCGAGGTCAATCACGAGCTCGATGTGCTCGAACGAGGGCTTGATGCTGCCACCAGGTGGCTCAACCCGGGCGGACGTATCTGCGTCATCTCGTATCACTCGCTCGAGGACCGTATCGTAAAGAACCACTTTAAGGAGATGAGCCAGGGGTGCACGTGTCCGCCGGAGATTCCGGTGTGCGTGTGCGGCAACGTGCCGATACTCAAGGTCATCACCCGCAAACCCTTGGTTGCCCAGCCTGATGAGGTTGAGCGCAACCCTCGGGCGAGATCAGCCAAAATCCGCGTGGCGCAGCGTCTGTAGGCGCGACCGCGCGATATTGGACCTCCCGCTCGCACCATAAACGAAGCTTAAACACACTACCAACGTACTCGGGATGGGAGGCGGCATATCATGGGCTACAACACTTCAAGCGCAGCACTCGCCTATGATATGAACGCCATGCCCGCCTATCGTGAGACGCCGCAGGCCCCCGTTGCTCCCCGTGAGCAGCGCGCGCCGCGCTTTGATGTCTACACGGGCGCGGGCCGTCAGGCAAACCAGGCGGTAAGCCCGGTTTTCATGAGCGTTCTTAAAACGTTTTGCATCATTGCGGCTATCTTCATGACGATCGGCGTCGCCCGCGTGGCGCTCGCCGGCGTTACGGCCCAGGTGCTCAACAGCAACGCCGAGCTTACCAGCACGCTCGAAAAGGCGACCGATGAGAGCTCCGACCTGGAGGTCATGCATTCGGTCTATGGCGCCGACACGCGCATTCGCGACCTTGCGGGCGCTTATGGCATGGTGGAGCCCAGCGAGAGCGTTACACTTGACTTTTCGCAGGATGCAGCCGCGGGCGCCAACGCGACCGCGACCGCTCAGTAGCAAGACGGTAGCTGAGTATGACAAATGACTATCGCCGCGGTTCCGATGGGGGCCGCGGTTCTGGACGTCCCTCGTCGCGGGGACGTTCTGGTTATCAAGGAACGGGTCGGCAATCTTACAACGCCGGGCAGTCCCGTGGCAACGACCCGGCGTCGCGACTTCGCGGCTCGGGCGGCCCTCAAGTGCATAACACCGGGTCGCGCAAGAGTTCGTCGACCGAATGGCTCACAGGCGCGCCTCTGCCTCGCCGCAAAGCCGTCATGGGATTCATCGGGCTTGGCTTGGGCTTGGGCGTCTTTCGCCTTGCCGACTATCAAATTGTCGAAGCCGATAAACTGCGCGAGCGTGCCGATGCGCGCCGCCTGCTTGCGCAGACCCTCTATGCCAAACGTGGCACCATCTACGACCGCAACGGTAACGTGCTGGCGTCGTCAGTCGAATGTCGCAACATCGCCGTGAACCCGCAGCTTGTCGAGGATGTTGACAAGACGGTGTCGGCGCTGGTCAAGGCAACTGGAATCGATAAAAAGACCTGCCGCAAGCTCGTTGAGTCCGATGGAACCTGGGTGTATATCAAGCGCCAGGTGGACGAAGACGATGTTGCGGCGCTGGAGAAGAAGAACCTGCCCGGCGTGCTTTTTGAGCAGGCCATGAAGCGCGTATATCCATACGGCAATCTGGCATCGCAGGTGCTGGGTGTAGTGAATGTAGACAACGACGGCTTGACGGGTCTCGAAAAGCAATACAACAAGCTTCTGACCGGCACGAACGGTTCTCTCGTACGCGAGCGCGCGAGGGACGGCAGCTATATCGCGGGCGGTGCCTATAAAAAGGTGGCTGCGGTCGACGGCGTTGATATCGTGACGACGCTCGACGTCAATATCCAGCGTGCGGCCGAGGATGCCCTGGCAGAGGCTGTCGAGAAGACAAAGGCCAAGAACGGCTCGGCGCTGGTCACCGATCCTACGACAGGCGAGATCTTGGCAGCCTGCTCGTACCCGACTTACGACCAGACCGATCTGGAAAACGCCAAGACCGAGGATATGAACTTGCGCCTGGTCACCGACGCCTACGAGCCCGGCTCGGTCTTTAAGACGCTCGTGGCGGGCGCCGGCTTCGACTTGGGTGTCGTGCGATCGAGTACGTCGTTTGAGGTGCCGGCGAGCATCAAGGTGGGCGACGATACCGTCACCGATGCCGACAAGCGCGACTACGCCATGACCATGGATGTGCGCGAGATGATGCGCCGTTCGTCCAACGTGGGCTTTGTCCTGGTGGGGCGCAAGATCGGTGCCGACGACTTTGCCACCTATGTGGACAAGTGGGGCATCGGTCACAGCTCTGGTGTAGATTTTCCGGGCGAGAGCCTGGGTATCGTCAAGGAGCGTGACCAGTATGACGGCGCCACGCTGGGCTCGATGAGCTTTGGACAGGCACTGTCTGTCTCGCCGATTGAGATCGCACGTGCCGTGGGCGGCATCGCCAACGGCGGCGTGATGATGACACCGCACTTCTATAAGTCCAGCAAAGGCGACGAGAAGGACTGGGGCGAAGGCGAGCGCGCGATTTCGGAGGACGCCGCATCCCAGGTGACATCGTGCATGCAGACGGTCGTGTCCGAGGGAACGGGCGTTGGCGGCGCGGTTGACGGCTATGACGTAGCGGGTAAGACCGGTACGGCCGAACGTGCCGACGAGAACGGTGGCTACCTCAAGGAGAACTACATGTCGTCCTTTATGGGCTTTGCACCGGCACAATCGCCCAAGGTGCTGTGCTATATCACGCTCGACGGAACGCCGAGCGGCTCAGATGCCGCTGCGGTGCCGTTCCAGTCCATTATGGCCAACGCGCTCGACGTGCTGGGTATCCCGCACACGAAGTAGGGGGTTACAATCTTTGGGGCGTGGTTTGTTGTCCCATATGAGGGTGTTCACATGCCCTGCACCACGCATGTGCGGCGCTGGGATACAATACGCCGATAGCATTATTAGGTTTACAGGGGAGCTGCAATGATAGAGATCGCCGTCAACAACCTCGCGGCCGCAACAGGGGCCCGAACCGTGACGGGAGAAGCCGATCGGGTATGCCGCGGGTGCGTTATCGACTCGCGCCAGGTCGAGGAAGGGACGATTTTCGTCGCCTTTCCCGGTGAAAACGTCGACGGCAATGATTTTGCTTCCCGTGCCGTCCAGTCGGGTGCCGGCGCCGTCGTGATGACGCGTGAGCCCGAGGCCGAGCTGGTCTCGCTGGCGCAGGACAAGGGCTGTGCCATCTTGCTGACCGATGATCCCGAGGAGTTTCTGCTGCGTTTGGCGCACACGTACCGTCTGGAGCTTGGCTGCCTGGTCGTTGGTATTACCGGTTCCATCGGCAAGACGACGACCAAGGACGTGCTCGCCGCCGTGCTCGCCAAGCGCTATCGTGTCTGGGCCACCAAGGGCAATTTCAATAACCTGATCGGCATGCCGCTCACGGTGCTTTCCGCTCCGGCCGATACCGAGGTCCTGGTGCTCGAGATGGGCATGAACCATTTCCACGAGATTGAGCGCCTGTCCCAGTCCGCCAATCCCAACCTTGCCATCGTGAGCAAGATTGGTACCTCTCACATCGGCATTTTGGGCAGCCGCGAGAACATCGCCCGCGCTAAGGCCGAGATTGTCCAGGGTATGTGCGCCGCCGGCGACTTCTTGCCGCTGCTGGTTTTGGGCGGTGAGGACGACTTTACGCCGTTCATTCGCGATACGTTCGCCCAGCCTGCTGGTATCGATGTGATGCTGGCCGGCGTCTCGGACGATGATGAGGTCCGTGCCCGCGACATTCGTGTTGATGACGAGGGCCGTCCGGTCTTTACGCTCGATTTTGGCCAGGGTGAGACGATCGATACCATGCTTGCCATCCCCGGCGTGCAGTCCGTTCCAAATGCCGTTAAGGCCGCCGCGGTTGCCTATCGCCTGGGCGTGACGCCCGAGCAGATCGATGCTGCCTTTAGGGGCCTCACGATCACCGGGCACCGCCAGGAGATCAAGCGCGCCAAGAGCGGTGCCCGCGTCATCGACGATTCCTATAACGCCAGCGCCGAATCCATGGCTGCTGGTCTCGATCTACTGTGCTCGCTTTCGTGCACGGGGTCTCGCATGGCGATCCTGGGCGAGATGGGCGAGATGGGCGATGAGGCTCCTCGCATGCATGAGCTCGTGGGCGCCTATGCCGCCGCCAAGAAGCTCGACATGCTGGCGTGCGTGGGTGGTGAGCTGGCCCAGCTTATGGCCGATGCCGCGCGCATGATGGGCATGGACGAGGACCGCATCCAGGTGTTCTCCGATTATCAGCAGGTGCTCGACCGCATGGGCGGCGCGCTTGAAAAACATGATGTTGTACTGGTCAAGGGTTCCCGCTTTGTTGAGCTCGACCGCTTTGTGGAAGGTGTGTGCTAGCCCATGTTCGGCAATCCCTCGTATCCAACGTATCAGGCTTTTTTGGGGCTTGGCATCGCCGCTGCCATTGCGCTGCTGCTCATGCCGTGGTGGATCAAGCTACTCAAGGTCGAGGGTATCGGCCAGCAGGTTCGTGCCGACGGCCCCAAGCGTCATTTGGTTAAGCAGGGAACGCCCACCATGGGTGGCGTTGTCATCCTCGTCGCGATCTCGCTGACCTGCCTGCTGATGGGCAAGCTCACCACCGAGCTCGTGCTCGTGCTGCTCGCCACGCTGGCGACCGGCGTGCTGGGCCTGATCGACGACCTGACCTCCGTTACGCATGGGCGCTCGCTCGGTCTGACGCCCCATGCCAAGATGATCGGCCTAACCATTATCTGTGTCACCTTTACGGTGCTCGCCGTCAATTGGTGCGGCGTCGCCCCCGAGATTCGTTTTCCCGGCGGCCTGACGATTGACCTCGGTGTTCTTTCGACCACCATCTGCGGCCTTTCGTTCCCGTGGCTCTACATTGTCTTTTGCTGGCTGATGATCGCCGGTCTTTCTAATGCCGTGAACCTGACCGATGGCCTTGATGGTCTTGCTGGCGGCACCTCGATGATTGCCATGCTCGCCATGGCTGCCATGGCGTTTTTGCACGGAGACGTGAACCTGTCCATCTTCTGCACCGCGTGTGCCGGTGCCTGTTTGGGCTTTCTGTGGTTCAACTGCTATCCGGCGAGCATCTTTATGGGCGATACCGGCTCGCTTGCCCTGGGCGCCGCGTTTGCCTGCACGTCCATCATGACCAATACCGAGGTCGTCTCCCTCATCATCGGCGGCCTGTTTATCGTTGAGACCCTGTCGGTCATGATTCAGGTTGTCTACTTCCACTTTACGCACAAGCGCGTCTTCCTTATGGCGCCCATCCATCATCATTTCGAAAAGAAGGGCTGGGCCGAGACCAAGGTCGTCATCCGCTTTTGGATTATCGCTGCGGCCTTTGGTGCCGTTGGCCTTGCTTTGTTCTTCCAGTTGGGATAGTGGTCTTTCATGCCTCTTGCTGATGTCTTTAGCCTGCTCGTTTTGGGTCAGGGCAAATCCGGTCTCGATGTCGCCCGCTGGGCGCTGGCACATCCCGAGCGCGTAAGCGCCGTTACCGTGTATGGCGGCGGCACCTCTGAGCCCAATGACGCCACGCGTGCGCTCGAGGCTGCTGGTGCGTCGTTTGTCTATGGGGCCGAACAGGTCGAGGGCGCCTATGACGTGTGCGTGACATGCCCGGGTATTTCGGAGTTCTCGTCCTTCTTTAAGGCGGGGCGTGAGCATGCCGCTCAGATTATGGGCGAGCCCGAGTTTGCCTATCGCTTGTCTCCCCAAAATTGGATTGCCATCACGGGCACCAACGGCAAGACAACTACCACGTCGCTGACTGATTATCTGCTTAAGGCTGCCGGCGAGGCCAGCGTTGCTGTCGGCAACATCGGCGAGCCGCCGGTCAACGAGATTGACGGCCGAGCCCACAACGAGTGGTTTGTGGCTGAGCTCTCGAGCTATCAGATTGCTACGACAACCGAGCTCCACCCCCGCGTGGCGGTGCTGCTCAACATCACTCCCGACCACTTGGGCTGGCATAAGAGCCATAAGAACTATGCACTTGCCAAGATCAAACTGTTTGACAATATGGTCGATGACGATCTGGTGGTTGTCGACGTCGAAGACGCCGGCATTCACGAGTTCGATGAGTACATCTACACGCCGGGTCGTCGCATCTGCAAGGTTGCCTTTGACGAGCCTGAGGGCGAGGATGCCGCCTTTGTGCGCGATGGCAAGATGATCGTGCGTCTGAAGGGTGTCGAGACCCCGCTCATCGCTACATCCGAGCTCAAGATCTCGGGCCATCACAATGTTATCAATGCCCTGTGCGCTGCCACGGCTGCCTTGGCGGTCGGTGCCGATGTCGATGGTGTCTGCCGCGGTCTTGCCTCGTTCCAGCCGCTCGAGCACCGCGTGGAGCCGTGTGGCGAGATTGACGGCGTGCGTTACGTCAACGATTCCAAGGCGACCAACACCGATGCGGTCGAGAAGGCACTGACGGCATTTCCCGATGACGACGTGATCTTGCTGCTCGGCGGCCACGATAAGGGCACGCCGCTCACGGACTTCGCGCGCGTCGTTATGGACAACGTGCGCTCGGTCGTCTGCTTTGGCGATGCGCGCGAGCGCTTCACCGCCGCTATGGACGAGGCCGATGTCGATGGCGATGTGGATATCGCCCAGGCGGATGACCTACGCGACGCCGTGGACGTTGCCCGTTCGTTGTCGAGCCGTGGCGACGTGATCTTACTTTCACCTGCCTGCTCTTCGTTCGATGAGTTCTCGGGCTATGAGGAGCGCGGCCGCGTGTTTAAGGACTACGTGGCTCAGCTTGTCGCTGCGGCGAAATCACAAATGGAATAGGGGTTGCGGTGAGAGAGGAGAGCCCCCGACAAGGTATGAGGAGGCCCGACTCGGACCGTGCTTCCTCACGTCGCACCACACCGCGTTCCGGCCGCGGCGGGCAGTCGTTTAGCGAACGCTATATTGCCGGCGTTCCCGCCCGTATCATGCGCCCCCGTTTGATATTCATGGCCTGCTTGTTTACCTTGGTATGCTTTGGCCTGCTGATGGTGTACTCGGCGTCTTCGGTCGAGGCGCTGCACGAGAATGGCTCGGCGACGTTTTTTCTGGGTCGACAGGCCGCGTTTGCCGTGGTCGGTGTTCTGGCGCTGATTGCCATCGTGCGCGTTTTGCCGGACAGCTGGTTTGGGGAGGATGTGCTCAGGATCTTCCTCATCGGCATGATAGGGCTACTGCTTCTGGTGTTCTTGGTGGGCAGCGGCAGCCGCGGCGCCACGCGCTGGCTCAACATCGCCGGTATTCAGTTCCAGCCTTCCGAGTTTTTAAAGCCATTTGCCATTGCGTATTCGGCCATCATGCTTGATCGCTTCTTTTCGCCCGGTGGCAACATCAACGAATTCCTTCGCAAGATGGGCATCTACCTGGGCATTTCGCTCTTTCTGATCTTTATCCAGCCCGATTTCGGTACTGTCCTGATCATCCTGTTGACCCTCATGTGCATGGCGTTGTTTGCGGGTCTCGACCCCAGATTTATCATCGGCGTGCTAATCTTCGGCATTCTCGTGATCGTGATTGCGCTTGTCGCAGAGCCGTACCGTATGGTGCGTATTCAGGTTGCCTTGAACCCTTGGGCCGACGAGTATGGTGACGGCTATCAGGCCACGCTTGCCATCATGGCCTTTGCCTCGGGCGGTCTGTTCGGCCGTGGCATCGGCAACTCAACCATGAAGTACTCGTATCTGCCCGAAGCGCACAACGACTACATCCTGGCCATCATTGGCGAGGAAGTCGGTTTTGTCGGAACCGTGCTGTTCTTCTTGGTGTTTGCGATGCTGATCTACTCGGCGTTTCGCATTGCCGAGCAGGCGACCGATCGTCGGGGCGCGCTTATGGCGTCTGGCTCCGCGGTCATTCTCGCGGTGCAGTTTTTGATTAACGCGCTGGGCATCCTCAACGTGTTTCCCATGACGGGCAAACCGCTGCCGTTTATTAGCTACGGCGGTTCGTCGATTATTGTGTCGCTCATGCTTGCCGGGTTGATCTTGCGCGTTTCGTACGAGAGCGCCCGCCGCGATGAGTATGACCGCCGCCGTGAGAGCTTTGCCGTTATGGATGAGAGTACTGCCGGCGTGCCCCACGTGCGCGGCGAGCGATCTTCGCGTAACGGTTTTACCGTCCTGGATGGCTCTGCGACCGAGCCGGCAGCTCGTCCACGCTCGCGAACGGCTCCGCAAGGTCGTCCGCAGCGCCCCAGCCCTCGCAACGCGGGCGGCGGATATAATCGAATCGATTTGAACTCGGACCCGTCGGCGCGTCTGCGTACCGACGACCAGGGACCGCGTGTACGAAGGGACTACCATGACCGATAAAATGACCGTTGCTATTGCAGCCGGCGGCACGGCAGGACACATCAACCCCGCGCTCGCCTTGGCTGAAGAACTGCGTGACCGTGGCCACCACGTTGTGTTCGTGGGCCAGTCGCGCAAGCTCGAGGGTCGTCTGGTCCCCGAGGCTGGGTTTGATTTTGTGCCCATTACGGTCACGGGCTTCGACCGCTCCCGTCCTTGGACGGCGCTGACCTCGCTGTGGCGTGTCAACAAAGCCAAGCGTGCGCTCGCCAGTCATTTCTCAAAGGTCGGCAAGCCCGATGCCGCCATTGGTTTTGGTGCCTATGTCGAGGTTCCGCTGCTGGGGTGGTGCAAGGGCGCGGGCGTTCCGTATCTGCTGCATGAGCAGAACTCCGTTCCGGGCCTGGCCAACAAGATGATGAACTCCCACGCCGCCCGCGTGTGCATCTCGGTGCCGGCAGCGCGTTCGGTCTTTGAGCGCGAAGGTGACCCTGACCACGTGCTCATGACCGGCAACCCCGTACGTCGCTCGGTGATCGAGGGCGATCGCGCTCGCGGCCGCAAGGCACTTGGCGTTCCCGAGGACGCTACGCTGCTGCTCGTCTTTGGCGGTTCACTTGGCGCCCAGCACCTCAACGAGCGCGTGGCTTCGCTCAAAAACGAGCTGCTTTCGCGCAAGAACCTCTATGTGTTGCATTCGACGGGTGCCGACGGCTTTGAGGAGACCGAGCGCGCTTTGGCGCTGACGCCCGAGGAGGCGAAGCGTTACCGCGTCCAGCCTTACATCGACAACATGGGCGATATGCTGGCTGCTGCCGATTTGGTGCTCTCGCGTTCGGGCGCATCGAGCGTGGCCGAGATCGCTGCACTCGCCGTGCCTTCGGTGCTCGTGCCGTACCCGCACGCCACGGCCGATCACCAAACCACCAATGCCCGTTATCTGGTCGACGCCGGGGCCGGCGTGCTCTGCGCCGATGCCGATATCGACGGTTCTGCCTTTGCCGATGAACTGCTGCACCTGGTCGATGACGCGGCGGCGCGCGACGCCATGCGTCAGGCGGCGCGTGGTCTGGCTCAGGATAGGGCCGCCGCTCTTCTGGCGGATGCGGTAGAGGGTTTGCGTTAGTTAGACGGGATATCGTCGGTCGCCCTCGCGCTGATGCGGTAGGTGCGGTACAGTTAACGGGTTACAGGCAGTGTTTACGCAAGGAGTACACGAGCACATGGCTGATTCCCAGACTGCAACCTCCGCGCCCGAGTTTAAGAGCGCCCATTTTATCGGTATCGGCGGCGCCGGCATGAGCGGCATCGCCCTCGTTCTTCATGAGCGCGGTTATGCCGTTACCGGCTCCGACCTTAAGACGTCACGTTATATCCGCCAGCTTACCCGCGCTGGTGTGAAGGTGCATGTGGGCCATGAGGCCGCCACGATCGACGAGGTCAAGCCCGACGTGGTTGTTGTCTCCACCGCTATTCCGGAGTCCAACCCCGAGCTCGTGCGCGCTCGCGAGCTTGGTATTCCCGTGTGGCCCCGTGCCAAGATGCTCTCTGCTTTGGGCCACGGCTACACCACCGTCGCTGTTGCCGGCACGCATGGCAAGACCACCACGTCTTCGATGTGCGCCACCATGCTCGACCGCATGGGTCTGGATCCGAGCTTCTTGATCGGTGGCATCGTCGAGGGCTATGACACGAACGGCAAGAACGGCTCGGGCGACTATTTTGTCGCCGAGGCCGACGAGTCCGATAGCTCCTTCCTGTTCCTGAACCCCAACGTGGTCATTGTGACCAACGTCGAGGCCGACCACCTCGATCACTACTCGGGTATCGAGGAGATCGAGGCAACTTTCGCCAAATTCATGAGCTTGGTGGGCGAGGACGGCACCGTCATCGTCTGCGGTGAGGACCCGCATCTGGTCGAGCTCGCCAAGTCGACGGGCCGTCACGTGCTTTCCTACGGCTTTGCCGAGAGCAACGACATCGTCTGCATGCACCCGGATGTCAAGGGCATCCAGAGTGACTTTATCGTTCGCTTTGAGGATGGCACTGAGCATGCCGTGGAGATCAAGAGCAATCCCGGTCGCCACAACATGCTCAACGCCACGGCGGTGCTCACCGTCGCCCATGTCCTGGGCCTTGACATCGACGCCGCCGCCAAGGCGCTCTCGAGCTTTGAGGGCGTCCGCCGTCGCTTTACCCACGTGGGCGATATCGATGGCATCACCGTGGTCGATGATTACGGCCATCACCCCACCGAGATCAAGGCGACGCTTGCTGCCGCTTCGTCGCTGGGCTACAAGCATGTCGACGTCGTGTTCCAGCCGCACCGTTATTCGCGTCTGCAGGCCCTGTGCGACGACTTTGCCGATGCATTTGCCAATGCCGATAAACTGCTGCTGATTGATGTGTTCTCGGCTGGCGAGATGCCCATTCCGGGTGTTACCTCTAAGATGCTCGCCGATACCGTGCGCGCCAAGCATCCTGGCAAGGAGGTCGTGTACTGCTCCAGCCGTCTTGAGCTCAATCAGGAGCTCGAGCAGATGGTGGGCGAGGGCGACTTGCTGCTCACTATGGGTGCCGGTGACGTTACGACCGTCGGCCCCGAGTTTATCGAGTATTTGACTGCCAAGAAAGACGCTTAAGTCTAATGGGTCTGTTTAACGCCGTCATGGCGCTCTCGGGCATGATCGACACGGATGTGATCGAGGACGAGCGCCTTGCGCGTCATACGAGCTATCGTATCGGCGGCAAGGCTGACCTCTTTGTGACGTGCCATAGCTATCATGCCCTCCGCCGCGCCGTGGCGGTGCTCGATCGCGAGCAGGTGCCGTGGGTCATCATCGGCAAGGGCTCCAATCTGCTGGTTGCCGATGGCGGTTATCGCGGTGCCGTCATTTCGCTCGGACGTGAGTTTCAGCGCACGGTTGTTGCCGATGACGGTTGTACGCTGACGGTCGGTGCGGGCGTGATGTTTGCGCGCCTAGTCAACGATGCCCTGTCGCGTAGCCTCTCGGGCCTTGAGTTTGCCGTTGGCATCCCTGGCTCGGTTGGCGGTGCGATATCTATGAATGCCGGCACACGGACCGAGTGGATTGGCTCGCTGGTTGAGGATGTCGTAACGTTTGACCCGGCATCCGGTATCAAGCATTATGCGGGGTCCGAGATCACTTGGGGCTACCGCGAATGTAGCCTTCCCCGCAATGAGATTATCCTCGAGTGCGTGCTCAAGCTTAAACCGGCGCCCAAGGCCGACATTCGCGAGCGCATGGAGCGGTACCTGACGAGGCGCAAGCGTACGCAGCCCATGGGTCGCGCATCCTGCGGGTCGGTCTTTCGCAACCCGCCCGATGCGAGTGTGGGCAAGCTTATCGAGGATTGTGGATTAAAGGGTTTTTCGATTGGCGGCGCGGAAGTTTCGCCCGTTCACGCTAATTTTATCGTTAATAACGGAACTGCCTCGGCCGATGACGTTGCCGCGGTTATCAGACATGTGCACGGAAAGGTGAGGGAGGCGTATGGCATCGAGCTCAGACCGGAAGTTAAATTCCTCGGCTTCTAGAGCATCGAAACCCACCTTCCGCCGCGCCGGAGGGCGTTCCGGCGCGCCTGCCAAACCTCAACGCAATACCGTCGCGCACTCTAAGTCTGTCGGGCATGCTCGACAGACCAGTCGTCCGGTTGTCGGCTCGCAGCTCGGTAATCGTCCGGCCGCAAAAAAGTCCTCGCGTCCCTCGGTGACGTCAAAGCCTGTTATGGGCGCCAAACCCGCCCGTCCCATGGCAACTCCTAAGCCCTCGACGGGAACTAAAGCGCCGCGTCCAGGTCGCACGCTGGGCGCATCGAAACCGCGCTCGCTGACATCGGTGCCGGCTACCGCCAAGAAGCCTTCGGGTAAAAAAAGCGTCAACCCGTTGTCTTCACTTGGGGCGATGGTAAATAAAACATCAGACGCCGCTTCTGTCGTTGCAGGCAAAGGCAAAATCGTGGGCGGCGTTCTGGCCGCCTTGGCCGTGCTCGTCGTCGTTGCCATCGTGGTGATCAACTCTGGATTGTTTACCGCCACTGATATTCAGATTCAAGGCAGCGAGCATGTGACGAAGCACGATGCTATCCAGCTGATCGATTTGCCCGAGGGAACGTCGCTTTTTAACGTCGATCCCGACCAGATTACCGAGGACCTCAAGCAGAATCCGTGGGTCTCGGGCGTGGATGTCCAGCGTCAGTTCCCGCATACGCTCATCATTACGCCGATGGAGCGCAAGGTCATCGCAATTGCCTATATCAGTTCCGATGACCTTGCCTGGGCCATCGGGGATGATGACACCTGGATCGCCCCACTGTCGACGTCGGTCGAAGTGGACGACCAAGGCAACGTCATCACGACAGGGCAGGGCTCAAATACCTTGACCGGAATCGATGCCGCGCTGGCGCTCGCTAAGCACTATGGCGCGGTGTTGTTGACTGATGTCTCGGCGGATGTCGCTCCGGTTTCCGGCCAGGCAGTGAGCTCCAAGGCCGTTAAGGCTGGCTTGGATTATGTGCGTGGTTTTTCGAGCGAGTTCTTGGGACAAGTCAAGGATATTTCCACGCCTTCGGTCGAAGCCATCTCGGCAAACCTCAATAACGGCATTGAGGTGTCGCTGGGCGATTCGAACGATATCGTCAAGAAGGAGCGCGTAGTCACCAAGCTGCTTTCGCAGGTAGAGGGCGTAACGTATATCAATGTGCGCTCTCCGGGTAACTATACATTTAGGAACGCTCCGACCTCGTAGCGCTGGTTGATGCTTTGTTGAGGGGCCATACCACGCCGTTTATCTGGTTTGTTTGGTTTTCACGGTCAATTATTTGACTGATACGTTCATAATGTGCAAACATAATACGGTTTACCTTTGCATTTACTTTCAACCTGAAGGTTAATGTGCGCAGGGGTCGACCCATGCTATGGCTATAACCTTTGTTCGGAGGACCGACATGCACGAGACAGAGATCAACAACTACCTTGCCGTCATTAAGGTGGTCGGCGTCGGCGGCGGCGGTACCAACGCGGTCAATCGAATGATCGAAGAGGGCATCCGCGGCGTCGAGTTTGTTGCCATCAACACCGATGCTCAGGCGCTCGCGATCTCTGATGCCGATATCAAGGTGCACATCGGCACCGACCTTACCCGCGGCCTGGGCGCCGGCGCCAACCCCGAGGTTGGCCGCAAGGCTGCCGATGAGTCCCGCGACGATATCGCCGAGGCGCTCGCTGGCGCCGACATGGTGTTCATCACCTGCGGCGAGGGTGGTGGTACCGGTACCGGCGCCGCTCCCATCGTTGCCGATATCGCGATGAACGAGGTCGGCGCGCTGACCGTCGCCGTCGTGACCAAGCCCTTTACCTTCGAGGGTCGCAAGCGCAAGAAGAGCGCCGAGGAGGGCATCAAGACCCTCTCCGATTGCGTTGACACCATGATCGTTATCCCTAACGACAAGCTGCTCGACATCGCCGAGAAGAAGACCACGATGCTCGAGGCCTTCGCAATTGCCGATGGCGTCCTTTCCCAGGGCACCCAGGGCATCACCGACCTCATCACCGTCCCGGGTATCATCAACCTGGACTTCGCCGATGTTAAGACCATCATGAAGCAGGCCGGTACCGCCATGATGGGTATCGGTACCGCTTCTGGGGACACCCGTGCCGTCGACGCTGCCCAGCAGGCTATCTCCAGTCCGCTGCTCGAGAGCTCCATCGATGGCGCCACGCGCGTCCTGCTTTCCATCGCCGGCTCCAAGGACCTGGGCATCCAGGAGATCAGCGACGCCGCCGACGTTGTCGCCAATGCCGTCGACCCCGAGGCCAACATCATCTTCGGTACCGTTGTTGACGAGTCCCTGGGCGACCAGGTGCGCATCACCGTTATCGCCACGGGCTTCTCCGACTCCAACGTCAACCGTCAGGACGAGCTCTTCGCTGCCCAGCAGTCCCAGAGCAAGGCTGCTGCTTCTGCTGAGCCGCAGCGCACCGCTCCGGCTGCCAGCCCCGCTCAGGCTGCCCCGACTCGCAACGTCGGTGGTACCGAGCTGCCCAACTTTGGCAACGATCAGTTTGAGCTTCCCGACTTCCTCAAGCGAGGCAGCTTCTAAGTCGTTCTTCGCATTGTTTTGCACAGGGGCGCGTCCGTATGGATGCGCCCTTTTTGTTTCTCGTTTGTAAACGAAAGCCTCCAATCTCCTTACGTTCCCTTTACGTTTGGTCCCTACCGCTGCGGGTATCCTTTTAGAGAAGTATGGCAGCCGTATGACACGGACTGCTGCGGCTTCGCCGCGATACTTGTGTTATTAGGAGGCTTTAGTATGGCAGCACGTGCGGACAACGTTTCGCGTGTCGACCATGATGGAGTTACGTTGGTAGAGGGCGCGACGCACGATGTCCGCTTTGCCTTTACCGAGCGCACCGGTGGCGTTTCCGAAGATGCGTACTCCTCGCTCAATCTGGGCTCGCATGTTGGCGATGACCCCTTTACCGTTCAAGAAAATCGTCGCCGCGTACTCGAGGCCATGGGTGCCGCCGAGTGCGAGCACAACTTGCTTGTCCCCAATCAAGTACACGGTGACCATGTCGTGACGGTGACCTCGAACGGCGCCGAAGATCTCGAGAACATTCGTGAGCAGATTGCCGAGGGCTGTGATGCCCTCGTCTGCACGGCGCATAAGGTGCCCGTGCTGCTCTGCTTTGCCGATTGTGTTCCCGTGGTGCTGGTGGCTCCCGGCGGCTTTGCCGTGGTGCATTCTGGCTGGAAGGGCACGATTGCACGCATTTCCGCCAAGGCCTGCCAAGCACTCTGCGAGGCGGCTGGCTGCACGCCGGAGGACATCTCTGCTTATATTGGGCCCCATATCCTGGGCGACGAGTATGAGGTGTCCCAAGAACTTATGGATCGCTTTGCCGCCGAGTTCGCGTGCATCGATGCTACCGCTTCCCGTATGCTCGATCTTTCCGCCGCCATTCGCGAGGCGCTGGTGGATGCCGGTGTCGATGTGAATGGCATTGTGGACACCAAACTTTCCACCGTGCGTCAAAACGACCGCTTTTATTCCTATCGCAACGAGGGCGGGACCTGTGGGCGCCATGCTGCGATCGGCGTGATGCTATGAGAAAGATCGCATCGGTCCTGAGTGCAGCAGTGCTCGCGCTCACGCTGTGCGCCTGCTCCTCGGGATCTTCTACGTCTTCTATTACCGTGGCCGGCTCGACCACCTGCCTTCCCATTGCCGAGATTGCGGCCGAGGGCTTTAAGGAAGAGACCGGCATCGACGTGCTCGTCTCCGGCCTTGGCTCATCTGCTGGCATCGAAGCTGTTAGCGCCGGCACCGCCGACATCGCCAGCTCGTCTCGTGGCCTCAATGCCGACGAGCAGGATTTGGGCCTGACGCCTATCGTTATCGCACACGACGGCATTGCAGTCATCGTGAACGACGACAACCCGGTCGACAATCTCTCGACCGAGCAGCTCCGCGATATTTACGCCGGCAAGATCACCAACTGGAAAGAAGTCGGCGGAGAGGACCTGAAGATTCAGGTTATCAACCGCGACGAGGCGTCCGGTACGCGCGAGGCCTTCCGCACTATCGTGATGGACGGCGCGCCGTTCGATCGCCGCTCGGCTGTTCTTTCGGGTACGGGCCAGGTACGCGATGTCGTATCCCGCTCACGTGGCGCTATTGGCTACATCTCGCTGGGTTTTGTCGAGAGCCTCAACGCCAAGACCTCGGTTAAGGCCGTTTCAGTCAACCATGTCGAGGCATCCGAGAAGACGGTCGCAAGTGGCGGCTATCCCATCTCGCGTGACCTTTACTTCTTTGTGAAGGGTACGCCTTCGCAGCAGGCGCAGGACTACATTGACTATGTGACATCCGAGAAGATGGACAAGCAGATTCGCGAGGCGGGCTTTATTCCCGTCACCAACGACGGAAAGGGGAGTGAGTAGCGTGGAAGCACAGGAAACCCCCCAGATTGAGCATGAGGCGCAGGTGCCCAAAAAGCGTGAGTTGGCGTTGGTGTCACGCAGCACCTATCTTAAGGAGAAGGCGCTGCAGTGGATCTTCTTTGCCTGCGCGTTCTTGGCGGTCGTCACCGTCATCCTGATCTTTGTCTTTACCACGTACTCGGCGCTGCCGGTCTTTACCGACATCGGTCTGGTGGACTTCTTTAGCTTTACGTGGGCGCCCTCTGAGGGTCACTACGGCATCATGTCGCTGCTGGCGGGCTCTGGCCTGGTGACGGTCGGTGCCCTTGCCATGGGCGTGCCGTTGGGTGTGGGCACAGCCGTGTATCTGGTCGAGATCGCCAGCAAGCGCGTGCGCAGGCTCATTAGCCCCGCTGTCGACCTGCTGGCGGGCATCCCCTCCATCATCTACGGCTTCTTCGGCATGATCATCATCCGCCCGTTTATCGCCCAGCTGACCGGCGGCCTTGGATTTGGCGCACTGACGGCGTGGTTCGTGCTCGCCATCATGATCGTCCCTACCATCACCACGCTCACCATAGATGCCCTCAATTCCATTCCCATGGGCATTCGCGAGGCGTCCTATGCCATGGGTGCCACCAAGTGGCAGACCATCTACAAGGTCGTGCTTCCTGCAGCCAAGCTGGGCATTGTCGATGCGATTGTCTTGGGTATGGGGCGTGCCATCGGTGAGACCATGGCCGTGCTGATGGTCGTGGGTAACGCCCCGGTCATTCCGGATAGCATCTCGAGCCCCATCTCGACGCTCACGAGTCAGATTGCGCTCGACATGAGTTATTCCTCGGGCCTGCACCGCTCGGCTCTGTTCGGCATGGGCGTTGTCCTGTTTATCATCTCCGCTGCACTGGTGGGTATCGTCCGCCTGATTTCCAAGAAGAGGGGGTAGGCTATGTCCGATTCCGTTGACACGACGGTCGATACGACCTCGTCGCGTGAGCGCATCAAGCGTGCCCTTTCCCATGGCAAGAAGGGCCGCATCAACAAGGATCTGTCCAACAAGATCATGCTCGGCGTGTTTCGCGCCGCGGCCTATATCACCACGCTGGTGCTGATCGCCATCATCGCCTACGTGGTCATCAACGGCCTGCCGCATATCTCGCTCGACTTTATCTTCGGCTGGCCGCAGGGCGTCAACGCCGAGGGCGGCATTTGGCCCACGATCGTCTCGACCATCTACGTGACGGCGCTCGCCATGCTCATCTGCACGCCGGTTGCCGTCCTGGCTGCGGTCTATCTGGCCGAGTACGCCAAACAGGGCAAGGTCGTCGACATCATTCGCTATGCTGCCGATGCCCTGGCCTCGGTGCCCTCCATCGTTATGGGCCTCTTTGGCTACGCCTTGTTTGTCGAGGCTATGGGTCTGGGCCTTTCGATGTTCTCGGCCGCCCTGGCGCTGGCGCTTCTGATGCTGCCTATTGTCATGCGTACCACCGAGGAGGCAATCCGCGCCGTTCCGCGCTATATCCGTTGGGGTGCATATGGCCTGGGCGCCACCAAGTGGCAGGTCGTCTCCAAGATCGTGCTTCCTTCGGCTTTTGGCCGCATCGCCACCGGCATCGTGCTTGCCATCGGCCGCGCCATCGGCGAGACCGCCGTGGTGCTCTACACCATGGGTCAGGCCATCAACCTGCCTATTTCGCCGCTCGATTCCGGTCGTCCCATGACCGTTCACCTTTATCTGCTTGCCAATGACGGCATCAACATGAACGCAGCCTACGGCACCGCGCTTTTGCTGATGGCGATTATTCTGGCCTTCAACCTGTTTGCGCGTTATCTGTCGCGCAAGCGCCACTAGTTAAGGAGTCCCATGTCCGTCTATCAGTCCGCTCCCACGCCGGAGCAAGCGGCCATCACGGCCAAGGATTTCAACTTCTGGTACGGTGACTTTCATGCGCTGACGGGGCTCGACCTCAACATCGCCAAAAACGCCATCACCTCGTTTATCGGTCCTTCGGGCTGCGGCAAATCGACGTTTTTGCGCTGCATCAACCGTATGAACGACCTGATCGAGGGCACCCGCGTCGAGGGCACCATGACGCTCGACGGCAACGATATCTATGCCGAGGGCGTCGACCCGGTCGACCTTCGCCGCCGCGTGGGCATGATTTTTCAGCAGCCCAACCCGTTCCCCAAATCCATCTACGAGAATGTCGCTTTTGGCCCTCGTCTGCAGGGTGTGACTAGCAAAAGCGACCTCGATGACATCGTGGAAGAATCGCTCAAGCGCGCCAACCTCTGGAAAGAGGTATCCAATCAGCTCAACAAGGACGGTTTGGCGCTCTCGGGCGGTCAGCAGCAGCGTCTGTGCATCGCGCGTGTGCTTGCGGTGCAGCCCGATGTCCTACTGATGGACGAGCCCTGCTCCGCCATCGACCCCACGTCCGTCTCTAAGGTCGAGGATCTGATGGCCGAGCTGGCGCCCGAGATGACGATCATCATCGTCACGCATTCTATGCAGCAGGCCGCTCGCATTAGCGACTACACCGCATTTTTCTTGCAGGAAGTTGCCGGCGAGCCCGCCACGCTCATCGAGTATGGTCAAACCGACGCGATCTTCACCAGCCCGGTGGATTCACGGACGGAAGACTATATCACCGGCCGCTTTGGCTGATCGGTGCGACTAGTCCCAAGCCGATCGGACCTGGTCCGGTGCGTATTCACTGTGCGGGCGGCATGACCGCACCCAACTGATTGGAGTGAACCATGCGCAAACTGTTTTCCCGTCAGCTCATCGAAGCCCGTCACGAGATGCTGAGCATCTACGAGGCTGTAGACCTGGCGCTTCACGACGCCGTGAAGGCCTATGTGACCGACGATCGCAAGCTCGCCACCAAGACCAAGAAGCGCACGCTCTCGATCGATGCGCGCTGCGCCAACTTGGAGGCCGTGTGCTACAACCTGATCGCTACGCAGTCGCCGGTCGCCTCCGACTTCCGCTTGCTGCAGACGATCATCTACGTCGACTTTAACCTGCAGCGCATGACCGATAAGGTTCGCC
This sequence comes from Collinsella aerofaciens, assembly GCA_008668235.1. Classification (GTDB taxonomy): domain Bacteria; phylum Actinomycetota; class Coriobacteriia; order Coriobacteriales; family Coriobacteriaceae; genus Collinsella; species Collinsella aerofaciens_K. The sequence continues at coordinate 70,120 of RQCP01000059.1, read as the reverse complement.
AGATCTGCCGCGCCACGCGTCACATGGTCAAGGCCGACATCTCGCTGCCCCAGGAACTCGTCGCTACGGTCGAGGCCGAGGCCGAGGCTGTTTACCAGGTGCTGGGTTCGTCACTTTCTGCGCTCGTCACCAACGACATGTCCATCATCTGCAACCTGGCCGGCGAGGACGAGCCGGTGCATGCGGCGTACGAGAAGTTCTTCCGCACCTTTAACCGCATGGACACGGGCGATTTTATGGACGACGACAGCAACTATGACGACCTGCGCCGCGCCATCATGGTCTCGCGCTACCTCGATCGTATCGCCTCGATTTCGATCGATGCCGCCTGCCGTCTGACCTTCCTTTTGACCGGACAGCGTATGACTGCCGGCGATATCGCCCGTACGGACGAGGATGAGCTTGAGAGCATGCGCGTGCCTTCGGGCGAGGGTGTCATCATGAGGCCTGCCGTCGATGCACACTATGTTGCCAAAGTGCCCGCTAACGAGGTGAGCGAGGGTCTCCGCTACCTGCTCGAGCACCTCGAGGACGAGGACGACGCCGAGGACGACGAGGAGTAGGGCGGCCCCGTTCGTCGAAAGATTGTAAATACCTAAGTGAGCGCGGCCTTGCACATGCGAGGCCGCGCTCTTGCGTTAGCATGGGACTACTTGTTTGGCTGTCTGCGGAGGCGATTGGCAATGGATAACTATTTGGACTTGATACGCGCTCGCCGCGAGCAGATTCTCGAACGTTTTTATGCGGCGCTCGATCGCGCGGGCCGTCCCCACGATGCCGCGCGCCTGATTGCCGTCTCCAAGACTGTTGGCGTTGATGAGACCGTTGCCGCTATTCAGACGGGGTATCGCCATTTTGCCGAGAACCGCCCGCAGGAGCTCGTTCGCAAGCTTGCGGGCCTCGTAGAGCATCCGGAGCTACCCGAGGTGCGCTTCGATATGATCGGCAACCTGCAGACCAACAAGATCAATGCGGTGCTGGGCTCAGCCGAGCTGATTCACTCGGTGGGTTCGCTGCATCTGGCGCAGGCGATCTCGAGCCGTGCTGTTCGCAAGATTGAGGCAGGCGAGCTCGTCGGCCCCCAGCGTGTGCTCATTGAGGTCAATGTGAGTGGTGAGGAGTCGAAGGGAGGCTTTTCACCCGATGAGATTCGCGCCGCCGCGGGTGAGCTTGCAGAACTTGAGGGAATTTGCGTACAGGGGCTTATGACTATGGCGCCCCGGGGGAATAAGGATGTGGCACGCCGCACCTTTGCGGGGCTTCGTGAGCTGAGGGATGAGCTGGAGGCGGCGCATCCCGATTTGAACCTGCCTGAGCTTTCCTGCGGCATGAGCGAGGACTTTGAGTCTGCCCTTGAGGAGGGCTCTACGCTCGTTCGCCTGGGCAGGGTAGTATTTAGCCCGGAGTTTGCAGTAAAATAAGGCTCTGAAGTGCGCACTGATTATCGGGGCGCCTGCACTAAACCGCGAGAGGACACAACCATGGGCTTCCTTGACGAGATTAAAAATAAGATGCACCTGGGCGGCCAGCAGGGTTACGACCAGGGTTATGGCCAGGACGACGACTACGGCTACGATGACGGCTATGACGATACTTATCAGGGCAACGGCTACAGCGGTGCTTCGGGCGAGGGCTTCTACACCCAAGACGAGCCGAGCAACGGCCTGCTTGGTCAGACGCGCCGCGGTGAAGCTGAGTCGGTTGCCGTGTATACGCGCTCCGGTCAGCTGGTCGGCGATGACTCCCGCCATGCCACGACGTATAATCCGCCTTCGCGCTCGCAGGACAGTGTTGCGAGCGGTTATCGTCCTGGTGCCTATGACACGCCGTCGAGCTACGCCGAGAACACCCGCGCCCGTGCCGCCGCTGCGCCCGCGCCTGCACCGAGCGATGCCTCGGCCTATGCGAGCAATATCATCAACGCCACACCGCAGCTGCCGGCCTATGTCCTGCGCCCCGAGAGCTATGACGACGTGGAGACCGTGGTGCGCCGCGTTCGCACCAAGCAGCCTGTCGCACTGATTTTTGTGGGCGTACGCACCGAAGTTGCCAAGCGCGTCTTGGACTTCTCTTACGGCTTTGCCTGCGGTCTGGGTGCCACGGTCAAGGAGGTGGGCGACCGCGTGTTCATGGTGCTGCCCGCCGGTTGCGAGGTCAAAGATTCCGATCTCAAGAAGCTTCGTGCGGACGGCTACCTTAAGTAAAGACAAGACGAGGAGATTCCCATCAACATCTACACTATCGTCCAGCTGGTCAACACGCTGTTCAACTTCTATTCCACGCTTATTGTCGTCTACTGCTTTATGACGTGGATTCCCATGAAGCAGGGTGGTTTGCTTCAGGATATTGCCGCGGTGCTTGATAGCGTGTGCGGTCCGTGGCTCAACCTGTTCCGTCGTTTCATCCCGCCGATGGGCGGTATCGATTTTTCGCCGGTCGTTGCGATTATTGCGTTGCAGTTGGTGCAGAGGCTGGTTCTGCAGCTTCTTATAGGTATACTCGTGTAGAACTGACTTAGTAACTTACGTCGGGCGTGTAGCGCCGAGGCGATGAAAAAGGAGACTTGTTATGGCTATTACCCCTGCAGACATCCAGGCTCAGACTTTCTCTGAGGCCAAGCGTGGCTACGATCCTGCCGAGGTCGACGTCTTCTTGGAGACGCTGTCCTCCGAGGTTGACGCTATGCTCGCTAAGATCGTCGACCTTAAGGGTCGTCTGACTGCTACCGAGCAGCAGCTTGCCGATGCGCAGGCTCAGCTTGCCCAGGCTCAGGATGCCACCGCCCAGGCCGTTCCTGCCGCCCCCGTGGCTGCTCCCGCCCCTGACTTCTCCGCTCAGGAGCGCCAGATTTCCGCTGCCCTGATCGCTGCCCAGCAGACCGCTGAGACCATCGTCAACGATGCCAACGAGAACGCTGAGCGTATCCGCAACGAGGCTGACGCCAAGGCCCGCGAGGTTATCCGCCAGGCTCTGACCGAGAAGCAGGCCGAGCTCGAGGAGATCGATCGTCTCAAGGCTTCCCGTGAGGAGTTCAAGGCAGAGTATCTCAAGCTCATCCAGCACTTCATGGACGATGCCCAGAATTCCTTCCCGGCCGATCTGATGGCCTCCACGCCGGTCGGTTCTGCCGCTTCTCCTGCAGTGACTGTTCCCGCCGAGCCGCTGCCCGTCGCTGACCCGGTTGTCCCCGTGGCCGATCCCTTCGCCCCGATCGACAACTTTGCTGCCGACGACCTGGACTAACATTCGGCCTACAATTTAGTGCCTAGAAAGGACCCGCAGCTTGCGGGTCCTTTTTATGACTGTGCAGGGGCGCGCAACATAAAAAACCGAGCCCTGCACATTGTGGCGCAGAACTCGGCGAATGGGTGAGCGGTAAAAGGTAGGTTTTAGGGCATGTGCCAAAAAACTACTTGAGGAGGAAGTTGGGGAGGGGAATAGTACGGGCCTCGCGATGCTCGGGGTCGGCGATGTGGTCGGCAGGATAGCCACAGACAAGCATGTGATAGGGATAAACGCCCTTGGGCAGATTGAACTGCTCCTGTGCCACCTCTGGCTTAAAATGGCATACCCAGCACGTTCCCAGGCCCTGCTCGGTGGCCTCCATCATCATCTGATCGCAAACGATGGATGTATCGATTTCGCTGGAATTCATCTGATCATACGGGCGCACCCAAGCATCATCGGTAACGCTGCAAATAAGGAAAACAAGCGGAGCCCCAAAGATAGACCCATCACGAGCAAACCGAGGCTGACAAGCAGCAGCCTTCTCCAGAAGCTCAGGCGTATCCAACACCATCACACGGGTTGGATGGTTATTACAAGCAGAAGGAGCAATACGCCCAGCCTCAACAATGGCATCCACCACAGCTTGCTCAACAGAACGATCCTCAAACTCACGACAAGAATATCGACCCCGAGCCAGATCCATATACGACATACAAGCCCTCCAACAATTTAAAATCAAACAAACCCAAAGTAACCCAAACAGTACCCAAAGCAGCAATCAGCCAATCGCTCATCGAATACCAAAGTAAAACCCCGAGCAATCAAGGGTCATCACAGCAAAGGCCCCACCACGCTCAACCCCTCAGCCAAAGTTCCCAATGGTGGTACGTAAGGGAGCGGGCCCGACCACTAATACCTTTTGAACGACTCTGCTTGCAGCCGGAGTGAAAAAGGTATTAGTGGTCGGGCCCGCGACCGGTGGGACACGTACCCCCAATTAACTGTTCTTCATGACAATCGAATCCACAACATCGGCCACATTCTCACAGCAGTCAGCACAGTACTCCAGGAAGGCGTACACGTCACGCCAAGCGATGACCTCGAGCGGATCCTTGCCGTTGACATGCAGGTTGCGCATGGCGTTGATGTAGAGCTCGTCGGCCTCGGACTCGATCGTGTTGATCTGGATGACGAGTTCGCGCAGGGTCTTGGACTTGCGGTAGTTGGGCAGCTCGACCATCAGGTCCTTCATGGCGCGGCAGGCGTCGGTCACCTTGTGGGCGATCACGATGGCATCGGGGTGGATGCTCTGGATGTTGGTGAAGTAGACGCGCTGCACGACGCCCTCGATACGATCGAGCACGGTGTCGAGCGAGCAGCTCATCAGGTCCAGATCCTCGCGCTCAAGCGGGGTGATAAAGGCCGTGAGCAGGGCGTCCTCAAGCTCATGGTGCTTCTTGTCGGCCGCATGCTCGATCGCGTGCATCTTGTTGAGCATATCGTGAATCTTTGCGGGGTCGAAGTTCTCGAAAATCTTGGTGAGCAGCTCGGCGGCCTGGACGGCAAGGTCGGCGCAGGCGACGTAGTTGTCGAAGTAGAACGAATCGGGTTTCTTTGCCATGAGTGGGTCCTTTCGAGGCGAAGACGGGTGGGCGAAGTATTACGGTCCGGATGGACGCTCGGTTTGACTAGATGAACATCATGAACAGCTTGGCCATGACAAAGCTGATGAGTCCGCAGGCGGGGAAGGTAAAGAACCAGGTGAACATCATGTCCTTGACCACGCCAAAGTTGATGGCCGAAAGGCGCTTGACGGCACCGACGCCCATGATGGCGCAGGTCTTGATGTGGGTGGAGGACACGGGGATGCCGGTAAGGGTGGCAAGCAGCAGGTTTGCGGCGCCTGCGAGGTCGGCGGAGAAGCCCTGGTACTTTTCGAGCTTGACCATGCTCTGGCCGACGGACTTGATGATGCGCTCGCCGCCCACGCTGGTGCCGATACCCATAGTGGCCGAGCACAGCAGCATAATCCAGATGGGGATGCCTGCATCGCCGACGCTCGTCTGGCCGCTGGCAAAGGCCACACCTAAAAAGAGCACGCCGATGAACTTCTGTCCATCCTGCGCGCCGTGCATAAAGCTCATGGCCGCAGCGCTCGCGATCTGAGCGTATTTAAAGAAGACATTGGCACGTCGCCTGTTGGCGGCGGCGAAAAGAATCGAGACGAGCTTGCACAGGACCCAGCCCATGACAAAGCCCAAGCCGATGGAGAGCGCCAGACCGTAGATAACCTTCATCCACTCGTGGACGTTGACGCTGCTCGCGCCGCCGAGGGCGATAGCGGCACCGGTCAGGCCGGCGATAAGGCTGTGGCTTTGCGAAGTGGGGATGCCAAAACGCGACGCTGTGGCGCCGTAGACGACGATGGAGAACAGCGCCGCGCATAGGCAGGCGAGCGCCATGGTGCTATTTCCGCCAAAGTCGACGATATGTGAGATGGTGTTGGCGACGCTCGCGTTAAAGTGCGTCATGATGAGTACGCCGAGGAAGTTGAATGCGGCGCTCATGAGAATGGCGGCACGGGCGGGCATGCAACGCGTAGTGACGCAGGTCGCGATGGCGTTGGGCGCGTCGGTCCATCCATTGACGAAGATGGCGCCCAACGCGAGGATCACGGTGACGGCAAGGACTGGGTTCGACACAATTTGGCCGAGGAAGGTTGAGAACGTTACGTCCATATATGGGCTTTCTCGAAGTTTGCAGGCACGTTACAAAAACATGATAAATCGTATCACCTCCTGCGGGTCTCTTTACCGAGTTCTGATGGGAGAAGTGAACTTTTTGGCACTAAAATTGAATATTTGCCCTGTTGACCGCGGGTGTTCTTTTTGCTAACACGCCATGCGGACACGTGTGATTACTACGACACTCCAAAACCACAGTCTGTTCGCTTTACAACATACAAACATGCGTTCGATAATAGGAGGCATGGAATATCGACAGACAGACGGCAAAACTCGGCGCGTACACAAGCAGTATGTGGACGTCGTGGCTCGCATCCTCGCGGGCGGACAGGTTGTGCCGGTTACCGTCTGCTGGGTTGACGGTCGCTGCTTTACGATTGACGAGATTGTCTCGTCTACCGGTTTTGGCCTGACGGTTCACGGCATTCGTACGGCGACTTATAAGGTTCGTTTTGGTGGACATGCGACCGAACTGTATCTGGAAGAACAGGCACGCGAGCGACCGGATGGCTCGCAGACTCATCTGATGCGTTGGTGGGTGTGGGCGTTCGACCGAACACTCGAGAGCGAGCGTCGCAGGTAAGAACGCGTGGCGTTCGGGTACAATGGCAGGAAACTTGTCAGCTACGGTGCCGTCGCGGTGCTTTTGAAAGGACGAAATTATGAACGATATCCAGGGCTATCAGAACGGCCTCATCGAGACCGGCGCAAGCCGCGCCAAGGAGATGTCGCCGCGCGCGTACAACCTTGTCATGTCTGCCCTGATCTTTTTGGGCTTTTGCGCCATGGGCGCCGGCGCCTATTTTACGAGCACCATGTCGTTTGCGCGCATGATGATGAGCGGCGCCGCTGTGCCGCTGGTCTTTGGCTCATCTATTTTGACCATCATCGGCATGGTCATGATGTCGGCTGCTGCCAGCAAACAGTCCGTGGGCCTGTCGCTCGTGGGCTACGTGGTCTTTGCGAGCACCTTTGGTCTGACGGCGTCGTTTGGTCTTGCAAACTACGACCTGCCAACCATTAACACCGCCTTTATCGCCACGGCCGCCATCACCTTTGTCTTTGGTGCGCTGGGCGTGACCTTCCCCAAGTTCTTCCAGCGTGTGTATGGCATTGGTTTTGGCATCCTGCTTGCCACGATTCTGGTCGAGATCGTGCTGATGTTCATGGGCGTTTCGCAGTCCATCACCGACCTGATCGTGATTGTGGTGTTCGCCGGCTTCATCGGCTACGACACCTATGTGGCAACGACGGTGCCGCCCACGCTGCCCAACGCCGTACTTATGGCATCCAACCTGTTCGTGGATATTATCAACGTGTTCCTGCGCATTCTGAACATCCTCGGCCGTCGCGATTAAAGCGCGGCATTGCGATGCTTCCTGCCGGACACGGTAAAACGATGCGAAAGGCGGTCCTTCGGGACCGTCTTTTTTGTGTGCGGCGGGGTATCATGGATGGGAAAAGCCGATAGCGGCAGCGACAGGAAAGGTGGCCATGTATGGCAGACGTCGACAGCAGGAACCGTAACCGCAGGTCCAACCGAGCGGGTCAGCTCAATCCCAAGCGTGAGGCACGTGCCAAGGCCGCCGAGCGCCATGTGACGGCTGTGTCCGAGGCCTGTGCCAAGGACATCGAGCGTTCGCTTGCCGGCGTGCGCGAGTTCGATGGTATGCCTGCCGGTTTTGTCGCGGCGATGAAGACCAGGGTCCAGAAGGCAGCGGCTGCTGAGGAGCAAGCTGCCGAGGACGTCGAGGCTGCCGAGGTCGAGGCTACTGAGGCTGCTGAGGTCGAGGCTGCGGTCGATGCCGAGGTGGCGCCCGAGCCCGTCGAGGAGGCCACCGAAGCCGAGCCCGCGCCTGCCGCCGAGGAGCCCGCTCCGGTCCTGCCCGAGGTCACCGTGCTCGACGCCTCTGCCACGCAGGCCATTCTGGATAACGGTCGAGGCTACGCGCAGTTCTGCGACATGGCTGTGCTTGCCTTTGCCTCGTTCACCAATCCGGGCGGTGGCTACATCCAGGGCTATCTGGGCCAGGAGGCCACGCTGTGCGCCGATTCGTACCTGTACAATGTCCTCGATAAGCAGCGTAAATGGTACGGCGAGAACCGTCGCCGCAACATCAACTGTGAGCTGTACCGCAACCGTGCGCTGGTGGTGCCCGCGGTGCGCTTCGACCGCAAGCATGTGCACGCCTATGCCGACGTAATCGTCGCCGCTGCACCCAACGCCAAGCGTGCTCGCCAGGAGTACCGCGTGAGCGACGATGCCTTGCTTGACGCCCTGCGCGACCGCATTCGCTTTGTGCTTGCTATCTGCGATGAGCTGGGCCGCGAGAAGCTCGTACTGGGTGCTTGGGGCTGCGAGAACAACGGCTTTGACGCCGAGGCCGTGGCCGAGCTCTTCCGCAAGGAGCTCGCATCGGGCGACTTCAAGGTCAAGCAGGTCTTCTTTGCCGTGCCCTCTACGCGCTGGGACGAGGATTTTGCCAAGTTCGAGCACGTGCTGGCAAACTTCCCCGAGCGCAACGAGGAGTCCTATGCCCAGGTTGCCGCCCGCGCCGCAGCCGCTCGTGCCGCCGAGCAGGCCCAGGCAGCAGCCGAGGACGATGAGGACGAGGACGACTGGCGCAAGTACCTGTAAGCGGTGCGCGCGATGTGATATGCCAAGCCGACGGGAGGGATTGCTCCCGTCGGCTTTTTACGGAATGGGGAACTCAAGATGAAAAACGTTCTGTGCTTTGGTGACAGCAACACCTATGGCTATGATCCGGCGGGTATGCGCGACGGCACCGCAGTGCGCTATGCGCAGGATGTGCGCTGGTGCGGTGTGGTGCAGCGTGACCTGGGTGAGGGTTGGCATGTGATTGAGGAAGGCCTAAATGGTCGCACGACGGTGCGCGACGATATGTGCCATCTGGACACCAACCTCAACGGCATTCGCGCGCTGCCGATGCTGCTCGAAGCCCATAAGCCGCTGGACGCGATCGTGATTATGCTGGGCACCAACGACTGCAAGACGGTCTTTGGCGTGACAGCCTCCGATATCGCCCGTGGCGCCATGGCACTGATTCGCGCCGTCCGCGCGTTTCTGTGGACCGACGCTGCGCCTTGTCCGCGCATTCTGCTGATGGCTCCTATCAAGATCAAGCCGCAGATCGCCGACGTATATATGACCGATTTTGACGAGCATTCCGTAGAAGCCTCGGAACATTTTGGTGAGTACTACGCGCATGTGGCTGAGCAGTTTGGCTGCGACTTTTTGAATGCCGCCGATTTTGCCGAGCCGGGCGATATCGATTATCTGCACATGATGCCCGAAAGCCACGAGAGCTTGGGGCATGCCGTGGCAGCCAAGCTCCAAGAGATGCTCGGTGAGTAGTGCAGCCCCAAACCAGTACAAAAGTTCCCCTTGCGGCGGCTTGTTTCGTTGGTTTGTCTTGATCTGTAACAGCTGTAAGGCCGAAAACGGGCTAGATGTTACAGATTGAGATTATTCAGGTTGATATCGGTCGTTTGTCTCGATCTGTAACATCTAGGGTCGATTTTGCCGAGTTAATGTTACACATCGAGATTATCTTCTCAATGGAATTTGGATGTCTCGATTTGTAACAGGTGGGCCGAAAAATGGACTCTAACTGTTACAGATCGAGATGTTTGTGGGAACCACCGCAAAGGTGCCTGTCCCCTTTGCGGTGGCTTTGGACTGCGAATCTTAATACTGCCACATGTGGTTGACGGGGCCGGAGCCTTTGCCCATGTCAAAGCCGGCGGCCAGAGCGCCGGTTAGGTAGGCCTTGCCGGCGTTGACGGCGTCGGCAAGATCCATGCCCTGAGCCAGCGCGCAGGCGATGGCGGACGAGAGCGTGCATCCGGTGCCGTGCGTGTTGTCGGTCTCGATGCGCTTGTGGCGGAACCACGTGGTGAGTGGATCTCCCAGATGGTTGCCCTCGTCATCGAGTGGCGCGGGTTCGGCCAGTACATCGTTGGCCTCGTTGACAAGATGCCCACCCTTAACGAGGGATGCGCAACCAAAGCGGCGGGTGAGGAGCATGGCAGCATTTTGCTGCGTGCGCTCGGAGTCGACCTCATAGTCGAGCAGTGCCATGGCCTCGGGAATATTGGGCGTGATAACCGTCGCTAGCGGGAACAGGCGGCGGGTGAGCGCCTCGGCGGCATCTTCGGCAATCAGCCGCGCGCCCGAGGTGGCGACCATGACGGGGTCGACGACCACGTTCGTTGCGTTCCAGGCGCTCAAGCGGTCGGCGATGACTTCGATAATCTCGACAGAAGAAACCATGCCGATCTTGACGGCGCTGGGGCGGATATCGTCAAAAACGGCGTCAATTTGCGCGGCTACGATATCTGGCGAGATATCCTGCACGGCGGTAACGCCCAGGGTGTTTTGCGCTGTGATGGCGGTGATGGCCGTCTCGGCATACAGGCGGTGCGCCGTGATGGTCTTGATGTCGGCCTGAATGCCGGCGCCACCGCTGGAATCGGATCCCGCGATGGACAGGACGGCAGGTACCTTACTACGATCCATGTTCGCTCCCTTGTTCGGTCGGAATCAAATGGGTCTTTAAGCCAGCATTATAAAGATGCCCGGGCCGACTCTATGCCGAACCCGGGCGGGCGATGCAATCTCTACGCAAGTGTAAGTAAATGTTCACAAGTCAACAATTGACAGGCACCAGCTCGCCGCCAGAAGCGGCCGCGGCGACAGGGTTAGTCCTCCATGCCGAGGTCGATCGTGGTGCCCTCGAAGATCTTGTTGACGGTGCGGACGGCGCACATCTTGCCACACATGGTGCAAGTGCCCTCGGTGGCGGCGGGGGACTTCTCGTAGCGCTTCTTGCCCGTAACCGGGTCGAGCGCGCACTTCCACATGGCGTCCCAGTCGAGCTTGCGGCGTGCCTGGCCCATCTTGTCGTCCATGTCGCGGGCGTGGGGCACCTTTTTGGCGATGTCGGCGGCGTGTGCGGCAATCTTGGTGGCCATGAGGCCGTCGAGCACGTCCTGGGCGTTGGGCAGGCACAAGTGCTCGGCCGGCGTCACGTAGCACAGGAAGTCGGCGCCGGAGCTGGCGGAGATAGCGCCGCCGATGGCAGCGGTGATGTGGTCGTAGCCCACGCCGATATCGGTCACCAGCGGCCCGAGCACATAGAACGGGGCGTTGTGGCACAGGCGCTTCTGCAGTTTCATGTTGGCGGCGATCTCGTCGAGCGCCATGTGGCCCGGACCCTCGACCATAACCTGGACGCCGGCGGCCCATGCGCGCTTGCACAGCTTGCCCAGCTCGATCATCTCGGCGGTCTCGGTGGCGTCGTTGGAGTCGTAGAGGCAGCCCGGGCGACAGGAGTCGCCGAGCGAAATCGTCACGTCGTACTCGTGGCAAATCTCGAGCAACTCGTCGTAGAACTCATAGAACGGGTTCTCGTTACCGGTGACCTCCATCCAGCCAAACAGCAGCGAGCCGCCGCGGCTCACGATGTTCATGAGGCGGCCGGTCTCCTTAAAGGTCTTTGTGACCGACTTGTTGATGCCGCAGTGGATGGTCATAAAGTCCACGCCGTCCTCGGCGTGCGCGCGCACGACCTCGAACAGGTCGTCCTTGGTAAGCTTGACCAGCGGCTTTTCCATGTAGCCGATGGCGTCGTACATGGGGACGGTACCTACCATGAGCGGCGTCTCGTCGATGAGCTGCTGGCGGAACTGGCGCGTCTTGCCCGAGTTGGAGAGGTCCATGATGGCGTCGGCGCCAAAGTCCTCGGCGATCTTGACCTTCTTCCATTCCTCGGCGGCATCGGCCTTGTCGCCCGAGATGCCCAAGTTCACGTTGACCTTGGTGGACAGGCCCTCACCGACGCCAAAGGCGCGCATGCCTTTTTTGATGTGCACGATGTTGGCAGGAATGGCGATGCGGCCGTCGGCCACGCGCTCGCGGATGTACTCGGGGTCGCGATGCTCGCGCTCGGCGACCTCCTTCATCTGCGGTGTGATCTGCCCGGCGCGGGCGAAGTCGATTTGCGTGACGAGCTTGGGCTCGGTCTGTGTGCTCATTGGCACGGCTCCCTTCGTTGGCATTACCCATATCAGGTTTGCGGGTCAGGGCGGGCGCGCCCAATCTCAGCCTGCCGTCTTGTCCTGCAAGCCCCCCGTTTATGTAATGGGCTCAAGTATAGCTCGAATGGGTACGATTGGCCTAACGAGCGTGCCTGTGAGGAGGCGAACATGGAAGACAAGCATCTATATCGAGAGACGCAATGGGATGTATCGGCCGAGGAAAGCCGTGCGCACCATGGCCTTGTCGCGATCGGTTTTGCGGTGCTTGCCGTGCTGGTGATTGCCTTTTGTATCTGGACGTTTGGTGGTCGCGGCGGCGCTGCATGGGAGTTCGAGGCTGATGATAGCCTACCGATTATGACGGTGAGGAGTACTGGCGGTAATGCCAATACGCTCGCCGTTCCGGGCGATTATTGGTACCCGTGCGATGAGTTTGTGCAGTTGCAGCTGAGTGGTGGGTCTATTCCTGGTGAGGAAATCGAACGCGTGACGTATGATGCGACGTTCAAAACGTTGACGGTGAAGCTCAAAGATCAAGGGGATGTGCCCACGACGATGGATATCGCGCTGACGGAATGGCGCCTGGAGCCCCCGTCGGGTGTTGCGGTGTCCGAGGTCGAGCACGTCAAGATTGTCTATCAGGACGGTTCGACAAACGGGATTGCAAAGGCCGACGGTCTAGCAGAATAGGTGTCGAGCCTAGCAGCCAATTCATAAAAGTTGCGGTGGAATAGTTCCTGATTGTGCGAAAAAGGCTCAAATAGGAATTATTCCACCGCAAGTTATATAGAGAAGGCTGAGCGGGTCAGTGTTGGGTGCCGGCTCTAGAGCATCTGTTCGTTGATGAACATGAGGGTGCCTAGGTATGAGAGCTCGGGGACGTGGCGATAGCCGATGTTGAATGCGGTAAGTTCGCTTGCATCCTCGAGCTTGTTTTCTGCCATCCACCGCACCATGGAGCCGCGCGCCTTTTTGCTGGCGGTCGACCGTTGGATGGGCTTCCCGTTGCGGATACCCTCGCCAAAGAGGCACGTGACGGCTGTGGCGTCGCCCGCGAGGTGGGGCAGAACGGCTTTGGCATACTCTACGCTGGCGAGGTTGACGATCGTGGTGTTTGAACCTGCCGGGGCGATAGCCCGCGCGAGCTTATCGCTCCAAAATGCGTAGAGGTCTCGGGCACCGTCGACGACAAGCTTCGCGCCCATCTCCAGCCGATACGGTTCGACGGCATGAAAGGGACGAACGCACCCGTAGAGGCCGGAGAGGATCCACAGATGGTCTTGCAGCCATGCGAGCTGCGCGGAATCCATCACCTCGGGTGCCATGCTCTGGTATTGAATGCCGTGATAGGACATGGCGGCAGGGGAGAGGTGACGGGCGAGTGCGGGATTGTCGAGATCGCCGCTTTTCAGGATGGGCCCGAACTCATGCAGGGTGTTGAGGCAAGGTCCCAGCAGTTTGTCACTCACGTTCCACAGCGCCTGCAGGCCGCCGCTGCCTTCATTCCGCTCGATATCTAGCAGTGCGCGGTGGAGGCGAGCCGTCTCGCGCACAAAGGGTGGGATGCCCAGGACTTCAAAAGCATCTTGGGCCGCGCGCATCTGCTTGGCGGGCGAAATGATGACCTGCAGCATGGGCTCTCCTCTGCCAAAAAAGTTGCGGTGGAATACGGTCTGTTTTGGCTGTTTATGGGCCAGTTTAGTCCGTATTTCACCGCAACTGATGAAGGGTGGGTTAGGCGCGCTCGAGGAAGGCTTTGTAGCCGCGGTAGGCCTCGTAGATGTCGGCCTTGTTGGCGACCTCCCACAGGGCGTGCATGGACAGGACGGCAACCCCGGAGTCGATGACGTTCATGCCATACTTGGCCATGATGTAGGCGATGGTGCCGCCGCCACCAGCGTTGACGCGGCCGAGCTCGCAGGTCTGGAAGTCCACGCCGGCCTCGTCCATGATGTCGCGGACGAGGGCCACATACTCGGCGTCGGCGTCGTTGGAGCCGCCCTTGCCGCGGCTGCCCGTGTACTTGTTAAAGCACAGACCGCGACCCATAAAGGCGGCGTTTTTAGTCTCGAACTTGCCGGCGTAGCCCGGATCAAAGCCGGCGGACACGTCAGAGGAGAGCATGCGGCTACGGGCGAGCGCGCGGCGCAGGGCCAGCGGGCTGTCTTCGCCGGCGAGCATCATGATCTCGGCGACGGTGTTCTCGAAGAAGCGGCTCGTCATGCCGGTGGCGCCTACGGAGCCGATCTCCTCCTTGTCGACGATGAGCGTGATGCTCGTGCGCTTCACGTTTGCGACGTCGATCTGGGCAAGCATGGAGGGGTAAGCGCAGACGCGATCGTCGTGGCCATAGCCCAGAATCATGGAGCGGTCGAGGCCCATGTCGCGGGCGGGACCGGCGGGCACGACCTCGATCTCGGCGGAGAGGAAATCCTCCTCCTCGACGTCATACTGCTCCTTAAGGATGTCCAGGAACATCTGCTTGACGGGCTCCTTGGGGGCGTCCTTGTCGTCCTCATCAAACTTGACGGGACGGCCTCCCACGATCACGTCGAGGATTTCGGCGTCGACGGCATCCTTGGCGGGCTTGGACATCTGCTCGCTCGAGAGGTGGATCAGCAGGTCGGAGATGGTAAAGACCGGGTCGTCCGCCTTGTCACCGATGTTGATGTCGACGGTGGTGCCGTCCTTTTTGCAGATGACGCCCACGAGTGCAAGCGGGGAGGCCACCCAGTGGTAGCTCTTGACGCCGCCGTAGTAGTGCGTGTCGAGATAAGCCATGTCGCCGGCCTCGAAGGCGGGGTTCTGCTTAAGGTCCAGGCGCGGCGAGTCCACGTGGGCGCCCAGGATGTTAAAGCCCTGCTCGAGCGGGGCGGTGCCCAGGTTGACGAGCATAAGGTCCTTGCCGTGGTTAGCGGCATACACCTTGTCGCCTGCCTTGAGCTCGCGGCCTTCGGCGATTACGGTTTCCAGGTCGACGTAGCCCGCCTCCTCGGCCATCTTGATGCCGGTCTTGACGCACAGGCGCTCGGTCTTATTCTCGCTCAAAAACTGCTTATAGCCGCGGCAAAGCTCCTCGAGCTCCTCGATTTGCTGTGGCGTGTACTTTTTCCATGCGCAGGGACGCTCCATGACGCAGGCTCCTTTCGGATCGATCGTGCTGGTTGATGTACCGTGAGCCATCGTATCACGCGCGGGCCCGCGGCGGCAGGGAAGCCTGATGTGCGGTGGCCGCGGGGCGGGGAGCGTGTAAACTGGAGTGAGCAAACCGTGCCCAGCCCAAAGCGAGGTATTCAATATGTCTGACAAGCGCCGCACCTTTGCCGTTATCGACGGCAACTCGCTCATGCACCGCGCCTTCCACGCCGTGCCGCCCACCATGAATGCGCCGGACGGGCGCCCCACCAACGCGATCTTTGGCTTTCTGAACATGTTTCTCAAGATGATTGACGCCTTTAACCCCGACGGCGTTGTTGTGGCGTTTGACAAGGGCAAACCGCGCGTGCGCATGGAGGTGCTGCCGCAGTATAAGGCGCAACGCCCGCCCATGGACCCCGATCTGCATGCGCAGTTTCCGATGATTAAGGAGCTGCTCACCGCGCTCAACGTGCCGATTCTGCAGTCCGAGGGCTGGGAAGGCGACGATATCCTGGGAACCATGGCGCGCCTGGGTGAAGAGGCCGGCTGCGACATGCTGCTGGTGACCGGCGACCGCGACATGTATCAACTCGTGACCGAGCACGTCAACGTGGTCTCGACCCGCAAGGGCCTGTCCGACGTGGCGATCATGACGCCCGAGAGCGTGGACGACCTGTATCACGGCATTACGCCGGCGCTCGTGCCCGATTTTTACGGTCTAAAGGGCGATACGTCGGACAACATTCCCGGCGTACCGGGCATCGGCCCCAAAAAGGCGAGCGCGCTCATCGCACAGTACGGCAGCTTGGACGAGGTCATCGCGCATGCCGACGAGGTCAAGGGCAAGATGGGCGAGAACCTGCGTGCGCACATCGACGATGCGCTGCTGAGCCGCAAGGTCGCAACCATTCGCACCGATGCGCCCGTCGAGCTCGACTTTGACGAAACGTCCTTCCCGGCGTTTTCTGCCGACGAAGTGTCCGCGGCGCTGGGCACGCTTGGTATCACCGCCATGCAGAACCGTTTCTTGGCGCTGATCGGCGGCGAGGGCGGGGCTGCTGCTGCCTCCAGTGTGTTTGAGATACCTGCGATGGTTCGCGCAGCCGCCGGCGATGCTGACGCGCTTGGTGCCGTTGCGGCTGAGGTCTCCCGCGCGATTGATGCCGGCGAGTGGGTCGCCGCCGTGGTGGACGACGACAAGGAAGAGGGCGCGCTCTTTGGACTGACGCGCACGCTGTGGTTGGCGACGTCCAAGGGCCTGTTCGCGCTCGAGGAGGGCGACAGCTGCGCGGCGGCTGAGGTTGAGGGCTTCAACTTCGCTCACGGTGTGATCGCCGGCGTGCTTGCGCGCCTGTTTATGGAGGGCCGCGTGGCGAGCCCGGATACGAAAGCGCTGCTGCACGAGCTTTCGCCCATCGATTCTTCTGAGCCCGAGCTCATGGATCCGCTCGCTGCCGATTCCACGCGTATCTTCGATACCGTGGTCGCTGCCTATCTGCTGGATTCCGATCGCTCCGAGTTCGATGAGGCATATCTGGCCGATACCTATCTGCAGATGGCGTTGCCTGCGGCGCGCGGTGCAGAGGGTGCTGGTGAGGACGCTCCGGCGCCTGCCGCCCGTACTGCGGCTCTGACGCTGGCGCTCGTGGCGCCGTTGCGCGAGTGCATGGCCCGTGAGAATGCCGCCAACGTGTTCGATGGCATCGAGATGCCGCTCGTTCCGGTGCTTGCCAAGATGGAGCGCGCGGGCATGCTCGTGGATCCCGACCGCCTGCGTAATCTGTCCGAGGGCCTGGCGACCCAGATCACTGAGGTCGAGCGAAGCATTCGCGACCTTGCCGGTGATGAGACCTTTAATATTGGCAGTCCCATGCAGCTGTCGCATGTGCTCTTTGATGTGATGGGGCTTCCGACCAAGGGCCTCAAGAAGACTAAGCGCGGCTATTATTCGACCAACGCCAAGGTGCTGAGCGATCTTGCGCGTGACCACGAAATCGTGCGTCTGATCTTGGACTGGCGTGAGAAGTCTAAGATCAAGTCCACCTATCTGGACACCCTGGGCCCGCTACGCCGTGGTGACGGTCGCGTACACACTACGTACAACCAGACCATCACGGCAACGGGGCGTTTGTCCTCGAGCGACCCGAACCTGCAGAACATCCCGACGCGCTCGGAGCTGGGTCGTACCGTCAAGACGGCGTTTTCGGCAGGCGAGGGAAGCGTCTTTTTGGCGGTGGACTACTCGCAGATCGAGCTGCGTCTGCTGGCGCATCTCTCGGGTGACGAGCACTTGGTGCGCGCCTTTAACGAGGGCGAGGACTTCCATGCCGAGACGGCGGCGCGCGTGTTTGGTGTGCCGGTGTCCGAGGTAACGCCCGACCTGCGCAGTCGCGCCAAGGCCGTGAACTTTGGCATCGTGTATGGTCAGCAGGCCTACGGCCTGTCGCAGTCGCTGCATATCTCGATGGCCGAGGCGCGCGACATGATCGACCGCTACTACGAGGCCTATCCGGGCGTGCGTATGTTCCTCGACAACGTGGTGGCACGCGCCAAGCAGACGGGCTACGCCGAGACCATGTACGGCCGCCGTCGTCATATTCCGGAGCTCAAGGCCAAAAACCCGCAACTCCGCGGCTTTGGCGAGCGCACGGCCATGAACCATCCCATGCAGGGAACCGCCGCCGACATCATCAAGATCGCGATGGCCCGCGTAAGCCGCCGCCTGGAAGAGGAAGGCTTTGCCGCCCACATGATCCTGCAAGTGCACGACGAACTGGACTTTGAGTGCCCCATCGACGAAGTCGAGCGCCTAACCACCATGGTCCGCGACGTCATGGAGCACGTAGTAGACCTCCGCGTCCCCCTAATCGCCGAAGCCAGCACCGGCATAACCTGGGCCGATGCCAAGTAAAGACGCACCAACAATCCCAAAGTAACCAAAACAGAAGGGGGCTCCTTGCCAACAAGGAGCCCCCTTCATTCCAAAAATATCAGCCAAGTATCTAGACGCCAAGACGCCATCCATGCGGCAAGCAAGTCAACGTAGCCATGCCCGGGGCCGGCCGTTTGATTTTTGTAGATTCCGCACGAGCCGAAGAGCACTTAATGTGCTCTTCGAGCGAGCCCAGGACCTGACCGAACAAAAATCAAACGGCCGGCCCCGGGCATGGCGGCGAGTTTAACGAGCCGCCAGAATGGCGTCGATGAGCGTCAGTACGCCCCCGTCGTTGTTGCTCGGAATGCGCCACTTGGCATGCGCGTTCATGTGCTCCTCGGCATTGTCCACGATAAAGCTATGCCCGACGCGCTCCAGCATGGGGATGTCGTTGTAGGTATCACCCACGGCGGCAGCATCGGCAATATCGATGCCCAGGTGCTCGCACAGGTGCGCGACGCCGGCGCCCTTGTCGACGCCCAGGTTCATAAAGTCGATCCACTCGCGCCCGGCGTTGGTGACGTAGAGCTTGTCCGAGAACTCGGGGCTATAGGTCTCGCGGAAAGCAGGCTCGGCGTCGTAGCCGGGGAAGAAGACCGAAATCTTGTTGGACTCGAAATCAATGCCCTCAAAGCTGTCGACGTAGTTGATTGTGTTGTAGTAGACGCTGATCTCGTCGTGGTATTGATGGTCGCGGGCAAGCACGTAGAACTCGTCGAAGCAGCACAGGACGGGGACAGCACGAGGATCCTCCGAGGCACGGCTCAAGACCTGCTGATACAGCTCCACGTCAATATTGCTCTTATAGATATAGCTGCCGCGATAGATCACGCACGCTCCGTTATCGGGACAAAAAGCGAGGCGGTTCTTAATGCCCTCGAACATCTCTTCGAGCTTGGGGGCGGGACGTCCGCTGGCGGGGCAGAATACGATGCCTGCGTCGGCGAGCTTGTCCAGACGGTCGTCGAGACCCTGGGGCAGCACGCGATCGTCGGTCAGCAGCGTCTTGTCCATATCGACGGCGAGAATCTTAATGTTGCCGATGTTGGCGTCCGATTCGTAAGTTTGCATAAAAAAGCGCCTTTCGTTTCGAGATTGTTTCAGACGTTATAACCATCAACTAGTAGTCGAGCGTATTTTCGCAGGAATGGTGCGTATTTGCACTGCAATTCACAAACTAATGAAAAAACTTTTCAGAAATATGAATTTGTCGCTTGTGCAGCGTGCACTTTATCGTAATATAGCGAACATCGAAAACGGAGACGGCAAAAGAGCCGTTTACCGAGGAAAAGGTACCGTTTGCGATATTTGAATTGCGCCCGGCGATACGTGAGAGGAGAGGCAGATGCAGTTCGTAAAGATCATCACCACTGCAGACAATGCCATCCGACGCCAGCGCGCAATTTCCCGACGACGATAACAATCGTCTCTGTCCGCATGGGGCGCAATGCCTCAACAGAGTCATTTTGAGGTTGTTGGGTTTAAGCACGACATAGCCGCATGTTTCTAGGGCATGCCTGTGATGCATTCTGCTGAATAACCTGATATTGCACGGTTATTGACCTCAAGGTGACTTGCAACTGACCGATGTTCTAACTAGCTACCAAGGGCGAAAGGAAACAGCCATGAGCAAGGAAAAAGTCGTTCTCGCATATTCCGGTGGTCTTGATACATCCGTATGTGTCAAGTGGCTCCAGGACGAGAAGAATCTCGATGTCGTTTGTGTCTGCGGCAATGTGGGCCAGGAAGAGACCGGACTGGATGCCAAGAAGCAGAAGGCGCTCGACCTGGGCGTTCTCGATTGCCAGGTGCTCGACCTGCGCGACGAGTTCTCCGATGAGTTCCTGACTAAGGCCATCGCCGCAAACTCCATGTACGAGAACAAGTACCCGCTGCTCTCCGCTCTTTCCCGCCCGCTGCTCGCCAAGAAGCTTGTCGAGGTCGCTCACGAGTTTGGCGCGACCTACGTCGCCCACGGCTGCACCGGCAAGGGTAACGACCAGGTCCGTTTTGAGGCTGCCGTCAAGGCCCTCGACCCCGAGCTTAAGGTTATCGCCCCGGTTCGCGAGTGGGACCTGAAGTGCCGTCCCGACGAGGTCGCCTATGCCCACGCCCACAACGTGCCGGTTCCCGAGGGTGCCAACGATAACCCCTATTCCATCGACGACAACCTGTGGGGTCGCGCCATCGAGTGCGGTCACCTGGAGGACCCTTGGAATGAGCCGCTCGATGACGCTTGGGTTATGACCAAGAACCCCGAGGACACGCCTGACACCCCGACTTACACCGAGATTGAGTTTGAGGCCGGCAAGCCCGTCGCCGTAGACGGCAAGAAGATGAAGCTCTCCGAGATCGTCATCGCCCTCAACAAGATCTCCGGCGACAATGGCTTTGGCCGTCTCGATCTGGTCGAGGATCGCCTGGTGGGTCTTAAGAGCCGCGAGTGCTACGAGGTTCCCGGCGCCCTGACGCTCATCACCGCCCACAAGGCGCTCGAGGACATCTGCGTCGAGGGCGACCTGCTCAAGACCAAGATCAAGCTCGAGCAGGATTGGGCCACCGCCGTGTACAACGGCCAGTGGTACAGCCCGCTCAAAAACGCGCTCGATGCCTTTATGGCCGATACCCAGAAGTTCGTGACCGGCACTGTCCGTCTGAAGTTCTTTAAGGGCAACTGCCATGTCGTCGGCCGCAAGAGCCCCTTCAGCCTCTACGACTACGGTCTGGCTACCTACGACCGCGACACCACGTTTGACGAGAAGGCCAGCGCCGGCTTTATCGAGATCGATACGCTGTCGCTCAAGACGTGGGCAAAGGTCCAGGGCCCCAGCTCTGCTGCCGCCCAGGCCTAGCGCCCCCTTCCCTTGGTATCCGCGCGGCCCATCCGCGTGATACATAACGGGTGCACGGGGTCCCTACCTTTCGTTATGCTTGCTGACACTTCTTAACATCGGTGGCCCCTACGTTCCGCCCGCATATATGATGCCGCGTCTGCGGCTGAGTCCGAGCCCCGCCGGGGTTGTCCGGCGGGGCTCCTTCTATCAATTTGGCGGCTCTGCGCCTATATATATGAGGAGTATCCATTATGTTCAATGCTATCGCGCATGCTTTACTTGCCCTCGCGCCCGAGTTCGATGCTGCAAGGGTCGAGGACGTCCCTATGAGCCTGAAGGCCTGGATCGATGGCTCGCAGGGCAACATCCGGAGGGAGACGTTGGGCGCCAAGTGCATGGCGCGTCACTTCTTTGCAAATTAGCTACATGGCTCCGCACACGGTGGGGAATGTGTAAAACTAGCGGTTGAAAAATCGCTTTAGCGATATGGCGCATTGCTTTGGGCGCTTGTTTTGGTATTTGGAGAAAGGGGACGGTTCCATGGCTCTTTGGGGCGGTCGTTTTGAGGCGGGCGTGGCCGAGGTCACGCAGGAGTTTGGCGCGTCGCTGCCGGTCGACAAACATCTCTATAAGCAGGATATCGCCGGCTCTAAGGCGCATGCCAAAATGCTGGCGGCCCAGGGCATCATCAGTGCCGAGGACGAGCAGGCGATTGCCAAGGGCCTGACCGGAATCGAACAGGATATCGATGCCGGCAACTTCACCTTCGACATCAACGACGAAGACATTCATATGTCCATCGAGAGCGAGCTGACGCGCCGCATCGGCGAGGCCGGTAAGCGCTTGCATACCGGGCGTTCGCGCAACGACCAGGTGGCGACCGATACGCGCCTGGGCGTCAAGGCGCTGGCCAAAGAGCTCATGGAGGCCAATCTTGGGCTGCGTCATGTGCTGGTTGATGCGGCCAAGAAGTACGACAAGGTGATTCTGCCGGGCTACACGCACATGCAGCATGCTCAGCCCGTGCTGCTGTCGCATCATCTGCTGGCGTATTCCTGGATGTTCGCGCGCGACTTTACACGCCTGAAGGCCGCCTTTGATGCCGCCGACAACTGTCCGCTGGGCGCTGCCGCGCTTGCCGGCACGAGCTATCCGCTCGATCGTCAGATGACGGCTGCCGAACTTGGCTTTGCGGGCGTGATTCCCAACTCGCTCGATGCGGTTTCCGACCGTGATTTCCTCCTCGACCTGCATTACGCCGGCTCCGTCATGGCGATGCACCTGTCGCGTCTTTCCGAGGAGATCGTGCTGTGGTCGAGCTCCGAATTTGGCTTTATCACGCTTTCCGACTCTTACTCCACCGGTTCGTCCATCATGCCGCAGAAGAAGAACCCCGACTTTGCCGAGCTTATCCGCGGCAAGAGCGGCCGAGTCTATGGCAACCTGGTGCAGCTGCTCGTGACCATGAAGGGCTTGCCGCTCGCTTATAACAAGGACTTGCAGGAGGACAAGGAGGGCGCGCTCGATACCGCCCATACGCTCATGCAGTGCCTGTCCGTTATGGCCGGTATGATTTCGACCTGGACTGTCAACGAGGATGCCATGGCGCGCGAGTGCGGCGTGGGGCACCTTGCCGCTACCGATGTTGCCGATTACCTGGCCAAGCGTGGCCTGCCGTTCCGCGAGGCACACGCCGTGGTGGGCCATCTGGTCCTGATGTGTGAGAAGCGCGGCTGCAATCTTGAGGACCTGCCGTTTGAGGTGTTCCAGGAGGCAAGCTCGCTCTTTGAGCACGACATTACCGAGGCGCTCGACATCCCGTCGATTGTCGCTGCACGCACGACCGAGGGCGGTACCGCCCCTGCCGCCGTTGCCGTGCAGCTGCAGCGTGCCGAGGCACAGCTCGTGGCCGACGAGGGCGTGTTTGGATCGCTGACCAAGGTCGTCGAGATGGGCCACGGGATAAAGTAAGGGTTTGGCCGAAGCTGTTTTTGCCATTTATTGAGGAATCATTTTTTGCTTTACGGACGTCTGCTGATGTGAGCGTCCGTATTTTGTTGCTATGGGGGAGGGGCTTGTCGAGAAGTTCTGTAGGACCTTTGGGCAGGTTGTGAAGGGGGTACGTTCGCGGGCGGCAACCGACCGTCTGCTCTGCTCGATGCGGTTGATGGGCAGTCGGATGGTACTCTAATCGAGCTTCGAAACAGAAGTGACACATATGGAACGCTTCAATAAATTGTAACGTTTCAATAAACAGCTTTTTGTTTAACTGCAGCTAAAACTCTGTTACGATGCAGTCCAGGCGGGTGCCGGAATGGGACTTGGGCACGCGCGAACCTACTTGAAAGGCTACCTTATGGCTATCGAGAAGACCTTCATCATGATTAAGCCCGACGCCGTGCGCGACCGCAAGATCGGCGAGATTGTTGCTCGCATCGAGCGCAGCGGCCTTGTCATCGAGCGCATGGAGATGACTACGCTCGAGCGCGCTACCGTCGAGGAGCACTACGCCCATCTGGCCGACAAGCCCTTCTTTGGCGGTCTCTGTGACTTTATGACGAGCGGTCCGGTCGTCAAGATGGTCGTTTCCGGTCTCTCCGCTGTTGCTAAGATGCGCACCCTCATGGGCGCTACTAATCCGCTTGACGCTGCTCCTGGTACCATCCGCGGCGACTTCGCTGTCGATGTCAACGCCAACGTGATCCACGGCTCCGACTGCCTGGAGAACGCCGAGATCGAGATCAAGCGCTTCTTTGGCTAAACCAGCTTTGACTCCTTAAAGCTGTTAGCGTGTGGCTTGGGCGCCGCGGAACTCCATCCGCGGCGCCCTTTTATTCCAAAATCTATGAAGGGGCCCGTTCGGTCATGAGTTCCGAGCGGGCCCCTGCTGTTAGCTTGTGGCACTGAGATGTTTAGGCCTCGTCGACGACCTTGAGGCCGCGCGTGTGGTCGATCTCGTTGAGGAGGTTAACGCGACGCTCGTGACGACCGCCCTCAAACTCGGCGTCGAGCCACTCGTCGACAATCATCTTGGCGAGCTCGGAGCCCACGACGCGGGCGCCAAAGGCGAGCACGTTGGTATTGTTGTGCATGCGGGAGAGCTTGGCGCTGAAGGGCTCGGAGCACACGACGGCGCGTACGCCCTCGACCTTGTTGGCAGCCAGGCTAATCCCGACACCGGTGCCACAGATGAGGATGCCCAGGTCGACGTCACCGTTGGCAACGGCCTTACCCACCTTGTAGCCGGCGATGGGGTAGTCAAAGCTCTCGGAGGTGTCGGTGCCAAAGTTCACGACCTCGCAGCCGCGCTCCTTCAGGTGCTCGGAGATGATGTTCTTGAGCTCGACGGCGGCGTGGTCGTTACCGATACCGATCTTCATGGATGGTTCCTCTCTGGTCTGTGCGGCGCAAATGCTAAAGGTGTTTACCGCGTTCGACTGCATGATAGCGCGACTTTTGCGTAAACGCTCGAGCGTTTTTTGGTCAAACGCTTTAGCAGGCAACAAGACTGGCTTCTCGTGAATGAATGCCGCCAGTTTGCGCCTGAATGCCGTCTACCGGAACCTGGGTTGCGGTTTTTGATGCATTGTTATCAAATAAAGGAGGTAACTTTTTTGAGAGCCCCGCCCGTTATGCAAGCAGGAGATACATATGCCTACCGATTCCATCCGTGATGCCGCGTTTTGCGATGTTTTGAACCGCGAACTTGTCTGTGCACTCGGCTGCACCGAGCCCATTGCCGTTGCCTATGCAGCGGCGCTGGCGAGCCAGACGCTCGGTTGCGAGCCCGATCATATGGATGTTGCCTGCTCGGGCAACATCATCAAGAACGTCAAGAGCGTGACCGTGCCCAACTCGGGCGGAATGCATGGTATTGAAGCCGCGGCCGTGCTGGGTGCCGTGGGCGGCGACGCCAAGCGCGCGCTCGAGGTGCTCGAGAGCGTCGATGACGCGGCCCGCGCCCGCGGGGCCGAGCTGCTTGCCGATGCGGACTACTGCGAGGTGTCGCTTGTCGAGGGTGTGCCCAACCTCTACATCAAGGTGACTGCGACGGCCGGGGGCCATACCGCGGTCGTCGAGATTACCGATCACCACACTAATGTCACGTGCCATACGCTCGACGGTATTCCGGTATGCGGTAAGTCGGCGGGGGAGTGCGCCGCCTGCGCCGAGCGCGTGGTGGCCGAGCGTGCGGCAGATAACGCCGACACGCCCATGTCGATCGAGACCATCATCGACTTTATCGAGGACGGTGACATTGAGGACGCCCGCGCTGCCGTTGAGCGTCAGATTGAGCTGAATGGCGCGATCAGTGCTGAGGGCCTCGCGCACGCTTGGGGCGCCGAGGTGGGCCGTACGCTGCTGGGTGCTCGTGCCGATGACGTCGCCTGCCGCGCCCGTGCCCGTGCGGCCGCCGGGTCCGACGCCCGCATGAACGGTTGCGCGCTGCCGGTCGCCATTGTGTGCGGCTCGGGCAATCAGGGCATTACCTGCGCATTGCCCGTCATGGAGTATGCCGAGTACCTGCGTTGGGACCACGAGCGCCTGGTGCGCGCCGTGATGCTGTCCGATCTTATCGCCGTGCATATCAAGAGCTATATTGGTGCGCTCTCGGCGTTTTGCGGTGCTATTTGCGCTGCGTGCGGCGCCGGCGCTGCGATTACCTGGCTGTGCGGTGGCACGCGCGAACAGATTGGCGCGACGGTCTCGAATACGCTTGGCAACGTGGGCGGCATCGTGTGCGACGGCGCCAAGGCGAGCTGTGCCGCCAAGATCTCGGCTGCCGTCGATGCGGCGATTCTGGGCCACGATATGGCCATGCAAGGCCGCGGCTTCCGCGCCGGCGAGGGCCTGATCCAAGATACCGTTGAGCAGACGATCGCCAGTATGGGCTACGTAGGCCGCGTGGGCATGAAGGACACCGACGTCGAGATCCTCAACATCATGATCGGCAAAACCCAGGTGTGCTAGTTACGCGGTTTTACCAAACCGCGTAACCAGTCGACGCTGCAAACGCCCCTAAGCGGCAATCTGCCTTTCAATCGTCGGGCATGGCCAGAAGGCCTATGCCCTCCTCTTTCAAGGCACATTGCTCGCTTAGGGGCGTTTTCGCTGACTTATGCTCAACCTGCGGCGCTATTTTGTTTGGAGCGAGGGGTCCTATGACAGTTCGTCGGCTACTTGGTGTTCGTAGAAGGCTTCGATTACGGCGTTGAAGTCGCGGGCGAAGTCTTCCATGGTTCCGCGCCAGGTGGCTCGGCTGGGCTTGCCCTGGCCCACAAAGGCGGTTTGGATGCCACAATCGGGGGACGGGAAGTCGCGCTTGGGATCGTTGCCCACCATAAGGACCTCGTGCGGCTTGAGCCCCATCACCTGAAGCTGTTCAAGATAATAGGTGGCATCAGGCTTGCAGCGGGTGGCGTTTCCCATGTGCGTGACGAGCTCAAAGGGAGCGTCAGCCAGGTCGCCCCAACCCATGCGGCACTCGATGGCCCCCTGGGGAAAGCTGGGGTTGGTAAAGAGCGCGCAACGCAGCCCTGCGTCCTGTACGGCCTGGAGCGCGGCGTGTGCGCCCGGCATGGCGTGGGCGTTAATGATATCGTCGTTCTTGTACGGAAGAACTTCGCGCTCGTAGTAGGTAAACGCCTCGTAGATGATGGGATCGGAGAGGCAGATGCCGCATCGGCGCTCGACCTCGGTGCGGTAAAACTCAAGATTGGTGCGATTGTCCGTGCCGCTGCGGCGATTGGCGTTGAGGTCGACCAGGATGGTGCCGAGGCGTGCCATCGTGCCACCGCGGCTGCGGCGCCCGATATCCGCGAGCATCGATGAGACATCCTTAAAATAGCGAAGGATGAACGCATTGAGGTTGATGCTAAGAAGCGTCTCGTCCATATCGAAAACGACTGCTTTGAGCACGCGGGCACCTTTCTCGTAAATTTGATCTAGAGTCGTTGGCTCCGGATACTTTACCCCAAAGCCAAATGCCTGGCTGGTTATCGTCAAGTTGTGGAGACGTGTGTTCATAAGATTACGAAAAAGTCTCCACACGAGTAAAAAATCGCAGTTCACGCTTGAAATCGAAATGATTTCCCCGTAACCTATACGAACGTGATTGCATAAGCGTCACATTAGTATCTGTCGGCTCCCGAGTGTTCCTAAACGTTGTGTGCTTGTCGCACCCTTCTGTAGGTCCTAGCAATCGGGGCCCCGTAGTTCGAAAGGGGTCCACCTTTGAGTGAGATTCAGAACTCGTCCATTTTCTCTCTTGACGATGTCAATGAGGAGGAGATGAACAACCTCATCGACGGTACGATTACCGACTTTGATGAGGGCGATCTCGTTAACGGCACTGTCGTTAAGATCGAGCATGACGAGGTGCTCGTTGACATCGGATTCAAGTCCGAGGGCGTTATCCCGGTCCGCGAGCTGTCCATCCGCAAGGACGCTAACCCTGCAGACATCGTTGCACTCGGTGATCCCATCGAGGCTCTGGTTCTCCAGAAGGAGGACAAGGACGGTCGTCTGGTCCTGTCCAAGAAGCGTGCCGAGTACGAGCGTGCTTGGAACCGCATCGAGGAGAAGTTCAACTCCGGCGAGAACGTCGAGGGCGAGGTTATCGAGGTTGTCAAGGGCGGTCTGATTCTCGACATCGGCCTGCGTGGCTTCCTGCCCGCTTCCCTCGTCGACCTCCGTCGTGTCAAGGACCTCACCTCCTACATGGGCACCCGCATCGAGGCTCGCGTCATCGAGATGGACCGCAACCGCAACAACGTCGTCCTCTCCCGTCGCGTCGTGCTCGAGGAGTCCCGTAAGGCCGAGCGCTCCGAGATCCTGTCCAAGCTCAAGTCTGGCATGCGTCTCCAGGGCACCGTTTCCTCCATCGTCGACTTCGGCGCCTTCGTCGACCTCGGCGGTATCGACGGCCTCATCCACATTTCCGAGCTCTCCTGGAACCACGTCAACCATCCTTCCGAGGTTGTCAAGGTCGGCCAGGAGGTCGAGGTCGAGGTTCTCGACGTCGATCTCAACCGCGAGCGCATCTCCCTGGGTCTCAAGCAGACCACCGAGGATCCGTGGCGCGCACTGGTCAAGAAGTACCCCGTCGGCGCTATCGTCGAGGGCACTGTGACCAAGCTTGTCCCGTTCGGCGCTTTCGTCGACCTGGGCGAGGGCATCGAGGGCCTGGTGCACATCTCCGAGATGGCCAACAAGCACGTCGATCAGCCTTCTCAGGTCACCCACGTGGGCGACAAGGTTCAGGTCAAGGTCATGGAGATCGACCTCGACCGTCGTCGTATCTCCCTGTCCATGAAGTCCGCTGCTGAGACTCTGGGCGTCGAGATCGAGGTTACCCCGCTGCCTTCCGAGAAGAAGGACGAGGAGACCGACGCCGAGTAAATCGGTTTGACGATCACTTGTTTGAAGGGATCCGTCCGCAATGGACGGGTCCC
Source organism: Collinsella aerofaciens (assembly GCA_008668235.1). Classification (GTDB taxonomy): domain Bacteria; phylum Actinomycetota; class Coriobacteriia; order Coriobacteriales; family Coriobacteriaceae; genus Collinsella; species Collinsella aerofaciens_K. The sequence continues at coordinate 41,727 of RQCP01000059.1, read as the reverse complement.
TTTTTGCATTTGCTGCTGACGCGCGCGATGCTACCCGCGCGTAATGCTATCCGGGCTGTTCGCAGGCTATTGGGCTGTCGGTGCATGAAAAATGCCGACATCCCGCCTCGGGGAGGAGGCGGGAACACACCGAGTAGACGGAGGGGTGCGGAGCGCGGTCGCGTCTCGACTGACGACGTTGCCCATCGACAACCCTATTGTACTGCATGGCGGTTCTTGGTATATCGTGTCGAGCGTTTGCGTTGTGCCATTGCCTGCGGCAACGGTGTGTTACACTTTTGCACTGCTGAGTGGGCCAGACGGTCGCGCGATGTGCTGCTTGCAGTACGCGTGAGGAAAGTCCGGGCTCCAGAGGGCGGGATGCCGGCTAACGGCCGGGCGGAGTGATCCGACGGAAAGCGCCGCAGAAAAGAAGACTCCCACCTGCGCCGCAAGGCGTAAAGGGAAAAGCTGAAACGGTGGTGTAAGAGACCACCAGCGTCGTGGCAACACGGCGGCTTGGCAAGCCCCATCCGGAGCAAGCGCGAATAGGAACGCTATGGGCCGGCCCGGTCCGCGTTCGGGTAGCGTGCGTGGAGCTGCACGGTAACGTGCAGACAAGATAAATGACCGTTCACGACAGAACCCGGCTTACAGGCCCACTCGGCACTTTGTTGACGCTGCGAACCCGTCAGCGCGGCAATCTGCCTTTCAAGCCTTCGGGCATGACCATAAGGTCAATGCCCTCGTCTTTCAAGGCACCTTGCTCGCGCTGACGGGTTCTCGCTTTCGTTGACGGAATCATCGGCGTTGCCATTCTTTTTACTAGGGTTATCGTATTATTGAGGCTGTTTGTTGCTTTGCTTGTTGTTGAGGGGCTTTGTTGGACAGCTATTTTACTCTGCAATCGAATATTGAGGCTTCAGGCGAGTTTGTGGACCGCAAGAGCCGGTTTATTGCCCAGCTGGTCCATATTGAGTCCGAGGATGAGGCGAATGCCTTTATCGAGACCGTTCGCAAACGTCATTACGACGCTCGACACAATGTTCCCGCGTGGATTTTGGTCGATGGACGTGAGCGTCAGAGCGATGACGGTGAGCCGAGCCGCACGAGCGGGATGCCGACGCTCGAGGTGCTGCGCGGTGCGGGGCTCAAAAATGTTTGCTGCGTGGTGACGCGCTATTTTGGCGGCACGCTGTTGGGGCCTGGTGGCTTGGTGCGCGCCTATACCGCGGCGACGCAGGCGGCGGTGGCTGCGGCTCAGGAGGCTGGGCAGATCGTCGAGATGACGAGCGTCGTGCCGGTTGACGTGCATGTGGCCTATCCGCAGTATGAGCAGGTGCTTCGTTTGGCGCAGGATTCGGGTGCCAAGGTTTTGGATACCGATTACGCGGATGCCGTGACACTTCATTTGGTGTTTAAGGCGGGGGAGCAGGAACCGTTTTGCGTTAAGATGCGCGAGCTTATGGCAGGGCGCGAGGAGATTGAGGTCGGCGCTCCCGAGTTTGCGGAGTTCTAACGACGACGGCCGGCGTGCTTTTGGATGAATACCAAGCGCGCCGGCCGTCGATTTCTGTTGCTGCCGTTTACTCGGCGAGCTGCTTTAGCACATCGCAGGCAATCTCGACGGCATCGTCGATGCAGCCGGGGCAGCTGCGGAGCGGACCCTTATCCGATCCGATGCCCTTGAGCGTGCCGCAGACGGTCGTCGTGTTCTTCTCGCCAAAACGCTTTGCGATTTCGCGCGACAGCTTGTAGGTCTGGCCCTTGGTCTTGGGGTTATCCATGCCGTCGCTCATTACAAAGCCCATGATGGCCACGGCGCCCGAGATGGCGCCGCAGGTTTCGGTCATGCCGCCCATGCCGGCGCCAAAGCCCTCGGTTAGGGTAAAGGCGGTCTGGGGGTCGAGCCCGACGGCAGGTGCGAGCGTGCAGGCAACGGCCTGGGCGCAGTTAAAGCCACGGGCGTGGTATTCGGCAGCCTGAGCCTGGCAGGCCGCGGTGTCGAGCTGGGCGATATCGATTTGCTTCATCGTTGTCTCCTTGGTTACGGTGTACCCGCCTATGGTACCCGTGACGGTGCATGTAATCGTCGAGAGCTTCATGTATGCCCTATTTTTATCTATCGAGCAAATGTCCAAGGCTTGAGATAAATACCCCTGATCAATTTGTCTCATAACCTACCTTGGGGATGGGTTGAGAGGGGTGCGGGGTAGCGGTATCGTGAACCGAATAAAACGTAACCCAGGCAAGGGAGCTAGATATGAGCGAGCAGACCATCGGTACGACGTGTGTTCAGGGCGGTTATCGCCCGGGTGATGCAGAGCCGCGTCAGGTGCCTATCTACCAGTCAACCACGTGGAAGTACGACACGTCCGAGCATATGGGCAAGCTGTTCGACCTGGAGGAGTCGGGCTATTTCTACAGCCGTCTGCAGAACCCCACGTGCGATCTGGTTGCCGCCAAGATTTGCGAGATGGAGGGCGGTACCGCTGCGATGCTCACGAGCTCGGGCATGGCGGCGAACTTCCTCGCGATCTTTAACGTTGCCGGTGCCGGCGATCACGTGGTCGCGAGCTCTGCCATCTACGGCGGTACCTACAACCTGCTCGCCCATACCATGGAGCGCATGGGTCTGACTTGCACGTTCGTTGCCCCCGACTGCACCGACGAGGAGCTCGAGGCGGCCTTTGAGCCCAATACCAAGCTCGTCTTTGGCGAGACGATCGCCAATCCCGCCCTCGCCGTGCTCGATATTGAGCGCTTTGCCAAGGCCGCGCACGACCACGGCGTGCCGCTGATGGTCGACAACACCTTCCCGACGCCCGTGATGTGCCGTCCCTTTGAGTGGGGCGCCGACATCGTTACGCACTCCACCACCAAGTACATGGATGGACATGCTGCCTACCTGGGCGGCGTGATCGTTGACCACGGCCAGTTTGACTGGATGGCCCATGCGGATAAGTTCCCGGGTCTCACCACGCCCGACGAGAGCTACCACGGCGTGACGTATGCCAAGAAGTTCGGTCGCGAGGGCGCCTTCATTACCAAGGCCACCGCGCAGCTCATGCGCGACCTCGGTCCCATGCAGAACCCGCAGGCGGCCTTCTTCCTGAACAGCTCGCTCGAGAGCCTGCATGTGCGCATGCCGCGTCATTGTGAGAACGGCCTGGCCGTTGCCAAGTTCCTGCAGAGTCATCCCAAGGTACGCTTCGTGAGCTATCCGGGCCTAGAGGGCGATAAGTACTATGACCTCGCTCAGAAGTACATGCCAAACGGTACCTGCGGCGTTGTGAGCTTTGGCTTTAATGGTGGTCGCGCGGCGGCCGAGACCTTTATGAAGAGCCTCAAGCTCGCCCAGATCGCCACGCATGTGGCCGACGCCCGCACCTGCTGCCTGCATCCCGCTAACGCTACGCACCGCCAGATGAACGATGAGGAGCTCATCGCCTGTGGCATCTCCGCCGACATGGTGCGCCTGTCGTGCGGCCTCGAGGACACGGCCGATCTGATTGCCGACCTTGAGCAGGCACTCGAGCAGTGCTAGGCTAGCTCCGTACAAGGTGCCGATGCTGGCAGAAAGCTTCGGTGGCCTTTCGTTCCGATTCCGTAGGCGGGACCCCAATTGCGACTGTTTACAGGCGATTGGGGCCCCGTTTTTGCGTTGCGCCACTCGAAAGGATGGATATGGAGAAAACTGCAGAGCAGCTGCGCCGCGAGCATATTGCCCTAGAGGGCGACACCCATGGCAAGAACAAATGGGCGATTCTATTTACCGTGCTCATCATGACGTTTATGGTGTGTTTGGATTCGACCGTCGTGACCGTGGCGCTGCCCGTGATGCAAAAGGAGCTGGACGTGGGCCTCGATCGCATTCAGCTGGTGAGCTCGGTGTTCCTGCTTGCGACATGCGTGGCTATGTTGCCGTTTGGCCGTCTGGGTGACGTGCGCGGCAAGGTGAATGTGTTCCAGCTGGGTGTCATCGTCTTTTCGGTCGGTTCGCTGCTGTGCGGCCTTTCGGCCTCGCTCGAGGTTCTTATCCTGGCACGCATTGTTCAGGGCGTCGGTTGCGCGGCGGCCATGGCTAACAACATGGGTATCATCACCGAGTCGTTTCCGGCGCGCGAACGAGGCCGTGCTATGGGTATTCTCGCGACCTTTGTGGCCCTCGGCATGATGTGTGGCCCCGTGCTCGGCGGCATGCTGGTGGCAAGCTTTCCTTGGGAGAGCATCTTCCTCATCAACCTGCCCATTGGCGTCATCTCGTTTATCGTGGGGCTCTACACGCTGCCGCATGTTAAGCCGGAGGCCGGCGAGCGCCCCATGTCGTTGGCGGAGGCCGCGCGTCGCTGCTTTGCAAATTCGGCCTTCACCATCAACCTTGCCTGCATGCTCATCGTGTTCGTTGGTATTGGCGCATCCGAGTTTATTCTTCCGTTCTATTTTCAGGACGCCCACGGCTTTGGTTCTGACATTTCCGGACTGCTCTTTTTGGCGCTGCCGATGGTGAATGCTTTTATCGGCCCGCTTTCGGGAACGGTTTCGGACCGTGTCGGCTGCGAGGGCCCCACGGCGGTCGGCCTGGGCGTGTACGTGTGCGGTCTCTTCGCGGTGAGCACGCTCGATGAGCGCTCTTCTATCCCCGTGATCGTGTGCTGCGTCGCGTTTATGTCGTGCGGTACGTCGATTTTCCAGAGCCCCAATAACTCGTTGTATATGGGTTCGGCCCCGCGCGAGGCGCTCGGTTTTGCGGGCAGCCTGGGCAGCCTGGCGCGCTATGCGGGTATGGCAGCGGGCATTACGGCGGCGTCGCATATCCTGTATGGGCAGATGAGCGTGGCGATGGGCGAGGCCGTGACCAGTATTGTTGCAGGTCGTCCGGATGTATTCCTATTCGGCTTTCGCTCGGTGTTCTACGTGCTCATGACTGTGGCCGCTGTGGGCTTTGCGCTCGCCATGGTGCGTTTGGTGAGGATGCTCGCCCGCCATTAGCTTGTTGGGAGGCTGTCTGCCACGATTCGCGCCGTCCCAAAAAGACTGGTTTGTGGTGCGATGCTGCTTGTGGGGCGGGCGGGGGTCGGTCCGTGGTAGACTATCGAACAACGTTTATTAATCGCGCGGTATCGTTGCCGCGAGAAGGGGTTGCGCCATGCAGGAGCTTGAGGATCGTATTCGCCATGACGGCATCGTAAAGGCCGGTAACGTCCTTAAGGTTGATGCCTTCCTCAACCACCAGTGCGACGTTGAGTTGTTCGACCACATGGGCGCCGAGTGGGCCCGTCTGTTCGAGGGCGTCGAGATCAACAAGATCCTGACGATCGAGGCTTCGGGCATTGGCATGGCTTGCATCGCGGCCCAGCATTTTGGCGGCGTGCCGGTTGTCTTTGCCAAGAAGGCGCAGTCCATCAACCTCGACGGCGAGCAGTATGCCACGACCATCTACTCCTTTACCAAGCAGAAGGAGTACCCGGTCATCGTTGGCAAGCGCTTCCTGTCCGAGGGCGACAAGGTCCTGATTATCGACGACTTTTTGGCCAACGGCTGCGCGCTCGAGGGTCTTATCAAGATCTGCGAGGCTGCGGGTGCCGAGGTATCCGGTATTGGCATTGCGGTGGAGAAGGGCTTCCAGGGCGGTGGCGATAAGCTCCGCGAGCGCGGCTTCCGCGTCGAGAGCCTGGCCCGTATCGCCGATATGGACTGCGAGACCGGCGAGATCACCTTCGCCTAAGTGCGCAACACAAGCGATTGGTATGCGATGTGACAAAGGGACTGTCCCTTTGTCACATTTTTTGTATGAGGGGAGGTGTTGATATGGATGAGAACAAGATGGGATGGCGTGAGTATGCGCACTATGCCGAGATGTCGGTCGAGGAGTTGGCACGCGATTGCGAGGTTCAGGTGTTTCGCGCGTCGGGTCCGGGCGGACAGGGCGTGAACACGACAGACTCTGCTGTGCGCATGAAGCATGGGCCCACGGGGATTACCGTGACGGCGCGCGAGAGCCGCAGCCAGTTCCAAAACCGCAGCAGCTGCCTGCGTAAGCTGCGCGCTGAGCTTGAGCGTCGCGGGCGTCCACCGCGCCGACGCGTAAAGACCAAGGTGCCTCAGCGCTCTCGCCAGCGCAGGCTCAATGATAAGCACTTTAACGCGATTAAAAAGGCCAACCGTCGCAAGCCGGGCGGGGAGGAATGATCTTCTCAATAAGTTGCGGTGAAATAGGGACTGTTTTGCGGCTTTATCTGCATAAACAGTCCCTATTTCACCGCAACTTAGGGATGGCTAGTGGGTGGGGTGCCAGACGTGGAGGGCGCCGGCGAGGATGTCGACCTCGATGCGCGAGGCGACAACGGGCTCGCCGTCGGCCTGGATGGGGTAGTCGGGCTCCTCAAAGGTAAGCTCGGCATGGCGACAGCGGCGCATGCGAACCGGTGGCAGCTTGGTATGGTGGCCATCTTTGGCCGAAAGGAACATGGGAAGCGCGACCGCGCGCGGAACGGGGCCGCAGGCGTAGCAGACGTCGAGTATGCCGTCACAGGGGTCGGCTTCGGGACAGATACGATAGCCCGAGCCATAGGTAGGACCCAGCTGAATCGCCATGACGATCGCCCTTACGCGCTCGGCGGGCGCGCCGTCAAAGCTGACTGTCATGGGGTAGTTGCGATAGCGTAGGCCAAACTGTTCTAGTCCCGAAAGAGTGTAGAGCGGCGCGCCGGTGAGACCCGTCTTTTTGCGCAGCTCGGTGGTGCCCAGGCCGATGGCGGCATCAATACCGACGGAGACCGTCTGGTCGTAATACTCGACGATTGCCTCGCCACTGCCGCTTGCGGGGTTCCATGAGCGAATCCGCCCGATGTCCTGACGCTGCAGCTCGCAGGTAAGCAGCGCACCAAAATCCTTGCCGGAGAAATCTTCGATGCCGAGCGTCTGGGCAAAATCGTTGCCGGAGCCCACGGGCAGGACGGCAAGAGCGGGGCGGGCGTCCGCCTTTTGCGTCATAAGCCCGTTGACGACTTCGTGGATCACGCCGTCGCCGCCGAGTGCGATAACAGTGCGATAGTCCGTTGCCTGGGCGGCAAGCTCCTTGGCGTGTCCCATGCGCTCGGTTAGCACCAAGTCAAACTGGGATGCGCGCGCGGTCATATCCAAAAAGCGCTGCAGGCGCTCGGCAACTTCGCGCGCCGCGCCCGACTGGGCGGCTGGGTTGGCGATGATGAGCGTGCGACCAAAATCAGTTGCGTGCATGGGGCGACTCCCGGCGTGTGACATGGCAGTGCGGTCGCGCTCAGGTCGAATTGCCCCCGATTGTGGCTGCACGGCGATTATTACATCTACTCTATCAGGTCGTTGTGGCGCTCGATAGCATCCGCTACCGTACCGCCCTCATCCACAATAAGCGAACGGCGCTTGGGTGAGATGATGCGCTGGGCGGGGTACACGCCGCGGTGTCCGCCGGTTAGGTAGCTGATAAAGGCCACGATGACAAAGAACCCGGCGGCTGTGCCGTGGAACAGGTCGATGGCCATCATGCAGGTGGTGATGGGTACGTTGAGGCCGGCGCAGAACACGCCGAGCATGCCGAGAGCCGCCAGAAAACTGGGGTCGAGCCCGGTAAGGCAACCGATCCAGCCACCGAGTGCCGCACCGATGCCAAACAGGGGCGTGACCTCGCCGCCTTGGAAGCCCGCGCCCAGGGTAAGCGCTGTGACGACCAACTTGATGGCTGCGTCCGCTAGGGTGGTGTTGCCTGCAAATCCGGCGCCGGAAAGCCACGTGGAAAGGCCAGCGTAGTCCCAGGCGTCGAGGAGGGTATAGGCGGCCAAAACCACGAGTGCGCCTATAAGTGCGCGAACGAGGTAATTGGTGATAAAGCGACCGTACAGGCTCTTGACGGTTCGAACCGACCAGGCAAAGAGGCGTGCCGTCAGACCGAAGATAATGGCGCTGATAACAACGATGACGACCGTTTTGGGCGACATGGCGGGAACACTGGCGATGACATTCACTTCGTACTCGGTACCCAGGGCGAGTGATGTAAAGTAGCCGGTAAACGACGCGACCAGGCAGTAGATGCCCGCGGTGTAGTCGATCTTGCCGATAAAGCACATCTCCATGCCAAAGAAAGCTCCGGCAAGGGGCGAGCCGAATACGGCGCCAAAGGCCGACGAGATTCCGGCGAGCATGAGGTCGTGGTGGTCATGCTTTTTGAGGTGGGCGAGGCTCGAGATGTTGCTGGCGATGGTGCCGCCAATCTGCACCGCAGCTCCCTCGCGACCGGCCGATCCGCCCGTTAGATGCGTGAGCGTGGAGCAGACGAAGGTGAGGACGGCCATGCGCATATGGATGAGGCGGGTGCCCAGAGCGGAGTCGATGACCAGGTTGTTACCGCGTTTGGCGGCAAGACCGTGGTTTTTGTACACCCATGCGGTGGCAACGCCCACAACGGGAAGAAGCGCGTAAATCCACGCATGGTGCTCGCGATAGTCGGTCGCGATATTCAGCGAGGCCAAAAACGCCCAAGCGGCAACGCCCATGGCAAGCGAGACGATGACGACGAGTACGAGCAACTTGGCGCTCGCGAGTAGGTTGCGGGCGTTGCGGCGCGTGTCGGCAGCCAAGAGATGCTCGGAGCGGGTAAGTTGATGCCTGCCTGCCGTGATGACGTCGTTCAGGGAGAAAAAGCCGCCGTCGTCGAGCGGCTGGGGATGGTCTTGCGCCTCGTTTGCGCTTTCGGGTTTGTCGTTATGAGCCATACGTTCCTCTTTTAGGTTGCAACGCAAGCATTATAAAACGCGGTAAACGCGACGAGCCGGTGGGTTGGTTTCGATTCTGTTTCGTGGCTTGCGGCCGACAGGTGTATTTGCGGGTACAGGCCAAGTCGCGGTCGTGCGTCTGGGGATTATACTGAGACAAGCATAAAGAATCGGCGCCCCTGTTGTGCGCCGTGGCATTAAGAGGTGCATATGGCAGAGAAGCTCATTCCGCTGGAGGACGCGCAGTCGATTGTTCTGTCGCACGTTGCTCCGGCCGATCTCGTCGAGATTCCCGTGTGGCAGGCCACCGGTCTTCCCTTGGCCGAGGACGCGGTGGCCGACATCGACATCTCGCCGTTTGCCAACAGTGCTATGGACGGATATGCCGTGTGCTCGGCGGACTTGGCGCAGGCATCTGGCGAGGCGCCGGTGACGCTCGACGTTATCGGACACGAGGCCGCGGGCCATGTGTTTGAGGGCGCAATCGGCGCGGGCGAGACGGTCCGCATCATGACGGGCGCGCCGGTACCCGAAGGTGCCGATGCCGTGGTGAAGTACGAGATCGTCGATGTGCTCGACGGTGACGGCAACGAGGGCTCGCGTGTGAGGTTTTCGGCGCCGGCCAAGGTGGGGGAGAACGTTCGCTCTGCCGCCGAGGAGGCCCATGCCGGCGAAGTCGTGATGCGTGCTGGCGAGGTTGTGACTCCGGCGGGCGCCGGCTTGCTGGCAAGCGCCGGATACGCGAGCGTGAAGGTGCACGCCGCCCCACGTGTGGGCATCATCTCGCTGGGCACGGAACTGGTCGCACCGAGTAAGGTACCGGCGCGCGGTCAGATTCGCGATTCCAACTCCTCGGCGCTGATGGCCGAGGCGCTCGATGCCGGCGCCGAGCCCGTGTTCTACGGTATTGCGCCCGACGATGAGCGGGCGATTGGCGAGCTGGTGCATCGCGCCACGCGAGAGTGCGATTTTGTCATTACGAGCGGCGGCGCCTCGGCGGGCGATTACGACTACGTGACGGCGCTCGTCCGGCGCGAGGGCGTGGTGCTGTTCGATCGCATCTCGATGCGTCCGGGCAAGGCCATCACGTTTGGCTTGCTCGGGGGCAAGCCGTACCTAGGGCTTTCAGGCAATCCGGCCGCGGCGTATGTGGGCTTTGAGATGCTTGCCCGTCCGGCGATTCGCAAGATGCGCGGCTTTGCCGAGGGCGTGCGTCCCGTGCAGCAGGCGACGCTCACGCACGGCGTGAAAAAGCGCCAGGACCGACGCTTCTTCGATCGCGCCACGGTTTTGCGCGACCCCGAGACCAGTGAGCTGTTGGTGACCGAGGCCAAGACGCAGAATTCGGCGCTGCTCGGCACGATGCAGCGGTCCAACTGCCTGCTGCGTATTGACGAAGGACCGTGCGAGCTCAAGGCTGGCGACGTCGTGGATGTCGTGCGTGTCGACCTGCCCGAGGGCACGGTGTTGTAGGAGGAAGACTATGGAGTTGAAGATTTCGATCGTGACGTGCTCGGATACGCGCGATCTTGCTCAGGACGAGGCTGGAGCCGCACTCGAGGAACTTATCGAGGCACAGGGCTGGACGGTCGTCTCACATGTGGTCGTGCGCGACGACGCCAGCGAGATCGGTGATGCCATTGTGGAAGCTGCCGATGAGTGCCACGCCAATGTCGTGCTCACCTGTGGCGGCACGGGACTTTCGATGCGCGACGTGACGCCCGAGGCGACGCGTGCCGTCTGCGACCGCGATGTGCCGGGTATTGCAGAGGCAATCCGCGCGTACTCCATGACCAAGACGCGCCGCGCTATGCTCTCGCGCGCCGTGTGCATGCAGCGTGGGCATACGCTTGTCATCAACTTTCCGGGATCCACGAAAGCGGCCCGCGAAAGCTGGGAGGCCGTGAGCGATCAGCTGGAGCATGCGGCCCAAATGACGGCGGGCGGCGGACATACCAAATAAGCGGTTTACCTGCGGCGGGGCGACCTGAACGGCTGCTCCGCCTTTGTTTTCCGCCGAAGCGACGCCGAGGTGCACGGCAACTCGAAACTATATTCTCTAGCGAGAATAATTTCTCATTATCATTATTCGAGCGGAAGTATAATCTAGTAACAGAATAAAGCCTGCGGCGGGGTGCCCGGGCATAGCGTTCGAAAGGGTTGAATATGTTCGATATGGTTTCACGCCGCGGTTTTGTCTCGCTTTCTGCTGCCGCTGCCGCCGGCCTTGGCCTTGCCGGCTGCTCGGGCAACAAGACGTCCGAGCCGGCCGGATCCGATGCCGGCTCCGTCAAGTCTTCCTCTAAGAAGAAGGCTGTCGAGCTGCAGGTCTTTGCCGCTAACTCGCTCGAGAAGGCCCTGCCCGAGGTCCAAGAGCTCTACACCGACCAGACCGGCACCACCTTTGCCGACACGCAGTTTAAGGCCTCCGGCGACCTCGTCGAGCAGATGCGCGCCGGCGCCACGGTCGATGTGCTCATCACCGCTTCCAAGGGCACCATGGACGACGCCGAGGTCGCTGAGCTCGTCGATGCCGACACGCGTGAGGATATGTTCGTCAACGACCTCGTGATCATTCGTGCTGAGGGCTCCGACACCAAGATCGAGGCCATCGCCGACGTCGCGAATCTGGACGGCAAGATCGCCATTGGCGACGCCAAGACCGTCCCCGCCGGCAAGTACGCCAACCAGGCGTTGGCTTCCGTAGGCCTCTACACCGGCACCGAGGGCGACGACGGCGAGTATGCTCCCGAGATCGCCGACAAGGTAGCGCTGGCCGACAAGGTCGGTACCGCTGCCGCCTATGTGTCCACAGGCGACTGCGTAGCCGGTTTTGTCTACAGCTCCGATATCTTCCGCTACGACGGCATCGAGGAGGCCTTCGTGTGCCCCGAGGATTCGCACAAGCCCATTGTGTACCCGGGTGCCGTTGCCGAGAGCTCCGAGCACGCCGACGAGGCCAAGGCGTTCATCGACTTCTGCCTGACCAACAAGAAGGCTCAGAAGATTTGGGCTAAGTACGGCTTTGAGCTTTCCGAGTAGTGCGGCTTGGCGCGATAATTCCATCGTTTTGTGTTTCACTCCGTCCTTGTATTCGCTTGGAGCTTTTCGTGCTTAATAGATTCCGCATGCTTGTCGCCTGTGCTTTGACCTTCGCGCTTTGCTGGGTGCCGGGATTTGCGTTTGCTGGGGACGCTGAGGACGGGGCCCAGGTTGCCGCGACCACTCATGGGCTTTCCTATGGGATCGAGGGTTTTGAGCGGTTGGCCAAGGGGACTGCTCGTGCCATGGAGGGCCAGCCTGAGGGCTACCGGTTTCCCGTTGACGAGGACGTGGACCTTGTAGTGGCGCCTGCTGCCGATCGCGTTGTGGTGTGGATATCGCCCAAGGCGGTCGAGAAGTATGGATTGGATCCGCAGGACAACGAGTGCGTATCGGGTCTCAAGGCCCTCGTCTGTGAGCTCGACAGCGCAAACTCCATGGGAGGTGCGCAGCTAGGGGACGTTGATCTTCCTTGGTATGTTACGGCGGAAACAACGTTTGATGCCGGCGGGTATACCTATGGCTTTGATGTGCGTGGTGCGGATGGGGACCGCTATGTGGTGATTGCATCGGCCTCGGGTGATGCCAAGGGCGGCGCGCGTTGGCTTGATAGCGCTCGAATGGTAGAAGCATCGTCTGTCGTGTTGCGGGATGAGCAGGGGCCCTTGGCCTCTCTGGCCTCCTTTTTGGGCGACATCGACTATCGCCCGTTTTGGGTGTCCATTAAAACGAGCGGCCTTGCCCTGCTGATCTCCTTTGCGCTGGGCCTGTTTGCCGCGTGGAAGACTATGGGTACCTCGAGTCGCATCAAGGGCCTGCTCGATTCGGTCTTTACGATTCCTATGGTGCTGCCGCCCACGGTCTGCGGCTTTCTGCTCCTCATGTTGTTTGGCCGCTCGACCGGGGTGGGCCAGTGGCTGATCGCGCACGGCATCTCGATTGTCTTTACCTGGCCTGCGGCGGTCATTTCGGCCGTCGTTGTGTCGTTTCCGCTGGTCTACCGCACGGCGCTCGGAGCCTTCGAGAGCCTCGACACGCAGATGCTCGATGCGGCGCGCACGCTGGGCTGGTCCGAGCGTCGCATCTTTACCAAGCTTATGATGCCGCTCGGCTGGCCCTCCATCGCCGCCGGCACGGTGCTCGCCTTCGCGCGTGCTATGGGCGAGTTTGGCTGCACCCTGTTCTTTGCGGGCAACTACGCCGGCATTACCCAGACCATCCCCATCGCCATCTACTTTGAGTGGATGGGCGGCAACACCTCGGTGGCCCTCTTTTGGGTCGTGGTCGTAATAGCGTTCAGCTTCCTGGTCATCCTGTTCATCAACATGTACACGGCGCATTCGCAAAAGTATCGCGAACGGGGCCTTTCCCGTGCGGAGCGCAAGCAGGCCAAGCAGCTGGGCGGCCAGACCGATTCGCTCGACCCAGTCGGCGGCGATGCGCTGCGTATCGATCGCGAGGCATTGGCCGAGCTTATGCGCGATGACACGGTCGCAAAGGGAGGTCGATAAGCCATGTCGCTTGTTCTGGATATTAAGAAACGTTATCCCGGGTTTGTGCTCGACATGCAGCTCGATGCCGGCGAGGAGCGTGTGGCGCTGCTCGGCGCCTCCGGTTGCGGCAAGAGCTGCACCTTGCGCTGTATTGCCGGCGTGGAGACACCCGACGAGGGCAAGATCGTCGTCAACGGCGTAACCTTCTTTGACTCGGTGGCGGGCATCAATCTGTCGCCCCAGGAGCGCAAGTGCGCCCTGATGTTTCAAAACTATCAGCTGTTCCCTAATATGACGGTGGCCGATAACGTGTGCGCCGGCGTTGAGGGTGCAGGCGACGCCGCGGCGCGCAGACAACTTGCCGAGCGCTACCTGGGTATCTTTGGGCTGGCCGATTTTGCCGACCGCTATCCCGCGCGTCTCTCGGGCGGCCAGCAGCAGCGCGTGGCGCTTGCTCGCATGGTGGCGGCACATCCGGGCATTTTTATGTTCGACGAGCCCATGAGCGCGCTCGATTCCTATCTTAAGAGCGCGCTCGAGCAGAATATGCTCGACCTGTTCGATGTGTGCAGCCGCACTGTGCTGTACGTGAGCCACGATATTGACGAGGCATGCCGCCTGTGCGAGCGCATCTGTGTGATGCACGATGGGCATGTTGAGGAGGTCGGCTCCGTCGAGGATGTGGTCCGCCGTCCGCAGACGCTGGCGGCGCTGCGCTTGACGGGCTGCAAGAACACAAGCCGGGCGCGCAAGATCGGCGACGAAGAAGTTGAGGCTCTCGACTGGGGCATGACCTTTAACGTGGGTCGCGAGGTGCCCGACGACGTGGCGTACCTGGGCATTCGTGCGAGCTACTTCCATGTTGACAATCGCGCTGAGCGGGGTCGCAACAGCTACGATTTGCACGTGACCCGTGTGAGCGATTCACGCTTTGAGCGCCTGGTGCTGTTGGATGCGCCGCGGGCCGATGCGCCCACGCGCCTGCAGTGGAAGGTCAACAAAGTGGGCATGCCTGTCGACGAGCTGCCACAAGCAGGCGAGACGCTGCGCATGCATTTTGATGCCAGCAGGATCCATTTGGTTTGTCGATAGCGCCGGGTAATGCCGTCGGGGATATAAGCCTCGGCGGCTTTGTTTTTGCCGTTCGCCGAATGGGGAATGACAAATTCTTATCAATTAAGATAATTATTTATTAAACGACGGCACACGACGCTGTCGTACGAATGTCAACGGTGTTCGCAGGGGCGATGACCGTTGATATAGTTGACCTCGACTGGTTAAGGAGGGTGCGCACATGCCGCAGACGACATACATTTGCCGCGTTGCCGCGCGTGCCCTATATATCGCTCGGAGCCGCATATGAGCAGGTATGTTTACGGCTCCGGGAGAGACGACGCACAACTAAATAATCGACCGCGAAGCAGGTTCCCTAAAATTCCGGGTTTGAGCACGGTCGGGCAATCGCCGTCCGTCGTGCATCGATACCGCTGTTATCCGTTTTTGGTTCGAGAGGGGAACCGTTATGGCTGAAGAATTCGATTTCCATCCGATGTGGGAGAGCCTCGGCATGAATCTTGCCGACCACGATATGCTGCTGGGCGCCGTGGGCCAGATGTACGGGGACATGTTCCTGTCGCAGAACAACCGCCCCAAGTCCACGTCCTACTTGGACTTTGTGGCCACCAACATCCATAGCGGCCGCATTAAGGAGATGCTCGACAAGAAAGAGGCTGGCGAGGCCACCAAAATCGTGGGCTCGTTCTGCGTGTACGTGCCCGAGGAGATCGTGCTTGCCTGTGACGGCATTCCCGTTGGTCTGTGCTCGGGTGCCGATTGGGCAACGGACAAGGTCGAGGAGCACTTGCCGCGCAACACTTGTCCGCTTATCAAGAGCTTTGCCGGCTTTAAGCTGGGTGAGGTCTGCCCCTATATTGAGTCGAGTGACTTGGTGGTAGGCGAGAACACCTGCGATGGCAAGAAGAAGGCCTACGAGTTTTTTGCCACGCAAAAGAACATGTACGTTGTGGATATTCCCAACGTGCACGACGAGTCGACGCTCGTGACCTGGAAGGCCGAGGTTAAAAAGCTCGCCGCCAAGATTGAGGAAGAGTGTGGCGTCACGATTACGCCTGAGCGTCTGAAGGCCGCCATCCGCGCCGTCAATGAGAAGCGTCGCGCCCTGCAGCGTCTCGCTGCCACGCGCGCTGCCGACCCAGCGCCCATTAGCGGTCTCGACAGCCTGCTGACCGTTCAGGCCGCCTTTATGGACGACACGCCGCGTCTGACCGGAGCCATCAACGATATGGCGGCCGAGTGTGAGCAGCGTGTCGAGGCCGGAGAGGGCGTGGCGCCCAAGGGGACCAAGCGCATCCTGTACACCGGCACGCCCATGGCCGTGCCCAACTGGAAGCTGTTCAACCTCATCGAGAAGGCCGGCGGCGTTGTGGTGGGCGAGGAGTCCTGTACGGGTTCGCGCTATTACAAGGACTTGGTCGATGAGTCCGGTGAGACGGTTGACGAGATGCTCGATGCTATCGCCGAGCGCTACTTTAAGATTAACTGTGCCGTCTTTACGCCCAACGACCAGCGTATGAAGGACATTGTTCAGATGGCTAAGGACCTGCATGCCGACGGCATTGTCGACGTGGCACTGCAGTTCTGCACGCTCTACGAGATGGAGTCGTTTGCCGTGGAGAAGGCCGCCGAGGAGGCCGGTATTCCGTTTATGCACATCACGACCGACTACGCCGGCGAGGATGCAGGCCAACTGCAGACCAGGATCGAGGCTTTCTTGGAAACCATTTAGGACTATCCGTCCCGGTGGCTTCTCCAGGCACCCGATCTTGCCGTTCAAACCGTCGCTTGCGTACCAGAAGTACGCTTCGTTGGGCTTGTCGCTCGGAATCTCGGGCACCTCAGCCGCCAGAGGGCCGTTGCTGCAGCAGTGTCTGATCGTTTGATTTTCTTGCTGATTAGGAGAGAGCCATGATAGGGATCGGGATCGATATCGGGTCTACGGCGGCTAAGGCCGCTGTGGTCGATGGAGAGGGTTCGGTGGCGTGGACGTGCGTGCAGCCAACCGGGTATTCGTCGGTTGATGCGGCGGAGCGCCTGCGCGTGGAGCTCGTGGCCGCCGGCTATGACGTGACAGGCGACGATGTTCGCGTGGTCGCGACTGGCTACGGCCGTGTCGCTGCGCGCTATGCGCACAAGGTCGTGACCGAGATCACCTGCCACGGTGCCGGTGCCGTGCGCCTGTTTGGTGACCACGGCACCGTGATTGACGTGGGTGGGCAGGATACCAAGGTCATCCAGCTTAAAGGCGGCCGCGTGGCCAAGTTCGCCATGAACGACAAGTGCGCTGCCGGCACGGGACGCTTTTTGGAGATCATGGCCGACCGCCTGGGCATTTCCCAACAGCAGATGGCCGACCTGGCGCGTTCCGGCGAGCCTACCAAGATATCCAGCATGTGCACGGTCTTTGCCGAAAGCGAGGTTATCAGCCTGATCGGTCGTGGTGAGCCGCGCGAGAACATTGCGCGCGGCGTGATCGAGAGTGTGGTCTCGCGCGTGGCCACTATGGCCGGGCAGGCGGCGGGTGCCCCGTACTATCTGACTGGCGGTTTGTGTGAGAACGCTTATGTCGTTGAGCGGCTGGCCGCGCTGTTGGGCTCGCCGGTAGAGACTGCGCCCCTGGCACGCTTTGCCGGCGCTGTCGGCGCAGCGATTCGCGCACAGGCGCTCAATTAATGCATCCGCCGTAGGCTCGCATTCATGCGTATACTGGGGGAAAATGATTGACCGATGAGAGGAGGTATCGATGTCTGACGATCAGATTAAGCTCACGTCTGTGACCGCCGCGAGCGGTTGAGCCGCTAAGCTGGCTCCTGGAGCCCTCGCCCAGGTCCTGGGCGACTTACCCAATGTGCATAACGATAACCTGCTCGTGGGGTTCGATACTTCCGACGACGCGAGCGTCTTCCGCGTTGGCGAGAACCTGGGCCTCGTGCAGTCCATCGACTTCTTCCCGCCGATGGTCGACGATCCCTATCTGTTCGGTCAGATCGCCGCGGCCAACTCGCTGTCGGATATCTACGCCATGGGCGGGCGGCCGAGTCATGCCATGAACCTGCTCTGCATACCCAGTTGCTTGGGCGTTGAAGTTGCTGGGCAGATCTTGGCGGGCGGCGCCGACAAGTGCGTCGAGGCGGGCTGCTCTATCGCGGGCGGCCACACCATCAACGACGACGAGCCCAAGTACGGTCTGTCCGTGAGCGGTTTTGTCGCGCTCGATCGGATGCTTGCCAATAGCGGTGCGCGCGTGGGCGATGTCCTGTTGCTGACCAAGGCGATCGGTTCGGGCATCATCACCACGGCCATTAAGGGCGAGCTCATCGAGCATGATGGCGCCAGCCCGGTGTTCGAGTCGATGCGCACCCTCAACGAGGCCCCGATTCGTCTGGCCGAGGGACTTGAGCTTCACGGCTGCACCGATGTCACAGGCTTTGGCCTGATCGGGCACGCGTGCGAGATGGCCGAGGGCTCGGGCGTGCAGATTGAGCTTGCGTCGGGGGCGGTGCCGCTCTTTGACCAGGTGCTCGACATGGCGCGTCTGGGCATTATCCCCGCCGGCGCCTACCGCAACCAGGACTTCTTTGGTCCGCGCGTGGCGGCAGACGATAACCTGGAGCCGGGCATGCTGGATGCGCTGTACGATCCGCAGACCTCGGGCGGCCTGCTCATCGCGGCGCCTGCTGCCGATGTGGATGAGCTTGCGCGCCGTCTGCATGCCGAGGGTCGCATCGCCGCCGTTGTCGGTCGCGTGCACGAGGCAGTGTCGGGCGGTCCTGCCGTTCGCGTTGTGCGCTAAAGAAAACCGTTTATGCGACCGCCCGTCGTTTTGGGCGGTCGCATTCGAAAGGAATTTGCTATGTCTACCAAGATTGAAGTCAATGCCATGGGCGACGCCTGCCCGTTGCCCGTCGTCAAGACGCTCAAGGCTCTCAAGCAGCTCGATGGCGAGGGCGTTGTGGTGACCTCGGTCGACAACGAGACCGCCGTCAAGAACATCTCCAAGATGGCGCAGGAAAAGAGCTGTACGGCCTCGGTCGAGAAGGTTGCAGATGCCGAGTGGCACGTGACCGTGGCGACCGCCGGCACCGTTGCCGTGGGCGTGCCCGAGCAGGACGGTGCCGCTTTCTGTGGCGCCGGCGCCGGTAAGGGCAAGCTGGTCGTGGCCGTCTACACCGATTGCATGGGCCGCGGCGACGATGAGCTGGGCCACAAGCTCATGAAGGCCTTTGTTTTCGCCGTGACGCAGCAGGAGGAGCTGCCCGCCACGATGCTCTTCTACAACGGCGGCGCCAAGCTCACCGTCGAGGGCTCACCGGTGCTCGACGACCTGAAGGGTCTGGCCGAGCAGGGTGTCGAGATTCTCACCTGTGGTACCTGCCTCGACCACTATGGCATTAAAGACCAGCTTGCGGTGGGCGAGGTCACGAACATGTACGTGATCGTGGAGAAGATGGAGCAGGCCGTGCGCGTTGTGCGCCCGTAGCGTATTGGTTGGAGTTGCCATGAGGCAGAAGCGCCCGGCGCTTGTCGTCACGTTTCCCACCACGGCGGCCGCCATGGGCTGCGAGACCCTGTGCATCGAGCGCGGCCTTCCCGGGCGAACGATTCCCGTACCCGGGGAGGTCGCTGCCGGCTGCGGTCTGGCGTGGAAGGCGTCGCCTGCCGATGAGGAGCTGCTGCGCGCCGAGCTTGCCGCTGCGGGCATTCCCACCGAGGGCTATACCGTGATTGATATGTGGGAGGTCGTGCGATGATCTATCTGGATAACGCGGCGACGACCATGCACAAGCCGCAAGCGGTTATCGATGCCGTGACGCAGGCGATGTGCTCGCTCGGCAATGCCGGGCGCGGCGCCACGTCGGGTGCCCTCGATGCGGCGCGTACCATCCACGGCTGCCGCGCCAAGCTTGCGCGCTTGCTGGGCTGTCCGCGTGCTGACCATGTGTGCTTTACGCCCAACTCCACCGCGGCGCTCAACACCGTTATCAATGGCGTGGTGCGCCCCGGCGACCGTGTGGTCACGACGGTGCTCGAGCACAACTCCGTGCTGCGTCCGCTCAACCGTCTGGCGGCAGAGCGGGGCGTGACCGTTGAGCATGCGGGCTGCGACGTGAACGGCGTGCTCGACTACGACGAGCTCGAGCGGCTGGTCACGCTGGGTACGCGTGCCGTGGTGGTGACACACGCCTCCAATGTGACCGGCAACGCGGTCGACATCGCGCACGTGGCGGCCATGGCCCACGCTGCCGGCGCGCTTGCGATCGTCGACGCCTCACAGTCTGCCGGCACGGTGCATATCGATATGCAGGCCATGGGTCTCGACATTGTGTGCTTTACCGGCCACAAGGGGCTCATGGGTCCGCAGGGGACCGGCGGCCTGGCCGTGGCTGAGGGCATCGATGTGGCTCCGTGGGCTATGGGTGGCACGGGCGTGCACAGCTTCGATGCGCTGCAGCCGCGGGAGTGGCCCACGCGCCTCGAGGCGGGCACGCTCAACGGCCACGGTATCGCCGGTCTTTCTGCCGGTCTCGACTTTATCGAGGTCCAGGGCGGGGTGGAGGCGATTGCGACTCACGAACGTGTGCTGGCCGAGCGCTTCCTCGCTGGCGTTCGCGAAATTCCTGGCATTGCGCTCTACGGTGCGTTTGACCAGCCGACGCGCTCGGCGATCGTCTCACTCAACGTGGGTGATATCGATTCGGCTGAGATTTCGGACGCGCTCATGCAAGGGTGGGGGATTGCGACGCGCCCCGGTGCTCATTGCGCTCCGCTCATGCACCGCGCGTTAGGTACCGAGCGCCAGGGTGTCGTCCGCTTCTCGTTTGGGTATTTCAACACGACCGAAGAAGTCGATATCGCGATTGACGCTTTGCGCGATTTAGCCTGCTAAAGCGTATATACTTGCGGGACGGGTCTTTTGCCCGTTTCGTTTTAGTTTCGACCCGAAAGGTGTGCCCATGGCTTCATCCGCCCCGCGCGGCTTGCGCTCCGACCATGTCGTCACGGTCGGCATCGCCCTGTTCTCGATGCTCTTTGGCGCCGGCAACCTCATTATTCCGCCGCTGCTGGCGCTGCAGGCAGGTTCTGCCACGCCGGTCGCCATGCTCGGCTTTCTGATCGCTGCCATCGGCCTGCCCGTCATGGGCTTTATCGCCGTGGCGCTTGCCGGAACGGCGCGCGAGCTTGCCGGCCGCGTGCACCCCAAGTTTGGCGAGTTCTTTGTCGCGGCGGTGTATCTGGCCATCGGCCCGTGCCTGGCCATTCCGCGCACAAGTTCCACGGCCTTCGAGATGCTGGTTCCGCTACTGCCCGAGGATGTCTCGCTCGGCACGGCGCGCCTGGTGTTTGCCGTTGGTTTCTTTGTCGTCGCGTTTGCGCTCACACTGCGCCCGGGCGTTATCACGCGCGTGCTCGGCCGCATTACGGGCCCCGCGCTCATCGCCCTTATCGTATTGGTCGTGGGCGCCGCCGTGGTCTCGCCGCTGGGTTCCGCTGCCGCGCCGCAGGCTCCCTATGATGACGGCGCCGCCGTGCAAGGCTTTTTGACCGGCTACCAGACCATGGACCTGCTCGCGTCGCTCGCCTTTGGTATCATTATCGCCGAGACCATCCACGAGCTGGGCGTTACCGATGACAAGCGCGTGGCCTTCGAGATCTCGCGCTCCGGCGTGATCGCCGGTGTGCTCATGGCCATCATCTACTGCGGCTTGGGCCTTGCCGGCGCACAGCTCAGCACTGTGATGCCCGACGCCACCAACGGAGCCGCCATCCTCGCCCGTTCGGCCTCCATGCACTTTGGCCTTGCCGGCACGGTCGTGGTCTTTGCGATCTTCTTCCTCGCCTGCATGAATGTGTGCATCGGCCTCATCAGCTGCTGCTCGCGTTACTTCTGCGAGACGTACGTGGTTGAAGGGGGAGCGGAGGCCTCCGAGGAGGCCATGCGCCGCCCCTTCGCGATCCTCGCCTTTGTGTTCGCGGCGTTTTCGTGCGTGCTTTCCAACGTTGGCCTCGACGTGATCCTTATGTTCTCGGTGCCCATGCTCAACGCCTTGTACCCCGTCGCCATCGTGCTGGTCCTCATGGGTCTGGTACACGGTTTTTGCGATGCGCATCCGCAGGTGTGGGTCTGGGTCGGCGGCGTTGTCGCAGTGCAGAGCGTGATCACGTCGGTCCGCGATGCGTTTTTTGCGGGCGTATGGCTGCCGTTTGACGCGCTGCCGCTGGCAGACATTGGAGCCGCGTGGGCGCCGGTTGCCGTGGTGGCGTTTGCGATCGGCCTGCTCCACAGCCGGTTTGTCGCACATTCGAGGAGCTAGGGTATCGTCGCTTGCACAGGCGGGGAGTCTCACCTATAATTTCCTTCGCTTTGGGACACGCAAGGTTTAGACCTTAGCTGCTCAACACCTTCGGGACGTGGCGCAGTTTGGTAGCGCGCCTGCTTTGGGAGCAGGATGTCGCAGGTTCAAATCCTGTCGTCCCGACCATATCTTGCGGGCGTAGTTCAATGGTAGAACCCCAGCCTTCCAAGCTGATGACGCGGGTTCGATTCCCGTCGCCCGCTCCATAAGATTGGCTAACGGCTTTGACCCCTTTTGGGACCAAAGCCGTTTTCGTAGGCGTGCCGGGTGACGGGGATCGAACCCGCCAGGGTGCGAAGCTGAGAAAATGCGTGAGCATTTTCCAGTGCAGCACGCAAGGGCCGAAGGCCCGCAGCGAAACAAGGATTTGTGAAGCAAATCCTTGGACTTCCCGTCGCCCGCTCCATGTAATTTGCAGGTCAGAGGTACGTTTACTTCTGACCTGTTTTGTTTTTGACCATCCGTCGCGGGACACATTCATTGGCAATGCCGGTCCCAAGTCGTAAGAAAGAAGTGGTTGCTATGGCACAGAGCAAGGCAGACCATCCCACCCCCGATTGCCTGGCGCCCGCCGCAATCGAGGCCAAGACCGAGGCCGCCGGCGTTACCAAGGCCAACCTGCCGGTCTCGAAGGCCTTTTTGCTCGCCATGTTCGCCGGCGCGTTCATCGCCTTCGGAGGCCTGTTCTTCACGGTCTTTCTGAGCGATGCGACCCTCGGTTGGGGCGTTCAGCGCTTAGTGGGTGGTCTTTGTTTTTGCCTGGGGCTGGTGCTCGTGCTCATTTGCGGCGCGGAGCTGTTTACCGGTAACTCGCTGATGGTCTGCGCGCTTAAGAGCAAAAAGATCGCGCTCGTCAAGATGCTCAAGGCCTGGGCCATTGTGTGGATCGGCAACTTTGTCGGTGCCCTGTTCGTTGTCTTTTTGATTTACATGGCAGCCATTTACAAGCTCAACGGCGAGGCGGTCGCCAACACCATGGTGAGCGTCGCCGCCGGTAAGGTCACGATCGACGCCGTCACCATCTTCTTCCGTGGCATTCTGTGCAACATCTTTGTGTGCCTGGCCGTATGGATCGGTACCGCCGGCAAGACCGTGGTCGACAAGGTCGTGGGCATTCTGCTGCCCATTGCCGCCTTTGTTGCCTGCGGGTTTGAGCACTGTGTCGCCAACATGTACTTTTTGCCCATGGGTATTTTGATGCACTCCTGCGGCTATGGAGCCGATGTCTCCGGCGCCGACGCTCTTAACGCGGCGGGCCTGGCGCTCAACCCTTCGGTCGCCACGCTCGGCAATATTGTGGGCGGCGCCCTGATCGTGGCGCTGGGCTACTGGTTTATCTACGCCAACAAGGAGGCCTAAAGGTCCCAAGCCATAACCGACCAAAAGGGACAGGTTTATTTTGGCAGGTTTTGGACGAGGCGCTGCGCCGCCTTGCCACGAGCTGCCATAATGGACCTGTCCCTTTTGCGTGCGCGTCGTCATTGTTTGGCAAATGACGACCATGGGGGACCTGCTATTTATTGAATATGTCGAAAGGCTTTCCATGAGCGACTGCGAATCCATGCCCGCCGAGGTGCGCGACCGCCTGCGCTCCATTCCCGCCGTTCATGAGCTGCTGTCTGAGTGGCCGGTCATGAAGGCTGCCGGCGATGCGGGCGACACGATCGTGCGCGAGGCGATTGATGTTGAGCTCGATACCGAGCGCGCGGCGATTCGCTCCGGCGCCCCCGCAAGGAACAAGCGCGAGCTCGCCCTGGGCATCGAGCGGCGGTGCCACCGCCTGTCGCTGCCGACCCTGCGTCCCGCCGTCAACGCGACAGGCGTTGTGATTCACACCAATCTGGGCCGTGCTCCGCTCGCTCCCGCAGCGGTGCAGGCGGTGACCGACGTTGCCCGCAGCTACAGCACGCTCGAGTATGACGTCGCGACTTGCGCTCGCGGGGGCCGTAAGGAACATGCCGCGCGCCTGCTGCGCACACTCACGGGGGCGCAGGACGCCTTGGTTGTCAACAATAATGCCGCGGCGGTGCTGCTGGTGCTTGCGGCCCATGCGGCTGGTAAAGAGGTCATCGTGAGCCGCGGCGAGCTTGTCGAGGTGGGCGGGAGCTTCCGCATCCCCGACATCATGGCAGCCTCGGGTGCCAAGCTTGTCGAGGTGGGCTCCACCAACCGCACGCATCTGGACGATTACCGAAGCGCCATTACGCCCAACACGGCGATGATCCTGAAAGTTCATCCTTCAAACTACCGTATCGAGGGCTTCCACGAGGAGGTTTCGGCGGCGGAGCTTTCTGCGCTGGCGCATGAACACGGCCTTTTGCTTTACGAGGACCAAGGCTCGGGCGCTTTGCTTGCAGACGGGGTGCTCGCCGATGCGGGGGAAAAGCTCACGTCCGCCTCGCTTTGCGCCGGCGCCGACGTTGTCTCGTGCTCGGGGGACAAGCTGCTCGGCGCTTCGCAGGCGGGCATTATTCTCGGCAGCGCCCAGGCGATTGCCGCCTGCGCCTCTCATCCGCTTATGCGCGCGCTTCGCCCCGGCAAGCTCACGCTCGCGGCGCTCGAGGCCACCCTGCGCTTATATGTGGCCGGCTCCGATACGGCATATCGGGAGATCCCGGTGCTCAACATGCTTTCCGGCGCGCCGGCTCCGCTCGAGCGTCAGGCCAAGCGCCTACACGACCGCATGCTGCGTAAACTTCGCGAGTCTCAGTGCGAGGACGCGGTGGAGCTGCAGGTTGTCGAGGGCGCCTCTGCCCCCGGCGGCGGGTCGCTGCCGACTGTCGAGCTCCCAACCTTTTGCGTTGCCGTCTGCCCCGTCGATGGGCGCCTATCCGCCGATGGCCTGAAGCGCGCCATGGTTCAGGAGCCCGATACCCCGGTTGTGACGCGCGTACAGCATGACCAGGTGCTGTTTGACGTTCGCACGCTTTTGCATGATACCGACCTTGATCTGTGCGTATCTGCATTGGCCGCTGCCGTGCGAGCGGGTTTGCGTCGATGACCGCGTGCGAGCTTGTCGAATGTCCCGTTGTCGTCGGGACGGCGGGGCACGTCGACCACGGAAAGTCAGCCCTTATCGAGGCGCTGACCGGAAAAAACCCCGATCGCCTGGAGGTCGAACGGCGCCGAGGCATGACCACGGAGCTCGGTTTTGGCGAGCTGGTGCTGCCGAGCGGCAAGATTGTCGGCTTGGTCGACGTGCCCGGGCATGCGCACTATCTGCGCGCGATGGTGCAGGGCGCCACCGGCGTGGACGTTGCGTTGCTGGTGGTTTCTGCCGTTGAGGGCGTGATGCCGCAGACCCGTGAGCACGTGCACGTGCTGGAGCTTTTGGGTGTGACGCACATGGTCGTCGCGCTCACGATGCGCGATTTAGCCGATGACGAGATTGCCGCGCTGGCAGAGCTCGACGTCGAGGCATTTCTTCAGGGGACCGTGTTTGCGGGGGTATCGGTCGTGCCGGTGTCCTCCAAGACGGGTGAGGGCCTGGGCGAGTTGCTCGCGGTGCTCGATGACGCGGTTTGCTCGTGCCTGTCGGAGCGCCTAGAGGCGACCGCGGGCTCGGGCGAGACGGCCCGTCTCCCTATCGACCGCTGCTTTAGTATCCGCGGCACCGGAACCGTCGTGACGGGCACGCTGCACGACGGGCCTGTATCGGTTGGCGACGAGCTTGTCGCACTGCCGTCGCGAACGCACTGTCGCGTGCGTGGCATGCAAGTTCACGGGGATACCCAGCGCGCGGTTCCGGGTCAGCGTGTCGCCCTGAACCTGGTGGGTGATGGCGTGGCGCACCTCAAGCGCGGCGAGATGCTCGGCGTCGAGGGTTGCGTGGGGCAGACGCTGCGCTTTTTGATGCGGCTGACATATGTGGGGCACGACGGCGCGCGATCCGGCGTTCTTGCCTCGGGCACGCGCGTGCACGTGATGGCGGGCACGGCCGGGGTGCTCGGCCGCATTATGCTTTTGGATGACGAGCCGCCCCTCGCAGTCGGTGAGACGCGCGTGGTACAGGTGCGCCTGGAGCGGCCGCTGCCGTTGCGCGCCGGTGACCATGCGGTCATCTTGTCGTACTCTCCAATTTCGCTGCTCGGCGGCGGACGCGTCTTGCTTTCGCGCTGTCGCCGCGCGAGGGCCCTGTCGGCGGGGGAGCGCGCGCTGTATGCGGCGCTCGAGACCGGTGATGTCACGGGCGGCGTGCGCGCGTGGCTGGCGCTGCAGGCGCTGCCCGTTGGCGCTGCCGGAGTTGCTGCAGCGTTCGATCTTACCACCAGCGAGGCCGAGGTCGTTTTGCGCGAGCTTGTTGCCCAGGCTGCCGTACGCGAGCTTGCTGTGGGCGATGCGGCGCTCTACGCAGATGCCTCGGCTCTCGATGCTGCAATGGATGTGCTGGCTGCTGCATTGATCTCGATGCACGCGGCGGCCTCCAAGGAAATCGGCTTTACGCCCGGGGCGGTCGCGCACGTGGCCTGGCCGGTCGCCGACGACGATGTCACGATGGCGCTTATTGCCGAAGGCTGCGCGCGTGGTGTCTGCGCCGTCGACGGTACCGAGGTGTTCGACCCGCACTCTGCCGCTGCGGCGATGCGCGTGGTGCGTGAGGCGAGCCGGCGCATCATGACCTTGCTGGACGAGGCGGGTCTCGATGCGCCGACGTTGCCTGAGGTGGGCGAGCGTCTGCAGCTCGATCGTGACGCCATGACGCGGGCCCTGCGCGAGCTTTTGCTCAACCGCTCGATCGTTAAGATCGAACGCGACGTTGCATTGTCTGCCGCCTCCGAGGCCCATGCGCGTGAGGTCGTAGCAGCTGCCATCGAGTCTGCCGGCGGTGCTGCCACCACGAGCATGCTGCGCGAGGCCCTGGGCGTGTCGCGCAAACGAGCCATTAGCATCTTGGAGCACCTGGATGCGGTGCGCTTTACGACGCTCGACAAGGATGCTGGCGGCCTAAGATCGCTGCGCTAGGGGTCGTCGTATTGCTAGTTTGGTAAAATACCGCCACGTTTGGGAGCGGATGGGCTCCGGTGGGCCCCGCGGTCCTCAAAACCGTTGCGAGGCGTGCAAAACGTCTTGGATGTGTTCGATTCACATACGTTCCCGCCAACGCATCTTGCCAAAACCACCACAAAGGTGCCTGTGTCCCCTTTGTGGTGGTTTGGAACACGTGGACGAAACAGGTTTGAAACACGGGTTTTGCACGTCAGGTGCTCAAAAACGCTTCTACCTGCATCGTAATCAAAACGAAACATCTGCTCGTCTGCTTATGCGAAACTTTGCTGCAACAGTGCGATATTATCCATACTCGATAAAGCTCGCGGCGCATGGGGCGCCGCGAACGACACCTTTCTTTTCCATCAATTGGAGGAAGCATGAGCTACACGCAGAAAGTTCTCGACGAGCTCAAGGCCCGCTATCCCGAGCAGCCTGAGTTCATCCAGGCCGCGACCGAGATCCTCGGCACCATCCAGCCGGCGCTCGACGCCCACCCCGAGTACGAAGAGGCCGCCCTGCTTGAGCGCCTCGTCGAGCCCGAGCGCATCGTTATGTTCCGTGTCCCCTGGGTCGACGACCAGGGCAAGGTCCAGGTCAATCGCGGCTACCGCGTCGAGTTCAACTCTGCCATTGGACCCTACAAGGGCGGCCTGCGCTTTAACCCGACGGTCACTCTGGGCATGCTCAAGTTCCTGGGCCTGGAGCAGATCCTCAAGAACAGCCTGACCACCCTTCCCATGGGCGGCGGCAAGGGCGGCTCCGACTTCGACCCCAAGGGCAAGTCCAACAACGAGATCATGCACTTCTGCCAGTCCTTCATGACCGAGCTCTATCGCCATATTGGCCCCAACACCGACGTTCCTGCCGGCGACCTGGGCGTTGGCGGCCGCGAGGTTGCCTACCTGTTCGGTCAGTACAAGCGCCTGACCAACGAGTGGACCGGCGTCCTCACTGGCAAGGGCCTCTCCTTTGGCGGCTCGCTCGCCCGTACCGAGGCCACCGGCTACGGCCTGGTCTACTTTGTGGACGAGTACCTTAAGAGCCGCGGCGACTCCTTCGAGGGCAAGAACGTCGTCGTTCACGGTTCCGGTAACGTCGCCATCTACGCGGTCCAGAAGGTCGCCCAGCTCGGCGGCAAGGTGCTGGCCTGCTCCGACACCCACGGCTGGGTCGAGGATCCCGACGGCATCGACTACACCGTGCTCGAGCACGTCTACAACAAGAAGCGCTCCGGCCACGACAAGGGCGTCACGCTTGCTATGTACGTTGACGAGAAGCCCAATGCCGTGTGGCACGAGGGTGACGGCCGCGGCGTGTGGCAGCTGCCCTGCGACATCGCGCTGCCTTGCGCTCGCGAGAACACGCTGCTGCTCGAGGACGCCCAGGCGCTCGTCGCCAACGGCTGCAAGGTGGTCGGCGAGGGCGCGAACATGCCCACGACCATCGAGGCCACGACCTACTTCCAGGAGAACGGCGTCGCCTTTATGCCCGGTAAGGCTGCCAACGCCGGTGGCGTGCTCGTGTCCGGCCTGGAGATGAGCCAGAATGCCGAGCACCTGTCCTGGACCTTCGAGGAGGTCGACGGCAAGCTCGAGCAGCTCATGCGCGGCATGTTCCACAACGTGGACGACACCGCCAAGGAGTATGGCCAGGAGGGCAACTTCGTTATGGGCGCCAACATTGCTGGCTTCCTGAAGGTCGCCGACGCCATGCTCGCCCAGGGCGTCTGCTAAATCTTCGCTCGACATAGCATGCGATGAGGCTCCCAGCTATCCGGCTGGGAGCCTTTTCTATCCCGGAGGACTCCTCATAACTTGCGGTGAAATACGGACTGTTTAGCGCCCCAGAACGGCTAATCAGTCCGTATATCACCGCAAGTTATGGATGGGTGGGTGGATTTTGTCCTAAAACGGTGTGCGGCTCCTCGTTTGGTACACTTAAAAGTACTGGACAAGTGAAGAGATGGGGGAGAACGTGCTCAAGTTCGGTACCTACGTCCGTGTTGGAAACGCGGCCGAAGCCTATGAGCTCTTGCAGAAGAACCGCAACAACAAGATTGTGGGCGGCGGCATCTGGATGCGCCTGGGTTCGCGTCGCGTGGCGACGGCGATTGACCTTTCGGCCTGCGGACTCGATCAGATCGAGGAGACCGAGACCGAGTTTCGCATCGGTGCCATGTGCACCCTGCGCCAGCTCGAGCGTCATGCCGGGCTCAACGCGCTTGTCAACCATGTCTTTGAGTTCGCCGTCCACGACATCGTGGGCGTGCAGCTGCGCAACACCGCCACGGTGGGCGGCAGCATCTACGGCCGCTTTGGCTTCTCGGACGTGCTCTCGGCTTTCCTGGCGCTCGATTCCTATGTTGAGCTGACGGGGGCAGGCCGCGTGCCGCTCGCCGAGTTCGTGAACATGGGTTACGTGCGCGACGTGATCGAGCACATCGTAGTCGTTAAGCACGATTACCGTGCAAGCTACGAGGCCGTGCGCAAGGCCGCGACCGACTTCCCCTCGCTGAACGTCACCGCCGCCTGGTGGGATAGCACCTGGCACGTCACCGTGGGCACCCGCCCGCTGCGCGCGACCCTGCTGCAGGGCGAGGCGTGCGGCCTTACCAACGAGCATCCTTCCGAGGACGAGCTTCGCGCCCTGGCCGCATCCGTGCGCTCGCTGAGCTACGGCACCAACCTGTGGGGCTCGGCCGACTACCGCCGCCGCATCTCGGCCCCGCTTGCCGTCCAAGCTGTGCGCCGCGCCGCCGGCATCGAGCTTTCGGCTGCGCTTGCCCACGAGCTCGAGGGCGTGCAGATTCCTAAGTTTGCCACGGACGAGTATTCCTGCCGCCGCGTGCCCGGCGTCGATTCTAGCGAGGTGCGCTAATGGCTGCCAAACTCATCGATCTTTCCTTTACGCTCAACGGTCGCAAGGTCAAGGTTCAGATTGCCCCCGACACCATGCTCTTTGCGCTGCTGCGCGAGCAGGGCTGCGCGTCGGTACGCTGTGCCTGTGAGACCACCAACTGCGGTCTGTGCACGGTGTGGCTCGACGGCGACCCGGTGCTGAGCTGCTCGGTTCCCGCCGCTCGCGTCGAGGGCCACACCATCACCACGCTCGAGGGCCTCAAAGCCGAGTCTGAGGCGCTGGCCCGTGCGATGGCTGCCGAAGGCGCCGAGCAGTGCGGTTTTTGCGCCCCCGGCCTCATCATGAACGTGCTGGCGCTTGCCCGCGCCGCCAAGGAGGACCCGAGCCTCGTCGCCACGCGCGAGGAGCTGTCGCGCCAGCTTGCCGGCAACCTCTGCCGTTGCAGCGGCTACGAGAGTCAGCTGCGCGCCATCGTCCGCTTTCTCAACGAGTCCGGCGTGAAGGTGGGCTTCGAGATGCCCGAGCTGCCCGTCAACGACACGAGCTCCGACGGTGTCGCGTACAAGCAGATTACCCACAAGCAGCCCAAGAAGGACTCGAAGGCACTGCTCGAGGGTCGTCCCGTCTACACGGGCGACCTGGTACCCGCCGGCGCACTCATCGTCAAACTCAAGCGCAGCCCGTATGCCCGCGCCAAGATCCGCTCCATCGATACGTCGCGCGCCCTGAAGGTGCCCGGTGTGGTGGGCGTCTACACCTACGAGGACGTGCCCCAGCGCCGCTTTACCATCGCCGGCCAGAGCTATCCGCAGCCGAGTCCTTACGACCGCTTGATTCTCGAGAACCTCGTCCGTTACCAAAACGAGGAGGTGGCGATCGTCGCCGCCGAGACTGAGGAGGCCGCCGACAAGGCACTCAAGCTCATCAAGGTTGACTATGAGGTGCTCGAGCCGCTGCTCGACTTTACCAAGGCGCTCGATAATGACATCGTGGTCCACCCCGAGGGCGATGTGACCTTTATGTTCCCGCAGGGCGGCGACGTCCCGCGCAACTTGGTATGCAGCGGTACCAGCGACTTTGGCGACTTGGATGAGGCCTTTGCCCAGAGCGACATCGTCTTCACCCGCACCTACACCAGCCAGGCCACGCAGACCGCGCCCATGGAGACCTTCCGCGCCTTCGCGACGACCGACGCGTTTGGGCGCATCTCGGTGACCACCTCTACGCAGGTGCCCTTCCACGTGCGCCGCATGGTCGCGCAGTCGCTCGACATTCCGCAGTCGCAGGTGCAGGTCATCAAGCCGCGCATCGGCGGCGGCTTTGGCTCCAAGCAGACGGGCTGCTGCGAGATCTTCGTGGCGTTCGTCACCCAGCAGACCGGCCGTCCGAGCTATTGCTGCTACACCCGTGAGGAGACCATCACTGCGGGCAACTCGCGCCACCAGATGCAGATGACCGTTAAGCTGGGCGCCATGAACGACGGCACCATCACGGCCATCGACTTGCATACGCTGTCCAACGCCGGCGCGTACGGTGAGCACGCTACCACGACGATCGGCCTTTCGGGTCATAAGAGCCTGCCCATCTACAACCACGTAAAGGCGAGCCGCTTTAGCTGGGACGCCGTCTACACCAACACCAACCGCGGCGGCGCGTATCGCGGCTATGGTGCCACCCAGGGCCAGTTTGCCGTGGAGAGCGCCGTCAACGAGCTCGCCGACATGCTGCACATGGACCCCGCCGACCTGCGCCTTAAGAATATCGTGCGCGAGGGCGAGGTCATGCCGCAGTACTACAACGAGAAGCTCAACGCCTGCGCGCTCGACCGCTGCCTGCTGCGCGCGATGGACATGATCGGCTGGCGCGACAAGCCGCTGGCCGTGGACCTGGGCGACCGCGTGCGCGCTCTGGGCTGTGCGCTCACCATGCAGGGCTCGGGCATTTCCAACGTGGATATCGCCGGCATCGACATGCGCCTGGAAGAGGACGGCTTCATTACCATCGGCACCGGCGCCACCGATAACGGCATGGGCGTCGACACGATCCTGGCGCAGATTGCCGCCGAGGAGCTGGGCGTGGAGAGCTCGCTCATTGTGGTGCGCGGCGTGGACACCGATGTGTCGCCGTTCGACGCTGGCTCGTACGCGAGCTCGGGTACGTACGTGACGGGCCTTGCCGCCAAGAACGCCGCGACCGAGTTGCGTGAGAAGATTTGCGCCAAGGCAGCCCAGATGTGGGACGTGGACGCCGCCGATGTGGTCTTTGATGGCCAGTACGTGCGTCTGTCCGACGAGCGCGCCGCCCGCGAGCAGAACTGCTACCTCACGCTGCGCGACTTTGCCAACCTGTGCGTAAAGAACATCGCGGGCGGTGACGCGCTCACCTCGCATGCCTCTGCCTGCCTGCCCGTTTCGCCTCCTCCGTTTATGGCCGGCATTGCCGAGGTCGAGGTCGACAAGGCCACCGGCAAGGTGACCGTGGTGGACTACGCGGCGGCCGTGGACTGCGGCACCGTGATCAACGAGGCGCTCGCGCGCGTCCAGGCCGAGGGCGGCATTGCCCAGGGTATAGGCCATGCGCTCTACGAGATTGTCGAGCACGATGACCGCGGCCGCCTGCGCACCGGCAACTTTATGAGCTACAAGCTGCCCACGCGCCTGGATATCGGCAGCATTCGCGTGGCCTTTGAGCCGAGTTACGAGCCGACGGGCCCGTTTGGCGCCAAGTCGATCGGCGAGGTCGTCATCAACACGCCGCTCGCCGCCGTTGCCTCGGCCGTGGCGCACGCCACCGGCCATCAGGTTCGCTCACTGCCCATCACGCCCGAGAAGGCCCTGCTGGGGGAGTAGACGAGGCGCCGCCGCCCTTTGGCAAGCCCGGGGAAACCGCATCCCGCTTTTCGTCCGAATTGCGGGATGCGGTTTCCGTTTGAGGCCCCTGGCGGAAAGTGCATCCCGGAATAGGGGCTCAAAACGGGTTGCAGTTTCCGGTTGATGGCTATAGCGGAAATTACATCCCATTCCGAGGCCCCAAACCGGGACACGCTTTCCGGCGCATGGCCAGCATCGCCAGGCTGCCGAGTCCCGCCGAAGTTGCGGTGGAATAGGGACTGTTTTGGAGGACTGGAGCCCCAAACAGTCCCTATTCCACCGCAACTTCGATGGGGCGGCGGGGGATCCGATGCGCACTCGTGGTGAGGTCGTGAGCTTGTAAAAGGTGTGCGTGCGCTTGTCGTTCGTATCTGCTATCATTCCTAGTCTGTGCGCTCATGCGGGCGTGGCGGAATTGGTAGACGCGCCAGATTTAGGTTCTGGTGGGATTCCCGTGAAGGTTCGAGTCCTTTCGCCCGCACCAACGCATCTGCGTCGGCTTCGGCCGTCGCGACACTTTGTTGCATAAAGGTACCAGCACCTCAGATAAGCTGGGCAGTATGAGGAGGAACGTGTTGAACATCACCGCTTCTGACGTCAAGGACGCCAAGCTCACCGCTACGGTCACCATCCCGGCCGCCGACGTCGACGCCGCGATCAAGAAGGCCTACAAGGACACCGCCAAGAAGTACCGCTTCCCGGGCTTCCGCGCCGGTAAGGCCCCCCGTCCGGTCATCGACTCCGCTCTTGGCGCCGAGGCTACCCTCGCTCAGGCCACCAACGACCTGATCGCCGCCAACGAGCCCGCCGTCCTCAACGAGCTGGACATCGTCCCCACCAAGAGCGGTGACT
This sequence comes from Collinsella aerofaciens, assembly GCA_008668235.1. GTDB lineage: Bacteria > Actinomycetota > Coriobacteriia > Coriobacteriales > Coriobacteriaceae > Collinsella > Collinsella aerofaciens_K. Next base: position 8,461 of record RQCP01000059.1, on the reverse strand, counting down.
ACAAGGAGCTCGACCTCGCCAAGGATCACGAGGACTACACCTACACCGTTGAGTTCTCCCTGCGTCCTGCCGCTGAGCTCTCCTCCTTCGACGCCGTCGAGATCGAGATGCCTCCCGCGGAGGTCACCGAGTCCGAGATCAACAACCAGGTCGAGATGCTCCTCAACTACCGTGCCACCTTCGAGGACGTCGAGGGTCGCGCCGTCGAGGCCGAGGACTACGTCACCGTCGACCTCAAGGCCGTCGAGAATGCCGACAACTTTGCCGCCGAGGGCCGCATGCTCATCGCCGGTAGCGACAGCAACCCCAAGGAATTCAACGAGGCCCTGATCGGCGCCAACGTTGACGACGTCAAGTCCGTCACCTGGACCGACGAGGTCGAGGAGGGCGAGGAGGCCGAGACCCACACCGTCGAGGTCACCGTCAAGGGCATCAAGGTCCGCAACACCCCCGAGCTCACCGACGAGCTCGTCAAGTCCGACTTTGGCTTCGACAGCATCGACGCTATGCGCGACGCCATCAAGATCGAGATCGAGCAGGACAAGGCTTCCCGCCTCCCGGCCGAGAAGGAGAACCGTTGCGTCTCCGCTCTCGCCGAGCGTCTGCAGCTCGACGAGATGGACGCCGACTACGAGCAGTCCGTCTTTGAGGAGCTTGGCCAGAACTTCCTGTCTAACCTCGCTGCCCGCGGCATGACCCTCGACACCTGGCTGCCGGCTTCCGGCCTGACCATGGAGCAGTTCGTCGGCGACCTGCACAAGCAGGCCAACGACGTTGCCCGCGAGTCCCTGGCGCTCGACGCCCTCGCCCGTGAGCTCAAGATCGAGGTCACCGAGGATGACGTCAACGCCGAGTTCGAGAAGGCTGGCGTCAAGGACGTCGAGGCTTCCAAGGCCGAGTTCATCGCCGATGGCCGTATGCCTGCCGTCCGCGAGTCCATCCGTCGCTCCAAGGCCGTCGACCACCTGGTCGAGAACGCCAAGGTGACCGAGGTCGACGAGACCGCCAAGGACGCCGAGTAATTCTCGCCACCTTGCTCGCGAGCGCTTGCATGTGCCCGTGATGGGGTAAAGTTATAAACCGGTTATCCGGTTGCTTCGTACGGTGCCAGCCAATGCATAGCATGCGGGCACCGTACGTTTATCTAGAACCACTATTGGTCCGTAAGAGAAATGGAGATACGTATGATCGCTAAGTTCGATTCCGCCCTCGTGCCATACGTTATCGAGCAGACGCCGCGCGGCGAGCGCAGCTACGATATCTATTCGCGCCTGCTCAACGACCGCATCATCTTCTTGGGCGAGGAGATCAACTCCGTCAGCGCCAACCTGGTCGTTGCCCAGCTGCTGCATCTTGAGAGCCAGGATGCCGAGAAGGATATCTCGCTCTACATCAATTCGCCCGGCGGTGAGGTCTACTCCGGCCTGGCGATTCTGGACACCATGAACTTCATCAAGCCGCAGGTCTCCACCATCTGCGTCGGTATGGCCGCGTCCATGGCCGCCGTGCTGCTTTCGGCCGGCGCCAAGGGTAAGCGCTTCTGCCTGCCGCACTCCAAGGTCATGATTCACCAGCCCAGCGGCGGTGCGCAGGGCCAGCAGACCGAGATCGAGATCGTGGCCGAGGAGATCAAGAAGACCCGTCGCGAGCTCAACCAGATCCTGTCCGACGCCTCGGGTCAGCCCATCGAGAAGGTCCAGGCCGATACCGAGCGCGACAACTACCTCACGGCTGCCGAGGCCCTCGACTACGGCCTGATCGACCGTATCGTCACCTCGCGCGATCTCGCTGCGAAGGACGCCTAGGATGGCAGGAAACATGCAGGACAACTTTGACGAGAACGGCAACCCCATCCGCTGCTCCTTCTGCGGAAAAGAGCAGGGGCAGGTCCGTCGCCTCGTAAAGGGTCCGACCAACATCTTTATCTGTGACGAGTGCGTCGCCGCCTGTTCCGAGATTCTGGAGGAGTCGCTGGCTTCGGACTTTATGGACGCTGCCCGCAACGGCAAGCTGCCGGGCTTCCTCAACGACCATGGTCAGGCTGCATCCCAGCCCGCCGTGGACCCCGAGACCGAGGGCTTTGAGCTCGAGGACGACCGCCAGGTCATCACGCACGTGCCGACGCCGCACGAGATCTATGACGAGCTTTCTGCCTATGTCATGGGTCAGGAGGACGCCAAGCGCGCCATGTCGGTGGCCGTGTACAACCACTACCGCCGCGTGATCGAGGGCGGTGCCGCTGTGTCCGCCTTTGACGAGGCCTCGGGCATGGGCGCTCAGTTTAACGATGACATGGACGAGGTGGAGCTCGCCAAGTCCAATATTCTGCTGCTCGGCCCCACCGGTACCGGTAAGACGCTGCTGGCCCAGACGCTCGCACGAATCCTCGAGGTTCCGTTTGCCATTGCCGACGCCACCGCGCTCACCGAGGCTGGCTACGTTGGCGAGGACGTGGAGAACATCCTGCTCAAGCTCATCAACGCCGCCGATGGTGACATTGAGCGCGCGCAGGTGGGCATCATCTACGTGGATGAGATCGATAAGATCGCCCGCAAGGCAGAGAATCTCTCCATCACCCGTGATGTCTCGGGCGAGGGCGTTCAGCAGGCACTGCTTAAGATTCTTGAGGGCACGGTGGCCAGCGTTCCGCCCACCGGCGGCCGCAAGCATCCCCAGCAGGAGCTGCTGCAGATCGACACGACGAACATCCTGTTCATCTGCGGCGGTGCCTTTGTGGGACTGGATAAGATCATTGCCGATCGCGTGGGCAACAAGGGCGTGGGCTTTAACTCCGAGATCGCCGGCCCCACCTCGGTCGACGAGAATGACCTGCTGCGCCAGGTGCTCCCGCAGGATCTCAACGCCTTTGGCATGATCCCCGAGTTTGTGGGCCGTACGCCCGTCGTCACCCAGACGCAGGCGCTCGACGAGGACGACCTGGTGTCTATCCTGATCGAGCCCAAGAACGCCGTGGTGCGCCAGTACCGCAAGATGTTCCAGCTCGAGGACGTTGAGCTTGAGTTTGAGGGCGCGGCGCTGCACGAGATCGCCCGCATGGCGCTTGCCCGCAAGACCGGCGCCCGCGGCCTGCGCTCCATCTGCGAGGACGTACTGCAGCAGACGATGTTCGACCTCCCCAGCGAGGAAGGCGTTGCCAAGGTCGTCGTAACCGAAGCCGCCGTCAAGGGCGAAGAACAGCCCCAGCGCATCTACGGCTAGACCAGCCTTAAACGTGTTTGCAAATAGCCTCCGACCACCTGCGGTCGGAGGCTATTTTATATATACGCAATAACCCCAACTACCTGTGTTATTCTGTGTGTTTGTTTAAGCCTCAGCGAAGTCATATCAGACTGAAGTAATCGATACCTAAGGGGAGGAATGCAGACCCTGGCGGGCCTACATTCCTCCCCGGCGGGACAGGGAGAGATATATGGAAGAAATGCCCAAGAACTACGATCCGTCGACCAACGAGCCGGCGATCCTGCAGAAGTGGCTCGACGGCGGCTACTACAAGCGCCGCGCCGGTGTGGGAGACTGCACCGTTACCATTCCGCCTCCCAACGTGACCGGCAAGCTCCACATGGGTCACGCCACCGACGACTCCATCCAGGACGCCATCGTCCGTATGGCCCGCATGCGCGGCAAGTCCACGCGCTGGGTGCTCGGCACCGACCACGCCGGCATCGCCACGCAGACCAAGGTCGACAAGAAGCTCAAGAGCGAGGGCATCAGCCGCCTGGAGATCGGTCGCGACAAGTTTGTCGACGCTTGCTGGGACTGGACCCACGAGTACGGCGGCATCATCGTCGAGCAGATCAAGCGCATGGGCTGCTCCGTCGACTTCGACAACGAGCGCTTTACCATGGACGAGGACTATGCCCAGGCCGTGCGCAAGGTCTTCTGCGACTGGTACCACGACGGCCTGATCTATCGCGGCAAGCGCATCGTCAACTGGTGCCCCAACTGCACCACCGCTATCTCGGACGACGAGGCCGAGTACAAGGACGAGAAGGGCCACCTGTGGCACCTGCGCTACCCGCTGACCGAGCCGGTCAACGGCCAGGACTACATCGTCGTCGCCACCACGCGCCCCGAGACCATGCTCGGCGACACGGGCGTTGCAGTCTCTCCTAAGGATCCCGAGAAGGCCGCCTTCGTGGGCAAGACCGTCAAGCTCCCCATCGTCGACCGCGAGATCCCCATTTTTGAGGATTGGCACGTCGACGCCAACTTTGGTTCCGGCTTCGTTAAGGTCACCCCGGCCCACGACCCCAACGACTACGCCATGGGTCAGGCTCACGACTTGCCGCAGATCAACATTTTCGACGAGCGCGCGGTGGTCGTCGAGGGCTACGGCGAGTTCACCGGCATGAACCGCGACGAGTGCCGCGAGGCCGTCATCAAGTGGTTCGAGGAGCACGACCTGCTCGATCACGTCGAGGACCTCGATCACTCCGTCATGCACTGCTACCGTTGCGACTCCGCACTGGAGCCGTGGCTGTCCGAGCAGTGGTTCGTCGCCGTCGACAAGCTCAAGGGGCCGGCGCTCGACGCTGTCAACTCTGGCAAGGTCACTTTCCACCCTGCGCGCTGGACGCAGACCTACATCACCTGGATGGAGAACCTTAAGGACTGGTGCATCAGCCGTCAGCTGTGGTGGGGCCACCGCATCCCCGTGTTCTACTGCGAGGACTGCGGCTGGGAGGACGCCCTGACCGAGGACACCGACGTGTGCCCCAAGTGCGGCGGCCACCACGTGCATCAGGATGAGAACGTGCTGGACACCTGGTTTAGCTCGCAGCTGTGGACCTTCGCCACGCAGGGCTGGCCGCAAAAGCCGGAGCTGCTCGAGGGCCATCATCCCACGACGGCGCTGGTCACCGCGCGCGACATCATCGCGCTGTGGGTCGCCCGCATGGTCATGAGCTCGCTGTACTTCCTGGACGAGGTGCCGTTTAAGGACGTCGTCATCTACCCGACGATTCTGGCCAAGGACGGCAGCCGCATGTCCAAGTCCAAGGGCAACGGCGTTGACCCCATGGATCTCATTGGCATGTACGGCGCCGACGCCATGCGCTACAACCTGCTCACGCTGTGCACCACCAACCAGGACGTCAAGTTCGACGCGAACATCGACAAGAAGACCAAGAAGCTCATCGACAGCCCGCGTACCGACCAGGCCAAGAGTTTTGTGACCAAGATCTGGAACGCTAGCCGCTTCCTGCTCATGAACATGGAGGGCTACACGCCCGGCGAGCCTGTCGTGGAGACGCCGGCCGACGCTTGGATGTTCAGCCGTCTGGCCAAGGCCGTGAAGATGGTCACCGAGGGCATTGAGAACTACACCTTTGGCGACATGGCCCGCGGCGTGCAGCAGTTCTTCTGGAACGAGGTCTGCGACTGGTACGTCGAGGTCACCAAAGCCCGCCTGAAGGGCGAGGGCCGTCTGCAGGCGCAGCGCAACCTGATTTTTGTGCTCGACACCTCCATTCGTCTGATGCACCCGCTTATGCCGTTTGTCACCGAGGAGATCTGGGACAACATGCCGGCGAGTGTGCTCGACCTGGACGCCGAGGGCAACGTGGACCGCGCCGAGGCGCTCATGATCGCCAAGTGGCCCGAGCCCGCCGACTACGCCAAGTACGTCGACGAGGACGCCGAGCGCGCGTTTGAGCTGTGCCGTACCGTCGTGTCTGCCGCCCGCGCCACGCGTTCGCGTTATCGCCTGAGCCCCAAGGCCGAGCTCGACGTGGTCGTGTGCGCTGGTGCCGACGACATCGAGAAGCTCGAGAGCCTGCGCTCGACCATCGAGCCGCTGGCCAACACGGCTTCGCTGGTTATGGGCACCGACGTTGAGAAGCCGGCTGCGAGCATCGCCGTGGTTGACAGTGGCGTCGAGGTCTTTGTGGTGCTCGAGGGCAAGGTTGACCTTTCGGCCGAGAAGGCGCGCCTGGAGAAGGAGATTGCGGCGGCCCAGAAGGAGCTCGCCGGCTGCGAGAAGACGCTCGCCAACGAGGGCTTTGTGGCTAAGGCCGCGCCCGCGGTGGTCCAGAAGAAGAGGGACCGTGCAGCTGAGCTCAAGGAGATCTTGGCGGCGCTGACTGCTCAGGTTGCTGACTTCTCGTAAGGTTTACTTGGGGGCGCGTCCCGATGCTTTGCTCTCCGCTGCGGACAGTCCTGCGCAAGACGGACAGCACATTAAGTGCTGTCCTTTGCGTGCGGAACTTGCGGCGAGCAAAGCATCGGGCCGCTCCTACTTCGTTTACGTGGTTGTTTGCAACTGGTAGGTTAGGGCCACTTGGTTGTGGCCTTGATCTCGCTGCAAGCGGATAAAGGCTGATATTGTCAACGCGAGGGGCTCATTCTTTTTGATGGGCCTCTTTTTCTGTTATGGGGGACTTTGGGTTATGGCTAAGCGTTCTGGGTCGTATGTCGTTCCTTTTTCGTTTGATTCGCTTCCGTTTGATGAGGCTGTGGGGCTTGCTGCTGATACGGGGCGGATTTCTGGGGATGCTGGTCCTCTGCTCGAGACGGTTGTCGATATGCTCGATGAGCTGGGACGTCCGGACGAGTATTTCGATTGCATTCAGGTTGCCGGCACCAATGGCAAGACTTCGACCACGCGTTTTTCGGCCGCCATCCTTCGTGGTGAGGGGTTAAAGACTGCACTGTATACGTCTCCGCAGTTGGTGCGCTATCCCGAGCGCATGGAGGTCGATGGGCGCGTCGTGAGCGATGAGGCGTTTGCCCGTGGCGTTTCTGCCGCCGTCGAGGCGGGGCATCGCGTGAACGCTCGTCGTGTGGCGGTAGGGGAGCGTGCGTACACCATTACGCCGTTTGATCTGCTGACGGCTGCCGCATTGGTGGTGTTTGCCGAGGCTGCGGTGGACGTTGCCGTGCTCGAGGTTGGCATGGGTGGCCGTTGGGACGCCACGAGTGCGACCGATCCCGTCGCCGTTGCCATCACCGGCATCGGGCTCGATCACACGCGCATTCTGGGCGACACGCTCGAGGCCATTGCAGGGGAGAAGGCCGCGGTCATCAAGCCCGGGCGCCTGGTTGTGCTGGGCGAGGGCACGCACGAGGCGAGTGTTCAGCGCGTGATGGATACCCGCTGCCGTGAGTGCGGTGTGGTGCCGCTCGTGGTGAACCATGCCACGATCAAGCTTCCGGCACACGTGGGTGATACGGTGGAGTTTAACTGCACCACGCCGCGTGCGATTTATACGTCGAATATGGTTAAGCCGGCGTATCAGCCGCAGAATGCCGCGTGCGCGATTATGCTGTGCGAGGGCTATCTGGGCCGCGAGCTCGACCATGACAAGCTCGATGCTTCGCTTATGAATTGCCCCACGCCGGGACGCTTTGATGTGCTGGGAACCGATCCGCTCAAGCTGATCGACGCCTGCCATAACCCCCAGAGCTGCGAGAACTTTGTGAGCGCGCTGGACGAGATCGACCCGTGCGTGGAGAATCGCCCCACACTGCTGTGCGCCGCGCTGGCCGACAAAGATGTGGCGGGTATCGTCGACGTGCTGATCCCGGCTTTCCCGCGCGTGGTCGTAACCCAGACCGATTCCGACCGCGCCCTGCCGGCAGAGGAACTCGCTGCCCTGGTGGACGCGGACAAGCTTGTGGGCGTGTATCCCAGCGTGTCCGAGGCCCTCGCAGCTTTCGAGGCCGCTGGCGAGTCTTTCGTAGCCGCCGGCACCATCACCCTAGCCGGCGAAGTGGCCGGTCTGCTCCGCTAGAGCCCTTCCGCAGGGTAGCTAGTTGACCTGCTCGCCACGAAATGGGCCTATCTACTACGTTTGACCGGTTACCCTCGACCACGCCGAGACTTGCGAAATTAAAACCGACGCTCCTATAAGTTGTCAAGAGGCAGTTTGCGGGAGCGTTCTCTCCAATTCGCACAGGAGCTCGTAATACCTCCTCTCCAGTTTCGTCGACCGCCGTCTCCCATGTTCCAGGTGCCCGAGTGTGGCTGCGGACAGGCCGAGCTCCGCGGCGGCTTTCTTCTGAGTCACCCGCATCGCCTTGCGCATCTTCGCGAGCTCGGGGCCTTCCGGCGCGGCGCCGTCGGGGTTCGGGTCCATGAGCACGTGGTACACCTCCCGCGCTATGTAGCGCTTCAGGCAGCGGACCGCCTCCCGCCGGGACTTCCCCTCGGAGGTCCGCCTCGCCACGTACCTCCTCGTCCTCTCGTCGTACGCCATGCGCTTGATCGCGATCTCGTAGAGCGCCCAGTTCGCCTGCCGGTTGCCGCCGCGGTTGAGCCTGTGCCGGTCCGTCTTCCCGCTCGACGCGGGGATCGGGGAGGCGCCGCACATCATCGAGAACGCCGCCTCGCCCTTCAGCCTGCCGGGGTTGTCGCCGGCGGCCACGACCAGGGCGGCGGCGGTCGTGGTGCCGCAGCCCTCGACGCCGAGCAGCGCGGGCGCGTTCGCCTCCAGCAGCGCGC
>RQCP01000053.1 GCA_008668235.1 Collinsella aerofaciens | reverse complement strand
GTCGGTGGTTCCGGCAGCGCAGCCGGAGTCATAGACCTTGCAATCACCCTTGGAGCCCGTAAAGGTCGAGCCCTGGGCCATATCGCCCGCGGCAACAACGTAATAGCCGTCGGAATCGCGCCAGAAGCCCTCAGAATCCTGCGTCCATTCGCCCGTGCGGTGGTGATACAACACGTTGCTGCTGTAATAGGTCTCACGGCGCCCGTTGTAGTTATTGACACCCGCAGAGCGCGTCAGGCCCGATCCGTTCGCGTAGGACGCGGCAGACGCGTAGGACGGAGTGTAACCGGCGTTGTAGTACGAAGCCTGGGCGGCCTCGGCAGCCTCCGCCTCGGCTGCGGCGGCCTCGAGCGCTTCGCGCTTGGCATTCTCAAGCGCAGTGCGCAGCTCATCGAGCTCGGTCGACTTCGCGTCGACCTCCCCCATCGTCAACAGACTACCCGCACCGTCGATACAACCCTGCAGCACAGCGCGCTCGTCATCGGTAGCATAGTCGCCATACATATTCATAATGATCTGAGCGCGCATCTCAAGGGAATCGCGCTTGGCCTCCATCGAGGCGTTCCACTCCTGCATGGAACCATAACCATCGCCGCGATAATCAACGGGCTGTACCAGCGTCGCCTCGGACGGCGTAGATCCAACCGTATCGGACAGTGTTGCCGCGTGGGCATCAGTTGCGCCGGCGCCTGCCAAAAGTGCCACGGTCAGAGCGGCGGAAAGGGCAGCGGCTTTCGGTTTTCGTGAATCGATCCTCATGTAGCTGGAAACCTCCGTAGTGCGTTTTTGCTGCGTTTGAGCTGCGTGTGATTCGATCGCGCTGCATAGTACCTCGAGCAAATCGCGACCTGCGGTTTTACTTAAAAGGCGCACGTCAATTGCGTAAAACTCACATCCTCTCAACAGGAGTTTTCCACAACTCGAATGCATAAAGCGTGTCAAAAACCCTGTTTTTGCACCCGCTCTATGCAAAAAAGGCGCCTGTGCAACCATTGTTCGCACAGGCGCCTTGAGCAGGCATTTTATGCAGTTATACCTATCGAGTCGCAAGGGGTCCTTGCACAAGTCGCCTTACTCGTCCAGCGCGGCGAAGGCCTGCTTCAGATCCCAAATGATATCCTCGGCGTTCTCGGTACCGATGGAAAGACGGATCGTGGAGGGCGTGATGTTCTGCTCGGCGAGCTCCTCGGCAGAGAGCTGGGAGTGCGTGGTGGTAGCCGGGTGCACGACGAGCGACTTGACGTCGGCCACGTTGGCGAGCAGCGAGAAGACCTGCAGATGGTCGATGAACTTCCAAGCTGCCTCCTGGCCACCCTTAATCTCAAAGGTAAAGATCGAGGCACCGCCGTTGGGGAAGTACTTCTGATAGAGCTCGTGATCGGGGTGCTCAGACAGGCTCGGGTGGTTCACCTTGGCGACATGGCTATCACCAGCCAGGAACTCAACGACTTTCTTGGTGTTCTCGACATGACGGTCAACGCGCAGCGACAGGGTCTCGGTGCCCTGGAGCAGGACCCAGGCGTTGAACGGGCTGATGCAGGCACCCTCGTCACGCAGCAGGATGGCGCGGACATAGGTTGCGAAGGCGGCGGGACCGGCAGCCTCGGCAAACGAGACGCCATGGTAGGAGGGGTTGGGCTCGGCGATCTGCTCATACTTGCCGCTCGCCTTCCAATCGAAGTTACCGCCGTCGACGATCACACCGCCCAGCGAGGTGCCGTGGCCGCCGATGAACTTGGTTGCGGAGTGGACGACGATGTTGGCGCCATGCTCCAGCGGACGGAACAGATACGGGGTGCCGAAAGTGTTGTCGACGACAACCGGCAGACCGTGCTTCTTGGCGATCTCGGAGATGGCGTCGATGTTGGGGATGTCAGAGTTGGGGTTGCCGAGCGTCTCGAGATAGATGACCGTGGTATTGTCCTTGATGGCACCCTCAACCTCTTCCAGGTTGTGGGCATCGACAAACGTGGTCTCGACGCCAAACTGGGAGAGCGTATGCTCGAGCAGGTTGTAGGAACCGCCGTAGATGGTCTTCTGAGCCACCACGTGGTCACCAGCCTGGGCAAGAGCCTGCAGGGTATAGGTGATGGCAGCGGCACCGGAGGCGACGGCAAGACCGGCCACGCCACCCTCGAGCGCGGCGATACGGTCCTCAAAGACGCCCTGGGTGGAGTTGGTCAGACGGCCGTAGATGTTACCGGCGTCGGCAAGACCAAAGCGATCGGCGGCGTGCTGGGAGTTGCGGAACACATAGCTCGTGGTCTGGTAGATAGGCACGGCGCGGGAGTCGGATGCGGGGTCGGCGCTCTCCTGGCCAACATGAAGCTGCAGGGTATCGAAACCAAAGGTGTGCTCGGGGTTGTTGATGAACTGGCTCATGATGATCTCCTTGATCGAATGTAAGTACCTAAGAGTAAGAAAAGTAAGTCGCTGTCTCCTGATCACGCCAACGGGCGCAAACAGGAGCCCGGCATTCGTCTTGGTAAGCAGTTCATATGCGGTCCTCCTTTTGACATCCCGGTTCCGTGGTCGGCTTAATTACCTACCGCCTTTGTGTGTTTTGAATAGTACGAGCATTGTTTCGCTCGGTCAATCACTTAAAAGCGCTAACCTGTTATCGGTTTTTTAGATAGCTATCGAAAGGACGGGCACCGATGACCCTCCAGCAGCTTCGTTTTCTTATCGCCGTGGCAGAGTCCGGCTCAATCAACGCCGCAGCTCAGCGCCTCTATACCGCTCAGTCCAACATCTCAAACGCCGTCAAAAGCCTAGAACAAGAGCTCCATCTGGAGATCTTTACGCGCTCCAGCCGCGGCGTCACGCTCACCAACGACGGCACCGAGCTTTTGGGCTATGCGCGCCAGGTCGTAGAGCAGGCCGACATGCTCGAGGCACGCTACGAGGACGGTGGCACCCCGCAAGCCCGCCTCGCCATTTCCGCCCAGCACTACGCCTTTTCGGTCGAGGCCTTTGTCAACGTAGTCGAGCGCTGCCGCGACAGCAAGTTCGAGTTCATCATGCGCGAGACCACCACATCGCAGATCATCGATGACGTCCGTGCGTTTCGCAGCGATATCGGCATTCTGTATCTGGATGACTTTAACGCCCGCGTTCTGCAGAAGGCCTTCGCCGATGCCCGTGCAAGCTTCCATCCCCTATTCGACGCGACGGTCCACGTCTTCGTTAGCGAGCGCCACCCGCTTGCCCGCCGCCCGCAGCTGTCCCTTGCCGACCTCACGCCCTATACGCGCTACAGCTTTGAGCAGGGAACCTCAAACTCCTTCTATTACGCCGAGGAACCTTTTAGCTATATCCCTTGCGACCGCAACATACGAATCTCGGACCGCGGAACACTTACTAACTTACTTATCACGTCGAACGGTTACACCCTGTCAACCGGTGTCCTCTCCAATGAAATGCAATGGGGCATGGCATCGATCCCGCTAGCAGACGCCCCAACGATGCGCGTTGGCTACATCATGCACGACGAGCGCAAGCCCTCTCTCCTCTTGCAGCAATACCTCGACGAGCTCAACCGCATCATCCATGCCAACTAACAGTCGGAAGACGGGGTAGAAATCGTAGATTGCTGGCCCCCGGCGGGCATGGCGCTACAATGGTCACTCACATGAAATGCACTCAACGAAAGGAAGCCCGTGAAGGTCATCATCTACACCGACGGCTCGGCCCGATCAAATCCGGGACGCGGCGGCTACGGCGCCGTGCTCAAATACACCAACCCCGCCGGCAAGACCTTCACCTCCGAGCTTTCGCGCGGCTACGCCAAGACCACCAACAACCGCATGGAACTCATGGCGGTCATCGTGGCGCTCGAGGCGCTCAACCGCCCTTGCGAGGTCGAAGTCCATTCCGATTCGCAGTACGTCGTCAACGCCTTTAACAAGCACTGGATCGACGGCTGGAAAAAGCGCGGATGGAAAACCGCCAACAAGCAACCCGTCAAGAACCGCGACCTGTGGGAGCGCCTACTCACCGCCAAAAGCAAGCACAAGGTTGAGTTCATCTGGGTTAAGGGTCACGCCGGTCACGAGCTCAACGAGCGCTGCGATGAGCTCGCCACCACGGCGGCCGACGGCAGCAACCTCGATATCGACGCCGGCTTTAACGAGAGCGACCTGTAATAGCGTTTTCGCGCAGCTTTATATCCCCACGCGCTACACTCATCCTGTAGACCAAACAACGCAAGGGGGACGTATGCTGCGCATCGCGACCATCGGCACATCCATGATCACCGACGACTTTATCCAAGTCGTCAACGCCAACGACCAAGCCGCGTTTGTGGGCACGCTTTCACGCGATGCCAATCGCGGTGCCGCCTTTACCGCCGAGCGCGGTGGCGAGCGAAACTTTACTTCACTCGATGAGCTCGCGGCAGCCGCCGACGTCGACGCCGTCTATATCGGCAGCCCTAACGCACTTCACTACGAGCAGGCCCTTGCCTGCATCGCCGGTGGCAAGCACGTCATCGTCGAGAAGCCCTTCTGCGCCACCGAAGCGCAGGCGCTGGAAGTCTTCCGCGCTGCCGAGGCAGCAGGTGTCGTGGCCCTCGAGGCCATGCGCCCCCTCCACGACCCCGCCTTCCACGCCATCGAGGACGCCCTGGGCGAGATCGCCCCCATCCGCCGCGCCTCGTTGCGCTTTGGCAAATATTCCTCGCGCTACAACGAGATTCTCGCGGGACGCGCCACCAATATCTTCGACTGCAATATGGCATCGGGTTCCCTCATGGACATCGGCGTCTACACCGTCGAGCCCATGGTCGAGATTTTCGGCATGCCCTCCGGCCTTACGAGCATGGCTACTCTGCTCGACCCCGCCACGCGACAGCTCACGCACGGCCCCATCGACGGCTGCGGTTCCATCCTCGCCAGCTACGGCGGTGGCCGTATCTCCGTCGAGCTCGCGCACTCCAAAATAACGAATGACCTGCTGCCCTCGCAGATCGAAGGCGAGCGTGGCACTATCCAGATCGACCATCTGTCCACGCCCCGCAACGTCCGCATCGACTATCGCGGCGATGTCGCACGCGGCTCGGCGACCGAGGCACCGCGCGAACAGGGCGACAACGGCCGCGTGCTCGACCTGCCCAAATCGAGCAACACTATGGAATACGAACTCACAGACTTTATCACCGCCATCGGCGGCATCGATAACGTTAAGGAAGAGATTTGGGAGACCCCGGCGGGACGTCACGAACTTGGCCACTACCGCGATGTCACGCTCGTCTCATTGCGCATCATGGATGCCGTGCGCCAGCAGGCCGGCATTACCTTCCCGTCCGACGCAGGCAAGCAGGCCTAGCGATGGGCTTCTTCGATGCGTTCTTCTCCAGCGTCACCGGCGGCAGTCGAGAGCCTCAAAAACCATCAAACATTGAGCTCGAGTTGCGCCGCAGGCTTACTGTGCTCGCAAGCGACGAGGCCACTCAAGACACTCCCCTGCGCTATTTCCTGCGCTGGGCGGGGCAAGTCCAGGGCGTTGGTTTTCGCTTTACCAACACCAACCTCGCGCAGGCACGCGCACTCACCGGCTGGGTGCGCAACATGGAAGACGGCTCGGTCGAGATGGAGATACAGGGAGCTCCGGCAAACATCCTATCTCATCTCGAGGCGCTTCATGCCTCCTACGAGCGCATGGGAACGCGTTTTCGCCTCGTAGAAGCCCAGGCCCAAGCCCCACTTGCCAATGAAGACAGTTTCATTCCTCGTTATTAGTATTGTGTGCTAAATACGGTATCATTTACCTACGACCGTTGATAGAAAAGAGGCGAGGCGCATGGCGGTGCAAAGAAGGAATACCAAGCAGCGAAAGCTGGTTCTTGACGCCGTGCGCCAAAGCTACAACCATCCCACCGCCGACGAAATCTACAACGTCGTGCGCGCGCAGGATGACAAAATCAGCCGCGGTACGGTCTACCGCAACCTCAATCTCTTGGCCGACGCCGGCGAGATTCTCTCCATCAAGACGCCGGGCGGCAGCCGTTTCGATCGCACCATCGAGCCGCACGCACATATCATCTGCACCTCGTGCAGCCGCGTCATCGATGTACCGCTCCCCTTCGATGCCCAACTCGACGCCAAGGCGTCCGAGCAAATCGGTTGGAGCGTCATCTCGCACTACACCATCTTCGAGGGTCTCTGCCCCGACTGCCGGTAGATGTTTGGGACATGTCTACTCAGCAAGTAGACGACGCAGCTCTTCTTCGACCGTGCACACGTAGCGGACACGGTCATTGACACCGCGCATGGTGGGGCTGCAGCTCTCCATCAGATAGGGATGGCCCACCACGTTGAGCATGTCGCGATCGTTTTCGTTATCTCCAAACGCCATCATTTCGTCAGGCGAGATCCCCAGTGCACGGCCATAATCGGCAAGCGCGGACCCCTTGCCCGAACCGAAACCGATAAAGTCCGTCCATTCGGTTCCCGACGTCATCACGTCAACACGGTCGCTAAAGAGGCACTCAAAATACTCCAGCGCCGCCGGCTGCTCCGCCTCGGGCGTCTGGAAGGCAATCTTAATGACATTCTCGTCAATGTCTTCGGGACGGTCGACTACCGCCACATCACAATGGACCTCATAACGCAGGTGGTCAACAAACGCATCGTTGCCGCTCATGGTGTAGAGGTGTCCCTCGCACGAAAGGGTCACGTCGGCATGGGGGTACGCAACCACGGCATTCGCGATATCCATGGCCAGGCCACGCTCCATAGAACGCTTGACCACGGCACGCCCCTCGCTCATGACCAGGGCTCCGTTTTCGCATACATAGGCGAGTTCATCGGCCACCGGGGCAAACAGGTAGCGCAGGCTCGCGTATTGGCGACCGCTCGCCGGCATAAACACGATACCGCGACGATGCAGCTCATCGATAAGCTCAAAGGCCTCGGAACGCGGCTCGCGCTCCCCCGGATGCAGCAACGTGCCGTCCAAATCGCATGCAATCAGCTTGATTCCCTCAAGACCCATATGCTTCCCCCAAAGCCTCCTATCAACAGCAAGACGGACCTTGATCGGTCACCCCTCAAAGCCCGTCTTGCGCATACGCGCGCTTAGTCGCGCGTCTTTTTAACGATGGTAAAGTCCGGAGCCATGCTCACGACAACATCGGCCGCGCTCGACGCAAAGCGTCGACCCGCATCGAGCTCGTGCGAAACAATCGAGATTCGAGCTCCCTCGACACCGCGAAGCATACGGCCCAAAACCGGCTGCACCGGCGTATACATGCGCACGGTATGCTCATCCGAGTCACCCCGGAAGAGCGGCGCATGCATGTTGCCGATCTCCCAGCACGCATGCGCGAGCGCAATCGGATCCATGCGGTCGACTTCGACCAAATAAACCTCGGCGCTGCGCAGGCGCACGACAACCGCCACGGGCACCATGCCCGAACGGTCAATGGCGAGCACGTCGCCATCGGCAAGACGACCGCCGTCGGCAGTATCCAACCGAACATCGATCGTGCGCCCCAGCTCCGTCACGCCCACAAACGCGCATGCATCAGCCTGGTCCCAATCGAGCAACAGCTCGTCAACTTCAAAGACACCGCCCAGCTCCCGGCGAAGCAGGAGTTCATAGGACGGATCGTTGAGATTTCCCAAGCATGTCGTCGAAACCAAGCGTTCAGGCATACTCTAGTCCTCGACCTCGACGAGCTCGATATCAAAGTTGAGATCCTTGCCGGCGAGCTCGTGGTTGGCGTCGAGCGTCACGGCCTCGGGCGTCACGTCTATGACCACGGCGGGGACGGGCATGCCGCTCGGCGTGGACAGGAAAAGCTTCATGCCCTTCTCGATCTGCTCGATATTGGGGACCTGCTCAGCCGGGAAGGTCAGGACCATCTCGGGATTGTGCTCGCCGTAGGCATCGGCAGCGGGAATGTGCACGGTCTTCTTCTCGCCCACCTGCATGTCGACAACAGCGGCGTCGAAGCCCTTGATCATCTGACCGGCGCCGCAGGTGAACTCCAGCGGCTCGCCGCGATCGTAAGAGCTATCGAACTGCGTGCCGTCGTCGAGCGTGCCACGATAATGGGTCTTGACCTTCTTGCCCTGGTTGGACATGGTAACCTCCGTGATAAGGGCGGCGCACAACGCGGGCCGCCATGAACATATGGCGCTAACTATACCCTAGTCATACAATTCAAAGACAGTTTGCAAAGAAACGCTGCAACCGGAGGAACCATGGCATATCCCGTATTTGACCTACACTGCGACACCGCTGACCGCATCGGCTGGGCCACGCTCGATCTCGACCTGCGCTTTACCGCCGGTACCGACGGTTATTTCCCCGGCGACGAAACGCATCCGCAAGATTTCGACCTCATCGAGGGCAACGCCTGCGCCATCTCGCTCGCAAAGATCGGCAACACGCCGTGGGCACAGTGCTTCGCCACGTTTGTCCCCGACGAGATTCCCACCGCCCACGCCGCGCGCTTCCAGGCGCAGATCATGGCGCATATGAGCGGCCAGGCAATGCTCAACCACGACCGCATGGTTAACGTACGCAGCGCGGCAGGCATTCGCCCTGCGCTCAAAGACGGCAAGGTCGCCTGCATCCACACCATCGAAAACGCCACGTTCTTTGCCGAGGACCCCGCGCTGATCGAGGTGCTCAAGAGCCTGGGCGTACTCATGTCATCACTCAGCTGGAACGCGCAGGGGCCGCTCGCGAGCGGCCACGACACCCACGCCGGCCTCACCGCCGCCGGCATCGAGGCCCTTACGCAGATGGAGCACGCCGGCATGGTACTTGACGTCTCCCACCTCAACGACGAGTGCTTTGACGAGGTTGTCGCCCACGCCACGCGCCCGTTCGTCGCCAGCCACTCCAACTCCCGTGCGGTTTGCGGCGTCAAGCGCAACCTCACCGACGACCAGTTCCGCACCATTCGCGACATGGGTGGCATCGTCGGCCTCAACTACTGCAGCGAGTTCCTTTCCAACGGCGCAACCGACAAAACCGCCGCAGACGTCACCTTCGACCAGCTAGCGGCACATATCGAGCACTGGCTCGACCTGGGCGGCGAGGACGTCATCGCGCTCGGCGGCGACTGGGACGGTGCCACGGTGCCCGCTTTCCTCTCCGATGCCAGTATGATGCCCGAGTTCCAGAACATGCTCTCCAAGCATTTTGGCAAGACCGTGATGCAAAAGCTCTGCAGCGATAACGCGCTTGCCTTCTTTGAGCGTTATTAATTTCACATCCCTTGAGCGGGCCGGCATGCCGAACGGTCGACATGCCGGCCCGTCCCCAATCTGAAGGACCGCTTTTGACGCAGCAATTTACGATTACCGTATCCCGACCGGATGGCACATCCATCCCCGTCGTCGTTACCAAAAAGCGCGTCAAGAACTTCAACCTACGCGTCACATCGAGCGGTGAGGTCCACGCCAGTGCACCGCTCGGCGCCAGCCGCGAGCGTATCGAAGCGTTTGTGAAGCGCAACAGCGCCTGGATTATCAGTCGACTTGCCCAGCGCGAGCAACGTCAGGCGACGGCACGAGAGCCGCTCAGCACCTCGTCCGTCATTGCACTTTGGGGCAAGCCCATCACGGTACAGGATGCACTCGATCACAACTTTGCATCACCCGCACCGCGGCCCAAGCAGGCCACCTTCGCAAGTTTTATGGGTACCGACGAATCGGACGAAGGCCCACAGGCCAAGCGGCGCGCAATCCTCGACGGCCTAACGTCCGATGAGCTCCAGACCCGCATCGACCAGCTCTATGCATCCGAGGTCACCACGGCGCTACGTGACATCGTGCACGCGTACGAAATCGCAATGGGCGTCACCGTGGCCCGCATCTCCGTGCGCAGCATGAAAACGCGTTGGGGATCATGCACGCCCAAGACCGGAGCCGTTCGCATCGCACGAGAACTTGCCGCCTACCCCGTTGAATGCCTCGACATGGTTGTCGCCCACGAGCTCGTCCACTTGCTCGAGCCAAGCCACAATCATCGGTTTCACGCCCTGCTCGACACGTACTGCCCCAACAATAGAGCGCTATCGCAGCGGCTCAAGCAGCCACCCATAGAGACATATTAGAACCGGTTAGCGCACGCGCTCGATCTCGACACCGCAGCTTGCCAAGGGAAGACCGACAGGCGCCCAAGGCTTATCGAGCTTAACGTGCACGCCAAGCAGCAGGGGGTAACGACGCAGCAGCATCTGGGCCACACCCTCGGCTGCCGCCTCGATAAGCTTAAACGTATGCTCGCGCAGATAGCCATCAACATCGTGGCACACCGAGCCATAGTCAATCGAGGCGTCCAGGTTATCGTGCTCCCCCGCTGCACGCAGGTCGGCATAGAGCACCAGGGACACGATGAACTTCTGACCCAGCGCGTTCTCCTCGGGATACACGCCGTGGTTGGCAAAAACCTCAAGGCCGTCAATGACGATGCGGTCGGCATGGCGCAGATCGTCATAGCTCACGTGGGGCACCGCCGTTGCGGTGGATATTTCGCCCCTTCCACGGCGTGCGAGCTCGGCACCTTCAGTCTTGGTTGCATTCTCGGGAAGTTTTTTGTTACTCATCGCGATCGTCTCCTTCGTTTAGAACCCCGACCGCGCAAACTAACTACACGCGAATCGACAGGTTCTTTTTATCGTCGCTCCAGTTGCAAGCATTGCGCGCGGGGCATGCAAAGCAGGCGCGCGACGCTTTGTCGGCTGCGTAGAGCAGACGCTCAAGCGGTTGGCTGTTCACGCGCAGCTTTCGATGGCCCAGAATGGCCGTCTTAATGGCTGCGGCATCGGCCGGCTCAAACGCCACGTCATCGGGCATGCCGCCGAGAATCGCATCAGCGACGCGCTCGCTTGCAACATCATGGGATATACCCGATTCATACTGTTCATCTTTGCCGATATCGTGAAGAAGTGCCGTGGCGTAGATGACCTCGCGGTCAAACTCGAGCTCTTCCTCGAGATTCTTAATCCACATAATACGGGCGACATCCAGCAAGTGGTCAATACCGTGGCGGCAAAAGATGCGCCCCGATTCCAGCTGAGCAATGTTGCCCAGGTGGCGCCGGAACAGGCCGTTGGCACAGATGTAATCAATGCGAGGCATGGCACCAAAAGGCGTCAGGCCCGAAGCCATAAAACCGCGACGCGGCGTTCCCTCGTCAGTATTCGATGCAAAGTCGTTGACGACCCTCATGGTTAGCGGCCCAGCATCCTAAAGAAACGCTCTTCGAGCGCGGGGTCGGTCTCAAAGACGCCGCGACGAGCGAGCGTCACGGTCTTGGTGCCGGGCTTTTGCACGCCGCGCATGGTCATGCACATATGTTCAGCTTCCATGAGCACAATCGCTCCCTGGGGAGCGAGATAATCCATGAGGGCATCGGCAACCTGCGCACACAGCTGCTCCTGCAGCTGCAGACGACGGGCATAGACCTCAACCGTGCGGGCGAGCTTAGAGAGCCCTGCGACACGGCCATTGGGGATATAGCCAATCGTAGCCTTGCCATAAAACGGCAGCAGATGATGTTCACACAGCGAGTAGAACGTGATGTCGCGCTCGATAACCAAATCGTTCGAAGCGACGGCAAAAGTTTTGGACAGATGCTCCTCGGCACTCTGGTCCATACCGCCGGCAATCTCGCCATACATACGGGCAACGCGCGCCGGGGTCTCCAGCAGGCCCTCCCGAGTTGGGTCCTCGCCTATGCCCTCAAGCAACAGCTTAATGGCGGCCTCGACTTTTTCCTGATCGACCATCTGGGCCTCACTTTTCCGATTTTGCGTTCACGCTATGGTACCACGCCCTCCGGCATCGGCCACAAGCTACATAGTATGGGTCGAATAGACCGGATCATCACGCCAAAGTTCAACCGCTTCACAAAGCGCAACGCCCTCGCGCTCAGCACGGGCTCGCGTAGCGTTCATATCGATCACGCGCTGATTGCTCGAGCCTCTGAAGCGCAACGAGATATCGTACAAATCCTGAACGAACGGACCGTCCACCAACATATCGAGGCAGGTAAGGATACGGTCCGTGACCTCGGTATGGTGGCAACCGCCCGGCATAAGCTCCTCGAGCACATCGCCGGTAAAGCACCAAATGGTCTTGCCCGACCCCGATGGATAGGCCGCACGCACGCGTTCGATAAAGTCGACAAGCCCCGCTTGATTCTCAGGTTCCATAGGCTCGCCGCCCAAAATCGTCAGACCATCGATAAAGGGATGATCGAGACTCTCGATAATTTTGTCCTCGACGGCGCTATCGAACGTCTCGCCAGCGGCAAAGTCCCACGCGACAGAGTTAAAACAATTCTTGCACCCACGACGGCACCCGCTCACAAACAGAGAAGTACGAACGCCTTCTCCATCAGCAATGTCGAAATACTTAATGTTCGCGTAGTTCATAGGTAACTCTCCCGGGAGGCCGGGACATATCATCCCGTCCTCAAACATTCTCGGCCTTCGGCCTGCGAAACTGCGGGCGGGACGATATGTCCCGGCCTCATGCAAAGGGTAACTCAATGAACGAAGCGAACATCGAGTATAGGGTTCGAGATCTAATAAAAACTGGGTTGCGGCTCAACCGCCATCGCAAGTAAATCGCAGCTGCAGCTCGAATTATCTCCGCTACGAACTTCGAGGAGTGAGCAGACCGCATGCCGCATCTCAGCTACGTCAACTTGGCTGAGCCGAGAGGGCCGCTTGGGCTTTTGCTCGATATGAGTTCCGCCCGCAAAGAAGGCCACTTTATGTGGCCTTCGTCTTG
Organism: Collinsella aerofaciens; assembly: GCA_008668235.1. Taxonomy (GTDB): domain Bacteria; phylum Actinomycetota; class Coriobacteriia; order Coriobacteriales; family Coriobacteriaceae; genus Collinsella; species Collinsella aerofaciens_K. The sequence continues at coordinate 51,051 of RQCP01000053.1, read as the reverse complement.
CGCAGGACAGTCCGAAATAGCGAGCAAATGCCCAAGCGGCCCTCCCGGCTCAGCCCCGGAGCGGTATTAGAGATGCAGCACGCGGTCGCGGATCTCCTCGGTTCGGCCCTGGTTCCAGAACTGGGTACCGATGTAACCGCACGTGCGACGGGCGACATTCATCTTCTCCTGGTCACGATTGCCGCAATTGGGGCACTCCCACACCAGCTTGCCGTCATCCTCGACAATCTTGATCTCACCGTCATAGCCGCACACCTGGCAGTAGTCGCTCTTGGTGTTGAGCTCGGCGTACATGATGTTGTCGTAGATGTACTGCATCACGCGAATGACAGCCTTGAGGTTGTCCTGCATGTTGGGAACCTCAACGTAGGAGATAGCACCGCCCGGCGAAAGCTGCTGGAACATGCCCTCGAACTTGAGCTTATCGAAAGCATCAATCTCCTCAGACACATGGACGTGGTAGCTGTTGGTGATGTAGCCCTTGTCCGTCACGCCTGGGATGATGCCAAAACGACGCTGCAGGCACTTGGCGAACTTATACGTCGTCGACTCCAGCGGCGTGCCGTACAGCGAGAAATCGATGTCGCTCGCGGCTTTCCACTCAGCACATTTGTCGTTCATGCGCTGCATGACGGCCATGGCAAAGGGCGTGCCCTCCTTCTCGGTGTGGCTGTGGCCCGTCATGTACTTGACGCACTCATACAGGCCGGCATAACCCAGACTAATGGTGGAGTAACCGCCCACGAGCAGCTTGTCGATCGTCTCGCCCTTCTTCAGACGAGCGAGGGCGCCGTACTGCCACAGAATCGGTGCGGCGTCAGAAAGCGTACCCATCAGGCGCTCATGACGGCACAGCAGGGCACGGTGGCACAGCTCAAGGCGCTCGTCGAAGATCTTCCAGAACTTATCCATATCCTGGTGCGAGCTCAGCGCGACATCGGGCAGGTTGATGGTCACGACGCCCTGGTTAAAGCGACCATAGTACTTGGGCTTGTTCGGGTCGTAGTTCAGCGCGTTGGCAACGTTGTTAAAGCCGTTGCCCGAGCGGTCGGGCGTCAAGAAGCTGCGGCAGCCCATGCAGGTATAGCAGTCGCCGTTACCCGCGGTCTCGCCCTTCGACAGCTTGAGCTCGCGCATCTTTTTCTCGGAGATGTAATCGGGCACCATACGCTTGGCAGTGCACTTGGCAGCCAGCTGGGTCAGGTAGAAGTACGGGGAATCCTCGTGAACGTTATCGTCCTCGAGTACATAGATAAGCTTGGGGAATGCCGGGGTGATCCATACGCCGGCCTCGTTCTTAACGCCCTCGTAGCGCTGGCGAAGCGTCTCCTCCACGATCATGGCAAGGTCATGCTTCTCCTGAGGCGTACGGGCCTCGTTAAGATACATAAAGACCGTCACGAACGGCGCCTGGCCATTGGTGGTCATAAGGGTCACGACCTGATACTGAATCGTCTGGACGCCGCGACGGATCTCGTCACGCAGGCGATCCTCAACAACCTCGCGGACCTTTTCGGGAGATGCGGAAACGCCGAGCTCCTCGAGCTCGCGGGCGACCTCGCCGCGAATCTTTTGACGGCTCACCTCGACGAACGGGGCGAGATGGGTCAGCGAAATCGACTGGCCACCGTACTGGGAAGAAGCAACCTGGGCGATGATCTGCGTCGCGATGTTGCAAGCGGTCGAGAAGCTGTGCGGTTTCTCAATCAGCGTACCCGAGATAACAGTACCGTTCTGGAGCATATCCTCCAGGTTCACCAGATCGCAGTTATGCATGTGCTGGGCAAAGTAGTCCGAATCATGGAAGTGAATCAGGCCCTCATTGTGAGCATCCACAATCTCCTGGGGCAGCAGCACACGCTGAGTCAGGTCCTTGGAGATCTCGCCGGCCATGTAGTCACGCTGAACGGAATTGACGGTCGGGTTCTTGTTGGAGTTCTCCTGCTTGACCTCTTCGTTGTTGCACTCAATCAGCGACAGAATCTTGTCGTCGGTCGTGTTCTTCTGGCGCTTCAGGCTCTGAACATAGCGATAGATGATGTAGTGGCGAGCGACCTCGTAGCAGTCGAGACGCATGATCTCGTCCTCGACCAGATCCTGGATCTCCTCGACCGACACGGTGTGACCCGCGTTCTCGCATGCCTCGGCGACGTTTTGTGCCGCGTAAACCACCTGGCGGTCGGTAAGACGAGAGCTCTCCTCGACCTCCAAGTTTGCGGCGCGGATGGCATTGACGATCTTATCGATGTCAAAGACAACCTCGGTGCCGCTGCGCTTGATGATCTTCATCCTCTTGCCTCTTTCGCATCGTAGCCTCATCGCGCTTCAGAGCCAAACGATACCCGGCAGGGCTTGCCCCTGTCTTGCGGCGCCGTCGCGCAATCTGTGTTCTCGATAAACCATAAGCCTCCATGCGGACATTCCCTGGAGCCGATCAAGCGGCTCAAGGACACGTTCAAAAGAGGCAGTTAAGGTCTTCGTTCTCTGTCCGCCATCTATCATACGACAAAGACGCATCTATATCCTGTATTCTTTTTTTAGGTCAAACACAACATATAGTGTTTCAGCAGGTCAAAGCAATTAGTCATTTTGCAGACGCATTAATTATGAGGGGTTCTTGGCAAGTCGGTAAAACGTTACCAACACGGCTACCTGCATGGCAGTTATAAAACCCCCTTAGTCAAGCCGCTGACAAATCCTACCAAAACCAAGCCGCTCACGCCAAAAGAATCCAAAAGATTATGCTTGACCAACATGTTGCGGTCACGATCGGCCAGGACGTATGCAATCTGCCGGCACCTCTACGGGATGCGAAGACCATCGCGTACAAACCTTGGATCAATATTTGGTGGCTTATTTGCCGGCATGTTTGGCGGCATAAAACAAAACAGCCCAGAGACATAGCCTCTGGGCTGCAAACATTTGGTGGGCGTTAGAAGATTTGAACTTCTGACCTCTTCCGTGTCAGGGAAGCGCTCTCCCCCTGAGCTAAACGCCCAAATGGAGCGGACAACGGGGCTCGAACCCGCGACCCCAACCTTGGCAAGGTTGTGCTCTACCAACTGAGCCATGTCCGCTTACGAGGATTAATCTTACGTGATGCCCGCATCCTATGCAAGAACTTTTTTTGAAAAGTTTTGCGACGCTCTCGCGAGGGCATCAGTCGTCACGAAAGGCGCGAACAAACGCAGGCTCGCAGCGAGATGCCCCTACATCTCACCGAGCATGATCCAGGCAGAGCTGTCCTGCGCGAGCCTGCCGTCTGCAAGCGGTGATGAGGTGAGCAGGACCCTGCCCGCCGGCAGCTCCACGGGTGCTGCACCGAAGTTCGTCACACACGCCCAGCCGTTATCGCGGCGATAGGCGATGACGCCGCCCTCAGCGCCCTCGGCACCATCCGCAAGACCGGTGCGCCCGTCAAGATCGAGCCACGCAAGATCGTTGGCGCACCCGCGCAGCTTGCGCCGCAGCCAGAGGGCGTCACGATAGAGCGCAAGCATCGATGTCGGGTCCACTTCTTCCCTATCGGCAGCATAATCGGAAAACCATGCAGGCTGCGGCAGATGGGGCGCCGCATCGGCGTCTGCCGGCGAAAACCCAAACGATCCGCCATGCGCGGGATCGTCCGCCGCCACCCACGGCAGGGGCACACGACAGCCGTCGCGCCCCTTCTCACGCTTCGGTCCGTGCGTATTGGTCGCAGTAGGGTCTTCGAGTGCAGCCCACGGGATATCAGCCACCTCAAAAAGGCCGAGCTCCTCACCCTGATACACGTATGCCGAGCCCGGAAGCGCCAGCTCAAGCAAAAGGGCCGCCCGCGCGCGGCGCTCGCCGAGTTCACGGTCCTCGTCATAAGACGACCCGTCGCGCAAGAGCCAGTCGAGCGCAATCTGGTGGTAGCGCGTCGCCTTGATTTGCGGCAGGGCATAGCGTGTCGCCACGCGCGGCACGTCGTGGTTGGAGAGTACCCAGGTCGAGGCGGAATCGGATTCGACGGCTGCCTTCAAGCCCTTCTCGATTGCAGTGTGCATGTCATCATAGGTCCAAGTGGCCTTGGCAAACTCAAAGTTGAATGTCTGGCCAAGCTCGCTGGGACGCGCGTAGAGATACTGGCGCTCGAGCAGCACCCACGCCTCGGCAACGGCACTGCGCGGCGGATTATAGCGGTCGAACACGCGGCGCCACTCGCGATAGATCTCGTGGACCTCGTTGCGGTCCCACAGCGGATGGGTGCCGTCGTCAACCATGTCATCGCCCTCGGCAAGATGCCACCGGTCGAGGTCATCGCGGTCGAGGTCCTTGGCGAGACCGTGCGCCACATCAATGCGAAAGCCATCGACGCCTCGATCGCTCCAAAACGCCAGGACGTCGCAAAAGAACGCATGAACCTCGGGGCACGACCAGTCAAAGTCCGGCTGCTCGGGCGTAAACATGTGCAGATACCACTGACCGTCCGCAACACGCGTCCAGGCGGGGCCGCCAAAGTTGGCATTCCAATTGGTGGGAGGCAGCTCGCCATGTTCGCCGCGACCATCGCGAAAGATATAACGGGCGCGCTCGGGCGATCCGGGGCCGGCGGCAAGAGCGGCTTTGAACCAGGGGTGCTGGTTGGATGAATGGTTAGGCACGATGTCGACGATGACCTTGATGCCGCGCGCGTGAGCCGCAGCGATCATGTCATCGAAGTCGTCAAGCGAGCCGAGACGTGGGTCGACATCGCAGTAGTCCGCCACATCATAGCCACCATCGACAAGAGGCGATGGGTAAAACGGGCTCAGCCAGATGGCCTCGATACCCAGTCGCTCAAGATAGTCCATCTGCTGGGTAATGCCCGCGATATCGCCCAGACCCGAACCAGTCGAATCCTTAAACGAGCGCGGGTAGATCTGATAGATCGCGGCATCGGACATCCATGAGCGCGAAGAAGACTTTTCTGTAGCCATGGGGCGTATCTCCCTTGCAACGAGGTTATGCGAGATGCCCACGATGATACGCCCAAAGCGGACATTCGCGACAAACAACGCCACAGCCACGCCCCAAAACGCTCGCTCCCTCTCGGGTTCGAACCTCCCGGGACGAATCGACCGATTAGTGAAAAGAACGGAAGACCCACTCCCCCGGCCACGACAGCGAGCGGGCTCCGGGTGCCCCAGGTTGCCGCGAAAGAGGAGGGAAGCGTACTTTATGTACGCGACCGACGATTGAGGGGCAAGATGGGGTGCCCGGGGCCCGCGCAGCGTCAACAAAAAACGCGGTTCGTTAGAACCGCGTAAGATAGTTGGAGCGGACAACGGGGCTCGAACCCGCGACCCCAACCTTGGCAAGGTTGTGCTCTACCAACTGAGCCATGTCCGCTTGCGGGTTATTAATTTACGCGAGTTGTCCAAAAGACGCAAGTACTTTTTTCAAAAAACTTGTCTGCCGCATGTTCTTAATAGCCAAACGCGCTAAAGCGATTGGCTAGGCGCACGATTCCAGCGCTCCGCTAAACAGCTTCACCATCTGCACGCGCGTGCCGGCGCCGTCCGTACGACGAGCAACCTCCACGTTATCGACGAGCATACGCATAAGCTTGATACCACGGCCGCGCTCCTCTGATGCGACCGGTTCGCTCGTTTCATCGATAGAATAGCCGGCACCTCGATCAAGCACCTCAACCACAACGCGATCGCCATAGGCCTGAACCGTCAGGACGCACCCGATACCGCCCGCATGGTCATAGGCATTACCCAGCGCCTCCCCCGATGCCAATGCGACATCGTAGCGCTCGTCACGGCGCAACGGAAGCGATTCAAGGAGTTCGGCGATGCGATGTCGGTAGTATGGAAGATTCTCGATACCCTGACGGACCTCGACACTCTTACTCCAGCGAGGCAGCTCCCCCACCGGAATAGCGGGAATAGACTCCCGTGCCGGCCCCGCGACATGAAGGATATCGACAAGACGAGCAATCTCCAAAAAGCGAACAACTTCACCTGATGCATTGACGAGCGAAAGCAGGCCTTCTCGCCTCATGAGCTCACGAGCGCGCGTAAGCAGGAATGCCAAGCCCGTCGAATCGATAAAGCTAACAGCCTGACAGTTGATGACGACACGACGCACGCCGCGGCCAATCAAGGCATCCAACCGCCGACGCAGCGCAGGCACCGTGGCGATGTCGATATCGCCTGGTGGCGTCAAAACCGCTATGTCATTCCACTCATTCATACGACCATGGTTCCCCAAAAAAGCCCACTCGATGCATTCGTTTCCCCAACCGTACGGACTCAGCCCGCCCAGCGTCGTCTATGAACGACCCCGTAAAAACTCAAGGGACACCAATGCAATGTCATCGTCCAGCGCCGATTCGGTAAATCGGTCAAGCTCGCCCAAGACCTTGCCGCAAATGCCCGACACGCCCTCCCCCGAAACAGAAAGCAGAAGGTCGCGCAAGCGCTGCTCGCCAAAGAACGCTCCGGTGCGGTCGCGGGCCTCAATCGTTCCATCCGTATACATGAAGAGTATGTCGCCAGGAGCGAACGTAAACACGCCCGTCTCGTAAACCATGCCTTCGAATGCGCCGATTACGCCCGATTGGCATCCAAGCAGTTCGACCTCTCCCCCACGGGCCACGCCGCCGCCCAGCGGCATCGACTCTGGCCTGATGACCATGGTCGGAGGATGGCCCGCCGAACAATACGTTGCGCGTCCGGCTTTAAGGTCAATCTTGGCGATAAAGGCCGTCACGAACGTCTCGACCCTCGAAAAGCCCATGAGCATGCTGTTAAGGGAGCGTGCCATGCGGGCCGGGCCAGCGCCCTCCCAGGCATATGCCGTCAGGGCCGTCTTGACGAGCGCGGACATCGATGCGGCCTCAATGCCTTTGCCAGACACATCACCCAGAATCATGACGGCGCAGTCGTCGGGAAGTCGGATGAGCGTATAGAAATCGCCGCCGACCAACGCCGAGTTCGTGGCCGACAGGTACACCGAATCGGTTGCGATACCCGGAACATCCCCCAGGGAATTTCTCATGCCGATCTGAAGGGTCTGAGCGATATGGCGCTCCTCGCGCTTTTGAGATTCGCCTTCGTAGATCAGCTCAAAGTCATGCGCTAAGTGCACCAAGTAGTCATATTCAAGGTCATCAATCGGCTCTTGGCTACCATCACGAAGCAGCAGCGCGCGCGTCGTAGGGCTCTTCGCAACAGAAGCAGGAACAATCGCGTCGTTACTGTGTTTGCCATCACCCTCAGAGCGCGGGCGCCCCGCCTCGATGCCGGAGTCGACGTAGAGACCTTGACAAGGTAGACCATGCGCCCTAAGCCAACCTCCCATAGGCATCGATTCGTCAACGCGAGTTATACGGACGTGTTTAAGGTCCTCGGCACTCGTGCCGCCCAAAACAGATGCCTCAAAGCCATCAGGGCCAGCCCCCAGACGTGCCGCTGGCGCCGTCGTGGAAAAGAAAAGCTTCTCGGGATCGTCCGGCAAAGCAACGCGACTGCCGCCTTCAAAATCTATGACGTAGGAATCCAGACTGGCGTCATACTCAACAGGGCAAAAATGGCAGTTAAGCATATTGCAGATCTCGGACGATACCGCCTGGGTAGCCGCGGCGGAATCGTCTAGAAAGGTAAACAACTCATCACGCAAGACATTGAGCGAGCGGCCAAGCTCGGCCGTGCGACGGGAGCGAAGGCTCGATGCCATGCCGACCAGCTGGATAGACAGGTAATCGCAAATGACCTCGAGCACATTAACGTCATAGGCGAGCGGTGCCTGAGGGCGTTTCCAACCAACTTCCAGCACGCCAAGAATCTGCGTACCGTAAAAAACGGGAAGACAGATCTCGCTGCGGTACGGAGGCATATCCTGCATGCGCAACAGGTGCTTAGAACGATTGTCCAAGTCCATAAACATACCGGAGGCGGCCTTATCACCCTCAAGGTCCTGTTGAATCGACAAGCGACAGGCACGCGACTCACGAAGAACATACGTCGGAATGCCAGCACCATACGGCAAAAACTCAGGCAGGTAGCTGTCGTACAGCTCCTTGGAAACACCGCGAAGTTTAAAACCGCCGCTCTCAGAAAAATAGATAGCGGCACCCGAAGCATCGAGCGTTCCTACAAGCTGGTTCAAAACGGTATCAAGTAGGCTGGGCAGCTCATCGGAACCCACAGTGCTCATAATGACCGAGAGCGTGCCAGAGAGACGCTTGTTCGCCACTCTAAGCTCCGATAACGCACGCTTGAGTTGACGGTCGTGAGAATACTGTTCTTCGATGCTATGGAGCGCCACCAGGACACGTGGCGCGCGGCGCCCAAAGATGCGTGGAGGCGTTACGGAGCCCGCACGAACCAAGACGGGGATAAAGGAGCCGTCACTCAGCTTGAGCATCAGTTCGTTCTCGGAGCCATCAGTTTCAAATGGCAGACGATGTTCCGTCGCACGTTCAAAAGCGGACGAGTACAGGACGTCTTTAACATCTCCACCGATGACGTCGGCGCGTTCCTCGCACAGCAAACCAAGTAAGCGATTATTCACATGCAGAATGGTTCCGTCGAGCTCGCAGATGATGACAGCATCGCTCGTGATCTCGACTAGTTGGGCAACGTCTGCCCACTCGTTGCGTTCAAGCGTTTCCATCGTGGACCCCACCGTCTATCGGTAACAAAAAAGCCTCCGAAGAGGCTTCTCAAATGCGATGGTGTCGGAGGCGGGACTTGAACCCGCATGACCAAAAAACGGTCACTAGCACCTCAAGCTAGCGCGTCTGCCAATTCCGCCACTCCGACATGCTATGTTGTTGATTCGCAGTTCGTTTTGTTGGACCCGCGCGTTCAACGAGGAAGATAATAACCTATGATTCGAGAACTGTGCAAGCACTTTTTTCAAAAAAGTTTACGAATTTATAAATGCGCAGGTAGACTGACCTGTTCGGGCAGGAATGAGGTTGCTTTCCAACGCGTCCTCGGGCATGCGGCATTATTTTGATTTGCGCTTCGCGCTACAAAATAATGCCGCCCCCTGCGGAATGCGTTGGAAAGCAACCTCATTCCTGCCCTAGGGGCACATGCTTCAGGCACAGTTCTCAAACATGTTCTGGGGGCTGATGCAAATTTGGTGGCTCGGCAAAGCCGAGCCCTTATATAAGGAGGCCGGAGCAAAAGCTCCGGCCTCACTCAATTTCTTATTAGATTAAGTGAGCGATCAAGGAATCGCACCCCTCTGCAGTGGTAACACAGGGCCCGTGCCTGACTTAATTTTCAGAACATTCCGCAGACCAGGAAACCCCCTTATCCGCAGCTCCGAAGGAGCAGGATAAGGGGGTTTCCATGGTCGAGGACGTTCTGAAAATTAAGTCAGGCACGGGCCCGAAAGATAACAACCGACTACAGGTCGATGTGCGATTCCTTGATCGGGAACGGCTCCGCGAAGTGACAGGCGCAGCAGTGGCCCGGGGCAACTTCCTTAAACTCAGGAAGCTTCTCGGAGCAGATACCCTGAGCGATCGGGCAGCGCGTGTGGAAACGGCAGCCGGTCGGCGGATCCAGCGGTGACGGCGGATCGCCGGCGAGGATGATGCGCTTGCGGGTCTTCTGGATATCAGGATCGGGAACCGGCACGGCAGACAGCAGCGACTGCGTGTACGGATGGTGAGGCTCGCTGTAGAGTGTCTTCCAGTCCGAAACCTCGACCATCTTACCCAGATACATAACGGCAACGCGATCGGAGATGTGCTGCACGACAGAAAGGTCGTGAGCAATGAAGAGATAAGCAGTACCGAACTTATCCTGAAGCTCCTTCAGCAGGTTCAAAACCTGGGCCTGAATGGAAACGTCAAGTGCAGAGACAGGCTCGTCGCAGATGATCAGCTTGGGCTTCAGAGCGAACGCGCGGGCAATGCCGACACGCTGACGCTGACCGCCGGAGAACTCGTGCGGATAGCGGTTGATGTGCTCGGGGTTCAGACCGACGACGTCCAGCAGCTCGCGGACGCGCTCGATACGCTCCTCCTTGGTACCCACACCATGAATGGTCATGGGCTCGGAGACGATCTCGCCGATGGTCATACGAGGGTTGAGCGAAGCATAGGGGTCCTGGAAGATGAACTGCATCTCGCGACGCATATCCTTGATCTCGTGCTTGCTCATCTCGGCAACGTCTTTGCCCTGGAAAAACACTTTGCCTGCCGTCGGCTTGGTCAGGCGCATGATGGTGCGGCCCGTGGTGGACTTACCGCAACCAGACTCGCCGACCAGGCCAAAGGTCTCGCCCGGATAAATCTCGAACGAAATGTCATTCACAGCAGAGACGACACGCTTGGAGAAGCGCTTGGCGAACATGCCGGACTCAGCGGGAAACTCCTTAGAGAGGTGCTCGACCTTCAGCAGCGGAGTACGCTCGTTGGTATCTGCCATTACGCCTCGCCTCCCTTCTTGGAATCCTTGCGCGTACGGGACGTCTCAGGAGCGTTCTTGAGGAACTCGGGGTCACCGGAATAATGGCACGCAGAATAGTGGCCAGAGTCGGTGACAACACGCTCGGGGCGCTGCTTACGGCACTTGTCCGTCGCATAGGGGCAGCGAGGAGAGAAGACGCAGCCCTCGGGCAGGTTCATGAGCGAAGGCGGGTTGCCGTGAATCGGCGTAAGCGGCTTCTTCTCTTCGATGGCCTGCTCCGGGATGGAGCGGATAAGGCCCCAGGTGTAGGGGTGGCGGCTCTCGTAGAAGATTTCCTCAGCAGTACCGAACTCGACGGGACGGCCGGCGTACATAACCATGATCTTGTCGGCCATGTCGGCGACGACGCCCAGGTCATGGGTAATCATGATGATGGCGTTGCCGTTCTTCTCCTGCATTTCCTGCATAAGCTCAATAATCTGAGCCTGGATGGTAACGTCCAGAGCCGTCGTGGGCTCGTCGGCAATCAGAATATCGGGATCGCAGGCAAGAGCCATGGCAATCATGACGCGCTGACGCATACCGCCAGAGAACTGGTGCGGATACTCGTTGACGCGCTTCTCGGGCTCGGGAATACCAACGAGGTCCAAAAGCTCGGTGGCACGCTTGAGGGCCTCCTGCTTGGAGTAGCCACGGTGCAGACGAAGGCCCTCACCCACCTGCTTGCCGATCTTATAGACCGGGTTCAAGGAGGTCATAGGATCTTGAAAGATCATCGCGATATCGTTGCCGCGAATGTGCTGCATCTCTTCCTCGGTCATCTCGAGGATAGAACGACCGCGATAGCGAACGTCGCCGCCCTCGATCTTCCCCGGAGGCATCGAAATAAGGCCCATGATGGTCATGGCGGTCACGGACTTACCGGAGCCGGACTCACCGACGACGCCAAGGGTCTCGCCGCGATCGAGCGTGTAGGAGACACCGTCGACAGCGCGAACGACGCCATCCTCGGTGTGGAAATACATCTTAAGGTCATCGACCTCGAGCAGATGCTGGCCCTCAGGAACCGGCTGGTCCTTCAGGTCCACATAGTTCTTGTTCTTCTTCATCCTTATGCGTCCTTCATCTTGACGTCGAGGGCGTCGCGCAGACCATCACCCAACAGGGTGAAGGCGAGCACCGTCGAGAGAATTGCCAGACCGGGCATGATCATCATCCAGGGAGCGGTCAGAAGATACTGCTGACCGTCCTGAATCATGGAGCCCCACGAAGGCGTAGGCGGAATAACGCCCATGCCGAGGAAGGACAGAGCGGACTCGGTCAGAATGGCGCCACCAATGTTCATGGTCGCGTAGACCACGATGGAGGCGACGGAGTTCGGGAAGATGTGACGCACGACGATACGAGCATCAGATGCACCCATCGCGCGCGCAGCATCAACATAGTCGTTTTCCTTGACCGTCAAGATTGCAGAGCGGAAGACGCGCGCAATCGAAGGCCAGCCGAGAATACCGATGGCGATAAAGACGTTCTGAAGGCCACGGCCGATAACGGCGATCATGGCGACAACGAACAGCACGTACGGGAACGCCAGGAAGATGTCCGCACAGCGCATGATGATCGTATCCCAGATGCCGCCGTAGAAACCCGCCAGAGCACCCATGACCAGACCGATCAGCGTGGAGATCGCGGTGGCCATAATGCCGACGGACAGCGAAACGCGCGCACCGTAGATAACGCGGACGAGAATGTCACGACCAAGGGCGTCGGTGCCAAACGGGTGCTCTGCACACGGAGCCAGCAGCGACGTCTCGGCCATGGTGGTCGAGTCGGAAGCCGTCGGCGAACCGAGCCAGGGCTTAGCCCACAGATCTGCGGTCAGTGCAACCACAACGACGATGATGATCCAGCAGACACCGATAACGGCGAGCTTGTTCTTACGAAGACGCTTAAAAGCGTCGCCCCACAGCGTGCGGGACTTGGCGGGAGCAGATGCGGCCTTGGTGGCGGTAGCCTGCTCCTGAGACTGAGAATCAGTTTCCTGCATGAGACGTACCTCCCTTAGGCCTTATCCGACGGACCGCCAAGGCGGATGCGTGGGTCGAGGAATGCATAGCTAATGTCGACGAGCAGGTTGATCACCATAACGACGACGACGATGAGCGTAACGCCGCCCATAACGATGGGCCAGTCACGCATGCTAATGGCGCGATAGACCTCATAGCCGATACCGGGCCAGTTAAAGACCGTCTCGGTCAGGATGGCGCCCGAAAGCATGCCACCAAAGTCGACACCAATATAGGTAACGACGGGGATGAGTGCATTCTTAAGCGCATGCTTGACGATGATCGCGCGATTGGAGAGACCCTTCGCCTTTGCCGTACGGATGTAATCCTGGTTCATGACGTCAAGCAGCTGCGAGCGCATAATGCGGGCAGCATAAGCGGTCGAAACCGAAGCCAGCGTAATGGTCGGAAGCACATAGTGCATCCAATCCTGATACTGAGAGCTGGAACCGCCGGCACCCGAGATCGGCATGGAGATTGCACCGCCCGTGGCGTCCTTGAGGATGACGCCAAAGAACAGCTGCAGCAACATACCGAGCCAGAAGGCCGGGACCGCAACGAGGATCGACGTGGTGAGCGTTACCAAAATATCCCAGAAGGAATAACGCTTTACCGCCGAAATGATACCCGCACCGATACCCATAATTGCCTCGAGCACGATGGCGCACGCGGCAAGTTTGACCGTATACGGATACTTCTGGGCAAAGATATCCGTAACCGGCAGCTTGCGCTGATACGAATTGCCCAGATCGCCATGAAGCAGGCCGTTCATGTAATACAAGTAACGGTCCACGAGCGACGTTTGAACGGGGTCGCCGTTCTCGTCAAGGATCGCGTTGCCGTCCTCGTCCGTCTGGACCAGGTGATAGCGAACGCGAAGCTGAAGCTCCACCTCGGGGGACAGAGCCTTGTCTCCACCGATCAGCTTGATCGGATCTCCCGGCACGATATTCTGGAGGGCGAACAGAATCAGCGTAACGCCCAAAAACACCGGGATGAACTGAAGCACACGTTTAACGATGTACTTACCCATACCACTCCCCTATCTAGGGATTAACCTAAATGGGATGCCGATCGCCAGACCGGCATCCCAAAATTACCATCAGCCAGTTTACCCCAGGTTAGGGAGAACTGTATGTTTCCCATGAGGTCTACGTAAATACTTGACCCTCACGGAAGCTGCAAACTCTTAGGCGAGCTCAGCGGTACCCAGATCGGCGTGCTTCTGCGGATCGACATAGAGGTGCTTGATGCGATCGGAGCCGGCGATGGTGTGCGTGTAGAACATAATCGGGATGACCGGGCAGTCGGCAGCGACCATTGCATCGGCCTCCTGCATCTTAGCGACGCGCTCCTCGTCGTCAACAATAGTACGAGCCTCGTCGACCTTGGCGTCGAACTCGGGGTTGTTGTAACCGGAGCGGTTGTCGCCACCGAGGGAGTCGGAGTGGAACAGCGGATACAGGAAGTTGTCCATGATCGGGTAGTCGGCAATCCAACCCAGACGACCGAACTGATAGTTAAAGTTCTGATACTGCTCGAGCAGGGCAGACCACTCAGGGGTATCGGAGACAGCGGTAACGCCAACCTTGGCGAGGTCGCCGATGATGGACTCCATGATCTCCTTGTGACCGCCGTCCTGGTTGTAGGACAGGGTCACGCTAATGCCACGATCCCCGTTAGCGCCAGCGGGAGCAACCTTGTCGAGGTACTCGTTAGCCTTGTCGACATCGTAGGCGCAGAACTCCCATGCGCCCTCCTTGTAGCCATCGATGCCCGGAGGAACAATGCCGTCGGCAGGGGTACGGGTACCCTTGAAGATGGTCTTGCAGATGGCCTCACGGTTAATGGCCAGGGAGATGCCCCTACGCAGGTCGGCGTTGTTGAACGGCTCGGCCGTGGTGTTGCAGGTCAGATAGTACGTGGAAGGCTCGGCGCCGAGCAGCATGCGCTCGCCGTCACCCATGGTGTAGCCGTCCTTGGACACGCCGCGATCCTTCTTGGCGGCATCGATCTGAGCGACGGGAACGTCGCAGACATCGAGGTTACCGGCCTGGAACTCCTTGTAAGCGGTCTCCATGTCCTTGATGACCTGGAAGTGGATGCCATCGATCTTGGCCTTGTCGCCATAGTAATCGTCGAACTTCTTGACGTTGATCTCCTGGCCATCCTCCCACTTGCCGTCCATCATGAACGGGCCGTTACCGACCGGGGCAAGATAGAAGCTCTTGACATCGGACTCGGCGCACTCGGGAACCGGGGCCAGAGCCGGATGAGAGGCGACGAAGGGGAAGTCAGCGTAAGCGGAAGACAGCTTGACGACGAGGGTCTCATCGTCGGGGCACGTAACACCGCTGAGCTCGGTAGCGTTACCGGCAAGCAGGTCGTCATAACCCTCGACCATGGAAAGGTGATAGGAGACCTCGGAAGGACCGTACTCGGTAGCGATGGCCGACTTGGTGTTGACCAGACGCTCCCAACCGAGCTTGAAGGACTTGGAGGTAACGTCGTCACCGTTGTGGAACTTGGCCTTCTTGATCTTGAAGGTAAACTCGGTGGCGTCGTCGTTGGACTCAAAGGACTCGCAAGCCAGCGGAACGATCTCGCCCTTCTCGGCGTCGTAAGAGGTCAGAGCGTCAAAGAGCTGGTACTCGACCTGAGTGCCCTGGTCCTCCTGGACATTGTAGGGGTCGATGCAGACCGGGTTGTTGATGTAGAAGTTCAGCGTCGAACCGGACTCAGAACCGGAAGCGTCGCCACCCTTCTTGCCACATGCGGCAAGAAAAGCCATGGAGCTCGCAGCAAGGGTGCCGCCAACAAAGGCGCGACGACCCATAACGGGCTGGTGGAACATAGAATCAGCCATGCCATCCTCCTTATGAGATAGGACAAAGAAATGTTCAGTCGGACACATGTCGAAACAATCCGATCCGAACCATCAAAACGCCGCCCGCTGCTATGGCTGGTTATGCACAACGGACCAACGTTTTGCAATACAGTAGCGCATTTTATACACAATTTGGGGCTAATTCCGGTTAACGGTCGAGAATTTCTTTAGTTGGGCGAAGTATGTGGGGATATTTTGACTCTGTTACAAATATGTAAACAAAAAGGGTCCCGCACGTGCGGAACCCTTTTCAAGTATTTATGCGGCTCGTGCTTAGAAGCCGACGATGCCCTGCGGGAAGAAGAACATGCACAGGACGACGCACAAGGCAAAAACAACGGCCATAATTACCGTCAGACGATCGAGGTTCTGCTCCATGACGCCCGTGGCAGAGCTGGAGTTATACAGCGAGCTAGCGATCATATCCGAAACGCCGGTGCCCTTACCGGAATGCATCAGGACGAGAATCGTCAGCGCCACGGCAGAGACAGCCCAAACGACAAACAGAAGAATCTGGAACGGACCCATAGATAAGCTCCTTAATAGAACAGTTTAAACTCCAGTACTGTACCACAATCCCCCGCTCTCCCCTACCTGCCACTCAAGGACGGGGTGGAAATGGCAGAAATACCAAAAAGGGGGTTGTCCGGTTGTGGACAACCCCCTTACTAGAAAACGGTATTTGTTTTCTATTAGGCCTCGGTGGCGAGCACGCGGCCCGTCATCTCGGCGGAAGGCTCAATACCAGCCATGGTGAGCATGGTCGGAGCGATATCGGAAAGACGGCCGTCCTCGATACCGGTGAGCTTGGCCTTCTCATCAACGATGATGAACGGCACACGGTTGGTGGTGTGAGCCGTGAACGGATGCTTGGAACCGTCGGAAGCAACGTCAAACATGTGGTCGGCGTTGCCGTGGTCGGCGGTGATCAGCGCAAAGCCACCCTTGGCGAGAATCGCCGGGACAACCTTGGACAAGGCATCGTCAACAGCCTCGACGGCCTTAACGGCGGCGTCGAAGACACCGGTGTGACCAACCATGTCGCAGTTCGCGAAGTTCACGATGTAGAAATCAGCGCGGTCCTCGTTAATAGCGGCGACGAGTTTCTCGGTAACCTCGGGAGCGCTCATCTCAGGCTGCAGATCGTAGGTAGCTACCTTGGGGGAAGCGACGAGCACGCGCTCCTCGCCCTCCTTGGGCTCCTCGATGCCGCCGTTGAGGAAGAACGTCACGTGGGCGTACTTCTCGGTCTCGGCGGTGTGCAGCTGCTTCAGGCCGTTGGCGGCGATAACGTCGGCCAGGACGTTCTCGGGGAACGTCTTGGGGAAGGCGACCTCGACGTCAAACGTCGGATCGTACTCGGTCATCGTCACAAAGTGCGAAAGCTTGATCTGCTCGCGCTCAAAGCCGTCGAACTCCTTGTCCGTGAACACGCGGGTCATCTGACGAGCGCGGTCGGGACGGAAGTTGAAGAAGATGGCCGCGTCGCCCTCGTGGATGCCCTCGTTGTGGGCAGCGAAGGGCTCGACGAACTCGTCGCCGCGCGGATCCTTCTCGTAGTAGGCCTTGATACCGGCAACGGGGTCGGTATCAGCATCGGACGCGTTGACCATGACGTCGTAGGCGCGCTGGATGCGCTCCCAACGATTATCGCGGTCCATGGCCCAATAACGGCCCGAGACGGTGGCAACGCGAGCGTCGCAACCGGTCTCCTCGGAGATCTTAGCCAGGAAGGCGCAGAACTCACTCATGTAGCCAGCGCCGGACTGCGGGTCAACGTCGCGGCCATCCATGAAGGCGTGGACGCGAACGGTCTTGACACCGTGCTCGGCAGCCATCTTGACCAGAGCCTCGACGTGGTTCATGTGGGAGTGAACGCCGCCAGGGCTCATAAGGCCCATAAGGTGAAGGGTCTTGCCCTCGGCCTTGACATCGTCCATAGCCTTGACGAAAACCTCGTTCTTGGCGATGGAGCCGTCCTTGATGGCATTGTTGATGCGCGAAAGCTCCTGGAACACGATGCGGCCGGCACCGATGTTGAGGTGACCCACCTCGGAGTTGCCCATCTGGCCGTCGGGAAGGCCCACGTCCTCGCCCGAAGCACCGAGCGTGGTGTGGGGGTACTTCACGTACAGGCTATCAAGGAAGGGCGTCTTGGCAGCGGCGACGGCGTTCTCGCCATCGGCCGGAGCCAGGCCGCAGCCGTCCATGATAATCAGGAGTGCAGGAAGATGACGCTGTGCCATATGTCCTACTCGCCTGCCTTGACGACCATAGAGGCGAAGTCGGCAGCCTTGAGCGAAGCGCCGCCCACGAGGGCGCCGTCAACGTCGGGCTTGGCGACGAGCTCAGCGATGTTGCCGGGCTTGGCAGAGCCACCATAGAGAACGCGGATGCCGTTAGCGAGCTCCTCGCCGAACATCTCCTTGAGGGTCTCACGGATAGCGCCGCAGACCTCCTGAGCGTCCTCGGCGGTAGCGGTCTTGCCGGTGCCGATGGCCCAGATGGGCTCGTAGGCCACGACGACCTGCTTGGGGCAGGTGATCTCAAGACCAGCAAGGCCAGCCTTGACCTGGTTCACGACGTGCTCGACATAGGTGCCAGCCTCGCGGACCTCAAGGGACTCGCCGCAGCAGAAGACGGGAACAAGACCTGCGGCAACGAGGGCCTTGGCCTTCATGTTCTGATCCTCGTCGGTCTCGTGGAAGTAGTCGCGACGCTCAGAGTGACCGATGATGCAGTAGGTGCAGCCAGCGGACTTGAGCATGTCGCAAGAGGACTCACCGGTGAAGGCACCCTTGGCCTCCCAGTACACGTTCTGTGCACCGAGGGCGATGGGGGCAGCCTGAATGCGGTCATGAACCGTGGTGATGTCGATGGTCGGAGGGCAGACGAGCACCTCGACGCCAGCCGGAACCTCGGGCAGAGCCTGAGCCAGCTCGTCGGCGAGCTTGGCGGCCTCGGCGACGTCGTTGTTCATCTTCCAGTTACCAGCGATAAGAAGGGTGCGATTAGGCATCGAGAAGCGCCTCCACTCCGGGCAGGGCCTTACCCTCGACGAGCTCCATGGAAGCGCCACCACCGGTGGAGATCCAGCTCATCTTGTCGGCCAGGTTGAACTTGTTGACAGCTGCGACGGAGTCGCCACCGCCGATAATCGAGGTGCAATCGGCCTCGGCGACAGCCTCGGCGATAGCCTGGGTGCCGTGAGCGAAGTTGTCGAACTCGAAGACGCCCATGGGGCCATTCCAGAACACGGTCTTGGCGCCCTTGACAGCCTCGGCGTAGAGCTCCTCGGTCTTAGGACCGATGTCCATGCCCTCACGATCGTCGGGGATAGCGTCGGAAGCGACAACCTCGGGGACAGCGTCCTCGCCAAAGTGATCGGCAACGCGGTTGTCGATGGGGAGCAGGATCTTGACGCCCTTCTCCTCGGCCTTCTTAAGCATCTCGCCGGCGCGCTCGACCCAGTCCTCTTCCTTGAGGGACTGACCGACGGACAGGCCCTGAGCCAGGAAGAAGGTGTAGGCCATGCCGCCACCGATGATCAGGGTGTCAGCGGAGTCGATGAGGTGATCGAGAACGCCGATCTTGGAGGAAACCTTGGAACCGCCGACGATGGCGACGAAGGGGCGCTCGGGCTCGGCGAAGATGCCAGTCAGCGTGTCGACCTCCTTCTCGAGCAGGAAGCCAGCGACGGCAGGCAGGTAAGCGGCGGGGCCCACGACGGAACCCTGGGCGCGGTGAGCGGTGCCGAAGGCATCGAGAACGAAGACGTCACCATAGGAAGCGAGCTTCTTGGCGATCTCGGGATCGTTCTTCTTCTCACGCTTGTCAAAACGGACGTTCTCGAGAACGAGGACCTTACCCGGCTCGACGGCGGCGACAGCCTCAGCAGCCTTCTCGCCGTAGGTGTCAGCGACAAAGGCAACGTCGAGACCAGAGAGCTCAGCGAGCTTCTTGGCGACGGGCTCGAGGGACAGCTCGGGCTGGAAGCCGGTGCCCTCGGGACGGCCGAGGTGGCTCATGAGGATGACGCGAGCGTTGTGCTCAACGAGGTAGTTGATGGTGGGCAGGGCAGCCTTGATACGGGTGGTGTCGCCAACGACGCCATCCTTGATAGGCACGTTAAAGTCAACGCGGACGAGAACGCGCTTTCCGTCGACATCGATGTCGCGGACGGTCTTCTTGGTAAAGGCCATGTTTGCTTCTACCTTTCGTACGTGTCTGCCTCCCATTACGGCAGACGATTTCTTATAAAAAGGGCGCGACCCTAGGGTGTAAGCCCTATAAGGCCGCGCCCTTCTTTAGACGCTCAACGAGCTATTCGCTAAAAGCTAAATTAAGCAACTAACTTCTCGAAGTACTTGATGGTGCGGACCATCTGAGAGGTGTAGGAGTTCTCGTTGTCGTACCAAGAGGTGACCTGAACGAGGGTCTGGCCGTTGCCGAGGTCAGAGCACATGGTCTGAGTGGCGTCGAAGATGGAGCCGTGGGTCTCGCCGACGATGTCGCGGGAGACGATCTGGTCCTCGTTGTAGGCGAAGGTCTCGGGGATGGTCTCGGCGTAGGCCTTCATGGCAGCGTTGACCTCGTCGACGGTGACCTTCTTGTCAACGACGGCGTAAAGGTTGGTCAGCGAGCCGGTCGGCGTCGGGACGCGCTGGGCGGCACCGATGAGCTTGCCGTTGAGCTCGGGGAGAACCAGGCCGATGGCCTTGGCAGCGCCCGTGGTGTTCGGGACGATGTTCTCGGAGCAGGCGCGGGAGCGACGGAAGTTGCCCTTGCGCTGCGGGCCGTCGAGCGGCATCTGGTCGCCGGTGAAGGCGTGGATGGTGGTCATGATGCCGGACACGATGGGAGCGAAGTCGTTCAGACCCTTGGCCATCGGGGCGAGGCAGTTGGTGGTGCAGGAAGCAGCGGAGATGATGTTGTCCTCAGCGGTCAGCGTCTCATGGTTGACGTTGTACACGATGGTGGGCAGATCGCTGCCGGCCGGAGCGGAGATGACGACCTTCTTGGCGCCAGCGTTGATGTGGGCCTGAGCCTTAGCCTTGCTGGTGTAGAAGCCGGTGCACTCGAGAACGACGTCGACGTCAAGGTCGCCCCAAGGCAGGTTGTTGGCGTCGGCCTCCTTGTAGATCTTGATCTCCTTGCCGTCAACGGTGATGGAATCCTCGCCAGCAACGACCTCGTGATCGCGAGCGTAGTTGCCCTGCGTGGAGTCGTACTTCAGCAGGTAAGCGAGCATATCGGGAGAGGTGAGGTCGTTGATAGCGACGATCTCGGAGCCCTCATGACCGAACATCTGACGGAAAGCCAGACGACCGATGCGACCGAAGCCGTTAATAGCAACCTTTACTGCCATTGTGTCTCCTTTCGTAAGGCCCCCGCGAGCTACAGCGCCCGCCGTTGAGGCCCACAAACTAACCACTCGCCTAATATACCTTTTTTTTGACTTGAATTTCACGAGAATGCTCGAAATTGAAAATCAAATTTACGTTAAAACGTTTTAAATACTAAAATAGCAGCTAAATCCGTATATAAGTCGATACTTCAAACTACCTGTTTGCTTCAATGAGCTTTTCAAGCCTCAAAACGCGATGGTACAGGGCAGACTTCGACAAGGGAGGGTCAGCCATCTCCCCCAAATCACGCAGCGACAGATCGGGATAGCGCTCGCGCAGGTCGCAAAAGACCGCCAAGGCATCCGGAAGCGCATCGCGAAGGCCACGCTGCTCGAGCTCATCGATAAGCGCAAGCTGATGTTGGGCAGCACCGGCGCTTCTGGTCTGGTTGGCGAGCTCGGCATTCACGCGACGGTTCACATCGTTCTTAACCAACTTGACCGCGCGCGCCTCCTCAATCTCGGCAACGCTGCGCTTGGCGCCAATCAGCTTTAATAGATGCTCGATTTCCT
Organism: Collinsella aerofaciens; assembly: GCA_008668235.1. Taxonomy (GTDB): domain Bacteria; phylum Actinomycetota; class Coriobacteriia; order Coriobacteriales; family Coriobacteriaceae; genus Collinsella; species Collinsella aerofaciens_K. Next base: position 29,790 of record RQCP01000053.1, on the reverse strand, counting down.
CGGCGCTCTTAATGTACACGGCATATGACCCCCGCCGTGCATTAACACGAGCATGGACCCCAATCTGCTCCAACAGATCGCAAAGCCCCTTGGCATATTGCTCGCCCTGCACAGCAATCTCCAAATGAAAATCGCCGCGTGGATCGGCCACGAAGCCGCCCGCGATGAGCGCGCCGCGGATATAGGCAAGTCTACAGCAAGGACGGGCGACAATGTGACGCGGCACACCTGCGACGAGCCCTCCCCTACGGTCGAGAATGCCCAGCAGCACCAGAGCCTTATCCAAATCGGGCTGATCAGGCAAGGTGATGAGGTAGTTTCGAACCTTATGCAATACAGATTTACGGACGGTGAACTCCGTTTTGAGCTTAAGGATACGATGCGTCAGCGTGATCATCGTGCGCGCGACGGCTCCCGTCTCAGTCGCAACCGTCAAACGATACTGCCCAGAGCCGGTAAGCGAGAGCGTACCGCTCACGCGCGTGAGGGCGGCAAGCGTCGACAAGTCGCAGTATTCACATTCGGGTTCGCAGCGCGCGAGCTCGTCACGCACCTCGGCGGTAAACGACATGCAGACCTATGCTTTCGTGTTGGCGCGCGACAGGTCGCGATGGGAAATGCTCACGTGATATTGGGCGCCTTCCAAATAACGTGCCGTGGCCTCGGCGATGGCAACGCTGCGGTGTTGACCGCCCGTGCAGCCGATGGCAATAGAAAGCTGTGGCTTGCCCTCCGCGATATAGCCGGGCATGACCGTATCGAGCAGCTGCGTCCAAGCCTTCCAGAACTCCTGGGTCTTGGGATGGTCCAAAACAAAGTCAGAGACTTTCTTATCGAGACCGGTCATGGTGCGCATCTCGGGATCGTAGAACGGATTGGGCAGGAAGCGAACGTCGATCATAATGTCCGCCTCGACGGGCATACCGTGCTTAAAGCCAAACGAGAACACGTGAACGTCCATGAGCTGCTGGTCGGACAACTCGGAAAATGCCATACGCAGCTTGTTGCGCAGCGCAGAGGTGCGCAGACGGCTCGTGTCGATAATCATATCGGCTCGATCGCGCACACCCTGCAGCTGCAGGCGCTCGCGCTGAATCGCATCGGCCGTAGTCTCCCCCGGTTTGGCAATGGGATGACGGCGGCGATTTTCGCTGTAGCGACGAATCAGTACCTCGTCAGAAGCCTCCAGGAACACGATGTCGCAGCTCATCTCGTGCTCTTCGAGCGCGGCGACCGCATCGAGCAGCTCATCGAACAAGCCCTGGCTACGCAAATCGCAGGTGACGGCGAGATGCCTGCCCACGCCCGTATTGATGCCGACGAGCTCGGCAAGCTGGGCGATAAGACGCGGAGGCAGATTATCGATGCAAAAATAGCCCATGTCCTCGAACACGTGCATGGCCTGCGTGCGGCCCGATCCGGACATTCCGGTGATGATGACGATATCGGGGATGCGCTCCGAGCGCTCCGCCGCATCCATGGCATCTCCCTTTTGCATGTGTGCCTCCTAAAACAAGCGCGGGACCCGGCCAGCGGATCCCGCGCGATCAATTGCCTTTATTGAGTATACCGCCCCAAGCGGATACGAGGCCTGTCTTACGCCTCAAGCGCAGCCTTGAACCAACTTGTAATACTCGTGGGGTGCGTGATGGCGGTGCCGACGACAACGGCCCAGGCGCCAGCATCGATCGCGGCGCGAGCCTCCTCGGGCGTGTGCACGCGGCCCTCGCAGATGATGGGAAGACCGGGGAATTCCTCGGTCGCCTGACGCAGGAGCGGCAGGTCGGGGCCATCGGCCATGGTGCAGTCGATGGCAGCGACACCGTGAGAAAGCGTGGTAGATACAAGGTCGAAGCCCATATCAACCGCACGGCGAATGTCCTCGATGGTGGCACAATCCGCCATCAGGAGCACACCCTCCTCGTGCAGCGGGCGGAAGGTATCCTCGACCGACTTGCCGTCGGGACGCGGACGATCGGTGGCGTCGATCGCCACGATATCGGCACCCGCAGCAACGCAGGCGCGAGCGTGACGCAGCGTCGGCGTGATGTAAACGCCCTCGTGCCCATCCTTCCACAGGCCGATAACAGGAACCTCACAGCGACCCTTAATGGCGGCAATGTCGGCAAGGCCCTGGCAGCGAATGGCGGCGGCGCCGCCGAGCTCGCAAGCACGAGACATTTGAGCCATGGTCTCTGGCGTACGAAGCGGCTCGCCCATATACGCCTGAACGCTCACGACGAGCTTGCCCTTCAGGGATTGAATCAAAGGATCGACGGTCATAAGGCTGCAACCTTTCTCAGAACAGCCTCCCGAGGCGTGTTGTCTCGGGAGGCTCCTACAGAAGATACGTTTACTTCAACGACGCAAGAAGGTGTTCGGCGGCACCGATGAGCGGCGCGTCGCCCTCCAGAGAACCGATGAGAATCGGCGTGTCCTGAAGCGGATCGAGCGCCTGGCTGGCATAGCCCTCGTGCACCGAATCCTTCCACGTCTGCGAGCGCCAATCGGGACCCTGGTGAATCACACCGCCCGAAAGCACGATGACCTCGGGATCCAAGATGTTCGCGAGCGAGCCTAAACTGGCACCCAGAGCAAAGCCGGCATCGTGGATGACCTCGGTCGCCCTTGCGTCGCCCGCGCGGCACAGGTCGTTCACATCGCGACCGACCGAAGGACGGCTGGGGTCGACGCGGCCAAAGCGCTCATCGTACATACGACCAATGGAAGTGCCCGAAGCAACCGACTCAAGATGACCGGAACGCCCGCAGGCGCAGGGAATGCCGGCGGCAGCCGAGCACTCGATGTGGCCCATATGGCCGGCAGCACCATGGAAGCCCTGCATCACGCGGCCGTTCTCGACATATGCGCCGCCGATGCCCGTACCGATGCCCAGACACAAGACAGAGAACTTGCCCTTGCCGACACCCCAGTGGGCCTCGCCCAGAGCATGAGCCTGCACATCGCCCACAACGGCAACGGGAAGACCGAGGTCCTCGCGCAGACGCGGCCCCAACTGGACGCCGGACCAGCCGGGCATGATCTCGTTGGCATACGCGATGGCGCCCGTCTTGGGATCGACGACGCCTGCGGCACCGATACCGACACCGAGGACCTCTACATCGGGATTCGCCTCAAGAGCGGCCTTGATGGACGCCTCGATACGCTGGAAGACGGCCTCGCCACCCTCCTGGGCCTCGGTAGGAACCTCGGCCTCAAAAACGGGATGGGGCACACTACCGTCAGCCGGGTACTCCATGATGGCAGTCGCGATCTTAGTTCCGCCGATATCGACAGAGCAGACGTACTTGTTCTCCATGTCGCTCTCCTTAGGAGATAAAAAACAACTACAGGAAATGCGCCGTCAGGCTAGCCGTCACAGCGCGGTAAAGGTTTTCCAGGTGCCCGAGATCGCCGAGAAACCGTGTGGCCATTGACCTAATGGGTCATGGCCGCACGGTTGAACGGCGAGGTCGGGTGCCTGGGGAAGCTTTACAGGAGACCGTTGTCCTGGAGGACCTTCTTAATAGCCTCGACGTTCTCGCCGGTCATGGCCTTCACCGGGCGCGGCATGGTCGGGCTGTCGAAGATGCCCATGAGGTTCATAGCGGTCTTGAAGGCACCGACGCCACCGGCATAGCCCTGGACGCCCGAGGTGACATCCCAGATGTGGGAAATCTCGTTGAGGCGATCCTGCTCGGCCTTGACGGTAGCCCAGTCGCCGGCCTGAGCGGCCTTCCACTGGCGCACGTAGCCCTCGGGCTCAACGTTGGCGAGACCCGGGACGGAGCCATCGGCGCCGCCGAGGTAGGCGCCGTCGACGACGACCTCGTGACCGGTGAGGATGCTCATCGGATGGCCGTTCTTCTCGTTCTCCTGAACGAGGTAGCGGAACGAGATGTCATCACCCGAGGAGTCTTTGACGCCAGCAAGGACGCCCTCGGCGCCGAGCTTGGCAAGGAGCTTCCAGGGAAGCTTGGTGTGAACGCAGACGGGAATGTCATAGGCAAAGATGGGCAGGTCGAGCTCCTCGTGCAGGATGCGGAAGTGCTCCTCGACCTCGGTCATGCCCTGCAGGGCATAGAACGGGCAGGTGGCGACGAGGGCATCGGCGCCCAGCTCCTGGGCGACCTTGCCGTGCTCGATCATGCGCTCGGTCTCGGTGTCGATGATGCCGACCAGAACAGGCACGCGGTGATCAACGATGCGCACGGCCTCGGAGATAATCTGGCGACGGCGCTCGTCGGTGGAGAAGACGACCTCGCCCGAGGATCCCAAGAAGAACAGGCCATCGACGCCGGCATCGATCATGCGGTTGATGCTGCGCTCAAAGGAGGCAACGTCGAGCTGGTGATCTTCGGTATCGGGAACAACGACGGGAGGGATAACGCCGGTGAATTTCTGAGTTGCCACAAGAATCTCCTTAGTTGTCTGGCGGGCGGCCCTATGCCGCCCACTCTTGTTGGCAGTGTCCAGGCCGTCTAGGCCAAAGAACACGAGTAGAACGTTTGGTTAAAGAAGTCGACGACTTCGTTTTCGAACGCATTGATGCGCTCATGAGCGTATTTGGCATAGACAATATGCCTTCGGTCGCACTCAAGACCGTTGAATACGGCAAACTGGCCCTTGGGATCACTCACCGCGTCCATAAGTGATGTGCCCATGAGCACCGATCCGCGCACCCGAGAAGACAGAGCCTCGAGGCCACCGGGGATTGGATTGGCAACCGCCGTGCAGGCAAGGCCCCGCTCGTCCAGAGCGGAAACCGCCAGCGCAACACCGCCGCCAAGGCCCTCGCCCCACGCAAAAATGCGATCGGGGTCCACGCCATCAAGATTGCGCGCGACCTTCGCCAACGCGCAGCCCCAACGGACGCGCCTGACAAAAGCGGGCGAAGCAATCCCCCGCTGCAGGTCGTCTGCACCAGCGACATGGTCATCCAGCGCGAGGACGGCATATCCCATGGCGGTAAATCTCGTCATGTGATGCCAGCCGCGCACAGGCCGATCGATGTCGTGGAACATCAGGCACAGCGGCACGCGCTCAGATACTCGGGCACGACCGACAGGCTCGATCAAACGAGCGTGAATCGCATCGTCACCGAGCTCAAAGGAGAGCTCCGAGTAACGGGCGCAGGGGTTAACAAAGTCAATCGCCGTAATGGCCAGGCCTTGAATCTCAAGATTCGAAGCGCATGTCTCTAAATCAGAAACATCTGCTTGGACATCACCGCGCCAGTCCCGATATTCTGCGAGCCTTGACGAAAGCGTTCCAGGAATTCCCACAAGCCCGGGGACAATCAGCTCGTCAACATTGCTCTCGCATTTAGACATGAGCCTCCCCTCCCTTGCAGAAAAACGGAATGATCAAATCGTCAAAATCCTGAATCTCCTCGTGGCCAAAGCCTTCAAAGAACTCATGACGCTTTTCGCAGGTCAGGTTGTTATAGACCGCAAACTGCGTCGCTGGCGGACAGACGATATCGGCTGTGCCGGTGCCAAACAGCACGGGGCATTTGACCATAGGGGCAAAGTTCTTGGAATCGAAGTACGCCAGCTTGGCATAGGCTTCGTCAATACGAGTCGAGTCCTCGTCAAACCAGCGCGACCAATAGCGCAGACCCTCGTAGGCAATGTCGTCGGCGTCCAGATCCCAAACCAGGCGAAAATCTGACAGGAAGGGATAGAGGATGGCGGCGCGATTGATAAGCTCGCTGTTAAGCGCACAGGTCGCAATGCCCAAACCGCCGCCCTGCGACGCGCCGTTCACAAACACACGCGCAAGATCGATGCCCTCGAGCTCGCGAACGATGCGGCACAGGATGCGAATATCTTGGTGCAAGCGGACATAGTAGAGGTTGGCCGGGTCGCCGTCGATACCGGCGACGATATGACCGGCAACCGTTGTGCCCTCAAATCCACCAATGTCCTCGGAGGGACCTCCTTGGCCGGGGCAGTCGAGGGCGATGAGTGCCATGCCCATGCCCGCAAACGACGCCTGCTCAAACCAGCTGCGACTTGCACCCGGATACCCATGGAACTGAAGTACCAATGGCACGGGCTCGCCCGAGACGGGTTTAAGGTACTTGGCATGCAGGCGCGCGCCACACATGCCGGTATACCAGAGGTCGAAAAGCTGGCAGGTCGCGGCATCGGTGCCCGATGCCGTCTCGATCGCGTAGTCAAGCCCGACGGCGTCGGCCTCGGCCATGCGATCCTTCCAAAAGAGATCGAAATCTGATGGACGGGGCATGGCGCCTCGATATTCACCAAATTGCTGTTGTAGCTCCTGAGCACTTGGCAGGGCTCGTGAACCCACCCTTTCGAAATCGCAACGGCGGGGCGCCCGGCACGGGCGCCGGGCGCACGGGAGGGAAAGCGAGGCTACTCGCCGAGCTTGGGGTGCAGCAGCGACGGCGCAGCGCCGAGCAGCATCTTGGTGTAGGGGTCCTGGGGGTGCTGGAAGACCTGCTTGGCCTCGCCCTGCTCGACGATCTTGCCGCCATTCATAACGATGATGTCGTCAGAGATATAGCGGACCGTCTGGATGTCATGGCTGATGAACACCATGGCCAGGCCGAGCTCCTTCTTAAGGTCGGTCAGCAGGTTCAGAATCTGCGCGCGGACCGAAACGTCCAGAGCCGAGGTGGGCTCGTCGGCGATGATGGCATCGGGGTTCAGCGACAGGGCACGGGCAATTGCGACGCGCTGACGCTGGCCGCCCGAAAGCTGGCCGGGAAGAACCTCGGCAGCGGAGCTGGGCAGACCGGTGAGCTCCAAGAGTTCCTTGACGCGCTTCTCCTGCTCGGCCTCGGTACCCAGGTTGTGGACGCGCATGGGGTCGAGCAGCTGCTCGCGAACGACCATGCGGGGGTTGAGCGCCGTGGCCGGGTTCTGGAACACGACCGAGATGACGCGACCCATGTGGCGACGGTCCTCGGCGGTACGTTTGGTAACGTCCTTGCCCTTAAAGTAGACCTTGCCGCTCGTGGGGGCCTGCAGGCCGCACATGACGTTAGCGGTGGTGGACTTACCGCAACCGGACTCGCCGACGATGCCAATCGTCTGACCGGGCATGAGCTTAATCGTTACACCCTGGACGGCGTGAACCAGGTTGGGGTGCAGAATCGAGCCGGTACGGGTCCTAAAGGTGACGTGGACGTCATCAAGGAAGATGATCGGCTCGACGCCGTTTACTGCGGTCTCGCTCATCTACATCACCTCCGCGTGAGGGGTCAAACCATTTGCCTTGAGCACCTCGTCGGGGAGCTCGGAATAGAAGTGCTCGGTGCCGGGCACGCGCTTGAAGACCGGACGGGTGTCCAGGCCAATACGCGGGTGGCTCGAGCGGGGCGCGAAGCGATCGCCCTTGGGGAAATCGCGCGGGCTCGGAACGGCGCCGGGCACCTGGTGCAGACGGCCCGAACCGCTCTCGATGGACAGAACGGAACCCAGAAGACCGCGGGTGTACTCGTGGATCGGGTTAGTGAGCAGCTCCTTGGTGGGTGCCTGCTCGATAACTTGACCGGCGTACATAACCGTGATGTTATGGGCGACCTCGGCGACCAGCGCCAGGTCGTGCGAAACGAAGATCATGGCAAAGCCGAGCTTGGCCTGAAGATCGTTGAGCAGCTTGATGACCTGCTTCTGGACGGTAACGTCCAGAGCGGTCGTGGGCTCGTCGCAGATGACCAGCTTGGGGTCGCGGGTAAGGGCCATAGCGATCAGGACACGCTGACGCTGGCCGCCGGAAAGCTCGTGCGGATAGCTCTCGAGCGTGCGCTTGGGATCGAGGCCGACGAGCTCCAGGAGCTCCTCGGCGCTGCGGGTTCCGCCGCGCTTGGTGAGCTGCTTCATCTGGGCAGAGATGAGCATGGAGGGGTTGAGCGAGGACAGGGCGTCCTGATAGACCATAGCGATATCGGTACCGCGCAGGCCGAACCACTCCTTCTTGCTCATCTTGAGCAGGTCACGGCCCTCCCAGAGGACCTCGCCGGAAAGATGCTCGTCCTCATCGGTCAGGCCCATGATGGCCAGCGTGGTGATGGACTTACCGCAACCGGACTCGCCCACCAGGCCCATGGTCTGACCAGGACGGACGTCAAAGTTGACATGGTCGACGACGTTGATATCACCGTGATGCTCAAACTGAATGCAGAAGTCACGGACCGAGAGAATCGGTTCGACAGACTCGTCGGGCACATGGCGATCGTCACGCTTGAGCTCGACATCGCGCAGGGCGCCAAGGCGAGCGGAGAGGGACTGGGCCTGCTCCTTGTAGGCGCGAACGGGGTCGGAGACCAGCAGGTCGGCCTCGCGACGCTTGGAGGAATCGGTCGGATCCAGGGCGGCAGAGGGAGCAGCGGCCATGGCGTCGGTAATGCCCTCGGAGAGGATGTTGAGCGCCAGGCAGGTGATCATGATGGCCAGGCCCGGGAACAGCGCCTGCCACCAACGGCCGGCGAGCACGCCGCCGCGGGCGTCGGCGAGGATGTTGCCCCAGGTAGCGGTGGGCTCCTGGATACCAGCGCCGATGAAGGTCAGCGAGGCCTCGAAGATGATGGCGTCGGCGACCAGGGTAACGGTGAAGACCATGATCGGGGCGATGCAGTTACGCAGAACATGCTTGATCAAAATCCACGGAGCCTTGGCGCCGGAAACGATGACCGCGCGGACATAGTCCTCGCCGTACTCGGACACGATGTTGGCGCGCACGATACGGGCAATCTGCGGAGTGTACATAAAGCCGATGGCGAAGATGATCGACGGCACGGAGTTGCCCAGGATGGAGACGAAGACGGCCGCGAGGGCGATGCCTGGGATGGACATGATGATGTCCAAGATACGCATGATCGTCTCGGAGACGGCCTTGCGCGAAACCGCTGCAAGGGCGCCAACGACCGAGCCGCAGACCAGAGCCATGGCAGTGGCGCCAAAGCCGATAATCAGCGAGTAACGACCACCGTAGAGCATACGCGACAGAATGTCGCGACCCTTATCGTCGGTACCGAAAATAAATCCGTTGCCGGGAGCCTGGCGAGCCGTAAAAATCTCGACCGGGCTATAGGGGGCAAGAAGGGGCGCCAGAATCGCAGTCAGGGCGACCAGCACCAGCACGACGGCTGCAATCTTAGAAGACAGCGTCATCTTCTTCCAGCCACCGAGCTTGAGCCCCTTGGAGGCAGCCTTCTCGAGCTGCTCGGTTTGCTTCTCTCGAATCTTTACCATAATCTACACCGTCCTGATGCGCGGGTTGATGAGCAGGTAGAGCATGTCAACCACGATGTTGATGATGATGAAGGCAAGAGCAACGACGATGACGACGCCCTGAACCAGGTTCGCCTCGTTGCCCTGAACGCCCTGCAGAATCGCGGTGCCCATGCCGGGGAGGTTGAAGATAACCTCGATGACGACGGCGCCGCCCATGAGGTAACCGATCTTAAGACCGAGGGTGGTGACCGGGGTGATCAGCGCATTGCGAAGAACGTTGATGCCGACGACGACCTTCTCGGGAACGCCGGCGCCGCGAGCCATACGGACATAATCCTTGTCGAGCTCCTCGACCATGGCGGTACGCACGATACGAGTCATCTGGCCCGTCAGCGGAAATGCCAAGGCGATAGCGGGCATGATCATACGTCCCAGATAGCCAACCGGATTCGTGGTGAAGTGAGGCAGAGCACCCGATGCCGGGAGCACCTTAAGGTAGGAAGAGAACAGCAGGATCAACAGAACGGCAAGCCAGAACGACGGGGTTGCCAAGCCGGCGATGGAAAAGACGCGGATCACTTGGTCCGGCCATTTGTCGCGATACAGTGCCGCGATGACGCCGAGCAAAAACGAAACGACCGCACCGATAGCAAGACCGATAAAGGTCAGCTGCATCGTGACGGGCAGGGCCGTGGAGATGCGCTTGGCAACGGAGTTGCGAGCAGCACCATAGGTGCCCATGTCGCCATGGATCAGATCGCCCATATAGCGCACGTAGCGCACGGGCCAGGGGTCGTCCAGACCATACTTCTCATGGTACTCGGCAACCGCCTCGGGCGAGGCACCGTCACCCAACGCCGTGTAGGCGGGGTCGGTCTTGGAGAACGACATAAGGAAGAACACCAGGACGGTGACGCCCAATGCCATGATCGGCAGCGCCACAAGACGCCTTCCAATCAAACGTAGCAAGTTGTTCACGTTCTCTCCCCTTTCTTTTGTCGGTAGGACCAACTGGTATATGAGTACGGATACTCATTACAAGACCCGAGCGACATCGTTGCCGCCCGGGTCTTTGTTTCAACTATGAGGATACGGTCCCAACGACCGACATCCTGCATACAGACTCAAGCGAGTCTTACGCCTTGACGGTCGCAACGCCCCTGAAGGACATGCTCGTCGTGCCGATGCCCTTGAAGCCATCGAGGGCCTCGCCGTTGGGTGCAGTGGACGGATCGTCCCAGGAAGCGGAGACGGTCTTGACGTGGACAACGGGGTACAGAACGGCGTTGTCGGCAATGATGTCGAAGCACTCGTTCCACTTCTTCTGCTGCTCGTCGCCCTCGGCGGCAAGAGCCTCGTCCATGAGGCCGTGGAGCTTCTGCCACTCAGCGGACTCCTTCCACGGGCAACGGGTCTGCATCCAGACGTTGTCGCCGTACCACCAGTTGAGCAGCAGGTCGGGGTCGGCGCCGAAGCAGGAAGGATCGCCAGGGGCAAGGAGGATATCGTAGGCCTCGCCGCCGTCGATGGCAGCGTAAGTGGCCGGCGAGGTATCGGTCTGGATGGTCACATCGAAGCCGAGAGCGTCGAGGTCGTTCTTGACCTGGGCGGCCATGCCCTTAATCTGCTCGTTGTCGGTGGTGCGCAGGGTGATGGCACCCGGGGTGATGCCAGACTCCTCGATGAGCTTCTTAGCCTTCTTGGCGTCGGTCTTGTACACCGTGGAAGCCTCATGATAGTTGGTGAAGCTCTTGGGCAGGTAGCAGCTGGCAGCGGTGGCAAGGCCGGCGAAGGTGTTGCTGACCATCTTCTCGGTGTCGAGCGCATACATGACAGCCTGACGGACCTTGACGTTGTTCCAAGGCTCCTTGGCGACGTTGAACATGATGAAGCGGGTGCCGAAACCCTGAACGTTATCGATCTTGCAGCCGGCGCTCTCGAGCTGGTCGACGGCGTCAGCGGTAACGAGCTCCATAACGAGCGTGGAGCCCTCCTGCTGAGCGGTAACGCGAGCGGTGGGGTCGGTCAGGATGCTGTACTGGATCTTCTTATCCTCGGCAGCATACTCACCGTTGTACTCGGGGTTGGGAACCAAGGTGATCTCGGTATCGGAGATAGAGTCGTACATCCAGGGGCCGGAACCGATCGGCTGCTTGGCGCGATCCTCCTCGGTCTGGGTGGCCGGGGTAACGCGGACGATGGCCAGACGATCCTTGAGCAGGGAGAAGTTGGGGACCTTAGTCTTGACCGTCACGGTGCTGGCGTCCTTGGCCTCGATGGACTCGAAGGGCTGGAAGAACGGAGCATAGGTAGCGGAAGCGGCGCAAGCGGTGTAGGAGGCAACGACATCGTCAGCGGTGACCTCGGTGCCATCGGAGAACTTGGCGCCCTTGCGGATGGTGACCTCGAAAGTGGTGTCGTCCACAGACTTGGGATCGTCGGTGGCGAGCTCGTTGAAGGTGCTGTAGTCGTGGTAATCGATGCCGTAGAGGCCCTCGACGACGTGCCAGTTAGCACCCAGGCCCACAGCGGAGCCGGTGCTGGCGGGATCGAAGCTGGACGGAGCGTAAGCGGAACCAGCGGTGATCACGCCGCCGCCACGGTTGGCGGAATCGGTGGAGCCGGAAGCGGAACCCTCGTCGCTAGAGCTGCCACCGCAGCCAGTGAGACCAAGGCCGGCGACAGCAGCGACGCTGCCGGTGAGGCCGAGGAACGAACGCCTGGACATACCCTTGTTGATGATGGCCATGTCTTCTCCTATCAATAGAGAATCTTACTCGGGAGCACCTAGACGTGCCCCCGCGCAACTTGCGGACGATATATACCTTACCTACCGACGAACCCAACTGAGGTGCCGCGCTCGGCGACCGATACATACATACGCTTGAACGGTATTTACTACCGTTCACCGAATTCATTGACAAATGATTCGCCAGACAGTATGTATCGGCGAGGTGAGATATCAGTCTTCGTCAACCCGCAGGATAGCAGGGTTTTCGCTTGGGTTAGTCAAACGTTTTAGCGTTAATAAAACCCGAAACCAGTAGGCAATCATGGCGAAATAAATGGTTGAAAATCGCGCAATCATGTATATCAGTTGTTTAGGCTCGTGTTTAGCTATCGGAATGGCCAGCCGCCGCCTCGGCGCGCTCGGCATTCCATGCAACGAGCGCCTCGTGGACCGCCTTGGCAACATCGGCAGGTATGCCGCGAACTTCCGCGATCTCTTGCTCGCTCGCCGCGCGCAAACGCTTCATCGAGCCAAAATGGCGCATAAGGGCACGTTTTCTGGTGGGTCCCACGCCCGGAACGTCATCGAGTACCGAAACCGTCATGGCTTTATCGCGCAACTCACGGTGGAACGTGATGGCAAATCGGTGGGACTCATCGCGTACCTGTTTAATTAGATAGAGCGAAGCAGACCCGGTCGGCAGCACGACAGGAGTCTCGTCCCAAGGCACAAAAACTTCCTCGTCGGCCTTCGCCAAGCCACAAACTGGTATATCGAGCCCAAGAGCCTCAAGTTGCTTGATCGCAGCGGTCAATTGCGGCTTACCGCCATCGACAACGAGCAAATCGGGGCGCGAGCCAAAGCGCTCGTCGGCCATGCGCTCGGGAGCATAGCGTCGTCCCAAAACCTCGGACATCGACACGAAGTCGTTTGCCTCGTCCAATTCGGCCTGAATTTTAAAACGACGGTACTGGCTCTTGTCGGCGCGCCCGTTGGTAAACACCACCATCGAGGCGACCGTAAAGGTGCCATGCAGTGTAGAGATATCGAAGCACTCGATACGCAACGGCGGCGATGGCAGCGCCAACGCACTTTCGAGCTCCAGGAGCGCTTGATTGGTGCGGTCGTCAGCGTACCCCGTTCGCATCATGTAGCGCATGAGGGCATGGCGCGCATTTTTGGATGCCATATCGAGCAGACGGTACTTTTCGCCACGCTGCGGCCTATGGAGATGGCAGGAACGCTCACGCTTGCCCGCAAGCCACTCCCCCAGCGCCTCCGCATCCTCAAGCTCGACGGAAAGGTTGACCTCAGCTGGAATATCAGCCGTCTCGTCGTAATAGCGCTTAAGAAAGCCCGACTGGAGCTCTTCCTCGTCAACATCAAGACCCTTGTCGAGAATGAACTCGCAGGTGCGAACTGTTCGGCCCTCGCGAACGACGAAGACGCAAGCGGCGGAGATGGTCTCCTCGCGATAGAACCCGATGACATCGATATCGACACTGGAGGGAAAAACGACTTGCTGACGATCGTCCAGACCCCTGATGACCTCCAAACGACGTTTGACGCGTGCCGCGCGCTCAAAGTCGAGCGCCTCGGCGGCATCCGTCATCTCGGAGGTCAGCTCATCGACGACATCCTTGCGATGGCCCGACAAAAAGCGCTCGACACGCTTGACGTTCTTGGCATAGTCTGCCGGGGAAATCGCGCCGACACACGCACCCGGGCCGCGCCCGACATGGTAGTCAAAGCAGGGACGCCCGTTTTGTGCGCAAATCATATTGACGATGTCTTCCTCGCCCTTGTGGGACTCGATGGTACGGCGACAACGACGCCACTCCGCACAGGATGCAGAGCAGATGGGGATAACCTTGCGCAGCGTATCTATCGTCTCACGTGCCGCACGGCTATCGGTATAGGGTCCAAAATAGCGCGTTCCCGGCTTATGACGCTCACGCGTGTATTTGATCGCGGGATACAGGTCGCCCTTTGTAATGGCGATAAAGGGGTAGCTCTTGTCATCCTTGAGGTCGACGTTAAAGTACGGATGGTACTGGCCGATCAGGTTGCGCTCGAGTACAAGCGCCTCATGCTCGGTTTCGACAACGATGTAGTCAAAGCTCGCCACCAGCTGCATCATCAGCGGGATCTTTTGACGCTCATCCTGCAGTGTCACGTATTGACGCATGCGGGCGCGCAGGTTTTTCGCCTTGCCCACGTAGATGACATCGCCCTTGGCATCCTTCCAAAGGTAGCATCCGGGCTGTGTGGGAACGCGCGAAACCTGCTCGGCAAGCGTTGGTATGTTGTCGTGACCGGCCACGCGCACCTACTTGCGACGAAGCAGCGCCGAGACCTCGGGCATCTTAAGGACGACGGCAAGGCCAAAGGTAACAACAAGCGAGGCGACACCCGCAACGCAAACGTAGCCAAGAGTAATCAGAATCGAGCCGCCAAGTGCCCCGACAAAGTGTTCAAGCGCCCACATGACGCCGGCGCCTGCGGCAGCACCTAGGCCACCGAGCAAAAGGCCAAAGAAACCGCCATGTAGGATAGATTTGACCTGAAGGCCACGCAGGCGACGACGCAGCCACCACAGCGAACAGCCGACCAAGATCACGTAGTCGACGACATACGAAAGCGCGATTGCCGGCATACCGAAGCCCAGCACAACGCCAAACAGCAGAACCGAGCCGGCCTGGCCGATGGCGGAATACAGGCAATAGCGGCTATAGGGCTTCATGTCGAGCAAGGCAGAGAAGCTCTTCTGCATCAACACGACCACGCCGTAGAGCGGCAGCGAGAGCGCCAGGTAGACAAGGTACTCGGACACCAGCGCCACGCCGGATTCATCGAACTTGCCAGCACAGTAGATCATATTGAGCGGACGTGCGAAGACAATCAGGTACAGTGCGAACGGAATCAGGAAGAACAGCATCTGGGCGACGCCACGCGAAATGCCCGTGCGAACGCTGTCGTAATCCTTCTCCTGTGCGTCATGAGAGAGCTCGGTATAGAGCGCCGTCGAAAGCGAGGCGGCAATCAGCGCGTAGGGCAGCGTGTACCACAGGCGCGCATAGGCGATGACGGAAGGACCCGTCTCGGGCTGGACCACCAGCGCGGCAGCGTTGGTGATAGAAGTCGAGACAAACATGCACACCGTGGCGAGCAGCGTCGGGATACCGAGCGCAATCGTCTGGCGCAGCGCGGGGTCCTTAAAGTCGATATGGATATGGGGATGCACGCCGTGCTTGCCAAGCGCGGGAATCTGACATGCCATCTGAACAAAGACACCGAGGGTCGTACCGGCCGCAATCAAGATGATGCCGGCACGTTCGCCAAACTGTGCGGACACGGGCGCAAAACCCATAAAGCTCGCAATGACGATCACATTGTTGAGGACCGGGGCAAACGTCGACCAGAAGTAGTCGCGGTGTGCGTTGAGAACGCCCGAGAACACCGAGCCCAAACCATAAAACAGAATCTGGATGGCAAAGAAACGGAACATGAACGCAGCGGTATCCATGCTGCCACCGTCACCCGAAAGGAACGATTGCGTCCAGATAAAGCCCGGGGCGAACACGGTCCCCAGCAACGAAATGCCACCCAGCACTAAAAGCAGAATGCCGAGCAGGTTGCCCACGTACTCGTTCGAGGCCTCGCGACCCTGCTCACGCCTCACGCCCATGTACACGGGCAAAAACGCCGTCACGAGCATGCCACCCATCACGAGTTCGTAGAGCATATTGGGCAGGTTGTTGGCGACCTGATAGGAGGACGAGAGTAGCGACATGCCGATAGCGGCCGCCATTGCCCACGTGCGGATAAAACCGGTGACGCGAGACACGATAGTCAGGATGGTCATAAGCCCGGCGGAACGACCAACCGTGGAGTAGTCCGACGAGCCCATGTCGTCAGTGTCATCTCGCGACGAAGAAGCTTCGGATGAGGGTGTCTGAGGCGCAGATTCTTTTGCAAAATGAGCTCCGCGCTTCAATTCTTCCTGCGGCATCGCTCAGTCCTCTCTCGTAATCGCGGCAACCGTCGCCCCGCAAAATGCAATTAAATCATCGGGTGCAAGCTCGAGCTGATAACCACGCTTGCCTCCCGAAATAAAAATGGTATCCCAAAGGACACACGTCTCATCAATGAGCGTCCGGTAGCGTTTTTTCATACCGACCGGGCTGCAGCCGCCGCGAACGTAGCCAGTCGCCGCAAGCAAATCCTTCACATGCATCATAACCAAGGACTTCTCCCCCGCGGCACGCGCGGCGGACTTTAGATCGAGCTCATCGGCAACAGGGATGCAGCACACGACATGGTCGTTGGACGGCGTCACGCAGACCAAGGTCTTAAATCCTTGACCGGGCTCCTCGCCAAGCTGCTCCGAAATCGCGACCCCCAGGCCCACCGACTCATCACCATCGTCTTCGTACGTATGTAGAACATAGGAAATGCCGGCGCTTTCCAGCTCGCGCATCGCATTGGTTTTTGGCGTCTTTACAGCCTTTGCCATGACATATCCTTTCCCTCGCATTCGGACGCAAAGATTAAGTATATGTCCAATTCGGCTGCATACGTCACTTCGGCACAGCAAGCGCCATCGAATCACAAGGAGTCGATGGCGCCCATAAACTGAATCGCCTATTTATTGAGCATCAAGTTGAGCCTGACGCTCCCGGTCACGCCTGAGCAAAGGCGCCAAAAACTTGCCCGTATAACTCTGCGGACAGTCCGCAACCTGCTCCGGTGTACCCGAAACCACGACGGTTCCGCCGCCGTTACCGCCCTCGGGACCCATATCGATCAGGCGGTCGGCAACCTTGATGACATCAAGGTTGTGTTCAATCACCAGCACCGTGTTGCCCGCATCGACCAAGCGCTGCAGTACATCGAGCAGCTGGCGGACGTCCTCAAAATGAAGGCCGGTCGTCGGCTCGTCCAAAATATAGAACGTCTTGCCCGTCTGGCGTCGATGAAGCTCCTTGGCGAGCTTTACACGCTGCGCCTCGCCGCCCGAAAGCGTCGTGGCGGGCTGGCCCAGGCTCACGTAGCCCAAGCCTACATCGTACAGCGTCTGGAGCTTGCGCTTAATCTGCGGGATATTCCCAAAGAAGGCCAGCGCCTCGGTAACGCTCATGTCGAGCACGTCCGAGATGGTCTTGCCACGATAGGTGACCTCGAGTGTCTCGCGGTTGTAGCGTTTACCGCCGCAAACTTCGCAGGGAACGTAGATATCGGGAAGGAAGTGCATCTCGATCTTGATCTGTCCGTCGCCCTTGCACGCCTCACAGCGCCCGCCACTCACATTAAAGGAGAAACGACCTGGCGAGTAGCCGCGCGCCTTCGACTCCGGCGTACTCGCAAACAGTGCGCGAAGATCATCCCACAGGCCGATATAGGTAGCAGGGTTGGAACGCGGCGTGCGGCCAATCGGCGACTGGTCGATATCGATAACCTTATCGATACACTCGATGCCCTCGATTTTCTTATACGGACCCACAGGGCGCGTCGAGCGGTGAATGGCATTCGTAAGGGCAGGCGCAATGGTGTCGGTAACTAGGGAGCTCTTGCCCGATCCCGACACGCCGGTAACAACCGTAAGCGTACCAAACTCGATCTTGGCAGTAACGTTTTTGAGGTTGTTGGCTCGAGCGCCCGTAATTTTAAGGCAGCCGCGACCGGGTTTGCGCCGTTCATCAGGCACCCGGATCATTCGTTTGCCGGTCAGATAAGCGCCCGTCATCGACTCAGTACACGCCATGATATCGGCAGGCGTTCCCGCCGCGACTACGTGTCCGCCGTTGACGCCGGCGCCGGGCCCCATGTCGATCACGTAGTCGGCGGCACGGATTGTATCCTCGTCGTGTTCGACGACGATAACGGTATTGCCGATATCGCGCAGGCGCTCGAGCGTCTTGATCAGGCGCTCGTTGTCACGCTGATGAAGACCGATCGAGGGCTCATCCAGAATATAGAGCACGCCCATGAGACCCGCGCCGATCTGCGTTGCCAGTCGAATACGCTGTGCCTCGCCACCGGAAAGCGTCGCCGAGGCACGATCGAGCGTCAGATAGTCGAGTCCAACATCGACCAGAAAACGCAAGCGCTCCAGGATTTCCTTGACGATACGGCCGCCGATAAACCGTTGACGCTCGGTAAGTTCCAAGCCCTCAAAAAACTCGAGCGACTCACGGCACGACAGGCAACAAACCTCGTAAATGGACTTGCCGCCCACGGTGACGGCGAGCATCTCAGGGCGCAAACGAGCGCCGTGGCAGCTCGAGCACGGTTCCTCGCGAATGTACTTCTCCAGGCGCGCCTTGGTGTTCTCGTTCGTCGTCTCGGCATAGCGTTCGTACAGGATGTTGCGAACGCCCGAAAACTTTGTATCCCACTGGCTACGACGTCCGTCGAGCTTTTGGTAGTCGACCGAGATCTTCGTATCGCCCAGGCCATCCAAGAATGCACGACGCACGCGAGGGGGCAAGTCCTCCCACGGCGTATCGGCGCTCACCTTAAAGTGTTTGCAGACCGCAGCAAAAATCTGCGGATAGTAGTTCGAATTGCCAAACAGGCTACCAAAGACTCCGTCGGCAATGGACTTCGAGGGGTCCTCAATCAGCGCCTCGGCATCAACGGTTTTCTTAAAGCCCAGGCCGTCGCACTCAGGACATGCGCCATAGGGAGCGTTGAACGAAAAATCACGCGGCTGAAGATCGTCAATGGAGTGTCCATGCTCCGGGCACGCCAAGGCCAACGAATACTCCAGCAGTTCGCCCTCGGTCCCCTCGAGAGCATCGCGATCGGGCAGCATGTACACGTTTACATTGCCGTGCGCCAAGGCAGTCGCCTGTTCAACAGACTCGGCGATGCGGCCCAGAGAGTTTTCCCGAATCACGATGCGGTCGACTACGACCTCGATATCGTGCTTGAACTTTTTGTCCAGATCGATCGGGTCGTCGAGCGAGCGCACTTCGCCGTCAACGCGCACGCGGCTAAAGCCCTCGGCGCGAAGGTCCTCAAACAGTTTGGTGTGCTCGCCTTTTCGCCCGCGCACCACCGGTGCCAGCACAAACGCGCGGCGGCCCTCCCCCGCCGCCAAGACCTTGTCGGCAACCTGGTCGGTCGTCTGGCGCTCAATGACGCGGCCGCATTCGGGACAGTGCGGGGTGCCCACACGGGCGAACAGCAGGCGCAGATAGTCATAAATCTCGGTTACGGTGCCAACCGTCGAGCGAGGGTTTTTAGACGTCGTCTTTTGGTCGATCGACACCGCCGGCGAAAGGCCGTCGATTGAATCCAAGTCGGGTTTGTCCATCTGGCCCAAGAACTGGCGCGCATAGCTCGAAAGACTCTCGACGTATCGACGCTGGCCCTCGGCATAGATAGTGTCAAATGCCAGCGAACTCTTGCCCGAGCCAGAAAGACCGGTAATGACCACGAGTTGGTCACGCGGAATGGAAACATCGATATCACGGAGGTTGTGCTCACGAGCGCCGCGAATAACGATAGAAGAATCAGACATGGAAGCTCCTTGCCTCCTATTGCATCGAATTATACTGTCGATGAGTTTAGCGCACTCGACGCGCACAGATGTTCGTAATACAAGATTCGCAGACCTTTAGCTTTGCGTATCGGGCACTTTGTTTCTCGAAATGCCGTGGAAAGGTTACAGTAATCTAATACTGAACTTAATTTGCCGTAACAGAGGAACGTCCATGACCGAAGATATCCCCCTTGAAATCACTTCGAGCGACATGGCCAATCTGCCCATATTCATCGCCGTCCTTATCGTGGCCATCGTCGTGGTGCGCGTATATTTTTCAATCAAACACAATGAAAAGCCGCCCATTGCCCGCGTCTTTTGGTGCGCGACGCTCCTCATCCCGCTCGGCGTGGTAGCTGCATGGATTACGAATCAATTGCTCGTAAATGAGGACAGTTCCCTATGGGTCCTTTCTTATTCGGCGCTCGGTGCTGCCGCCGTCATACTTCTTGTCGAACCCTTGGTTTCGGGACTTATCGACCAAACCGATCTTGCGACGGGAACGGTTGCCTGCATTTGCCGTGACATCCTTGTCATCGCCGCTGTTTCAGCGCTCTCGTTCGTTTCACTCGAAATTGCCTGTAACGAAACGTTCTATCGCATTCCCGCCAACTCATTCGGGTTTTCCGTCGGGCTGCTCGCGACGGTTCTGCTCTCCCTTTATTTGCTGGGACAGCGACATGGAGGCTTCATGGCCCTCGTGCCCGTCGCCTGTTGCATCCTTGGCATTGCCGAGCACTTCGTCATAACGTTTAAAGGCGAGGCCATCCTGCCAAGCGATATCTTGGCCCTTGGCACCGCAATGGAAGTGAGCGAGGGATACGAGTTTACCTTTACCGCCGGAATCGTAACCTCTCTAGCCCTGCTAGAGATTTCCCTGGGGCTTCTTTCGCTTATCCGACCGAGAAAGCTCCGTACGCCCACCCATGTCTTCCCCGCAATCGCCGCTAACCTCTGCGCTTTTCTGCTAGTGACCGTTGTGGGGCTCTCGGGCTTTTCCAGCATCGACTTGGAGCAGGCGCTGAATTTTGGATTTGACCGTTGGCAGCCCATCACCACGTACGCGTCTCAGGGTTTTATCACTTCGTTCACCGAAATGGTCAACGAGTTGCCCATTGAGAAGCCCGAAGACTATACGCCCGATGAGGCGCAGAGCATCGAGCAGGAGCTCGCCGCCACCTACGACAGCACGTATGGCTCGAGCGAGCAGCGCGCGGCGGCCGTTGCCCAGTTCAATGAAATCAAGCCGACGATTGTTGCCGTCATGAACGAGAGTTTTAGCGACCTTTCGTGCTTTGAGCAGCTCCAGGCGGCCGGGTACACCGGCCCCGCATTCTACAACTCGCTTCCCGACACACTTGTTCGCGGCACCATGCTCGCTTCGGTCACCGGTGGCGGAACGGCAAACTCCGAATTCGAATTTTTGACCGGAGCGACAACGGCCTTTGTCGGATTAGGCAAGATCCCCTATCAGCTGTATCAGATGAATGGCGTCAACAGCCTGGCAAGGGACCTTAAAGAGCTTGGGTATACCGCTACCGCTATGCACCCGCAAAACCCCGTCAACTACCATCGAGATAAAATCTATCAGCAGCTGGGCTTTGGAGACTTTCTTTCAATCGGCGATTTCGAAGGTGCGCCCTGTTACCATGCCGGCGTATGCGACTACGCCACCTACGACAAGATACTCGACCTGCTTAGAACCGACGAAGCCCCGCAGTTCATCTTTGACGTCACGATGCAAAATCACGGCGGCTACGACTATGGCACCGTTCCCGCCGAGGAGCTGACAAACTATTGGGTCGAGGGAGCCAGCGAGGGCGCCAATAGCGCGCTCAACACCTATCTCACCTGCGTCAACGCATCCGACCGGGACCTCGAGTACTTTATCAACGAGCTCCGCAATATCGGCAGACCGGTTGTTCTTGTCTTTTTTGGCGACCATCAGCCGAGCGCCGCAACGACTCTCAACGACGAGCTGTACCCTCAGGAAGATACGGCAAGCCACGCTTTCCGTGTCTATCAGTCGACCTATTTCGTCTGGGCTAACTATGAAATCGCCGGCAATACCGAGCTCAACGTCTACGACACCGTCGGGGCAAACGAGATTGCAGCCATTACCCTTAATAAGATCGGCGCCCCGCTCACCGACTATCAAAAGGCCCTGCTTGCAACAAGGTCAGATGTGCCCACCATCAATGTCGCCGGCTATCTCGGTGCCGACGGGCTGCGCTACGACTTGGAATCTGAAGACAGCCCATACACCTCGACGATCGACAAGCTGCAGCGCATGCAATACCTCGAGTTCGCCAGCAAAGTTCAGTAAGCCCGCCCATTCGCTTGGGCCCATCGTATTGCAAGCACGCTCGGCCCAATTGCATCGCAAATGACTCCCGCTCGCAAACGAGGGTACAATGACGCTCGTGTCACATCGCGGGGCCCCGGCCCCAACATATACAAAGGAGTCATACATGGGTTGCGAGCACGCACAGGCCGCCGGCGGACAAACGTCGCCGTCGCAATTTGAGGAGAATACGCTGTCCGAGGTCAAACGCGTCATCGCCGTGCTTTCCGGCAAGGGCGGTGTCGGCAAGTCGTTTGTCACCGGTGCCATCGCCACCGAGCTTGCCCGTCACGGCCACAAGGTCGGCGTCCTCGATGCCGACATCACTGGTCCCTCTATCCCCAAGATGTTCGGTATGAGCGGACGCCACGTCCATGCCCTTGGCAACCTCATGCTGCCTGAAATCTCCGAGCACGGCGTCAAGGTCATGAGCTCCAACCTTCTGCTCCAAAACGAGACCGACCCCGTCCTTTGGCGCGGTCCGGTCATCGCAGGCGCCATCAGGCAGTTCTGGAGCGAGACCTCGTGGGGCCCCATCGACTACCTGCTGGTCGACATGCCTCCGGGAACAGGCGACGTCGCGCTCACCGTCTTCCAGTCACTGCCCGTCGACGGCATCGTCATCGTCACGAGCCCGCAGGATCTGGTCTCGATGATCGTCGCCAAGGCGGTCAACATGGCCGAGAAGATGAACGTCCCCATTCTGGGCATCGTCGAGAACATGAGCTATATTGAGTGCCCCGACTGCGGCAAGAAGATCGAGGTCTTTGGCAAGAGCAAGCTCCCCGAGGTCGCAGAGCGCTATAACCTCGACATCTTGGGCACGCTTCCCATTAATCCGGCACTCGCCGAGGCCTGCGATAAGGGCGAGGTTGAGACCGCGCTGCCCGATGGCATGTTGCCCAAAGCAGTCTCTGCCGTCGAGGCTATTACCCCGCACGAGACCGACGAGGCCTAAGTGAACACGAGCGCCTTCTATGACGTCCTGGTAATCGGCGGCGGGGCTTCAGGCCTCGCCGCCGCCATTACGGCCGCACGTGCTGGCAAAAGCGTCTGCATCGTTGAGCGCGATGTCGCCTGCGGCCTTAAGCTCCTTGCGACCGGTAACGGCCGCTGCAACCTCTCCAACGAATCGATTGATCCTCAGCGGTATAACCACCCCGCATTCGTCGAATCTGTCATGGGCCCCCAACCCGAACAAAAGCTTATGGGTTTCTTCTCCTCGCTGGGCATCATGACAACCTCCGAGGAAGGCCGACTGTACCCGCGCTCCCTTCGCGCCGAATCGGTGCGCGACGCACTTCTCAACGTTTGCGACCGCCTAGGTATCACCTTAATCTGCGGAGCCAACGTTGCCTCGGCGCACAAAGCTTCCGAAGGCTGGACACTCCAAATAGACCGTCCAGCGCGGGCACTCAAGGCAAAAAAGCACGACGACCGAAAATCGGAGCTCCGCTCGCTTCGGAAAGCGCTCGCCGATGTCCCTCGCAAGAACGAGGCCCTGCAGGCACATGCCGTAATTATCGCCACGGGTGGTAACCCCACTGGTATCGCCGATACGTTTCGCCTCCCCCTCACTTCGCTGCGCCCCATCCTCTGCCCCGTATCGGCAACGGTCGTCGGCGATCGGGCGGCGCTCAAGACGTTGGATGGCCTGCGCGTCCGCGCCCGCTTGACGCTCGCCCGCAATCATAATGAGCTCTGGCACGAAGACGGTGAAGTCCTGTTTCGAACCTTCGGTATCTCGGGCGTCGCTGTCTTCAACCTCTCCCGTCGTATCCAGCACGGCGATACGATCCTGCTCGACGTTTTCCCCGACCTCTCCAAAGACGAGCTGCTCGATATGCTCAACCGGCGCGTTGAGCTGCTCGGCGGCTTTTCGCCCCGCGATCCCCGTTGGCTCGACGGCATGCTCGCCCCGCAACTCTCCCGCATCGTCTGCACAGCGTTCGAGCAGTGCCATCCAAGCTCCAACGATGTCATCCACCTGGTCTCGATCCTCAAGCACTTTAAGTTGCTCGTCGAGGGAACAGCCGAGGAGCGCTCGGCGCAGGTCACGCGTGGTGGCGTATCTGTCGAGAGCATCTCAACACCCAGTCTACGCGCGAGCAGCGCTGTCGACGCCCCGCTTTACGTCTGCGGCGAAGCGCTCGACATCGACGCCGATTGTGGAGGCTTTAACCTTGCGTGGGCCTGGCTCTCGGGCATTCGCGCTGCAAGCAGCCTGTAGCCGCGCAGTCTATAATCAAAAACGCATTCGGGCCGTCTGGGATACCGGACGGCCTCTTTCTTGCCTCTAAGGAGACCTCGATGATCGAAATCACCCAAGTCAACGCGTCACTCGATGAAGCCGGCGATGAAAATGCCTGCCTCATTGTTGGCAAGCGAGTCGCCAAGCGCGTCCTACGTTGCAAGGACTCCGAGATCAAGTCCATCGAGCTCCACCGCAAGTCAATCGACGCCCGCAAAAAACGAGACGTCCATTTTATCCTGAGCTTTCGTGTTGAGCTGACTAGTCCCCACCTCGAGCGAGAAGCGGTCGACAGCGTTGCCGAGCGTGACCGCTCGCGCGTACGCGCGATAGAAGACGATGGGTCTTCATTCCCCTCCCCCGTCTCCGACACACCTCAAGAATGCCCTGTCGTTGTCGGTGCCGGATGCGCTGGCCTTTTCGCTGCACTCACCCTTGCCGAAGCGGGTCTTAAGCCCTTGCTCATCGAGCGCGGCGACCCAGCATTTCGCCGCTCACATGCGATCGATCTCTTTCTAAAGGAGCGCATCCTCGACCCCGAGAGCAATATCCAGTTTGGCCTGGGCGGCGCGGGGACCTTCTCGGACGGCAAGCTCAATACGGGAACCAAAAATCCCGCCCATCGCCTTATCCTCGAAACCTTCGTCGAGGCGGGCGCGCCCCGCGATATTCTGTGGGATGCCAAGCCGCACATTGGCTCCGACATCCTTCCCACGGTTGTCACCGCTATATCCCAGCGCATCGAGCAGCTCGGAGGTGTCGTCCGTTATCGAACAAAGCTCGTCGACATTCGCATCGACGCGTCTGGTGCCATCACCGGTATCGATGTCCAATCGTCCCAAGACGCCGCTTACGAGCCAATTGAGACAAAGCACCTCATCCTCGCCTGCGGGCATTCTGCTCGCGATATTTTTGAGCTCCTTAAGGACCACAACGTGGCCCTCGCACAAAAGACCTTTGCCATGGGCGTTCGCATCGAACATCCGCAGCGCGACATCGACCGAGCCCAATATGGAGCCTTGGCGGGACATCCTGCCCTCGGAGCAGCCCCCTACAAGCTCGTCGCCCATCTTCCCAACGGCCGCAGCGTGTTCTCGTTTTGCATGTGCCCCGGCGGGCAGGTTGTCGCCGCCTCTTCCGAGCAGGGCCACCTGTGCGTCAACGGCGCCAGCCTCAATGCCCGCGACGGACGCAACGCAAACGCCGCCCTGCTCGTTAACGTCACGCCTGAGGACCTTCCCAACGATGACCCGCTCGCCGGCATCGAGCTCCAGCGCGCCTGCGAGGCGGCCGCCTATCGCCTGGGCGGTTCCAACTGGAACGCACCGGCACAACTCGTCGGAGATTTCCTCGCAGGACGCGCCAGCAAGGCGCCCGGAAAGGTAAAGCCCACCTATCCGCTCGGTGTGACCTGGACGGCAATTGACGAAGCCCTGCCGCAGCATATCGTCGAGTCGCTCCGCCTGGGACTTCCCCTACTCGGAAAAAAGCTACGAGGCTACGACCGTCCCGATGCCGTTCTTACCGGCGTGGAGACTCGTTCGAGCTCACCGGTCACTGTCACCCGAGACCGAACGTGCCATGCCGTGTCGACCCCGGGCCTCTACCCTTGTGGTGAGGGAGCTGGATATGCCGGCGGCATCATGAGCGCGGCCACCGACGGCATCCGTTGTGCCGAAGCCCTGATCGCAGACCTCTAACGCACGAATTCCAGCGCGCAAAAGACATAGGCCCCGAGCTCCACAGGGAACTCGGGGCCTGTTCGCTATTTCTTAAACCGTGCACCCTGGCGTTTTCTGCCCGATGCGAACGTGGAACCCTTGCGGGCCTGCGAACGTAAGCGCTCGATCGTCTCGTCCTCAGACGCACCCTCGAGCATCGCCCGAATCTGAACGACGGCATCGCGCAGGCGCGCCGCCTCCTCAAAGTCCATGGCGGCAGAAGCGTTACGCATATCCTCTTCCATGGTTTCGACAATCCGCACAAGCTCGTCATGCGGCAGTTCTTCCAACTGCTCCGCAAGTGTCTGCTCGGGCGCCACCGTTTCCGGCACGCCGCCCTCGCCCGACTCATCGGGCGTATAGAATGCACCATGGCCAAGAGAGTCGCCCTTCGAGCGTCCCTTGGAACCCACGGTTTTTTCGGCCTCGGCAATAAAACTTGAGATGTCGTTGATGGCCTTGCGCACTGTCTTGGGCACAATGCCATGTTCTTCGTTATATGCCATCTGAATCTCGCGACGGCGCTGCGTCTCCTCGATGGCCTCTTTCATCGAATCGGTCACAACGTCTGCATACATGATGACTTCACCATCGGCGTTACGGGCCGCACGGCCAATCGTCTGAATCAGCGAACGGCGGTTGCGCAAGAAGCCTTCCTTATCGGCATCGAGAATTGCCACCAGTGAGACCTCGGGGAGATCCAAGCCCTCGCGAAGCAGATTGATGCCAACGAGAACATCGATCTTGCCCTCGCGCAGCGTTCGCAGGATCTCGACACGGTCCATTGTCGCCGTATCAGAGTGCATGTAATTGACCTTAATGCCCGCGTCGAGCAGATGGTCGGTCAGGTCCTCGGCCATGCGCTTGGTCAACGTGGTCACCAGCACGCGCTCCTTGCGGGCAACGCGCTCGCGAATCTCGTCCTCAAGATCGTCAATCTGGCCGCGAACTGGACGCACGTCAATCTTGGGGTCGAGCAGGCCAGTCGGACGAATAATCTGCTCAACATCGTTTTGGCTCACCCGCAGCTCGTAGTCGCCCGGCGTGGCCGAAACATAGATAAACTGGGGTATCCTTGCCTCAAACTCATCGAAACGAAGCGGGCGGTTATCGAGCGCCGAGGGCAGGCGAAAACCGTGTTCCACCAGCGTCACCTTACGCGAGCGGTCACCTTCGTGCATGCCGCGAATCTGCGGCACCGTCACATGGCTCTCATCGATGATGCAGAGCATATCCTTGGGAAAGTAATCGATTAGGGTAAACGGCGGCTCACCCGGCTTGCGACCGTCCAGATGACGCGAGTAGTTCTCGATGCCGTTGCAAAAGCCCATCGTCTCGAGCATCTCAAGATCATAATCGGTGCGCTGCTGCAGACGCTGCGCCTCGAGCAACTTGTCGGTCGCCTTGAGCTCCGCCACGCGCTTCTCGCACTCTTCGCTGATCGATTTCAGAGCGGCCTTGACCTTCGGCTTCTCGGTCACGTAGTGTGATGCCGGCCATACGGGGATGGCCTCGTACTCACGAAGCATCTCACCGGTGACCTCATCGATCTCGGCAATCAGCTCGACCTCGTCGCCAAAGAACTCAAACCGCAACGGATGCTCGGCATAAGGCGGATACACGTCGACAACATCGCCGCGCACGCGGAACGTGCCACGCGCCAGGTCATAGTCATTGCGATCATATTGAATGTCGATAAGCGCATGGATAAAGTCATCGCGCTCGAGCGGCACCTTCTTGTCGACGTTTGGAGCCAGACCCGCATAGTCCTCAGGAGAGCCAATGCCATAGATACACGAGACCGATGCGACAACGATCACATCACGTCGAGAGAGCAGTGACGCGGTCGCCTGATGGCGCAGCATCTCGACCTCTTCGTTAATCGAGGAGTCTTTCTCGATATATGTATCGCTTTGCGGCACATACGCCTCGGGCTGATAGTAGTCGTAGTACGAGACGAAGTAGACCACAGCGTTATTGGGAAAGAACTCTTTGAGCTCGCTCGCAAGCTGAGCGGCGAGCGTTTTATTCGGAGCCATGACAAGGGTCGGCTTACCCAAGGCCTCAATGGTTTTGGCCATCGTAAAAGTCTTACCCGAACCAGTCACACCCAGCAAAACCTGATAGCGGTCTCCGTCCCTCACGCCCCGCACAAGTGACTCAATGGCCTTGGGCTGGGAACCGGCAGGTTCATAGGGGGAAACGACTTCAAACGGCACCTCAGCGCCCTCAACGCCAAAGCGCTTAAGTTCACCACCAACGCGTTCTACTTCAAATTCCGCCATGGATACTCCTAACTCGTACATCTGCAGTATACGCAGGCGGTGGGCTTAGTCCTATACGAACCGATCGGGATAGAGAGTCTTATATCGAACCCAGGCATTATTGACGCGAATCAGATAAGCCTGAGTTTCAGGAAAGGTAATCGCATTATGGAGTGACGTGTTCTGCTGCGCCCATCCGTCGACATTGCCCATACCGGCGTTATAGGCGGCGATGGCACTATCCGTCGACCCGTTGAAATAGGCGAGAAGATACGAGAGGTATGCGCAGCCAAACTCGATATTCGTAGCCGGATCGTTAAGATTGTCGACCGAATACTCCCCTCCGTCGACAAGACCCTTGGCAATCATATCCTGGGCAGTCTCGGGCATCAGCTGCATCAAGCCCTGTGCGCCTTGATTCGACTCGGCCTCGGGATCCCAATTCGATTCCGACTTTATGACGGCACACACCAGATACGGATCAAGATTGTGCGAAATACTGGATTGCTTTACGTACGCCTCGTAGTCAATCGGATACAGCGGCTTAAAGAAAGCGGCAGGGGCACACGAGTAGACGAGCGAAATAAGGCCGAAGACGAACACAACGGCAAGTGGCGCCACGCGATACCACGTAAAGAAACGTGCCTTAGGCATCGGCCTCCTCCTTATCCGGAGTATCTATAAACCCGTGGCATGCAAGCCATGAGTCAAGCTGCTCAAAGAGCGAATTATCGCCTGCGGCATTATCAATCACCGTAGTAGCGAGATTGCACAGCGCAGACTCATCGGGCTGACAAGCAGAACGGGCATCGAAATCAGATGGCTCCATGCCACGTTGAATAGCGCGCTCGCGACGAACTGACAAAGGGGCGCTGATGACCAAAATTTCATCAGCCAAGCCAAATGCATCCTCAAAACCAGTCGGAGCAGAAACCTCGACCACCGCAAAGGGATAACGGGGAGACGAAACCGTACAACAAACCGGATCGAGAATCCTAAGCGAAAGCTGTTCAATGAGAACGGGATGCACAATGCCATTGAGCCGTGCGACCGAATCAGGAGAAGCAAAAGCTCGAGAAGCGAGGATGTTGCGGCGAATGCCGCCATCCTCATCCAAAATGTCCCAACCGAATTCATCCGCGAGAGCATTGACGATATCAGAGCCCGGCACATACAGCGATTTTGCAAGCTCATCCAGATCGATTAGCATAGCGCCACGAGATTCGAAATAGCGGCAGGCAGTCGACTTACCCGAAGCAATATTGCCCAAGACAAATACGGTAAACATCAAGCCCTCCCTAACGCCAATGCGAGTAATTATCGCTCAAATACACTAGAAGGACTCAAAATACAGCCAAACAGTAAGAGCGCATACGGGGGAACTAGGTCCCAAAGTACAACGTGTATATAACGCAAAAAGGGGGAGGCCGCGAGGCCTCCCCCTTCTCAGTTCAAGCGCACGGCTCGGTGCCGTCCACCGGTCAGCGGCGCCCTGGCCTCCCCCGGGCTGACCCCGCAGTACTCTCGGCGCGATGGGGCTTAGCTTCCGGGTTCGGAACGGGACCGGGCGTGCCCCCCATGCTCTGGCCGCTGACCGGTGGGCGGCGCCCACCGTATCTTCGGTGTCCGGGTGTCTGTCTCACGTGCCCTGGGGGCCGCATGGCGCATAGGGGAGGTGACTCGGGGGCATCCTCGTGCCCGGACCGCGCATGAGCGCTCAG
>RQCP01000001.1 GCA_008668235.1 Collinsella aerofaciens | reverse complement strand
TCTTCGGCGTTCATGCTGCCCCCATCATCGCGGTCTATGGGGTCAACGATATGGCACCGTGGGGACACATGTATGTCAATCCTGGTCTAACAGAGCCTTTTTAAATGAATGGACGCGTGGAGCTTACGCTGCGGGGCAGACCGCGAAAACGCGTGCGGGATATCCAACGCCATCGCGCACCTTGGGGAAGGTGCAGAAGATGACGGCGCCTGTGGCGGGAAGCTCGTCCAGATGGTCCATGACCTCGATCTGATAGCGGTCGACCGAGAGGATGTACTGCTCGCCGGGGTAGGGGTAGGCGTCCTCACGTGTGGTCACGGTCGCTTCCTTTCATCGGGCTTTTTGCTGATGTTAAAGCGGTGTCGTGACGGCTCGATTTCTGCTACGTTACGATACGTTCTCGATTGCGATTCCACGATGTTTCGGCTGCGTGACCATTGTGTTTCGCCTTGCCGGGGCGCTGATGGCGAAGGGAGGGGCCGTGCAATACCGTGTTGACCCCAAAAGTGGTAACCGAATATCCGCTCTGGGTCTGGGCTGCATGAGGTTTCCCGGTGCGCCGGGACACCCCGATGCGAAGACGGCCGATGCCATCATCTCCCGCGCGGTGGAGCAGGGGATTAACTACCTGGACACGGCCTATCTCTATCCCGGCAACGAGGCGTGCGTGGGTGCGTCGCTTGAGCGCCTGGGCTTGCGCGACCAGGTTTTGCTCGCAACCAAGCTGCCGCATGCTTCGTGCAAATGCGCGGAGGATTTCGACCGGTTCTTCGACGAGCAACTGCGCCGCCTACGGACCGACCATATCGACTATTACCTCATGCATAACATTACCTCGCCCGCCCAGTGGGAACGTGTGGTGGCGTTGGGCATTGAGGACTGGATCGCGTGTCAAAAGGCGGCGGGGCGCATTCGCCAGATTGGTTTTTCGTACCACGGCAGCGCGGTGGATTTCCTGACGATGCTTGACGCATATGACTGGGATTTTTGCCAGATCCAGTACAATTACGCTGGAGAGCGATATCAGGCGGGAACAGCGGGGCTCATGGCCGCCGCCGAGCGAGGCCTCGCGGTGTTTGTGATGGAGCCGCTGCTGGGCGGGCGTTTAGCGGGCAAGCTGCCGCCACGGGCCCGCGCTGTGCTCGATAGTGCCCGTGACCCGCATTTGCTCACTCCTGCCGCCTGGGGTCTTTCGTGGGTGTGGAATCATCCTCAGGTGACGATGCTGCTTTCGGGTATGACCGATACCGCGCAGGTGGATGAGAATTCGTCACTGGCAGACCTCGCGTTGCCGAATTCGATGACTGCCAACCAGCTCGACACGATCGCGCACGTGCTGGATGAGTTTGAAAAATCGAATCGCGTGCCCTGCACGGGATGCGGCTATTGCATGCCGTGCCCTAAAGGCATCAATATCCCTGGATGTTTTGCCGCCTACAACGCAAGCTATGCGCACAGCTGGTTTACGGGGCTGTCTCAATACTTTACGGCGAGCGCGGTGCGCACAAGCGAGCCCAAGTTGGTGAGCAATTGCGTCAAATGCGGCAAATGCGCGCGGCACTGCCCGCAGCACATCGATATTCCCGAGTGTCTCGACGATGTGCGCCGACGTTTCCAGCCTGGTCCCGTGACGGCGGTGCTTAAGGCCTTCGGCAAAACACGCTCCTCATGACCCTTTTATATCTTGTGATGGAATAGTTCCTGTTTGCGGCAGAATAGGGCGATAGCAGGAACTATTTCGCCGCAACTGATGGGAGGCTATCGTGGGTGACCGAGGTTTACGTAATGATTCGCGTGAGGTTCGTTGGGGCATTTTGGGCGCTGGGCACATTTCTCATCGATTTGCATCGTCGCTCAAGAAGGTCGACGGGGCACGGCTGGTGGCTGCGGCCGGCCGCACTCCTGCGCATGTCGAGGAATTTTCCCGAGCGTTTTCGATCGATGCTGCGCATAGCCATGCCTCGGCCGATGATAACGGCGATGCGGCTTATGACGCGCTGATTGCCGACCCCGATGTCGACGCAATCTACTTGGCTCTTCCGCATGGCATGCATACGCGTTGGGCCTGTCGCGCGCTGCGCGCCGGAAAGGCCGTGCTGTGCGAAAAGCCGGCCGTTTTGAGTGAGGAAGAGGCTCTCTCGATTGCTTCCACCTCTCGCGAGCGCGGCGTGCTGTTTATGGAGGCGATGAAGAATCGGTTTTGCCCGATGCGCACTCGCGTGAAGGACTTGCTTGCGTCGGGTGAGCTTGGCCGTATTGTCTCGATTGAAAGCGTGCAAAAGCTCGATTACGGCGAGCCTCCTTCGGGCTATCTGCTTGATCCGTTGCAGGGCGGCTGTCTATATGATATGGGCTGCTATGCAGTCGGTTGGTTTGAGGATTTGCTCGCGGGCGCGTGCGAGGTTTCTTCCCGTGAAGTTCGCTGGCGTGACGTATCGGGCGGCCGCGTCGATTGGGCCGACGAGATCCATATGAGCGTCGGCGGTATACCCATTCATATGGTGTGCGACGGCAAAGCAACATATGAAAGCCGCTTAACGATTGCCTGTGAGCGGGGCTCGTTGGAAATCGAGCGGCTCCATCGCCCCGAGCTCGCTCATGTGAAGTATTCCGACGGTCGAACGCTAGAAATAAATGCCCCGTTTGAGGTCGATGATTTCTACGGCGAAATCCAGCATGCGACCCAGCTCATCCGGGCGGGGAAACTCGAGAGTCCCGTCATGCCCCTTGCCGCCACACAGCGCTGTGCGCACATCATCGATGCGATTCGCTTGAAACTTTAGGGCGTGGGGGGCATGGCGCCAGCGCTTGGAATGCCTGGAGGCCTTTGCTCCTGATGCCCCTTTTATAACTTGCGGTGGAATACGGTCTGTTTGCGCCAAAATAAGGCACCAATAGACCGTATTTTTCCGCAACTGATGAGGAGGGAGCTGGAGATGCTGACGATTGGGTGCCATCTTTCGACGACGAAGGGCTATCGGGCGATGGGGGAGACGGCGTTGTCCATTGGCGCCAATACCTTTGCATTCTTTACGCGCAACCCGCGCGGCGGCAAGGCGAAAGACCTTGACATGGATGACGTGGCGGCCCTGCGCGAGCTTATGGAGCAAAACGACTTTGGACCGCTCGTGGCGCATGCCCCGTATACCTATAACCCCTGTTCTGTCAAAGAGCGGGCGCGCGAGTTTGCCCTGGAGGCCATGGCAGAGGATCTGCGGCGCATGGAGGCGCTGCCCGGCAACTACTACAACTTCCATCCCGGTGCGCATGTGGGGCAGGGCTCCGACGCCGGTATTCAGATGATTGTCGACACCCTGTGCCAGGTGATGTTTGAGGGCCAGCAGACGACGGTGCTGCTCGAGACCATGGCCGGCAAGGGTACCGAGGTGGGC
>RQCP01000042.1 GCA_008668235.1 Collinsella aerofaciens | reverse complement strand
CTTCGGGCGGCGGCAAGTCCACGACCTGTTCGCTGCTGCCGCGCTTTTATGACGTGGCTGCCGGCTCCATTAGCATCGACGGCCAGGATGTGCGCGATGTGACGCAGCAGAGCCTGCGTCGTGCCATCGGCCTGGTGCAGCAGGATGTCTACCTGTTTGACGGAACAATCGGCGAGAACATCGCCTACGGCAAGCCGGGTGCTACGGCAGAAGAGATCGCCGAGGCGGCCCGTCGCGCCAACATCGATGCCTTTATCGAGTCGCTTCCGCAGGGCTACGACACCGTGGTGGGCGAGCGCGGCAGCCGTCTTTCGGGCGGACAGAAGCAGCGCGTTGCCATCGCGCGCGTGTTTCTCAAGAACCCCAAGATCCTGATTTTGGACGAGGCGACGAGTGCTTTGGATAACGAGAGCGAGGAGGCGGTGCAGGAGTCACTCGAAGAGCTGGCACGCGGCCGCACCACGATTATCATCGCCCACCGTCTTTCGACCATTAAGCATGCCGATGAGATTGCGACCGTTGAGCATGGTCGCGTTGTGGAGCGTGGCACGCACGAGGAGCTTCTCGCCCGTGGCGGCACCTATGCCCGTTACTATCGAATGCAGTTCGAAGGTGCGCGTGCGCACGAGCTCGACTGATTGATATGACAGGAAGTTTATGGCTGACAAGAACCCTTTGACTCCGGAAGAAGTGACGGAGTTATTCTCCGAAATCGATGCATCCGGCGTCTTGGATCCCACGCTCGCCAAAAAGCGTACCGAGCGCATGCGTGAGAAGGAGGCTGCGGCCAAGCGCGGTGACAAAGCGGCGCTAGCGCAGCTGCGCAGCGAGGACCGCGCGAGCCAGGCAAAACATATCGACCCGCTGTCCGAGGACGATCCTTCGGGCTCGCAGGTGAGCCATACCATTACGAAGACCGCGATGGCCGTGGTCATCGGTATTTTGGTGCTGATCGTGGGCATGCAGATTGGCTACGGCGTGATGCGTCGTCTGAACACCGCCAACCTGTCCGAGAGCGTTTCGGTCGATACCGTTTCGACCGCGCTCAAGGGTGGACTTGAATGGGGCAACGGCTTTACGCAGTTCCCACTCGACTTTACCGTCGATGAAGCCGATGAGCGTACGGGCACGGTCGAGGTGACGGTGTTGGACACATCGTCTGCCAACGAGCTCGAGCTGCTGTCCAACGGGCAGATTCAGGCCGCGGCGCTTGCGACCAACGCGTTGCTCAACGATAAGATCGACCGCGTGGTGTATAACGTTCACGCCTATATCGACGAGGATAGCAACATTCAGCACGATTCCTTCTTTGGCATGTTCCCCGCGCGCGGCCACCAGAGCGCCATTTTGACGTTCGTGTGGACCAAGAGCTCATCCAACGCCACGAGTATCGACTGGAAGATGCGCATCGTGAGTATGGACGACACCATCGCCGAGCGCATTCAGAAGCAGGTGAACTCGGTGTCGTCGTTGATTGAGGACCCGGTGGTGAGCCAGACCAAGATTGACGAGGAAAAGGCCGAGCGCGATTTGGAGCATCGTCTGCATGGCCGCGAGATTTTCCGCGGCGGCAAGCCCGATCGCACACCGTCCAAACTGCTGGAGCAGGACAAGAAAAAATAAGACGCCATCATCCCGCGTGAGCCACAAGCCCCGCGGGATGATTTTTTTGGGACGGGATTAAAAAACATTATGCATAGAAAGTCATAATTATCATTTCGTAAACATTTCGATGAAATTAACGCCATGAGGCATGCTTGCGGTTACAATACCGCGAGGCCTAACTACACACCTTTAAGCCGGTCCTGTGAGACCGGGAAGGAGAATTATGGCGAACAACCATACCGCGGGCGCTGCCGCCCGCACCTTCGCGCCCAGCGAGCTTTGCCAGCGTATGCTGGCCAAAACCAGCAAGGGCACCTGCGGTCCCTGCATCCTGTATCTTGAGGATGGGACCATTTTTTATGGACGTGCATGCGGCGCCGAGGGCACCGAGACCGGCGAAGTCTGCTTCAACACCTCGCTCGAGGGCTACTTTGAGGTCATGACCGACCCGAGTTATGCCGGCCAAATCGTAACCATGACCTATCCGCAGATCGGCAACTACGGTATCGACGAGACCGACGTCCAGTCGGCCTTCCCCGGCGACGCCGTGCGCCCTGCGAGCGCTTCGGCTATGCGCGGCATGATCGTTCGCGACATGTGCGCCACGCCTTCTAACTGGCGCTCGGCCGTTAGCGTGCCGGAGTACCTGCGCGCTCACGGTATCGTCGCTATCGAGGGTGTCGACACTCGCGCCCTGGTGCGCCATCTGCGCGACAATGGTTCCAAGATGGGCATTATCTCGACCGAGATCTTCGACATCGACGAGCTTGCCGAGCGTCTGGCCGCAGCGCCCACGCTGGTAGGCGAGAACCTGGTCAAGACCGTAAGTTGCCCCGCGCCTCACGAGTTTGCCGCCGTCGACCTGCCTGCCACGCATGACTTTGCGCTTTCGACTGCCGCTCCTGCCCGTCACAAAGTGGTCGCCTACGACTGCGGTGTGAAGCGCGGCATTCTGGAGGGGCTGGTCCGCGCCGGCTGCGACCTTACCGTCGTGCCGTGGGACACGCCTGCGAGTGAGGTGCTCGACATGAATCCCGACGGCGTCTTTTTGTCCAATGGCCCCGGCGACCCCGACGCCGTGGTGGAGACCTACGAGCAGGTGCAGCAGCTGATCGGCAAGGTGCCGGTCTTTGGCATTTGCCTGGGCCATCAGATGATCAGCCTGGCCTGCGGCGCCCAGATGGAAAAGCTTAAATTCGGTCACCGCGGTGGCAACCAGCCGGTCATGAACCTGGTAAGCCGCCGTGTGGAGATCACCGCGCAAAACCATGGCTTTGGCCTGCTGTTCCCCAGCTTGGGCAAGCTTGTCCCCGAGCTTTCCGGCGGCGAGACCGAGCATGCGGCCGATGGAGATCTGCGCGTCTGGGTGCGCCGCGGAATCGCGCCGGTCGTGATGAACGAGCGCTTTGGCCGCATTCGCCTAACACATGTGAACCTCAACGACGGCACCGCCGAGGGCATCCAGCTGCTCGACGCCCCGTGCTTCTCGGTCCAGTATCACCCCGAGGCCTCGCCCGGACCCACCGATGCCCACTATCTCTTTACCGCCTTTACGCGACTCATGGACGGCGAGGAGAACTACCTGGACATCGATACCGCGAAGGACCGCCTTGCCGGCTGGAACTTTGCTGAGTCCGAGACCGCTGAGACCGAGGAGAACTAACATGCCTAAACGTACTGACATCAAGCGCATCCTCGTCATTGGCTCGGGCCCCATCGTTATCGGCCAGGCCTGCGAGTTTGACTACTCCGGTGCCCAGGCCTGCAAGGTGCTCAAGGAGGATGGCTTTGAGGTCATCCTGGTCAACTCCAACCCGGCGACCATCATGACCGACCCGGGCTTGGCCGACCGCACCTATGTCGAGCCCATCACTGCCGAGTTTATCGAGCGCGTAATCAAGAAAGAGCGCCCGGACGCGCTGCTGCCCACGCTGGGCGGCCAGACCGGTCTGAACGCCGCCGTCGAACTGGCAAAGGACGGCACGCTCGACAAGTACGGCGTCGAGATGATCGGCTGCGACCTTGCCGCCATCGAGCGCGGCGAGGACCGCAAGCTCTTTAACGAGGCCATGGCCGAGATCGGCCTGGAGGTCGCGCGCTCGGGCTATGCCTACAGCGTGGCAGACGCCGAGGCCATCGCCGAGCGCGTGGGATATCCCTGCGTGCTGCGTCCGAGCTTTACCCTCGGCGGCGCCGGTGGTGGCATCGCGCATACTCACGAGGAGCTCGTCTCCATCGTGAGCCAGGGCCTGGAGCTCTCGCCTGCCCACGAGGTGCTGGTCGAGGAGTCCATCGAGGGTTGGAAAGAGTACGAGATGGAGGTCATGCGTGACCACGCCGGCAACGGCATCATCGTGTGCTCCATCGAGAACCTCGACCCCATGGGCGTGCATACCGGCGACTCCATCACCGTGGCGCCGGCGCAGACGCTCTCCGACCTGGAGTATCAGCGCATGCGTGTCGCGTCGCTCGCCATCTTGGAGAAGATTGGCGTCGAGACCGGCGGCTCCAACGTGCAGTTTGCCGTGAACCCCCAGACCGGTCGCTTGATCGTCATCGAGATGAACCCGCGCGTGAGCCGTTCGTCCGCGCTGGCCTCCAAGGCCACGGGTTTCCCCATCGCTAAGGCCGCCGCGCGCCTGGCTGTGGGCTACACGCTCGACGAGATCGTCAACGACATTACCAAGGCAACGCCTGCCTGCTTTGAGCCCACGATTGACTACTGCGTTGTCAAGGTGCCGCGCTTTGCCTTCGAGAAGTTCAAGGGTACCGACCCCACGCTCACCACGCGCATGAAGGCAGTGGGCGAGATTATGGCGATTGGCCGCACCTTTGAGGAGGCCTTCGGCAAAGCCATGCGCTCGCTGGAGGACGGTCACCAGGGTATCTGCGCCGGTGGCAAGGAGGGTGCCGATAAGCTAAGCGACGACGAGCTCGCTCAAGCCGTGGCCACGCCGACCGAGCACCGCATCTTCTTTGTGGTCGAGGCCCTGCGCCGTGGCTGGGACATCGCTCGCATCCATGCCACCTGCGGCATCGACCCGTGGTACCTCAACCGTATCAACGACATGGTGCAGGTCCAGGAGAGCATCCGCGGCCTGCGTGTGGAGGATATCGACGCCGACGCGATGCGCCTGCTCAAGCAGTACGGCACGAGCGATGCCGAGATCGCCGCGCTGACTGGCTCGGACGAGCGCTTTGTGCGCGCCTATCGCAAGGGCCTTGGCGTGGTTCCCAGCATGAAGACGGTCGATACCTGCGCTGCGGAGTTCTCGAGCGCCACGGAGTACCACTACAAGACGTACGAGAACATCTACCGCACGAGCCCGGATGCCAAGAAGTGCGTGGCTCCCGACGAGACCACGCCGGCGGACAAGCCCAAAGCGATGATCCTGGGCGCCGGCCCCAACCGCATTGGCCAGGGTATCGAGTTCGATTACTGCTGCGTGCACGCGAGCTACGCGCTGGCGGCCCGCGGCTTTGAGACCATCATGGTTAACTGCAATCCCGAGACCGTTTCGACCGACTACGACACGTCCGACCGCCTTTACTTTGAGCCGCTCACCTACGAGGACGTCATGGACGTTATCGATGTTGAGCGCCCCGACGGCGTCGTGGTGACGCTCGGCGGCCAGACCCCGCTTAAGCTGGCGCGCATGCTCGAGGAGAGCGGCGTGAACATCATGGGTACCAAGCCCGACGCCATCGATTTTGCCGAGGATCGCGAGCGTTTTGCCGCCCTGCTCGACAAGCTGGGCATCATGTACCCGCCGGCGGGCCAGGCCACCTCGTTTGAGGAGGCCGAGGCCGTGGCCGCGCACATCGGCTACCCGCTGCTGGTGCGTCCGAGCTACGTGCTGGGCGGCCGCGGCATGATGATCGCCTACGATGCTGAGCATCTGCGCGATTACATGGCCGAGGCTGCGCGCATTAGCCCCGACTACCCGGTGTATCTGGATCGCTTCTTGGAGGGTGCGATCGAGTCCGATGTCGACGCCCTGTGCGATGGCGAAGAGGTCTACATCGGCGGCATTCTGGAGCATATCGAGGAGGCCGGTATTCACTCCGGCGACTCTGCGACCTGCATCCCGCCGTTCAGCTTTAGCGAGAGCCTGCAGGCAAAGCTTCGCGAGACCACGCGTCGCATCGCGATGGCGCTGGGCGTACGCGGCCTGGTCAACGTGCAGTACGCCATCAAGGGCGAGACCGTCTACGTGATCGAGGCCAACCCGCGTGCCAGCCGTACCGTGCCGTTTATTTCCAAGGCCACTGGCGTGCCGCTGGCTAAGTGCGCGGCGCGTATCATGGCGGGCGATTCTATCGCCAGCCTGGGTCTGCCGAGTGACGAGCGTCAGCTCGATTGGTTCTGCATGAAGGAAGCCGTTATGCCCTGGGGTCGTTTCCCGGGCGCCGACGTTATTCTGGGTCCCGAGATGAAGTCGACGGGCGAGGTCATGGGTATCGCCAAGAGCTATCCCGAGGCATATGCCAAGACGCAGCTGGCGATTGACTACAAGCTGCCCGATCCGAGCTGCGGCAAGGTGTTCATCAGCGTGTGCGACCGCGACAAGCGTCATATCCTTTCGGTCGCTCGTATCCTGCGCTACCTGGGCTTTGATATCTGCTCCACCGAGGGTACGGCGCGCGTGCTGCGCGGAGGCAACGTGACGTGCGAAGTCGTGGAGAAGATCAGCAGCCCGCACGACGGCGAGCGTCCCAACATTGGTGACCTCATCGCCGATGGCAAGATTGCGGTAATCATCAATACGCCGTACGGCCCGGGCTCGCGTGGCGATGGCTACCTGCTACGCACCGAGGCCGTCCGTCGTGGCGTGACCTGCGTGACGGCGATGTCTGCCGCCAACACGTACGTGAGTGCCATCGAGGCCGTGCGCGAGGACCAGCAGGGTCACGGCAGCGCCAACGACATGGGCATGGACGTCATCGCCCTGCAGGACCTGCCGCAGTACACGGTGTAGTTGACCTGATCGGCCGGGGCGGGAGGGGCCGAGATTTCCCCCTTTCGCTCCGGCTGCAAGCAGAGTCGCTCAGGAGGAAACTCGGCCCCTCCCGCCCCGGCCTGCGGTGACTTGGCTGCTCCGTGTGCTGCGGAAGGGGCTTTGCGCGATGACTAGGGCTGAATAAAAAGTGAGTGTGGGATCCGCCGTTCGTTCGAACGGCGGATCCCACGTTAATATTTCAGCCAACGTACGTCATGGCAATCCCCGGTAGGTCCCCGGGTGCCCCGCGGCGGGCTGGGTTTATTGTCTGAGCGACTTTGCGAAGCAAGGGGAGCGAAGATAAAAACCCAGCCCGCCGCGGGGCACCCGGGGACCGCAGGGACGGGAGCAGCTATACTACTCTCAGTAGTTAAGGGTCGCGGATTGGCCGCGTCGCCGCTCTCAACAGGAGGTCTTTGTTTATGGCAGATCAAAAGCCGGTTGTCGGGATCATCATGGGCTCCAAGTCCGATCTGGGTGTTATGGAAGGCTGCACCGTCGAGCTCGAGGCGCTGGGCGTGCCCTATGAGCTTGTCATTGCGAGCGCACACCGCACACCGGCGAAGGTCCACGAGTGGGCTTCGACTGCTGCCGATCGCGGCATCAAAGTGATTATCGCTGCCGCCGGCAAGGCCGCTCACCTGGGTGGTGTCGTGGCTGCCTTTACGCCGCTGCCGGTCATCGGCGTGCCTATGAAGACGAGTGACCTGGGCGGCATGGATTCGCTGCTGTCGATGGTGCAGATGCCTTCGGGCGTGCCCGTGGCCTGCGTTGCCATCAACGGCGCCAAGAACGCCGCCATCTACGCCACGCAGATTCTGGGCGCTTGCGACCCCGAGTACCGCAAGGTTATCGAGAAGATGAAGCAGGAGATGGCCGACGCCTAGGCGTTCCGCCGTTTCACCGCAGTATAAGGAGAGCCATGTCCGACTATCAGGGAAAACGATTCAAGGCTTCTCAGATTCCCGATCCGTCGAAGCCGGGTGCTGCCCATGCGGCACAGCAGGGTCGGACATCCTCTCCTCAGCAGCCGCGCGCGCCGCGCCCCGTGA
This sequence comes from Collinsella aerofaciens, assembly GCA_008668235.1. Taxonomy (GTDB): domain Bacteria; phylum Actinomycetota; class Coriobacteriia; order Coriobacteriales; family Coriobacteriaceae; genus Collinsella; species Collinsella aerofaciens_K. The sequence continues at coordinate 6,647 of RQCP01000042.1, read as the reverse complement.
CGCCGGCGACGCATCGTCGACAGGACGCGCCAGCCGCATATCGACCTTCATCTTATAGCAACGCTAAGAAGCCGCCCCGGTCTTCATCGCATGCCGCGCCGTCGGATTACACCGAGCCGCCGCGCAAAAAGCGCCGCTCCATTATTCCCATTCTGCTCATCATCATCGGCATCGGCCTGATTGTCGCCGCCGCTGCCATCTTTATCAACGCGCAGATTGGCTATAAGCAGGCAAGCGATTCGTACCAGAAAATCGAGAAGCAATATGTAAGCGATAAGGACGCCAGCGGCGTGCCGATTATTGACTTCGATGCACTTGCTCAGACAAACTCCGAGATTGTGGGTTGGATTTACGCGCCGGGAACCAACATCAACTATCCCGTGGTGCAGACCAACAACAACTCCAAATACCTCAACACGCTGTTCGACGGTACGGCCAATGCATCCGGGGCCATTTTCCTGGATAGCAATGACACCGCGCCGGGCATGGTGGATCAGCAGACCACGATCTACGGCCACCACATGAATGACGGGTCGATGTTCAACGTGATTTCGGACACCACTGATCAGGCAACGTTCGATAGCATCGAGTTCGTGTATTACATCACACGGGATGCTACGTATAAACTGCGACCACTGGCGACCAAAGTTGTCGAGGACACGTATGCCAAGGCGCGCACGACCAATTTTGAGGGCGACGACGGGCTCAAGAACTACCTGTCCGAGATGCTCGACGGTGCCTCTGCCGTGGCGAGCGATGCCATCGATCGTGCCGCTTCGGCAACCAAGGTCGTAACGCTTGTGACCTGTCGTTCGTTATCGCTGAGCAACACACGTGCCGTCATGGTGCTCACGCCGGTCGAGGAATAGATTATGGGCTACTCAATGACGGTGAAAGGAGAAATGATGCTTGAGAACGGCAAATCGATGCCTTCGGTTGATGCTTGGCTGCGCGAAGCCAAGGCCGATGTTTCGGCGGCTGATTGTGGGATGTACCTGACACACAACGGCGTGGTGCGCGCGACGCCCAAGGCCGAAGTGCGCGGAGTCGAGACCGATGGCGTGGCGCCAGGCCACAAGGTGGGCGGCATGGTGTTTGGCTTCGATGCCGAAAAGGTGCAGGCCGCTATCGAGGCGACGCGCACGATGCCGGGTATCGGCTATGTGCGCGTGTGGCTGGCGAGCGGCGAGCTTACCGTGGGCGACGACATCATGCTCGTGCTCATTGGCGGAGACATTCGCCCGCATGTGGTCGATGCGCTGCAGTCGCTCGTCGGCACCATCAAGAACGAGTGCGTGAGCGAGGTCGAGCGCGAGGCGTAAGGCCTCGTCGGCAATCCGAGTCTGTCTATAGCGAAAGCCCGCCGGCAGTTCATGTAGATCTGCCAGCGGGCTTTGATGTGTTGGAGCTATTTTGCTCTGGCGTTTGCTACACGCGTGTGGCGTCCTTGGGGCTCATGGTCATACTCTGAAAACGGTTCTCCATATATTCGTTATCGAAATGCTTGTCATAGAACTGTGCGACGGGAATATTTCGAACGGTTCCGTTGACGCGCTGATACCAATAGTCGAGCGATTGCAACGTCATGACGCCGTCGATCAACATGACGGCGGTCAGGATGACGGTAGCAGAGTAGCGGCGTTTCCATGGAATCATATTGATGAGCTTAAGCAGGCGCGGCAGCAAGACCTTGATCCAGATGAGGCCACCCAGGCCCCACATGCAGGCAAACGGCGTGCATGTGCGTCCCCCGGTCAATACCGCGATGGGATCGGGCATGCCGAATAGCCTAATGTGTGAATAGCTCCACGACACCACGCCAAATGAGGTCTGCATAAACCAGCCTACAAACACCTCGAAAGCGCCGCCGATCAGGGCACTTACCAGGAAAATGATCAGAGGATTCTTTTTATAGAAGCGGTTGAGCGCCATGGTCATGAGCACCGCGCCAAATCCGTAGATGGGGCTAAAGGGGCCAAATAGCATACCGGCACGGTCCTGATAGACGCCGGGATCGACGACGACCATATGCCAGACTTCCTCGAGAATGAGACCTAACACGCTGCAGACGAAGAATACCCAGAACAGGTTGAAGTAGTTGAGCTTGATGTAGCCCTCGCCGGTTTCGTCGCGGCCGAGCATCCCCTCGGCGGCGGCATCGCGGTCGAGCATCTCTTGCAGACGGCGCTGCAGTTCGCGCTCCTGGCGTAGCGTGGGGTCGACGGTGGCCGACAGCGCAATGAGGATGACAAGCTGGACGGCGGGGCGCAGCAGGAAGGGTCCGATGCCCTGGAGCATCACGTCAACTAAAAGCTCCACGACGGTAAATGCGATGAGGACGTAAGACAGGCGGGCGGCATTGCGGCGCTGGTTCTTGATGAGGTCAAGGCCAAAGATGATCAAGATGACGGCACTGGCAGCCGAGAGCATGATGCCGGCGACAATCAGTCCGACCGCGACGAGCGTGTTGTCGCCGAGCTTGGCGGCGGCGTTGCCGTTGATGAGCGCAGTGATGACCTGCCACATAAAGGCGCCGACCGACGGGAGCGTGCCCACGCCGGACAGGATGCACAGGACGGCGTATACCTTAATGATGAGGGGGATCTTCTTGACCTCCGTGGCGCTGGGGACGCTGGGGTCGAGTTCGTTTCGATCCATACATAACCTTTCTCGTTTTGCTGTAGGTACAAGGATACGCCGCCGACCTGCCAAAAGACAGGACGAACGTCCCAATTGCAACAATGCAAGCCCCAACGGCGGGCGAGACGCGTCGCAACGGAAGTATGCGGGATCGTCGGCCCCGAAGCGGTTGCCCAATAAAATGTTTGGCTGCAAAACGGATTATAAGCTCGGTGGGCTTTTAAAAAGCGCTGTTCATGCGCGGGAGTGCTTGTCTTGCCGTGCGTATAATAGGGCAGGTAACGCCAAATAACGAGGCTCTGAGGGGATGCCATGTCTCAAGAAACCATCCGCGCGGCCGAGCGTGCCGCGGGACAGGTGAAGACCATGTCGACGTATGATCCGGACTCCGACCAGCTGCATGAGGAATGCGGCATTTTTGGTGTGTGGGCACCCGATCGCGATGTGGCTCGACTGACGTACTTTGGTCTGCGCGCGCTGCAGCATCGCGGCCAGGAATCGGCGGGAATCGCCGTGGGTGATGGCGGCACGGTTATGGTTCGCAAAGACCTGGGACTGCTCGATCGCGTGTTCTCCAACGCCGACCTGTCGACGCTCTCCGGCCAGCTGGCCGTGGGCCACGTGCGCTATGGCACCGCCGGCGCCAAGAGCTGGGAAGCCTCGCAGCCGCATCTTTCTACCATCAACAGCGTCATTATCGCGCTCGCGCACAACGGTACCCTCGTCAACACCGACGAGCTGCGCCGCCAGCTGATCGAGCTGGGCGTGCCGTTCCTTTCCAATTCGGATTCCGAGGTCGCGACTAAGCTTATCGGCTACTTTACTCAGCGTACAGGCCATCTGCGCGAGGGCATTCGCAAGACCATGGAGCTCGTGCGCGGCGGCTACGCCATGACGCTCATCAACGAGCAGGCACTCTACGCATTCCGCGATCCACACGGCATTCGCCCGCTCGTGCTGGGCAAGCTGGTGGACGAGGGCCTGGACCAGGCCGATGCCGCATCCGTTTCGCAGCTGCCGTCGCAGGACGGCGCCGCGACGGTCGACTCCGCCGTCCGTGTCACGCGCGCCGGCGGCTGGGTCGTTGCTTCCGAGACCTGCGCACTCGACATCGTGGGTGCCGAGTACGTCCGTGACGTTCGTCCCGGCGAGATTTTGCGCATCAGCGCCGAGGGTCTGGTATCCGAGCAGGGCGTGCCTGCAGCCGAAGAGCCCGCAAACTGCATCTTTGAGCAGGTCTACTTTGCCCGCCCCGACTCCATCATGAACGGCAAGAGCGTCTATGCCTGCCGTTATGACATGGGTCGTCAGCTGGCACACGAGGAGCCCGTCGAAGCCGACCTGGTCATCGGCGTACCCGACTCCGGCCTGCCGCCCGCGGAGGGGTATTCGCACGAGAGCGGTATTCCCTTTGGCGAGGGCCTCATCAAGAACCGCTACGTGGGCCGTACGTTTATCGAGCCTACGCAGGAGTTGCGCGCCATGGGCGTGCGTATGAAACTCAACCCGCTGCGCGACAACATCGAGGGCAAGCGCCTGGTCGTCATCGACGACTCCATCGTGCGCGGCACCACCATGGTGCAGCTCGTCAAGATGCTGCGCAACGCCGGCGCCAAGGAGATTCACATCCGCATCAACTCGCCCGAGGTCATCTGGCCGTGCTTCTACGGCATCGATACCGACGTGCAGTCGCAGCTTATCAGCGCCAACAAGACGGTCGACGAGATTTGCGAGTATATCGGCGCCGATTCGCTGGCCTTCCTTTCGGTCGAGGGCCTGCTTAAGGTCATGCCCAAGGGCGGTTACTGCGATGCGTGCTTTACCGGCCGCTACCCCGTGGCGATTCCCGAGAGCTTTGGCCGCGACAAGTTCATGGAGGGCTTTAAGCCCCGCAACCTGGACAAGCCGCTGCACTTTGATGACGACGCCGTGGTCGAGAAATACGACGATCGCAGTTGGGAAGAGGAACACGGCGAGGCCTAAAACCTGCCATGTAGGGACAGGTTTATTTTGGTAGGTTTTACCTGCTGTTTTGTTGATATGACGGCGCGCGTTGTTATGGCGCGCGCCGAAATGAACGCAACTATGAGCACCGTTTGGCGCCCGCGCGGCGCCACGGTAGTGGGAGAGGAAGGCTCAGATGAGCGACAGCAAGCATGTGACGTATGAGGATGCCGGCGTCGATACCGCCGAGGGCGGCCGCGCCGTTGACGCTATTAAGCAGATGGTTAAGGACACCAACCGCCCCGAGGTCATCGGCGGCATCGGTGGCTTTGGTGGCCTGTTCTCGGCTGCCGCGCTTAAGGATATGGAAGACCCGATTCTGATTAGCGGTACCGACGGCGTGGGCACCAAGCTCGTGCTCGCCCAGATCATGGACCGTCACGAGACGGTGGGCCAGGACCTGGTTGCTATGTGCGTCAACGACATTCTGGCTTCGGGTGCCGAGCCGCTGTTCTTCCTGGACTACGTTGCCATCGGCCACATCGAGGCCGAGCACATGGCAAAGATCATCAAGGGTGTAGCCGACGGCTGCAAGCTCGCGGGCTGCGCGCTCGTGGGCGGCGAGATGGCCGAGCACCCGGGCGTCATGGCCCCCGCCGATTACGACCTCGCCGGCTTTACCGTGGGTGTCGTCGACCGTCCCAAGATGCTCGACCCCGCGAACGTTCGCCCCGGTGATGTGATCCTGGGCCTGCCTTCCACCGGCGTGCATTCCAACGGTTACTCGCTCGTGCGCAAGGTTATCGGTGTCGACGGCATCAAGCCGGGCACGCCCGAGGCTGCCGCTAAGGCCGGGGAGCTGAGCCGTCCGCTCGAGGAGCTCGGCGGTGCTTCGCTGGCAGACGCCCTGCTGGCTCCCACGCGCATCTACGTCAAGCCGATTCTGGAGCTGCTGCGCGGCGGCGCCAACGTGCACGCTATCGCCCACATCACTGGCGGCGGTATTACCGAGAACCTCAACCGCGCGCTTGCCGACGACGTCGACGCCGTGGTCACCCGCAACGGCGCCGAGATGGGTTGGGACGTTCCGCCCGTCATCACCTACGTGTCGCGCCAGGCCGAGCTCGCGCCCAACGAGGCATGCAAGACTTTCAACATGGGCGTCGGCCTGTGCCTGATCATCGCCCCCGAGGACGAGGCTGCCGTGACCGAGGCCCTGGTCGCGCTGGGAGAGAAGCCGTTCCGCGTGGGCGAGTGCGTCGAGGGTTCCGGTAAGGTCGTGTACTCCGATGAGCGCTAACGAGCAGATGGCTGCTGCCGCGAGCCTGGGCTTTGTGCCCTACACCCGTCCGACCGGCACCGATACGGCCGAGCCGCTCAAGATCGGTGTGCTCATCAGCGGTTCGGGTACCAACCTGCAGGCGCTGATCGACCTGATCGCCGCCGGCAAGCTCAACGCTTCGATTGAGCTTGTGGTGTCGAGCCGTCCTTCGGCTAAGGGTTTGCAGCGCGCTGAGCGCGCGGGCATCCAGACGCTCACGCTGTCCAAGGATGTCTACGCCGACCCCATCGCCGCTGACGAGATCATCGCGCACGAGCTTCTCGAGCGCGGCTGCGAGTATGTGGTCATGGCCGGCTACATGCGCATGGTGCACACGCCTCTGCTGGCGGCGTTTCCCAACCGCGTGGTCAATCTGCATCCGGCGCTGCTGCCGAGCTTTACCGGTGCGCATGCGATTGACGATGCCTTTGCGCGCGGCGTCAAGGTGACCGGCGTGACCGTGCACTTTGCCAACGAGATTTACGACAACGGCCCCATCATCGCCCAGCGCGCGCTGGCTGTCGAGGAAGGTTGGGATGTCGACACGCTCGAGGAGCACATCCACGCGATTGAGCACGTGCTGTATCCCGAGGTCGTGCAGATGCTCGCCGACGGCCGCGTCCACGTGCTGGAGAGCGGCAAGGTCGCAATTGACGCGCCTCGCGGCTAGCGGCGCACAGTACAATTTAGCCGAGTAGTCAGGGTGGTCATTGGCGCCAAGGCGCACGTGGCCACCCTTTGT
>RQCP01000063.1 GCA_008668235.1 Collinsella aerofaciens | reverse complement strand
GTACAAGCCCGTCATCCGCCAATCGCTCGAGGACGACGCACGGAACTGGCGCAAGCAGCCCTTCAATAAGTTGCGGTGAAATAGCGTCTGTTTTTGCTGCTAAATAGAATATTCATTCCCTAATGAACCGCAACTTGTTGGTGGTGGCTTACTGGTAGCGTAGGCATTCCACTGGGTCGAGCTTTGCTGCACGGCGAGCGGGGTAGAAGCCAAAGATTACGCCGATGCCGACCGATACGGCAAACGCGATCAACACTGTTGTAATGGAGAAGCTTGGCGTGATCGTCCCGGTAGCTCCAAACTCGCTCATGATGCCCGAGCTTGCGGCAAAGAACGTGAGTCCCCATGCCAGCAGATAGCCAATCAGGACACCCAACAGTCCGCCGGTGACGCACAGCGCCGAGGACTCGGCCAAAAACTGCGCGGTGATATCGCGACGACTTGCGCCCAGGGCACGGCGAATGCCGATCTCACGGATGCGCTCAGTCACGTTGGTGAGCATCATGTTCATAATGCCGATACCGCCGACAAGCAGCGAGATGCTGGCGACAGCACCCATGATGAGCGAGAATGCGCCCATAAAGGAGTTGAGTGCATCGATGGCGCTTTTCATGGAGGTCGCCGATACACTGTCGTACTCATCATCCTCCGCGATGCCCTTCATTGCGCGCACCTTGGACTCGATGGTTTTACAAAGCTCGTCCATGTCTGTGCCCTCGGCGGCAAGAGCCGTCACGCTGGGGAATGAAGGATTTTCGTCGCCAAACAGGCCTGAGATGGTTTCGCGCGGCATATACAGCGTGAGCGAGCCCATGGAGTCGTTGCCGCCATCAATCACACCTACAATCTGCACCTCGCCGTTGGACACCTTGATGGTTTTCCCCAGCGCATCCTGTTCGTTGCCGTAAAGCTGATCGGCGCCGCCGCGGCTGATGAGCGCCACGCGCGAGCCTGATTGGGACTCGGCCTGGGAATAGGTGCGCCCCGCAACGAGCTTGCTGGCCCCCACGGCGTCGAGCATGTCGCTATCGACACCCTGTGCCATGACGGTATAGCTTTTATCGCCGGTCATATACTCGGTATACGCGCTGTCGACAATGCCGATCTGCTCTATCTGCGGCACCAGTTTTTGAAGCTTCTCGATGTCGGACTCGGTGAGTTCTTGCGACGAATAGATTTGCACCATGCGTGCCGCATTGAGGCCCAGACTGTTGACCAGGCTGTTTTGGATGCCGCCGATGAGCGAAGTCATGGCGATAACCGAGGCGATGCCGATGACAATGCCCAGGATGGTGAGCAGGCTGCGCCCCTTGTTGGCTTCGAGCGAGTGAAGGGCTTCCTGGATGAGATCGCGGGCGCTCATGCCACCACTCCTTTCGGCGGGTTGGCGGAGGCGGAAATCATGGGCAGGCTATCTACGGCGCTGCGCAGGGTCCGCGGTGCATGTGGAATATACGCGCCGTCGTGAATGCGACCGTCGCGGATGGTCACGGCACGGTCGGCCTCGGCGGCGATGCCGGGGTCGTGTGTGATGAGCACGATGGTTTTGCCGCGCTCCTGAAGTCTATGGAAGGTCTCCATTACAAGCGCTCCAGTGGCAGAGTCCAGGTTTCCCGTCGGCTCATCGGCCAGGATGATGGGCGGGTCATTGACGAGGGCGCGTGCGATGGCGACACGCTGCATCTGGCCGCCCGAGAGCTCGGATATGCGGTGGTCCCAGTGGTCGACCGGTAGTGTGACGGCCTGCAGCGCGTGCACGGCGCGCATCTCGCGCTGGCTACGGGGCACATTGGTGTAGGCCAGCGGCAGCATGACGTTTTCGATAACCGACAGGCGCGGCAGCAGGTTGAAGCTCTGAAAGACAAAGCCAATGCTCAGGGCGCGGACTTCGGTGAGCTCGTCATCATCGAGCTCGGCCACGTTGAGCCCTTGCAGGTAATAGTCGCCCGCCGTCGGTTTGTCCAGGCAGCCCAGGATGTTCATGAGCGTTGACTTGCCCGAGCCCGAAGGGCCGGTAATGGCGACGAACTCGCCGGGTTCTACCGCCAGGCTCACGTTGTGCAGGATGTGGGCGCAACCCGCCTCGCTCTCAAAAATGCGGTGCACGTTGCGGATGTCGATAACGGGACGCATTACATGCCCTCGTCGTCAGACATGCTGCCCGAATCCGTGCTGTAGCCGCCGTCAGTCGTTGCGTCCGCTCCGGTGTCCATGACGAGGGTGTCGCCATCGCGCAGCTTGGTAACCGGCACGTTGGGGTTGATCTCGTTGCCCTGGTCGTCGCGCTTTACCTGTGTCTTGCCGACTACGGCTTCGTTGTCGTTTTGCGTCACGACGGTCACCTTCACGCGACGGGTATGCTTGCCCTCGTCATCGGTTGCCACGTTGACGTAATAGTGTTCGCCGTCTTCGGTCATGAGCGCCATCGTCGGCACCATCACCACGTCGTCGAGCTGCTCGGTCACCACCGATACCTCGGCCGTCATGCCCGGCTTCAGGCGCGCGTCGGGCGCCTCTATGAGAATGTCGACGTTAAAGGTTACGCTGCCGCCGCCACCGTTGGCGGCGTCGGAGTTTGCCACCGAGGCGATGGCCGTGACCGTTCCCTGGCTTACGATATCGGGAAACGCGGGATACGTGACGTTGGCACTCTGCCCAACGGCGATCTTGGCGATGTCCTTTTCGCCCACCTGCACGGTCACCTTCATCTTAGATAGGTCGGCGATCTGCATGCACTGCTTGCCGCCGCTCGTATCGCTTTCGCCCATGATCATGCCGCCTGTTACCGTGGCGCCCACCTTGGCGTTGAGCTCCACGATACTGCCCGAGCTCGGGGCCGTGACCGTACGACTGGCCGCCTTGGCGTTCGCCTGATCGAGGTTTGCCTGGGCCGATGCGAGGCTGCGCTGCGCGGCCGATACGGCGTTCGTGTCCGCCGATGCGGCGGAGACGCCAGCCGCTGCGGAAGCTCCATCGACGTCCGTCGTTGGGGTGGCCTGAGCGGCAGCTGCGGCTTTCTTCGCATTAGCGAGGTCTTCTTGAGCGGCAGCAACTGCACGCTGCGCCTCGGCAACGTTGCGATCGAGCTCGTCGTTTTTAATGGTCATAAGCACGTCGCCCTCGTTGACGGATTGGCCCGCCTGCACGTTGATCGAATCGACCGTACCGTCGACAGAAGGGGAGACCACTGAGGACGAAATAGGCTTGAGCCGGCCTTTCGCCTCGACGGTCGTGGAAAACGTGCCCTCGGTCACCATGTCGGTCACAGGTCCGCTGGCGCTCTGCGGCTGCGCATTGAAAACCAGAGTTGCAACAATGCCAATGAACGCGATGGCGCCAACGACGCCGGCGGCAATACCGCGTCGAATCAGCTTTTTGCGTCGACGTTCGGCACGTTTTGCCTTGAGCTTGGCATATGCCTCTTCATCGGAAATCTCGGCCGTATCGTTTATGCGTTCGTTCTGCTTTTCGGCATGAACGTCTGTAATCAGAGGAATCGTTTCGGTGACACCTTCGGGCGTGCGCTCGGTATCATCTGGGTCCGGGGTGATCGTGGGGGCATTCGGCATAGCGTCTCCTTTATAGAAAGAACCTCCATAAGTATATGCGCCCACCGGTCGGGGCAGGCGCATAAGACGGTTTCTTTCGGAACTGTTAGATTAGTCGCAGCAGTTCCATGTTGTATGAATGCGCGCGTTGAACTACGAGTGGACAACCACGCACAGGCCGACTTTAATGCAGTCGTGAAGCGCTTTGGCGTCGGCTAGGCGCAGGTTGATGCAACCGTGGCTGCCGCACCACTTGTACGATTCGGCGTTATCGAAGCTCTTGTCGTTTTGCCAGGTGGCATCGTGGAAGCCGATCATGTTGCCCTCAAACGGCATCCAGTAGCTCACCGGGCTCTCGTATTTGGGCTTGCCCGTCTCGGGGTCCTTGGCTCCGATCAGGGTGCTACCGCCGTCGTTGCTGTTGATCTGCCACACGCCCTCGGGGGTGGCGTCTTCGCCCGGTTTGCCTGAAATAAAGTTGGCCTCCCAGACGATATTACCGTTCTCGTCATAGTAGCGCGCGTGCTGCTCGGACAGGTCGACGTCGATATACGCCTTCCAGTCGGGCTCTCCCTTTGCGGTAAAGGTGTCGGCCTTCTGGGAGTACTTGATCTCGATCTCGCCGGTCTGCTTGTTGTTAATGGCGTCCTCGACCTGCTTGGCGAGCGAACTGCTGTCGATGGACCAACCAAAGTCGCCGCCTTCGACGGCGCACTGCTTGCCATCGGCGCGCGTCCACCAGCGAGTGGAGCCCACGGTATTAAAGCCGTTGGCGAGCTCGGCTGCCCAGCTACTGATCTGCGACGTATCGAGCGTGGGATTGGCCGGATCGGCAAAGCTGATCCACTGCAACACGGAGCTGCCGTCGACCTTGCCGGCATCCTCGCCGTTGAGCTTGAGGGTCACGTTGACGCCCAGGAAGTTGTTGGCGGCATCGCATGCGGCCTGAATCTGATCATCGGTCAGCGTTCCATTGAGCGGTTCATAGGCATCGTTGCCGAGCTTGGAAAGATCGACGGTCTCGGCCAGCGAGGCAAGCTCGAGCTCGGCATATTTAATGACATGCTCGCGGTTGAGTTTTTCGTTGGAGCGCGCCTTCTCGACGGTAAACTTGCCGGCCTGCTCGTCATAGGAGCTATTTGCCTCGAACGTGCCCGAACGGCCCTCGTTAAACTCGTCGATGGCGGCGCCCAGATCCTTCTCAAACTGCTTTTGGTCAAAGGTGTCGGAGAGCATGGACAGGTCGACGTCTTGATCAAGATCGACTTCGTTGGAGGTAGCGGTTGTTTTGGTCTTGCCGCTTAAGGATTCCACAAGGCGGACCGGCCAAATAAAGGCTTCGTTGTGGTTGATGATTTCTTTTGCAGCAGCCTCACCGTCGACGATGGGTTCATCGGACTCGGGCTGATAGGTCCAGCTAAAGTCATCTCCTGTCACGATGAGCTTATAGTGCTTCCATGCCGAGTTGACCTTGGTTGCGGCAGACGAAGCGTTGGAGAATGAGACGTCGACGCCGGCGATGGTGGTGTTGGGGTAGGCTACCTGCGAAAATGCTACGACGCCTACGATATAGACAATGACGATTAGACCCAGGACGACAAAGAGCGTCGTCTTTTTGCCCGACTTATTGTCGCCGGCGGACTTGCGCGCGGGGCCGCGATCGCTTCGAGCGTGCGTGGGGGGCTGCTTGGGCGCATTGCCGTTTGCCTGGTGCTGCTGACGTTGTTGACGCTGCTGTCGCTGTTGGTTCGGGCGTTGAGAAGCGTTTGCCGCACCACGCTGCTGACCGTGGCTCGGCGCGATAGGACGCGGCGACTGAACGCCGCCGGCGTGCCTGCTCGGCTGCTGCGGATCGGGAATCAGTTGAGTTCGATCGTTTTGCGACATCGTATGCATATCTTTCGATTTTCGCCTTGCGGTTCATCGTGTTTTTACTGGGCTTGCATTATAGCGATTGCCCTGCTGTTTGTGGTACGGAAACGGTGGCATTCAAAAGAGGTGGGACATTTGTCCCACCTTTGAGTCGTTCTTTGTCGCTATCCGCACACACCGCATTTTGCACAGGCCGAAAGTGCGGCCGGAGCCTGCGCGATGCCGCCCTTTGCCGTCTCGCGCAGCGTGGCCGGCAACGCGTGACCCACCGAGAGCATGACATGTGCCATCTGGTCAAACGGCACCAAGCTCTTAATGCCTGCGAGGGCGAGTTGTGCAGAGCTAAAGGCCGCTGCCACGCCGATGGCGTTGCGGTTTTGGCAGGGCACCTCCACGAGGCCACCGACGGGGTCGCAAACGAGGCCCAGCAGGTTACTCAGCGCGATGGAACTGGCGTCGAGCGCCTGCTCGGGCGTGCCGCCGAGCATCTGCACCAGCGCGGCGCCTGCCATGGCGGCGGCGCTTCCCACCTCGGCCTGGCAGCCGCCCTCGGCGCCGGCAACGCAGGCGCTTGTGGTGAGGTTGAGGCCGATGGCGGCTGCGCAGTAGAGCGCGTCCATGACCTGCTCGTCGTCGAGCTGCAGGCGATCGGCGAGCGCCAGCACGCAGCCGGGCACAACACCCGCGGAGCCGGCCGTGGGGGCGGCGACGATCACGCCCATCGTGGCGGAGCGCTCGAGCACGGCCATGGCGCGAGCCACGGCGTCGGTCTGGACAGCACCCATCAGGCTTGTGCTCAAATCGTTGCGGACGGTGGCATCGACGAGTTTGGCCTCGCCGCCGATAAGCCCACCGAGCGAGCGCTGCGGATTGGCGATGGGGGCTGTGGTCTCCTCGCGCATGACGTCGAGCACGCGGCGCATGGCGGCGACGGCGTGCGCCTCACCGGTCAGGCGCGCCTCTCGCACGGCCATAACGGCGCCAATGCTGAGCCCCAGTTCCTCGCACGCATCGAGCAGCTGCTCGCCGTCGTCGAAGATCTCCTTTGCCGAGACGCCGGGGGAGAGCGACGAGGCAGAACCGGGGAGCTCGATAAACGTTGCGTAATCGACATTGTCGAGCTTGCGCAGCATGGGGACGACGGTGTCGTCGGGCGCGCCGTCGGTCTCAAAGACAGAGTAGGCCTGGCCGCCCACTTCGGTGCGGTAGGTGCGGCAGAAGGCGATGTTTACGTGGGCGTAGGCGAGCAGGTTGGTGAGCGCGGCGAGTACACCGGGGACGTCCTTGTGCGCCACGAAGAGCGTGGAGTACATGCCCGAGATGTCGACGCCGACGCCGTTAATGCGGCTGATGCGCATCTTGCCACCGCCCAGGCTCTCGCCGCGGACCTGTGCCGTGGCGCCCGTGTCGTCGACCATGTCGATGTCGACGGTATTGGGGTGGATGGAGGCGTCGTCGCCCTTGATGTCAAAGTGATATTCGAGGCCCTGCTCGCGCGCGAGGTCGAAGGCTTGTTTGATGTTCTCGTCATCGGTGTCGAGGCCCAGGATGCCCGCGACGAGCGCACGATCGGTGCCGTGGCCGCGGTAGGTGTGGGCGAAGGAGTTCCACAGGCCAAAGGTGACTTTGGTGATGCGGCCTTCCAGCAGGCTGGCGGCAACTTGGGCGCAGCGCAGGGCGCCGGCGGTGTGCGATGAGCTGGGGCCGACCATGACGGGCCCCAAGATCTCGAATGCAGAGGTCGTAGCTAGTGTTTGCGGCTTGCCTGCCATATGCGCTCCTGTTCTATCCCGTCGTCCCGAGGGGCGGGGCATACTCTATCCCGCCGTTCCGAGGGCTTTGGTATTTGGTCGCCTGCTCGGGCAGTCCTGCTCGCACGGAGAGCACATTAAGTGCTCTCCGGCTCGTGCGGAACTCGCGACCGACCAGATACCAAAGCCCTCGGAACTTAGGATACATGGTTGGAGTCGCTCTGCTGCGAAATTTATCGGCCTATGACCTATTCCATGTCCCAGGTCGGCTCATCTTCACCACCTTTAAATAAAAAAGAAGTACCGGTTGGAGCCGGTACTTCTTTTGGTGCGTTGTTTCTTGGCTGCAGCTTTTGCCGTTGGCTTACAGGCCGCAGGCTGCTTTGAGTTCTTCGACTCGGTCGGTTTTCTCCCAGGTGAAGTCAGCGTCTTCGCGGCCGAAGTGACCGTAGGCTGCTGTCTTCTCGTAGATGGGGCAACGCAGGTCTAGGTCGCGGATGATGGCGCCCGGGCGCAGGTCGAAGGTCTTCTCTACGGCCTCGACGATCTTGTCCTCGGCAATATGTGCGGTACCGAAGGTGTCGACCATGATTGAGAGGGGCTTGGAAACGCCGATGGCGTAGGCAAGCTCGACTTCACAGCGGTCGGCCAGACCGGCGGCGACCACGTTCTTGGCGACCCAACGCGCGGCATACGCGGCGGAGCGGTCAACCTTGGTGCAGTCCTTGCCGCTAAAGGCGCCGCCGCCGTGACGGCCGTAGCCGCCGTAGGTATCGACGATGATCTTGCGGCCGGTGAGGCCCGTGTCGCCCATGGGGCCGCCCACGACAAAGCGACCGGTGGGGTTCACGTAGATGTCCGCGTTGTCCCACGGCATGTTCTCAGCGGCCATGACCGGGGTGATGACGTGCTCGATGAGGTCGGCCTTGATCTTGCCCATGTCCTCGATCTCGGCGGCGTGCTGCGTGGAGATGACGATGGTCGTGACCTCGACGGGCTTACCATCTTCGTAGCGCACGGTGACCTGGGTCTTGCCGTCGGGACGCAGATAGGCGAGGGTACCGTCGTGACGCACGGCGGCCAGGCGCTCGGCCAGGCGGCTTGCCAGGTAGTGCGGCATGGGCATGAGGGTCTTGGTCTCGTTGGAGGCATAACCGAACATCATGCCCTGGTCGCCGGCACCGATCAGGTCGATCGGGTCGGTGGTCGCGCCGGTCTGGGTCTCGAAGGACTCGTCGACGCCCTGGGCGATATCGGGCGACTGCTCGTGGATGAGGCTCATAACGCCGCAGGTGTCGCAGTCAAAACCGAACTTGGCGCGGTTGTAGCCAATGCGGCGGATAACGCCACGGGCGATTTCCTGTACGTCGACGTAGGCCTGGGTGCGAATCTCGCCGGCGACGATGACGGTGCCGGTGGTCACGAGGGTCTCGCAGGCGCAGCGGACGTTCTCTACGTTGGCAGGCACGCCGTTGGGGGCGATGTAGCCCTGCTCCTGCAGCTCTATTTCTTTGGCGAGGATTGCGTCGAGGACGGCGTCGCTGATTTGGTCAGCGATCTTATCGGGATGACCTTCGGTCACCGACTCCGACGTAAAGACAAAGGACCCGTGTTGGGGCGGGATGGAACGAAGTTCTTCCGACATAATTGTCCTTTCAAAAAACGTGTCCCGGCGACCGTTACCATTCCGCCGGGCTCTCTATGCAAGGGCACATCATAGCGCGTAAATCAAACATTCACACCCTTTCCGCACCTACTCATTGGGGACAGACATAAATGACCAGCCTTAAACTAAGAACGTCTCCAACGACTGGTCATTTAAGTCTGTCCCCAATGAGTAGGTCGGTGCCCTTTGTGCGGAGGTTGCTTTGATGCTTTATACTGGTGCGGTTAGACATCCATCCTGCAATCGAGGAGATTTCCATGGCATCAGACGTTCGCGTCCGCTTTGCACCCTCACCGACGGGCAAGCTGCACATTGGCGGCGCCCGCACCGCTATCTATAACTGGGCTTTCGCCCGTGCAAACGGCGGCACGTTCATCCTGCGCATCGACGACACCGACCCCACCCGCTCTACCGACGAGAACACGCAGATTATCCTGCGCGCCATGCGTTGGCTGGGCCTGGACTGGGACGAGGGTCCCGAGGTGGGCGGCGATTTTGGACCCTACGCCCAGACCGAGCGCCTGGACCTGTACAAGCAGGCCGCCCAGAAGCTTTGGGACGAGGGCAAGGCCTATCCCTGCTTCTGCACCAAGGAGCAGCTCGATGCCGACCGCAAGGCCGCGCAGGAGCGCAAGGACCCCTTCCAGGGCTATCAGCGCCGTTGCCGCGATCTTGATCCCGAGGAGGCCCGCCGCCGCATCGAGGCCGGGGAGTCCTACGTCCTGCGCATCAAGGTGCCCGAGGACCGCGGCGATGTCGTCATCCACGACGCCGTTCACGGCGAGGTGACCTTCGACGCCAAGGAGCTCGACGACTTTGTCATCTTCCGCTCCGATGGCACGCCCACGTACAACTTCGCGACCGTCGTCGACGACGCCATGATGAAGATCACCCATGTCATCCGTGGCGACGACCATCTGTCCAACACCCCGCGTCAGGTCATGGTGTACGAGGCCCTCGGCGCTCCCGTGCCCACGTTCGCCCACATCTCCATGATCCTGGGCGCCGACGGCAAAAAGCTCTCCAAGCGCCACGGCGCCACCTCCGTGGAGGAGTACCGCGACGCCGGCTACCTGTCCGACGCCTTCGTCAACTACTTGGCGCTGCTCGGCTGGTCGCTCGACGGCGAGACCACGATCATCCCGCGCGATGTCCTGGCCAGCAAGTTCTCGCTCGACCGCATCTCCAAGAACCCGGCGACCTTCGACCCCAAGAAGCTCGACTGGGTCAATGCCGAGTACATCAACGGTATGTCCGACGCCCAGTTTGCCGATGAGATCATGGTCCCCGAGCTGCACGAGGCGGGTCTCATCGAGGGTAATGTCGAGTACGGCGAGGACTGGATCGACGCGCTTGCCGCTATCGTCAAGCCGCGCACCAAGATGCCGGCCGACGCCGTGACCGTCGCCGCTCCCATCTTCGCTACGGCCGAGACGCTCGAGTATGACGAGAAGTCCGTTAACAAGGGCCTGGCCAAGGAAGGCATGGGCGCCATTCTGGACGCCGCCAAGGCCGCGCTCGAGGGCGTGGACGAGTGGACGGCTGCCAACATCGACGCCGCGCTTGAGCCGCTGCCCGAGCAGATGGACCTCAAGAAGCGCGTGGTGTTCCAGGCCGTGCGCGTCGCCGTCTGCGGCAACATGGTGAGCCCCCCGCTGGGTGAGGCCATGGCGCTCGTCGGCCGCGACGACTGTCTGGCGCGTATCGACCGCGCCCGCACGATGGCGCTGTAACAGTCGCGTAAACGCATGTATCCGAGCCCCGCTCACCACGAGTGGGGCTCTTGTTTCTAAAGACGTATGGGATGGGAGGTACAGAGACCATGGCCGAGCAACTGTCACTGTTTGGTTCGCCGGAACCGGAGGAGACTCCGGCCAAGCCTGAGTTCGCACCTGAACCCGTCGCCGCCTATGCGAGCGTAGTCCTCGACATTCCCACACGTGCGCTGTCCGAGCCGTTTGCTTACGGCATTCCCCGGTCCCTTGCCAACGAGGCACAGATCGGATCCACGGTCCTGGTCCACTTTGGTAACCGTGCCGCCGCGGGCTATATCGTCGACATTGCGCCTGAGCTGGACGACCTGCAGGGCAACAGCGCTCTCGATCCCGCGCGCATCAAGCCCATCGAGGCTATCCTCAGCAAACCGCTCTTTACCGCCGAGGCTGCCCGTATCGCACGCTGGATGAGCCGCGAGTATGTCGCGACGCTTTCCGAGTGCCTGCGCCTGTTCTTGCCCCCGGGCGTCAGCCCGCGTGTGGTCAAGGGCGACGACGGCGTGTGGACAGTTGTGCGCCCCGCCGTCAAGCCTATCCAAAACCGCTGGGTCATGCTCACGCCCGAGGGTTTCGACTATACGCCGCCCAGGACTGCTGTCCGCCAGCGTCAGCTCATCGAGGCGCTCCAGTGCGGGCCGGTCACGACGCGCGACCTCAACCTTCTCTACAACAGTATGTCGGCGACCATTAAGGCGCTCGAAAAACGCGGCGTCGTGGTGGTGGAAGAGCGGCGTGCGTGGCGCGGCTGCATCGAGCAGACCACGCTGTCCTCGGCAAACGGTAAGGCGCCGGTCTCCCTTACCAACGGCCAGCAACAGGCACTCGCGCAGATTGAGCGCGCCCGTCTGGACGCCCACGGAGACGTGGTCCTTGTCGACGGCGTCACCGGCTCCGGCAAAACCGAGGTTTACCTTTCGGCGATTGAGCGCGTGCTGGCGGCCGGCCGTTCGGCCTGCGTGCTGGTGCCCGAGATCTCGCTGACGGCCCAGACCGTCGGCCGCTTCCGCTCGCGCTTTGGCGAGACGGTAGCCGTGTTCCATTCGCGTCTTTCTGCTGGCGAGCGCCTGGACCAGTGGGATATGGTCGCCAGCGGTGCGGCCCGCGTTGTCGTCGGCGCGCGTTCGGCGCTCTTTTGCCCGCTCAGCGACCTGGGTCTCATCATCATCGACGAGGAGCACGAGACCAGCTATAAGCAGGGCTCTAGTCCGCGCTACCATGCGCGCGAGGTCGCGGCCGAGATGGCGCGGCGCTACCGCTGCCCGCTCGTGTTGGGCTCCGCCACGCCTTCTGCTGAGGCCCTCGATCGCTGCCGCCGTGGCACGTATAACGGTGCCACCTGGACGCGCGTCGAGATGCCCGAGCGCCCGGGACACGCAGTCCTGCCGACGGTTCGGATCGCCGACCTGCGCCGTGAGTTCTCGCACGGCAGCCGTTCCATGTTCTCAAAACCGCTGATGGAGGGCCTAGAGCGTGTGGTCGAGCGCCGCGAGAAGGCCGTGCTGCTGCATAACCGCCGTGGCTTTGCGCCGTTTCTGATGTGCCGCGAATGCGGCTGCGTGCCCACCTGCAACCACTGCTCCACCGCGCTTACGTATCACGAGCGCACACACACGCTGCAGTGCCACACCTGCGGTTCGTCTTGGCGCGTGCAGCCGTATCCCGCGCCCACGAGCCGTTGCCCCAAATGTGGCAGTCGCTACCTGGCAAAAATGGGTCTGGGCACGCAGCAGATCGAGGACGCGCTGCACCAGATGCTTCCCGAGGACGTCGCCATTATTCGCATGGATGCCGATTCCACGCGCGGCAAGGATGCGCACAAAAAGCTGCTCGAGCAGTTCGATGCCGCCGATTGTGCTGTGCTGCTGGGCACCCAGATGATCGCCAAGGGCCTCGACTTTCCCGAGGTCACGCTCGTGGGCGTGGTCAATGCCGATTTCGCCCTCAAGCTGCCGGACTTCCGCGCAGGAGAGCGCGCCTACGACTTGCTGGAGCAGGTTGCGGGCCGCGCCGGCCGCGGCGATCGCCCCGGTGAGGTGATCATCCAGACCTACCTGCCCGAAGATCCGGTCATTCGCGCCGTCGCCGAGCACGACCGCTCGATCTTTACCGACTACGACCTGGACCAGCGCCGCGACGCCCTGTATCCGCCGTTTGTTCGCCTGGTTAACATTTTGGTGTGGTCGGCGAACCGAGACGACGCGCAGGACTACATCGGGCGCATTGCAAAGCTTCTAAAGCGCCGCTGGCATGCTGCCGCGCCCGACTTTTTGCGGGCGGGCAGCGCGGTGCCGCAGGTGCTGGGCCCGGCTTCGTGTGTAATCGAGAGAGCCAAGGACCGTTACCGCTTCCATCTGCTTGTGAAGTCGCCCGTGGGGTACCATGTCTCTGGTGATATCGACGCCTGCCTCAAAGAGGTGGGCTCTGTGCGCGGCGTGAGCGTGAGCGTTGACGTCGACGCCTATGATTTGATGTAACAACTCGAAAGGATGGCCATGGAAGCCAACGGAATCGTACTGTCGCCCGACCCTCGTCTGCGCCAGGAGTGCGCCGTCATCGAGGAGATCACCCCGGCAATCGAAGCGCTTGCCGAGAAGATGAAGAAGATGATGTTCGAGAACGGTGGCTGCGGCCTGGCTGCTCCGCAGATCGGCGAGCTCATCCAGCTCGTCACCATCGACTGCGACTACAGCGACAAGAACGACTACGACCCGTACGTGCTCATTAACCCCGTGATCGTGGAGCAGAGCGACCATCTGGTGCCCTTTAGCGAGGGTTGCCTTTCCATTCCTGGCATTAGCTGCGAGATCGAGCGTCCCGACCATGTTGTGGTCGAGGCGTACGACTTAAACGCCAACCTGATTCGCTACGAGGCCTCGGGCGATTTGTTCTGCGTTTGCCTGCAGCACGAGATCGATCACTTGCACGGCAACACCATGTTTGAGCGACTGAAGCCGATGCAGAGGATCAAAGCAGTCAAGGAGTACCAGGACGCCCTGGCCCGCGGCGCTCGACCGGGCGAGACGGAGTAGGTCCCACCGTCCCCGGTGCTGAGCGCCCACATATCATCCCGTGCTCAAACATTCTCGCTTTGCTGCGAAACTGCGCGCGGGACGATATGTGGGCGCTCAGCACCGGGGACAGCGTTGTTCTGGCTCGGTTCGCCCGGATGCCGTCGGGCCAGGGAAGGGCGTCTTCGCTGATAGGTGCTTTGCTGAAAGAGCTGCTTTTATTGCGGCTCTTTCTTTGGTTTTGGGTATATTTGTTCTTGTTGAATTGTTATTGCGGATGGTCTGGGTACTTGGCTTTCCGCTGCTCTTTGTAGCCGTCTCGGCTTTGGTTGAGGGGAGACGTTCTTTATGCGTATTGTGTTTATGGGTACGCCTGATTTTGCTGTGCCTTCGCTGGTTTCGCTTGTTGAGGCTGGTAACGAGATTGCGCTTGTTGTTACTCGTCCTGATGCTGTTCGTGGGCGTGGTAAAAAGTTGGAGCCGTCTCCTGTTAAGGCTAAGGCGCTTGAGCTGGGGTTGCCGGTCGTTGAGGCTAATCGTATGACGCCTGAGGTTGTTGAGGCGCTCCGGGCTGCCCAGGCTGACATTTTCTGCGTGGCTGCCTATGGTTGTATTTTGCCTGATGAGGTCTTGAATATGGCGCCGCTCGGCATTGTGAATGTTCATGCGTCCTTGCTGCCTCGTTGGCGTGGGGCTGCTCCTATTCAGCGTGCGATTCTCGCTGGTGATGAGGTCGCTGGCGTTTCTATCATGCGCATCGGTCATGGCGTGGATACTGGTGCTTATTGTGCACAGGCCTCGACCACGATTGCCGGTAAGCATGCCGAGGCGCTGACCATGGAGCTTGGTGAGCTTGGCGGCAAACTGCTTGCCGATACACTTCCTTCGCTTGCCGATGGTTCGGCGGTTTGGACCGAGCAGGATGAGTCGCTCGTCACTCATGCTGCCAAGATTTCCAAGCTGGAGATGCGTCTGGATCCGCAGATGGCTGCGCTCGATTGCGTGCGTCATGTGCTCGCTTCGTCCGATACCGCGCCTGCTCGTTGCGTGATTGCCGGCAAGACCGTGCGTGTGCTCGATGCTGCGTCGGCTGATGTGTCGCTTGGCGAGGGCGCTGTTGCCGTTCAAGCCAAGCGCGTCTACCTTGGCCTTTCCGATGGCTCGGTTGAGTTGCTCGAGGTTAAGCCAGATGGCAAGCGTGCTATGGCCGCTTCCGCCTGGGCTGCTGGCCTGCAGGGCGCCGATCTTTCGTGGGGTGTTTTGTCATGAGCAAGTTGTCTCCCGCGCGCAAGCTTGCGCTCGATGTGCTGATGGAGGCCGATCGCCGCGGCATGTATGCGCGTGACGTGCTGTCCTCTCGCGCATCGGCCAAGGCTATTGACCAGCGCGATTCCGCTTTTGCCGCCCGCTTGGCGCTGGGTGTGGCCGCCACGCAGGGTATTTTGGACGAGCTGCTCGATCAGTTTCTCGATAAGCCTAAAAAGGTTGCGCCGCGTGTTCGCATGGCGCTTCGCATCTCGGCCTTCGAGATGCTCTATCTGCATACGCCTGGCCGCGTTGCCGTAAGTCAGGGTGTTGAGCTGGTGCGCAGCGGAGCTAAGTCTGCCGCTGGTTTGGCCAACGCCGTGCTGCATAAGGTCGCGGACAACGTTGAGGACTTTGCCACGGCGTCCGATGTGAATGAGTCTGAGCGACGCTTGGTTCGTCTGTCGCGCTTGATGGGTCTGCCGCGTTGGCTGTGCGCTCGTATCATGGCGTCGTTTGACACGCCAGAGGGTGCGCTTAACTTTGCCGGCAACTTGGCACCTGCGCCGCTGGCCCTGCATGAGAACGCCTTTGCGACCAAGCCCGATCCGTATATCTCGCAGCTCGTCGCGCCTGTCTTCCCGGGCTGCCATGCCCCGGTTGATGCCCAGGTTACCGTTGCTTCGGGTGTGTTTGAGCGTGCTGCCGCGGTGGCATCTGATCTCAACGCGCAGCTTATCGCCACAGCTGCCACGCGCCCTGGTAGCTGCCTTGAGATTGGTGCCGGTCGTGGTACCAAGACCTATGTGATGATGTGCCAGGCCAAGCGTGCCGGGTATGAGCGTCAGCATACCGCGCTCGATCTGCACGATCGCAAGTGCGATCAGAATCTCGCGCGCCTGCATAAGGCGGGTATAACGGGTGTTCGTACGGTGTCGGGCGATGCCTGCGAGCTCAATGAGGTGCTCACGTCCTTTGACGCGATGCTTGGCGAGCCCGCCCTGTTCGACACGGTGTTTATCGATGCCCCGTGCTCGGGCACTGGCACTATGCGCCGTCATCCCGAGATTCCGTGGCGTCTGACCGAGAAGGACGTTACGACTGAGCTGCCCCGTCTGCAGCTGACGATGCTCAAGGAAGCAGCCGTGCGCGTGGCTGCCGGCGGTGAGCTTATCTATGCCACCTGCTCGGTTTTTGATGAAGAGAACACGCAGGTCGTGGATGCTTTCCTGGCCTCTCCCGAGGGCGCCGGCTTTACCGTGGCACCGCTCTCCGAATCTCAGATTCTGCAGCTTCCCGATTTCGCGCAGGCCAAGAAGCTTGTCGCCGTGCGCCAGAACGATCGAGGCTTCTTCCAGAGCGTCCCCATAAACGCCGACTCCTACGACGGCCACTTCTGCGCCCGCCTGGTCCACAAGTAGCTACTAAGTTGCGGTGAAATAGGGATTGAATATCGGCTTCTACCCGCCAAACAGACCTTATTTCACCGCAACTCATAGAGATGCCTGGGTAGCTAAAGAATCAGCCCCGCGATCGATGTTGATCGCGGGGCTGTTTGGTTCCTAGTGGCTATGCGGGCAGTTGGCGCAGCAGCCACTCGTGGCGTTGGTGCTGGAGCCGCCGCTTCGCTGGTCGGTGTTGTAGAAACCACTGCCCTCAAATTTAATGCCGCTGGCCGAGAACGTCTTGGCCGCCGGAGCGCCGCAGCTCGGGCACACGACCTCGGGGGTCTCGGACATGGGATGCTCAACCTCGAACACGTTGCCGCAGCTCGAGCATTTGTAATCGTAGCGCGCCATAATACTTCCTTTTCAGCACAAAGCGGGCAGATTACTCTGCCCGCAAAAATTCAAACGTCTGTAACTGTACCCTATATCGGGCGTTTTATCACGCTTCGCCCCAGAATCTATGCGTGTTGCGCAGGAGCTGTGCGGTTTTGCCCTCAGCGGCCGCAACGTCGGCCTCGTCAGCCTGCCAGGTCCAGTTGCCCGTGGCCACGCCCGGTACGTTCATGCGCGCGTCGTCGCCAAGCCCCAGGACATCCTGCAGCGGCATCATCACCAGGGGAGCGTCGCTTACCAGCGCGTCGCTCATCAGCTTGGCCGCCACCTCAACACCGCTCGGTTCGTCGCCGCCCGCAAAGGAACGCGTGCACCAACCGGCGAGCGTCGACGTATCGTGCGTCGAGGTGTACAGGATCTTGCCAGGCGTGGGATGTACGCCGCAACGGACGTCGTAGGCGCTAAACTCCAACACGTCCATACCGGGGAAACCACAGGTCGAAGCCATGGCGCGAACACCGGGCGTCAGGTAGCCCAAGTCCTCTGCGATAAAGTTGAGCGGCCCCAGCTCGTCATAGGCAGTCTGGAACAGATCCTTGCCTGGACCCGCCAGCCAGCGACCTTCGGCGCAAGCCTTGCCCGCGGGAATACTAAAGTAGCTGTGGAAGCCCAGGAAGTGATCCAGGCGCACGCGGTCGTAGAGCGAGAACGCACGACATAGGCGATCCATCCACCAGCTATAGCCGTTCTGCTTCATGTGGTCCCAGCGGAACGTCGGGTTGCCCCACACCTGACCCTCGGGCGCAAAGTTGTCGGGCGGCGCACCGGAGATCTCGATTGCCTTACCGGTATCAGACAGCCAGAAGTTCTCGGGTTCGCTCCACGCATCTGCCGAATCGTCGGACACGTACATAGGAATATCGCCGATGACCTCGATGCCCTTCTTGTGTGCATAGTTCATGAGCTCGCACCAGGCCAGGTCAAAGCGGTACTGCATGTAAGCCTGCAGCTCTGCCTCGTCGTGGAAACGTTTATCATCGATCAGATGCTCGTTGTAGCGCGCAACATCTGCCGGCCAATCGTGGCGCGATTCGCCTTCAAAGTACTTTTTGACGGCCATATAGACGCAGTACTTCTCGAGCCAGTCGGCGTTGCGATGTTTAAACGCCGTGTACAGCGGGTCGGCATCCTCGCCGCCGTGGGTCTTCCAGGTGACGAAGTCGGCAGCCAACTCCTCGTGGCTCTCGGGCAGCAGGTCGATATTGCCTGCAAAGGCCGAAGGGCCGGCATAAGGGGAGCGGAAGAAGTCCGTAGGATTGACGGGCAGGACCTGCCAGTAGCGCATGCCCATGGCGGCCAGGTGGTCGATAAAGCGACGCGTGGGCGCACCGATTGTGCCGGGCTTGCCATCGTCGGTCGGTACCGAGGTGATGTGACAAACGACACCCGCGCCGTGATCGAGCGGCTCTTGCAGACGCTGCTCGGCGTGGTGATAGATGATCGACGACCCCAGCGGATACAGATCGAGTGTGACGGTGCCATTGTGAATCTCGCACTCGTGACCGCTAATCACATCGCTCGCACATTCGTCGAGCGCCGGAATCGTCACGCGGTGTGAATTGCGCAAGCTGCGGTTGATGATAACCGTCGCGGCCTCACCGTCTTTACCGGTGCGCGTGTAGGCGAGTACCTCGTCGTTGAGCGCGAAGGCCTTGATATCGCCGTCAACCATAAACGGCAGGGCACGGCGCACGGCCGAGGCGTTTTTAAGGATGGCGAGTGTATCGAAGTCGTGCAGGTCTTCCTTCAAAGGCAACGTGCGGCGATTGCCCGGATCGGTCAGGCCCTCCAAGCCGTACTCATCGCCGTAATAGATTGAGGGCACACCCGGGAAGGTCATCTGCATGAGTGTCGCGAGCCAAAAACGGCTCTTGGCCAGGCCCATCGAGTTCTCGTCCAGGCGCCATTTGCTGCGCTCGCACTCGGGCAGCTGCGACTCGTCAGGGCCGCCGCCGAGCACCGAGATAATGCGCGGACGGTCGTGGCTCGAAAGCAGATTTAGTGCGCAAGAGAGGGCCGCACGCGGATAATTCTCGCGCAGGGTTTCGATATCCTCGGCTGCCTGGTAGGCGTTCTTGTAGCCCATCAAAAAGCCGATGACCATGTCGCGGAAGGGATAATCCATAGCCGAGTCGAGCTCGGAGCCTTGTAGATAGCGACGCAGATGGCCGTAGCTGATTTTGTTGGAGGCGTCTTCCCAGACCTCGCCGAGCAGCAGCGCGTCGGGCTTTTCGGCAAGTACTGCCTTCTTGATCTCGGTCAGGAAATCGTCCGAAAGCTCGTCGGCCACGTCTAGACGCCAGCC
This sequence comes from Collinsella aerofaciens, assembly GCA_008668235.1. Classification (GTDB taxonomy): domain Bacteria; phylum Actinomycetota; class Coriobacteriia; order Coriobacteriales; family Coriobacteriaceae; genus Collinsella; species Collinsella aerofaciens_K. Next base: position 32,812 of record RQCP01000063.1, on the reverse strand, counting down.
ATGAGCGCCGGCACGTAGCCATTTACGGATCACGCCGTCCTTGCCCAGGAGCCGCTCGCGTACCAGCTCGGAGCTCTCATTGATGGCAGGCATGTTACCCACGCCCCACCAGCAGTCGTACGAGCCGTCCTCGTGGAAATAAAACGCATCGCGCCACGGCGAATCCTCGCTCTGCCACGCGCCCACGCCAGGATAGTTGCCGTAGCGGTTGAAGTAGATCGAATCGTCGCCCGTGTGGTTGAAGACGCCATCCAGGATGATGGAGATGCCGAGCTTCTCGGCTGCCTGGCACAGCTCGGTAAAGTCCTGCTCGGTGCCCAGGATCGGGTCGATCTTGGTGTAGTCGGCCGTGTCGTAGCGGTGGTTGCTCGCGGCTTCAAAGATGGGGTTGAGGTAGATGGCCGTAAAGCCCAGCTCGGCGATGCGGGGCAGGTCTTCCTGGATACCCTTGAGCGAGCCGCCGTAGAAGTCCCAGGTTTTGATGGAGCCGTCCTCGGCGCGCTCATACACGGGCGGCTCGTTCCAGTCCTCGACCATGCGGCGCTGGATTCCGTTGCGCGGCTTTTCGACCTGAGCCAGCGTGCGCTCGCGCCAGTTTTCGTCGCGGGCATAGCGGTCGGGGAAGATCTGGTAGACCATGCCCTGCTCGTACCAAGCTGGACGGTTCTCGCGGTGCTTGTAGACGGTAATCTGGAAGGACGGGACCTCGGCGTAGTCGTAGGTTACGCCCTCGCCGCCGGTACGGCCCTGCGGTGCGCCCAGACGAACCTCGGGCTGGCCCTCGATATTGCAGATAAAGCTGTACCAGATAAGACAGGGCTCGGTGCACTTAAGCTCTACAGTAAATATGCCGTCGCCCTCGTGCGTCATGGGATACCGAGACTCACCGATCTCGTCAACCCAGGTACGCAGCGTAAGCGTTGCTTGGTTGGGATCGGCATCCTCTAGAATCACGGAGAGCGAAAGGGTAGTTCCTGTGGTCACAGCGCCAAACGGAGTGCGAAACTGCGGCAGACGGCTGTTGTGTATCAATCTCATAGTACGGTCCAGTTCAATAGAATCATGGTCTGCTGGTCATGGGCTTTACGCACAAGATGTAAGTATATCTGTTGTACACAGGCTGTATAAACAACATCCGTTTACCATCGGCGAACGGTTGTCCTAGAAAATCGTTTTACCATCCAAATTATCGCGATATCCGAAATAGCCTAGACTGATACTATTTTTAGCCAAACAAAAGTACTTCGGTTTACTACGACGAATTGAATGATCTTAACCACGGTCATTTTGGTGATATTAAAACCGCAGGTAGAAGCGTTGCCAATTTTTTAGATTACTCGCTGTGGTCGGCCGTAGCCATTTTGTCGTAGTAAACCGGCCCTTTGTTTAATAGAGAAGTTCAACGCAAAAGAGGGCGCCTGGTTGGGGCGCCTCTTTTGCGTTGAGGATTAAGTTTTAATCGTTAGGATTAGCGGCGCTTGCGGGCGGCCGTAGCCTTGCGGACGGAGATCTTCTTGGTAGGAGCCTTTTCCTCGGCCGGAGCGGCGGGGGAGACCGGGGCCTCCTTGGCGGACTCGGTCTTTGCCTTAGCCTCCTCCTTGGGAGCAGCGGCCTTGGGCGTGGTCTTCTTGGCCGTCGTCGTGGCGCGCTTGCGCGCGGTGGACTTGGCGGTCGGCTTGGCCTCGACAGCTGCCTCGGTCTTGGGCTCGGCGGGCGTCTCCTCGATCTTGACGGCGGGCTTTGCGGTAGCCTTCGGGGTCGTCTTTGCGGTGGCCTTCGTCGTAGCAGCCTTGGTCGTCGTCGACTTCGTAGCCGCGGCCTTCTTGGCGGTCTTGGTCGTGGTCTTGGTCTTGGTCGCAGTCGTCTTCTTGGCAGCAGTTTTGGCCGGAGCCTTTGCTGCAGGCTTAGTTTCGGCGGCGGCCGCGTCCTTTACCTCGGGAGCGGCCTCGTCCTTTACCTCGGGAGCGGCCTTGTCCTTTACCTCGGGAGCGGCCTCGGCCTCGGCTGCCTTCTTGGCAGCGGCGGTGGTGCGCTTGCGTGTGGTCGTTGCTTTGGGAGTAGTTGTCTTAGCAGCGGTGGTCTTGCTCGCAGCGGCCTTCGTGGTCGTTGCCTTCTTAGCTGTCATCTTGCGGGTCGTTGTCTTCTTGGCGGCAGACTTAGCCGCGGGCTTTACCTCGGCCTTGGGCTCCTCAGCAGCAACCGGCTCGGCCTTGGGCTCAGCCGCAGCCTCCACAACCGCCGCCGGCCTCTCAATCTCCGGGTGCATAAAGAAGTACAGGTCCAGATACTTATCGGCCGAGCGTGTCCAGCTAAAGTCCTGGCTCATGGCCTGCGTGACCAGCTGGTTCCAGGCCTCGCGGTTATCCCAGAACAGACGCGCCGCGCGGAACACGGCGTCGCCCATCTCGTCACCGTTAAAGTTGCTAAACGAGAAGCCCGTGCCCTCGCCGGTAAACTCGTTGTACGGCTGCACGGTGTCCTTCAGGCCACCGGTCTCGCGCACGATGGGCAGCGTGCCGTAACGCATGGCGATAATCTGCGACAGGCCGCAGGGCTCAAACTTCGACGGCATCAGGAACATGTCGGCGGCGGCGTACATGCGCTGCGACAGCGCAGGATCGAACTCGATGCGTGCGGCCATGGTGCCGGGGTACTTGTCCTGGAAATAGCGCAGGCCGTCCTCGTAGTCGCGGTCGCCGGTGCCCAGCACCGCCACCTGCACGCCGCCGGCCAGAATGCGGTCGAGCGCGTACATGACCAGGTCCATGCCCTTCTGGCGCGTCAGGCGCGTGACCATGACCATAAGCGGACGGTCGTCACGCACCTCGAGCCCTAGCTCTTCCTGCAGCTTGGCCTTGCACACGGCCTTGCCGGAACGGTCTTCGACCGTGTAGTTGGCGGCAATGCGCTTGTCGGTCGCCGGGTCAAAGCCCGCCACGTCAATGCCGTTGAGGATGCCCTGCAGCGCGTACGAACGCTCGCGCAGCACGCCGTCCAGGCCCTCGCCAAACTCGGGCGTCTGGATCTCGTTGGCATAGGTGGGGCTCACCGTAGTGATGGCGTCGGCATAGCGCAGCGCGCCCAGCATGTAGTTGATGCTGCAGGCGTCGCAACGCAGCTGCGAGGCAGCCGCCGGAATATGCGCCACACCAAGGATGTCCTCCATCACGGTGTCGCTAAACTGACCCTGGAACGCCACGTTGTGGATCGAGAAAACGGTCTTGACGCGGTCATACAGCGGCAGGCCCTGGTAGAATTCGCGCAAGAACACGGGCGCCAGTGCCGTCTGCCAGTCGTTGCAGTGCAGGATGTCGCACTCAAAGCCGGCCGGCAGGTGCTGCAGGCTTTCGGTGATGGCCTTGGAGAAGAACGCGAAGCGCTCGCCGTCGTCAAAGAAGCCGTACGGATAGTCGCGCGCAAAGTAGCGCTCGTTGTCGATGAACATATAGGTGACGCCGTCGTGCTCGAGCTTCTCGAGCCCGCAGTACTCGTTGCGCCAGCCCAGGCTCACGTAAAAGTCGGAGAAGTGCTCCATCTGCGCCTTGTACTCGTCCTTGATGGTGGCGTACTTGGGCACCATCACGATGACCTCGGCGCCGGCGCGCACAAGCGCCGCAGGCAGCGAGCCCGCCACGTCACCCAGGCCACCGGTCTTTACAAACGGTGCACACTCGGCCGAGGCAAACACGATCTGCATCTTTTTGCTGGAATCTGCCATATTGTCTCCCATGTTGCAATTCGAGAATAGCCGCCTGGCGCAAACCGGGCGGCTATTCTACGTGTTACGAGCGATGTTGCGGTGCCAAAGCTAGCTCGCGTTGGTGATATCAGAAGTTAACGGGGCCTTTCCCAGCACCAGGATGTTCTCGGGCGTGCCGCGAAGCTCGGTGTTGGTGGGAACCACGTTGTTCTTGTCCAGGATTGCATTCTCAACGCGGGCGCCGCTCTTGATGACGCAGCTCTGGTTGATGATCGAATTGGTCACCGAGGCGCCTTCCTCAACCACAACGCCGCGCGACAGGATCGAGTTGCGCACGGTGCCCTTGATGATGCAGCCGGCCGAGATGATCGAGTTGCAGGCGTGGCTGCCGGTCGCATAGCGCGAAGGCGGCACGTCGTGAGCCTTGGTCAGAATCGGGCGCTCGGGGTCAAAGAGATGGTCGGCCACGGTCTGGTCGAGCAGGTCCATGCTGCGACGATACAGCGACTTCTCGCTAAACACGCCCACGACCTCGCCCTTGTACTCGTAGCTGCACACGTCGATGTTGCCAAAGTCGCCCTGTAGTGCCTCGAGCAGGTCCAGATAGTCGGCGGCCTGGTAGTGGTCGATGATCTCGAGCAGCGTCTCGCGGTTGACGATGCAGCAGTCCATAGACGCGTTGTCGCCATACACGACGCCGGCGCTGACGCCCGTCAGACGGCCGTTCTCGTTGATCTGCAGCTTGGTCTCGTCATCTACGTTGCGCGTGGCCTTGCAGTACACCACGGTCATCTGGGCACCGGAGTTCTCGTGCGCCTCGATGATGGTGTTGAGGTCCATGTTAAAGATGATGTTGGTGCCCATCATCACAACATAGGGCTTGTCCGAGCGCTGGAACAGCGTCTTGTTGGAAATGATGTCGCGCAGCAGGAAGCGCATGCCGCCCTTGGTGGTGCCATACGCGTTGCCGGGCACCATGAACAGGCCGCCCTTCTTGCGGTCCAGGCCCCAGTCCTTGCCCGAGCCCACATGGTCGATCAGCGAGCGATAGTTGCCCGGCATGACGACACCGACGGTCTTGATGCCGGCATTCATCATGTTGGACAGCGGGAAGTCGATCAGGCGGTAGCGGCCCAAAAACGGAACGGACGCGATGGGGCGGTCCTTGAGCAGCACGCTGCCGTAGGTCGAAGAGTAGTTAGCGGTGATATAACCGATGGCCTTGCGATTGATCATCGGATCATTCCCCCTTCCCGATAACGACGTCATTTCCAACGACGGCCGTATCCTTGGTGGTATCGACAGAGCCGAGCTTCACGCCCTCTTCGACCGTGGAGTTCTCGCCCAAAATAGCGCGGCAGATGTGCGCGCCGCTCTTAACGTGCGCACCCGGCAGCAGCACGGAGTCCTCGACCACGGCGCGCTCCTCGATGATGACATCGGTCGAAAGGATCGAGTGGCGAGCGGTACCGTAGATCTTGCAGCCGTTGGAGACCAGGCAGTCGTCCAGGCGACCATCCGGGCCAATGTAGTGCGGCGGACGCGTGGTGATGTTGGACATGATGGGGAAGTGCTTGTCAAACAGATCGAACTCGGGGTTGTTGCCCAGCAGGTCCATCGAGGTCTCGTGGAAGCTGGCGATGGTGCCGACGTCCTTCCAAAAGCCGTGGAACTCGTAGCTGTACAGGCGCTTGCCCTCGCCGAGCAGCTTGGGGATGATGTCCTTGCCAAAGTCGTGGCTCGAGCGCTGGTCCAGAGCGTCCTCCTCGAGCGCCTCGATCAGCACGTCGGCCGAGAAGATGTAGATGCCCATGGACGCGAGATTCGAATCGGGCTTATCGGGCTTCTCGGTGAACTTGGTGATGCGGCCGTCCTCGGGGTCGGTGGTCAGGATGCCAAAGCGGCTGGCCTCCTCCCACGGCACGGGCATGACGCTCACCGTGAGGTCGGCGTTGTTCTCAATGTGCGTCTTGAGCATCTTGCGGTAGTCCATGCGATACAGGTGATCGCCCGAAAGAATCAGGACGTACTTGGGGTCGTTGGCCTTGATGTAGTCGAGGTTCTGCGTAATGGCGTCGGCCGTGCCCGCATACCAGGCGCCGCCGGTCTGCGTCTCGTACGGCGGCAGGATCGACACGCCGCCGTCACGGCTGTCCAGATCCCAAGCCTCGCCGGAGCCCACATACGCATGCAGCAGGTAGGGGCGGTACTGCGTCAGAACGCCCACCGTGTCGATGCCCGAGTTGGAGCAGTTGGAGAGCGAAAAGTCGATAATGCGGAACTTACCACCAAAGCTAACCGCCGGCTTGGCGATCTTTTGGGTGAGTGCCCCCAATCGGCTGCCCTGTCCTCCTGCGAGGAGCATCGCGATGCATTCTTTCTTACTCATCGATTTCTCCTTCTGTCATCGATGTTCTTAAACCCATTAGCGGCGGGCACGGCGCGTGGTTGCGCCCGTCGAGTAATGCCGTGCTGGCATAGGGAGCTCGCGCGCCTTTACGCGTGCCAGATCTCGTCGCGGTACTCGCGAATGGTGCGGTCGCTTGAGAACCAGCCGGAGGAGGCGGTGTTGAGCAGCGCCTTGCGGTTCCAGGTCTCCTGGTCGCCGTAGCTGCCGGTAAGCTTTTCCCATGCATCCACATAGCTGCGGAAGTCGGCCATAACCAGGTCGGGGTCGTTGTTGTTCATGAGCTCGTTGTAGATGCTCTCGAAGTTGCCCGAAAGACCCGCAAAGGTGTTGTCCTTAAGCTCGTCCATCACGCGGCCCAGACGCTCGCGGTCGCCGTTGAGGGTATCCCACGCAAAGTAGCTGTTGGATGCCCAGAGCTGCTCGACCTCGGGGGCGGTCAGGCCAAAGATGGCCTCGTTCTCGCGACCGGCCAGGTCGGCGATCTCGATGTTGGCGCCGTCGAGGGTGCCCAGCGTAATGGCGCCGTTCATCATGAGCTTCATGTTGGACGTACCCGAGGCCTCCTTGCCGGCCGTGGAGATCTGCTCCGAGATCTCGGCGGCAGGGTAGATGAGCTGGGCGTTGCTCACACGGAAGTTGGGGATGAAGCAGACCTTCATGACCTCGTTGACGCGCGGGTCGTTGTTGATGACGTCGGCCACGGAGTTAATGAGGCGGATGGTCTCCTTGGCAAAGGTGTAGCTCGAGGCAGCCTTGCCGCTAAAGATGAAGGTCGTCGGCGTCACGTGGAAGTTGGGATCGGCGATGCGACGGTTGTAGATGTCCATCACCTTCATGATGTTCATGAGCTGGCGCTTATAGGCATGGAAGCGCTTTACCTGAACATCGAAGATGGTGTTGGGGTCAATGACCAGACCGGTCTCGGCCTTGACGTAGGCGGCCAGGCGTTCCTTGTTGGCACGCTTGGAGGCACCCACGGCCTTCAGGAACTCGGTGTCGTTCTGGAAACCTTTAAGCTTCTCCAGCTCAAAGGCGTCCTTGAGCCAGCCATCGCCAATGGCCTCGGTCACGAGCTTGGCGTAGGTGGGGTTGGCCTCGGCAAAGAAGCGACGGTGCGAGATGCCGTTGGTCTTGTTGTTGAACTTCTCGGGCGTCAGGGCATAGAAGTCCTTGAGCACGATGTTCTTGATGATGTCGGAGTGGATCTTGGCCACGCCGTTGACGCTGTGGCTGCAGATCACGGACAGGTTGGCCATGCGAATCTCGCCGTCCCACAGAATGGCGGTCTGGCGCAGACGCTCCTGCCAGCCCTCCTGCGTGGTGTCGAACGACTCGTGCCAACGACGGCTGATCTCGTCGATAATCTGGTACACGCGGGGGAGGAGCTTGGAGAACGTGCCGATGGGCCACTTCTCCAGAGCCTCGGGCAGGATGGTGTGGTTGGTGTAGCTCACGACCTGCGTCACGATGTTCCAGGCGTCATCCCACTCGAGCTTCTTCTCGTCGATGAGGATACGCATGAGCTCGGGGCCGCACATGGCGGGGTGCGTGTCGTTGGTGTGGATGGCCACAAACTGCGGCAGCAGCTCCCAGTTTGCGCCGTGCTCCTTCTCAAAGGTGTCGAGCAGGCTGTAGATGCCGGCCGATACAAACAGGTACTCCTGCTTCAGGCGCAGCAGACGGCCGTGCTCGCCGGCGTCGTTGGGGTAGAGGATGGCGCTGATGGCCTCGGCCTCGGCGCGCTCGGCATCGGCCAGGGCATAGTCACCGCGGTTGAAGGCCTCCAGATCGAAGTGCTCTTCGACCGGCTCGGCGGCCCAGACGCGCAGCTTGTTGACGGTCTCGCCGGCATAGCCCACAACAGGGATGTCATAGGGAACGGCCAGAATGTCCTGCGTGTCCACCGTGCGGTAGAACGTGCGGCCGTTCTCCTCAAAGCCCTCGACGTGGCCACCAAACTTAATGGTCACGGCCTTGTCCTGACGACGGACCTCCCAGGGATAGCCGTGGGTGAGCCACTCGTCGGTGGCCTCGACCTGGCTGCCGTTGACGATCTCCTGCTTAAACAGGCCGTAGCGGTAGCGCATGCCGTTGCCGTAGCCGGCAATGCCCTCGGCTGCCATGGAATCCAGGAAGCATGCGGCCAGACGGCCCAGGCCACCGTTGCCCAGCGCCGGATCGGGCTCCTGGTTCTCGATGACGGACAGGTCAAAGCCCATGTCGTCGAGCGCCTCGGCGACCATGTCGCGCACGCCAAAGTTGAGCAGGTAGTTGTCGAGCAGGCGGCCGATCAAAAACTCGATCGAGAAGTAGTACACGCGCTTCTTGCCCTCGGCCTTGGCGCGGGCGTCACTCTTGGTGGCAACGGTGCGTGCCTTCTCGGCCACGAGCTTGGCCAGGGCGTTAAAGCGGTCGAGGTCGCTGGCGGCCTCGATGCTCTTGCCGCTAATGCTCATGACGGCATCGCGATAGAGCTCGGTAAACTCCTGCTTGTTGTCGAAGATCTTATTCATACGTTCCTTTCCCCCGGGGATGTTTCTCCCGGAACGGTTATGACTTGTATCCTACGCCCCCGCGGGGCGGGTAATTACAGTGGTAACACCTTTGTTACGCTTTCTTGGCAGGAGCCTTAACAGCAGCTGCCTTGGCCTTGGGAGCAGCCTTTTTGGTGGCCGCCTTCTTAGCCGTGGTGGATTTGGTCGAAGCCTTGGCGGCAGACTTGGCAGTCTTTACCTTAGCCGGAGCCTTCTTAGCAGCCGCGGGCTTGGGCTTTACCGAGGACGTACGCTTGCGCGTCGCCTTCTTGGGCTCCTCGACCACGGGCGGTTTATAGCTGCTGGGTCCGCGGCGCTTAAGCACCACGCCTGCCAGGCCGGGCACCTTGATCTCGATGGAGTCCATCTGCCCGTTCCAGGGATAGGGCTCGCTCGAGCAGGTGTATGGCTCTTCGCCGACATAGCCGCTGCCGCCAAACTCGGGACGGTCGGAATCAAAGATGACCTCCCAGTCACCCTCGCGCGGCACGCCCACGCGGAAGCTCTCGTAGCTCGCCGGGTCAAAGTTGATCAGGATCAACAGGTCGTCATCGACGTCCTCGCCCTGACGCACAAAGCTCACGATAGACTGCTTGGAGTTGTCCGCGTCAATCCAGGTAAAGCCGTCGTCGGTATAGCCGCGCTCGTACAGGGCGGGCTCGGCGGTGTACAGGTGGTTGAGCGCCTTGATAAACGCCTGATGATGACGGTGGGTCTCGTACTCCTCGGTCAGGAACCACTGAATGGACTCGTAGTAGCGCCACTCAATAAACTGGCCGATCTCGTTGCCCATAAAGTTGAGCTTGGCACCGGGGTGCGTCATTTGGTAGAAAGCCAGCGTTCGCAGGCCGGCAAACTGGCGCCACCAGTCGCCCGGCATGCGGCCGATCAGCGAGCACTTGCCGTGCACCACCTCGTCGTGGCTCAGCGGGCAAATAAAGTTCTCGGTAAAGGCGTACATGATGGAGAACGTGAGCAGCCCGTGGTTGCCGGGGCGCCACGGAAAATCGGTCTGCATGTAGTGCAGGGTGTCGTTCATCCAGCCCATGTCCCACTTGTAGTGGAAGCCCAGGCCGCCGTCCTGCGGCGGATAGGTCACGAGCGGCCACGCGGTGGACTCCTCGGCCATCATCATCACATCGGGGTAGTGCGCCTCTACAGCGCAGTTGACCTGACGGATAAATGCGCTGGCGTCCAGGTCCTCCTCGGTACCGTACTTGTTGAACTTCTTTTGGCCCGGATCGTCGATGCCAAAGTTGAGGTACAGCATGCTGGACACGCCGTCCATGCGAATGCCGTCCACATGGAAGTTCTCGAGCCAGTACAGCACGTTAGAGACCAGGAAGGAGCGGACCTCGCCGCGGGCGAAGTCAAACTTGTGCGTGCCCCAGTTGGGGTGAATCTCGTGCTCAAACAGCATATGGCCGTTAAAGGTGGCAAGGCCGTGGGCGTCGGCGCAAAAACCGCCGGGCACCCAGTCCATGATCACGCCGATGCCTGCCTCGTGGCATGCATCGATAAAATGCATGAGCTGCTGCGGGTTGCCGTAGCGCGACGTGGCGGCATAGTAGCCGGTCGTCTGGTAGCCCCAGGAGCCATCGAAGGGATGCTCCATAAGCGGCATGACCTCGATATGCGTGTAGCCCATGTCGCGCACGTAGTCTACGAGCTCTACCGACAGGTCGTCGTAGGTGTAAAACTCGCCGCGCTGCGCGGGGAAGGGGTCCATGGGTCCGGGGTAGTTGCCGTACTCGTCCGGCTCGCCCTGCGGCGCGTCGCCGTGGCGCTTCCACGAGCCAATATGCACCTCGTAGATGTTAAGGGGCTGCGACATGTGGTTGTGGCCGGCGCGGCGCTTGAGCCATGCGGCGTCGTTCCACTGGTAGCCATCGAGGGTCCACAGCACGCTGGCGGTACCCGGAGGGCACTCGGCCTTAAAGGCGTACGGATCGGCCTTGTAGAGCTTTTCGCCCTCGTTGGTCTCGATGAGGTATTTATAGAGCTGGCCCTGTTCTGCGCCAGGAATAAAGCCTTCCCAAATGGTACTCGTATGCACGGGCACCAGCGGGTTGGCTTCCTCATTCCAGTCGTTAAATTCGCCAATAACATGGACACTCTTTACGTCGGGCGCCCAAACGCAAAAGCGCCAGCCGCGCGTACGGTTCTGCGTGTCGGGGTGCGCGCCCATCTTTTCCCAGCTGCGCTCCCACGTGCCGATGCCAAACAGATAGACATCGTCCTTAGTGAGCTCCGGCGCGTGCGGGGCGGCTTTACGGGTAGCGGGCTTTTTGGTTGCTGGCTTTAGCTTTGTATCGCTCACGTTTGATCCCATCATGACGCGGCAGCGTGTTGCCTTGGTGACTAGATGCGAAAGGTCCAGGGCTGCACGAATCGAAGGGACGGCGATAGTTCTATGATTCGTTCCACCTCGCGTGCTCGGTGGAACTTTCGGCAGAAACTACCATAACACCTGTGCGTTACTTTTATGGACGAAAGTGGTTTTGGGGCGGCGTTTAATCGGTAAGCGCCATGTTTAGACCACTGACAGAATTGCCGTGGTAAAACTCTTGACAGTTTTACCAATTAGGGTTTCAAAATTGTTAGTCAGACGTTTGGTAAAACGTTTTTAGCAGGTTGTTTACCATTTGACATTGAAAGGTTCGTATATGTCCCATACCGCCGCTCCCAAGGTTGCTTTTATTTTCGATTGCGATGGCACGTTGGTTAATAGCACCCCCGTCTGGGGCTATGCGCAGACCGAGTTATTGCGCCGTCACGGGATTGACGTGACCGCGGATGACTTTGCCCAGTTTGAGCACCTGTCACTGGAGGACGAGTGCCAGGCCTACCACGACACGTGGGGCATTGGCGCGAATGGCGAGGAGCTCTACCGTGAGCTGAGCGACATCCTGATCGATGGCTACTCTAAGGTGCCGCCGCGCGAGGGGCTCCTGGCATTTTTGGAGCAGGCGAAGGCTGCGGGCATTGCCACGTGCGTTGCCACGTCCACGCCGGCCGAGCTGGTGCAGTCCGCGCTCGCCGGTGCCGGACTCGACGCCTACATGGAGTTTGTGACCACCACGGGCGAGGCAGGACGCTCCAAGCAGTTTCCCGATGTGTACGAGCTGGCGCTGCGCCGCTTGGAGGAGCGCCACGAGTGCAAGTTTGAGCGCGCTTGGGTGTTTGAGGACGCGGTCTTTGGCCTTAAGAGCTCTGGGGTCGCCGGCTTTACGCGTGTAGGTATTTATGATCCGCACGGCCGCATGAAGCGCGACGACGTACGCGCCAACTGCGATATCTTTATCGATAACTATGAGGACCTGGATTTAGCCCGCGTGCTTTCGTTTGAGGGATAGGCGATGGCTGTGGCTTGCAAGGTATTAGTGGTCTGCGGCTCGCCCGTGGTGGCGAGCGCGGATCTGTTGCGTAGGCTAGCAGGGGAGTGCGACCACGTTGTCGCCGTGGACAGCGGCCTGGATGCCCTTCTGGGTGCCGGCCTGGGCTGCGACGTTTATGTGGGGGATGCCGACACGGTAAGTGACGCGGGTCGTGCGTTGGTCGATGCCGCCACCGACTTTGAAGTTGAGCGCCACGACCCGTACAAGGACTATACCGATCTGGCGCTCGCGCTCGATTCCGTCCGGCGTCGCTGGCCGGGTGCCGAAGTGGTTGCAACCTGCGCCACGGGTGGCCGTCCGGACATGGCCCTTTCCGTACTGGGCCTGCTCGCGGGCTACGAGGATGCCCCTGTCTGGATTGCCGAGGACAAGGTGGTTGCCCGCATCCTTCGCGCGGGCGAATCGTGGACCATCGAAGGCGCCGAAGGCAAGACGTTCTCCATCATCGCCATTGCCCCTGGGACGGTGGTAAGCGAATGCGGCCTAGAATGGGAGCTCGATCACAGCCCCCTGGGCCTGTTGGCCGACACCGGCATCTCTAATGTCGTTAGAAAAACGGCCAAGATCCAAGTTCACACCGGCACCGCCATCGCTTACCTATATCATTAGGCATTTAGAGTTTGACCAAAAAAGTCCTTGCACGTCGCGCCAACTTCCCCTATAGTATCTTCCCGTCACGGGGGCGTAGCTCAGCTGGGAGAGCGCTTGACTGGCAGTCAAGAGGTCAGGGGTTCGATCCCCCTCGTCTCCACCATCGTGAATGCAAAGGTCTTCGGAATCCCGAAGGCCTTTTTTCATGCCAAAACACCACACGCCACAAACACCAACCACGCCAACAAAAAGTTGCACAATTTATTTCCCATGTCTGTACATAGATTGTTAGACAAACGCGATTATCAGTGTAGATCGCCGTTCCATTTGGGCTTCAGGAACGCCCCTAATCACCGCCACTACCTCAATAACCTGCATCAATGTGAACAACATCGCAAAACAGCCCCCTTGAACACGCTAAATGAACGAAATGTTGTCCAGTACTGCCCAAATCAGTTTCGCTAACAGCTTGTGCTAGAATACCTAACGTTACATGAGTTCAACTGTGCTCGCGGCTCCAGCAAGCCAAAAAGCGCAGGGTCGATCAGCATCCGGCCGTAACGGCGGTGCCAGAAACACCACGAGCTCCAATATCGATTGCCATGCGCGATTTTGCATTAGTTTTTGTGGCTTTTTATAAGTTCGCATTACGATGTGCAATAAGTTGCGTTCGGCAAACCACAGCAGTCCTGCAGCTGGCTGCGTGCGGTCCAGTTTTGTTCCCGCTTGACTGGTTCGCACGCAGCCAGCTGGGGATGCGGTCATTTTGCGATACACGTCCGCGTCTCTAGCAACTGCATTTATACATACCGTTCACGGTGGGGCAGAGCCACGCGCTTGTCTAACTGGGCTCAGGGTTTGAATATGGAGCGCCTTCGCGCACAAGCGCCCTGGCGAAGCCATGCCCAAACCCCGTGAGCCACACGTAAGACAGCAAGGAGGTGGTGCTCGTGTGGTATGTGATCCAGGTCATTAACGGTCGCGAAGACGTAATGCGCGAGCGCATCGAGCGAATGGTGCCAGCTGGTGCCATGCAGGAGCTCTTTTATCCCCAATTTCAAACTGAGATTAAAGTACACGGCGAATGGGTCAACACGACCAAGCCGCTCTTTCCCGGGTATCTTATCTGCGATACGGCAGATCCCCAAACCGTGCAACAGTATCTGCTGCGCATGGACGACTTTGCCCGGGTGTTATCCCAGGACGGTCGGTTTGTGCCGCTGGCAAAAGAAGAGGTCCAGCTTATTGGCGGCTTTACGCACAGGGGAGACCGCGTTGTGCCCATGAGCGAGGCCCTAAAAGACGGTGGCCAGGTCATAGTGACGGCTGGTCCGCTGTTGGGCCACGAAGGCCTTATCAAAAGCATTAACAGACGCAAGAGCACTGCTTATTTGGAGCTCGACTTGTGCGGCCGACGCGTAACTACGCGCGTTGGCCTTGCCGTGCTTTCGGCCGAGCAGCGCGTAATGCGAAACCTTAAAAAGGCGATTGTCTAGCTGCAGGCTGTCGCTATGCAGAACAGCGAGGATCCCCGACCTGGGGACGAAGTGTTGGAAGAAAACGTGTCGGATAAAACTCAATTTGCAACGGATGCGCCTGCGGGGGCAGCGCTCATTGCTCAGGCCATGGACCGACGCGAGGGCGCCGGCCGCTACAAGGCCATGCAGTCCATCATGGACTGGGATCGTTCGCGCTTGGTCTACCGCGCCGTTAAGCGCGCCTTTGACGTCGTGTTCAGCGGCTGCGTGCTGGCCGTCATCGCCGTTCCCAGCCTTGTGCTTGCCGCGGCCATCCGCCTTGAGAGCGAGGGCAACCCCTTCTACAGCCAGATCCGCGTGGGCCAGACCCACCGCGATGGCAGCCTGTCCACCTTCCGCATGTGGAAGTTCCGCAGCATGTACAAGGACGCCGACAAGCGTCTCTCCGAGCTCAGGGAGCAAAACGAGATCGCCGGCGCCATGTTCAAGATGAAGGAGGATCCCCGCGTCACCAGGATCGGGAAGTTCATCCGCAAGCACTCTATCGACGAGTTCCCACAGTTTCTGAATGTGTTTCTGGGCCAGATGAGCGTCGTTGGGCCCCGTCCGCCGCTGCCTAACGAGGTCGCGGAGTACACCGAGTACGACCTGCAGAGGCTAGCAGTGAAGCCAGGCATCACGGGACTCTGGCAGGTTACGGAGCGCAATTCCACCGGTTTCGACGGCATGGTCCGTCGGGACCTCGAATACATAGCCAAACGCGGAATCGTCATGGACCTCAAGATCGTCCTCCTCACGGTTCTGGAGGTCTTCAACGGGAGCGATGCGTACTAATGCCTAACTTTAATACCCGATTCGAATCGGAGAAGAAAATGAAGATTGCCGTCGCCGGAACCGGCTACGTCGGACTGTCCCTCGCCGTCCTGTTATCGCAGCACAACGAGGTACACGCGCTGGACATCGTGCCCGAGAAGGTCGAGAAGATCAACAGCTACGTATCGCCCATCCAGGACGACGAAATCGAGCGCTTCCTGGCGGAGGCCAAGGCAGGGGAGCGCCAGCTCGACTTGCACGCCACCGTGGAGGCGGTCGAGGCATATGCTGGCGCCGACTACGCCGTCATCGCCACGCCCACCAACTACGACGGCGATAGGAACTTCTTTGACACGAGCTCCGTCGAGGCCGCCATCGCTGCCGTGCGCTCGGTTAACCCGGACGCCTGGATCGTCATCAAGTCGACGATTCCCGTCGGCTACACCGCGGGCCTTCGCGAGAGGCTAGGCGACAGCAAGATCTTCTTCAGCCCCGAGTTCTTGCGAGAGAGCAAGGCGCTCTACGACAACCTGCACCCCAGCCGCATCGTGGTCGGCGCGCCAAAGGATGACATTGAGGCCGTTATAGCCGCCGAGAAGTTCGCCGGCCTGCTTGCGCAGGGCGCCGACCCCGCAGAGCTCGAGCGAGTCAACGCCGACGGCTCGAAGGGCATCCCCGAGCTCGTGCTGGGCACCACCGAGGCCGAGGCCGTGAAGCTGTTCGCCAACACCTACCTGGCCCTCCGCGTCGCCTACTTCAACGAGCTCGACACCTACTGCGAGGTCCGCGGCCTCAACACCCGCGACGTCATCGACGGCGTGTGCCTGGAGCCGCGCATCGGATCGCACTACAACAATCCTAGCTTCGGCTACGGCGGCTACTGCCTGCCCAAGGACACAAAGCAGCTGCTGGCCAACTACAAGGACGTGCCGCAGAACCTGATCGAGGCCATCGTGGACGCCAACCGCACGCGCAAGGACTTCGTCGCCGACGAGGTGCTGAAGATGGTGTGGGACCGCGTGTACGACGGCAAGGAGAAGCCGGTCGTGGGCGTGTACCGCCTGACGATGAAGTCCAACTCCGACAACTTCCGCGCGAGCTCCATCCAGGGCGTCATGAAGCGCGTGAAGGCCAAGGGCGTGCCCGTGGTGGTCTACGAGCCCACGCTGGACGCGCCGGAGTTCTTCGGCTCCGAGGTGACCCACGACCTGGAGGCCTTCAAGGCCGGCTGCGACGTGATCGTCGCCAACCGCTGGAGCGACGAGCTCGCGGACGTGGCGGAAAATGTGTATACGCGAGATTTGTTCAAAAGAGATTAACTTGCGCATAGCGATGATTGGACATAAGCGCTACGGCTCTCGAGAGGGTGGTGTAGAGGTCGTGGTAACTGAGTTGGCCCGCCGAATGGTTGAGCTTGGCCACGAGGTGACCTGCTACGACCGTTCGGGCAGCGATGTCATGACCGGCTGCGCCGCGGATTGCCGCGGGCGCGTCATCGACGGCGTGCACGTCGTGCCGGTTAAGACAATCGACAAAAAAGGCCTCGCTGCCCTTTCGTCATCATACTTTGCCACCAGGGCCGCAATTAAGGACCGCCCCGATGTGATCCACTACCACGCCGAGGGCCCCTGTGTACCCCTTCCGCTGGCGAAGCTTGCCGGCATCCGGACCGTCGCCACCATCCACGGCCTGGACTGGCAGCGCGCCAAGTGGGGCAGGCTTGCGAGCACCTACATCAAGATGGGGGAAAGGGCGGCTGCCACCAAGGCCGACGGCCTCGTCGTCCTGTCCAAGTCCGCCCAGTCCTACTTTCAGGACGTCTATGGCCGCACGACGACGTTCATCCCCAACGGTATCGAGCCAAAGCAATATAGGCCGGTTAAGCAAATAAAGGATAAATGGGGGCTCGATGCGGGCTCATACCTGCTGTACCTGGGCAGGCTCGTCCCCGAGAAGCGTCCCGAGCTCTTGATCGAAGCCTTCAAGGAGCTCGATACGGAGAAGAGGCTCGTCATCGCCGGCGGCGGTTCGGACACATCCGAGTACGAGACGTCGCTGCGTGTGGCTGCGCAGGGCGACCCACGTGTCCTCTTCACCGGATTCGTCAACGGCGAGCCCCTGGAGGAGCTGTACTCCAACTGCTATGCCTACGTGCTGCCTTCCGACGTGGAGGGAATGCCAATGAGCCTGCTGGAGGCCATGGCCTACGGCCGCTGCTGCGTGACGAGCGATATCCCAGAGTGCGCAGATGTCCTTGCGGGCAACGGCGTAACTTTCGATAAGGGCAGTGCCGATTCCCTGCGGGCCGCGCTGCGAGACCTGCTCGCTGACAGCGACCACGGGAGAGTTCTCGGCGCCGCCGCCAAGGCACACGTCGAGAAAACCTACAACTGGGACTCCGTCGTCGAACGGACCCTCGAATTGTATTCCACTTGATCTTGAAAGGTTAAATAGATGACCGAAAAGAAACTCAACGGCACCGTCATCGTCACCTACCGCTGCAACGCGCGCTGCACCATGTGCAACCGCTACAAGGCTCCCAGCCGCCCGGAGGAGGAGCTCTCCATCGAGACCATCAAGAAGCTCCCCAAAATGTACTTCACCAACATCACCGGCGGCGAGCCCTTCATCCGCCAGGACCTCAAGGACATCGTACGCGAGCTCTACAAGAAGTCCGACCGCATCGTGATCTCCACCAACGGCTTCTTCACCGACCGCATCATCGACCTGTGTGAGGAGTTCCCCAACGTCGGCATCCGCATCTCCATCGAGGGCCTGCAGCAGACCAACGACAAGATTCGCGGCCTGGAAAACGGCTACAACCGCGGCTACGCCACGCTAAAGAAGCTCGTCGAGCTCAAGCACCCCGACGTCGGTTTCGGCATGACGGTGCAGGACCTCAACGCGCCCGACCTGGTGCCGCTCTACAAGATCTCCGACGAGTTGGGCATGGAGTTCGCCACGGCGTCGCTGCACAACAGCTTCTACTTCGTCGAGGCCAAGAACATCATCCACGACCGCCCCATGGTGGCGAAGAACTTCGAGGACCTGGTCAACGAGCTGCTCAGGTCCAACAGCCCCAAGAAGTGGTTCCGCGCCTACTTCAACCACGGCCTCATCAACTACATCTACGGCCAGCCGCGCCTGCTGCCGTGCGACATGGCGTTCGACACCTTCTTCATCGACCCCTACGGCGACGTCATGCCCTGCAACGGCACCAAGGACAAAGAGGTCATGGGCAACCTCAACGAGGAGTCCTGGGACGAGCTCTGGAACTCCGACCAGGCCGAGAGGGTCCGCGCGAAGGTCCGCCACTGCGACCGCAACTGCTGGATGATCGGCTCGGTGAGCCCGGCCATGCACAAGTACATCTGGAAGCCCGGCTGGTGGGTACTCAAGCACAAGGTGAAGGCGCTGTTCACCAAGAGGCCCTACGACATGCACGAGCTCAAGGTCGTTCGTGATTATGAGGAGGGCCGCGTCACCAAGGAGCAGCTCGACTCCTGCTCCACCTGCGACCTGTGTGCCAAGATCAACGACGGCCTGTCCGAGGCGTCCAAGGCCGATGCGCACGTATACGAGACGCATGAGGCGATGTAATATGAAACCTACACTTCAAGGTAAGAAGATTGCACTAATCAGGTCTGCTTCATCTGCAGTTTCTAAGAGCCAGTACAATATCCAAGAGATAGGACTCGCCAAACGTCTATCTGAATACGGTGCTGAGGTTGGCGTTTTTCTTATCAGCGATACAGGAGCGACTTATCAAGAGATAGTCCAGGACAGTCCTCGAGTTGTTGTGTTTTGGCTTGCAGGGAAAAAGATACCTGGACAGCAGGGATATTATCGTGATTTAAAGGGTATTCTGGATGCGGAATGCTATGACCTTATTCAAGCGCTTGACGACAGTCAGATAACGACGGTGCTAGTCAGCCGTTATTGCAAGAAGCGTCAGATTAAGTTCATTCTTTGGCAGGGCATGTATGAAAACTACAAAGAGGCGTATAAGAAAATTATCCAGTGCGTATTCGATCGCACGTTTCTACGAGAACTGAGAAACAATACCAAATACTGTCTTGCCAAGACTACGTCTGCCCGTGATTACCTTGTTTCAAAGGGTTTTCCTTGGGCAAAAATTATTCCTGTTGGACTTGAGCTAAGTAACTTTCAAAACCCGATTAACAGAGATTATAGGAATGAGCTCGGAATTAGCGCAGACAAAAAAATATTACTTTATATCGGCAAGGTAGAGTCGAGAAGGAAGCCCATCTTTTTGATGGATGTTTATGCTGATGTTAAGGCCATTAATCAGAATGTCGCCCTTGTGTATGTCGGCAAAGGAGAGATGCTTGACGAAGTACATTCCTATGTGCAGGAAAAAGGAATCAGGGACGTCTTTTTCATCGACTCCCTTTCGCAAAATGAACTACCGGCGCTTTACCGGCAATGTGACATGTTTGTCCTTCCCACGCGTTATGAGATTTTCGGAATGGTGCTCTTGGAGGCAATGTATTTCGGAATACCGGTTATTACCTATGCTGCTGCCGGCCCTCTTGACGTCATAGATGACGGCGTTGACGGTCTTGTTATGCAAGATTTTGATTGCACTAAATGGGCGCAAGCGATTACGGCTCATTTGTTCGAGCTCGATGATACGACTGCAATGGGCAGGGCGGCTTCTCAAAAGATCAATAATTCTTATCTTTGGGATGATGTCGCTCTGAGATACGCGAGCGCCTACGAATCCATTCTTGATTTGTGCAAATAAAGATTTTGGTTCAGAGCACAAAGCAATGAGGACTTGGCGGTAAAAATGTTTAGCATAATCGTGCCTGTATATAACGCGGAGAAGTATGTACGCGAGTGCATCGAGTCCGTAATAAATCAAACGTGTGAGTCTTGGGAGCTCCTTCTCGTTAACGATGGCTCTACTGATGGGTCTCTTGAGATATGCAAGAGTTTCTTGGGGGACGAGAGGATTAGCGTTTTCTCGAAGAAGAACGAGGGGCTATCTGCAACAAGAAACTACGGGTTGTCTCGTGCGAAAGGTGACTATATTCTGTTTCTCGATAGCGATGATACTATCGAGCCAGACTCACTTGAACGCTTTCAGTCGATTATTAATAAAACTGGTGCAGAGGTTATCGCTGGCTACGCATACCATTTTGATGATTCCGGCGCTAAATGGCAGTCCCGCGCTTATCTCGACCTGCACGGTGCTGTTCTGGACGGTCCTACTTTTTATAATAAATCGCTATATGGGGCAAATGTAAGGTCATGCGCCCCATACTACATAACAAGTCATGAACTTATCAACCGTGCTGATTTACGCTTTGAACCCGGTCTGCTCCATGAAGATGAAATCTGGACCCCGATTTTACTGGCTAATGCTAAGTCCGTCTTCGACGATGAACACTGTTTCTATAATTATAGGATTTCTAATGCCGCATCAATAACGAGGAATCCAAAGCTGAAGGTGAGGCGAGGTGCCGACAGGGTTAAGGTAGCAAAGGTGCTTGAAAAGTACAGTCGAAGCAATCCCGCCACTGCTAGTTCGTCGGCTTTCCACGACAATATCGCTGCCCAATATATGTTCGGCGTCTATACCGGAGACCTCTTGAGTGCAGAGGACTTTAGGGTTGAAAGATTCTTTCCGCTGCAGCATGCCCGAACGGCAAACTACAAACTGAAGGCCGCCTTATTTGCCTTCAGTCCGAAAATGGCGTGCATTGCTCGAGGGCGAAAAGACAACTGAGAGGACATAATGGCTCGTTTTAACGCTAGCAACAAGATAATAGTTGTGCATTACGGCAATGTGATGTTCTATCCCCCTGTGCTTAATTTGTTGGAAAATTTGCTTTCGAATCATCGCAATGTCGTTCTTATTGCCGGCAACACTGACAGAATTCCCTCGCGCATTCTTGACCATGACGGGATCTTCGTTAAAGATATCCCGCTAAGCGACAGCTCAGATCCTATAGGTAGGGTTAAGCGTAGGCTATGCATTGGCAGGATGTATAAGGACGCTTTAGATAGTTTCTACTCAGATGACGATGTTGTTTGGACCACCACAGATTCGACTGTACGCGCTTTGAGCACGGCACTTGATGGCAAAAAACATGTTTTACAACTTATGGAACTGGAAGAGTCTTTCCCGTTATTTAGCGGCGCAAGATTCCTGAAGTTTGACTTGCCCAGCTATGCACGTAAAGCATGGAAAGTTGTAGTTCCTGAGCAGAATAGGGCTTATATCCAGCAAGTTATGTGGAACCTTCCCCAGGTTCCCAAAGTTTTGCCGAACAAGCCGTATTCATTGGACCCTGGATACGCTGATGACCAAATTTCATTCCTGCTCGACAGGCTTAGGCAGGAGGATAGAAAAATCGTCATGTATCTCGGCGTAATGAGCGTCGATAGGAACCTCGGACCTTTTGCTGAGGCTGTCGAGATGATGGGGGAGGACTTTGCTCTTTATGTGCTCGGTAAAGTACCAGAAGGACAGCAGGAAGTTTTTGATGCTTTTCTGAGCGCTCATCAGCAGGTGGTTTATCTTGGATTCTTCAATCCTCCTAGTCACCTTCATTTCCTACAGTATGCATACATTGGATTATTACCTTATATCTCGAACTATAAGAGTAAGGTTATCTCGCCATTAAATGTGCTTTATTGTGCCCCCAATAAAATCTATGAGTATGCCGGTTTCGGGGTTCCTATGGTCGGGACTGATGTCCTTGGACTGCGGATTCCATTTGAGAAATACAACATCGGGGTTTGCTGTGAGAGCCTTGAACCATCTAGTATCAGCGAAAAATTGCTATATGTTGATGCCCGACATGATGAAATGGCTTCGGGTTGCAAAGCGTTTTGTGATGAAACCGATTTGGATTCCATCGTTGCCGACATTCTGGGATAGCAATAATTCTCTCCCCCTTCTTATTCACTGAGAGGTCAAGGCGTTTCATGGGCTCTTTTGCAGATATCCAAGAAAATAGGGTTTCGGTTAGCTGGATTCGTGCTGGGGTTGTGCTAAGCACTTTCCTTATGCTCGGATATCCACTTTTAACTAAAAATGAGGTACTCGGCAATAATGTCATTCGCTACATCGTGGTTTTGCTTGGTTTTGTTATGGCTATCTACGTTTCCATTACCGCAGAAGGCGATGAGGAGCTCAAGCCCTATTTCGCTAAGTTAAGACGCTATCTCGCTGGCTACATTCCGATTGTTGTATTTACTACACTTTGGACTGCTGCCTTTTATGATTATTCGCTTGACACTATATTGAGAGTGATTACCCCCTATAGCTACATTTTTTTTGCATACCCTCTTATCTTTATCTTCAAGAGGGATGGCGGTCCTCTCAGATTACTTAAAGTCGTTGCAGTGCTCGTTGTTGGGATTTTGATTTGCAAAGCCATTTCTTGGTATTGCTACAACTACAGCGGAAAGCTTGTGTTCGAACGACTTCTCTTTGAGTATGAGGACTGGTTTAGAGGTGGTTTGCAAAGGGTTAATGCTGGGTTTCTCATTGGGATTCTTCTTGCTGTTGCCATGTGCTTCATTGTTGAACGCAGGGCTTGCATTCTTCAAATTTTAATTCTTGCTGGATTGGTGTTTTTCACGCTATTCGTTTCTGCGTACCGCTATCAGATGTTGTCCGTGATTGCCGCTTGTGTTTTTGGACTCTTCTTTGTAAGCCATAGATCAGGCATTGGCTTGTTGCAGCGCACGGTAATAATTATTGTGATAATTCTTGTCGTCACTAGTAATTATTCTCAGGCCTTCTTCGATACTTTCTCTACAACCAATTCGGTTATGAGCCAGTCGACACAAGTTCGAATTGATAATATTTTGCACTATTGGAATTTAGTAACCAATAATTGCAGCGTGCTTGGCCTTGGACTTCTTACTTCAAGCAATTCGCAGGCTGCAGCTATGATGACGTATGGCGTAAACCATGTTTATTGGCTTGAAGATATTGGCATACTTGGAGAGTTCTTCAGATTCGGCCTTCTCGCTTTTTGGACCTACGGTTATTTCGTTTATCTAGCCATTGGCTCCTCTTTTCGAATCTTAAAAGATGGTAATTCACGAGGAACGGCCGTTCTGGTAATTTCTGCCGTATCCTATGCTCTTCTTTCCTGTCTTGCGATGAATATCTTTGACGGCCAGAGAGCTTTCGATGTTCCTTTTTATCTAGCGCTTTTCTCGTATGCGTATGGATGCGCTCAAAAGAAAGAACCAGTAGGAGCATTGTCGGTCGAGCGTGATTTCTCTGACGTAAGTTTCAAGTGAGCTTTTCTGTCTTGATGCGACAGTTCATTTCTTTAAATGCATTTTTTTCAGTATTTGCTGCATTCGTTTTATAGCAACGATTGGATTCTAAGTGGGAAGATTTATTGAACCCGTTAAGAGGCTTGCCGGTAAGAAGGCGCTTCATAATGGGATGTGGCTCTATTTATTGCAAATTTTTAATACGGTCATTCCTTTAGTTACACTTCCATACATCACGCGAATTCTTGGTCCTTCGCAGTATGGACTATTCTCAATTTCATTGAATCTTCAGGGCTATTATCAGGTAATTGTCGAGTATGGATTCGGGATGTCTGCTACTCGAAAGGTAGCCCTTCAGGAGAACTCTGAAGAGTCTCTTAGGGGGCTCTATTCTCGCGTCTTGGCTTCGCGTCTCATACTTATGCTTCCGTGCATAGTACTCACGATTGTCTATACATTATTTAACTACAGTCAAGTTGACCAGTGTGTTTGTCTTGCTATCCTTACAGCTACGATGATTGGGTACTGCTTCCAACTGAATTGGCTATTCCAAGGGATGCAGTGCATGCGATTCGTTTCTATTTCAAATATTATCGGGCGAACCATCTCTGTTCTGCTTATTTTTGCATTAGTGAAAAGTAACAATGATTTGTTTGTCTACTGCATTCTTTACTCGATTACTCCGATTGTTGTTAGTCTCTTAAGCAACGTTATCGCCTGGAGAAAGTTCAATATTCGTTATGTTCGAGTAACTATACCTGAAGTGCTCAGCGAGCTTAAAAGCGGATGGTTTGTTTTTACTACCCAGCTAAGCTCTAAGGTATTCGGCGCAATCGGCCTTACGTTCCTGGGTTTTTTTGCTTCAAGTTATGAGACTGGTATTTATGCTGCTATACAAAAAATACCCACAGTTATGTTGCTTGCCTGGTCTCCAATTAGCCAGGTTCTTTACCCAATTTCAAGTCAGCGGATTGTAAGCTCTTATGGTGATGGCAAGGCTTTCGTGCGACGTACAAGAAAGTGGGTCTTCCCTCCGTTTTTGTTCGCCGCTCTTCTCATAGCTATATTAGCCAAACCAGTGATTGCCATCGCTTTTGGCGATGAGTATGCAAATTTCTTTTATTGGATCTATCCGCTATTGGCATGGGTTGTTGTTTCCATCAATAACAACTTTCTTGGCATTCAAACATTGCTTGCGAGCGGCCATGATAAAGAATACAGCCGCTGCTTTAATATATCAGTTGTTTTTACTGTGCTTTCAAATCTAGTTCTAATTTATTTATTTCATGGTGACGGTGCCTGCCTTGCACCCCTTCTCTCTGAATTGGTTCTTTGGGTCTTACTTATTGATGTAGATAGGAAAATCGCAAAAGACCAGTTTGTTAACGCAAGTTAGCTGCCTTTATCTTGTAACCAATAGTTCAGCTTCTATTTATAATTTTTCGAGGATGGATGGCTAAATGAATGTAAAAAGCTTTTTGAATCAATACTGCCCGAATTTTTACGCCTGGCTTCAGTATAAGAACCGCATTCGAGTAATCAAGGCTCACTCAAGAATGAGTGATGATGAGCAGCTTAAACAGGTTGCTAGCCTTTACAAAGAAAAAACCGGGCATGATTTGAATTTCGGGAATCCAAGGCGCTATACGGAGAAAATCCAATGGCGAAAGATGTTCGGTTTAGATCATAATATGGCTCTCCTTTCTGATAAGTTTGCTGTAAGGGAATGGGTTTCTGATAAGTTGGGACCCGAATACCTTATTCCATTGATCGGTGCTTGGGAAAGTGTTGACGATATCGACTGGGATGCTCTTCCGCAGTCTTTCGTACTTAAAACGAATAATGCTTCGGGAACTAATCTCATTGTTCCCGACCGAAGTAAGTTAAACCTTACGCTGGCTAAGAAGACGCTTAGTCGTTGGATGAAGATGCGCTACGGATGGTTGACTTTCGAGAAGCAGTATCTTGACATTAAGCCAATGGTAATTGCTGAAAAGTATATGAAAGATGCCAAGACCGATGAACTAAATGATTACAAGTTCCTATGTTTCGACGGTGCCCCTAAATTCGTTTGGGTAGACTGCGATAGACAGGTTAATCATAGGCGAGCGGTCTTTGATTTAGATTGGCGGCTTGTAGAGTGGAACCAGCTGAACTATGGCCTCCCTACTAACTTACCCCCTAAACCTGATTGCTTTGACGAAATGAAAAAGTGCGCTCAAATCTTAAGTGCCGGATTTCCACATGTTCGAGTGGATTTCTATGACATCAATGGGCGAGTATATTTTGGTGAAATGACATTCACCAACGGCAGCGGGTACGAATGTATATATCCCGATGAATATGATTTTAAGCTTGGCGAATTATGGAACGAGCCCAAATAAGCCAAGGGAAACAAAGGCTATTTTCATTGTTTTTAATACCGAATCATCTCCCTGCTTATTTGAAACAGTGCATCTTAGTAAATTTGCAGAAAGGTTATTACTTATGAAGAAAGTGATGCTCGTCTTCGGCACCCGCCCGGAGGCCATCAAGATGTGCCCGCTCGTCAACGAGCTGAAGGCGCGCAGGGATGAGTTCGAGACTGTCGTCACCGTGACCGGCCAGCACCGTGAGATGCTCGACCAGGTGCTGCGCGTCTTCGACGTTACGCCCGACCACGACCTGGCGATCATGAAGCCGGGCCAGACGCTGTTCGACGTGACGTGCGACGTGCTGCTTAAGCTCAAAGCCGTCCTCGAGGACGAGAGGCCCGACGTCGTCCTGGTCCATGGAGACACAACGACTAGCTTCGCCGCGGCGCTTGCCTGCTTCTACCTACAGATCCCCGTGGGCCATGTGGAGGCCGGCCTGCGCACGCACGACATCTACAGCCCCTGGCCGGAGGAGTTCAACCGCCAGGCGGTCGACATCGTTAGCGAGTACTATTTCGCTCCCACGGAGGCGAGCAAGCAGAACCTGCTCGACGAGGGCAAGCCCGAGTCCAAGATCTGGGTCACCGGCAACACCGGCATCGACGCCCTGCGCACCACCGTGCGCGAGGGCTACTCCCATCCCGAGCTCGAGTGGGCCGAGGGCTCCCGCCTCATCCTCATCACGGCGCACCGCCGCGAGAACCTGGGCGAGCCCATGCACCGCATGTTCCGCGCCATCCGCCGCGTGATGGAGGAGCACCCTGACACCAAGGCGATCTACCCCATCCATATGAACCCGCTCGTCCGCAAGGCCGCCCACGAGGAGCTCGACGGCTTCGACCGCCTTCACATCATCGACCCGCTCGAGGTGCTCGACTTCCACAACTTCATGGCCGCCAGCCACCTCATCCTCACCGACTCGGGCGGCATCCAGGAGGAGGCCCCGAGTCTGGGCAAGCCGGTGCTCGTCATGCGCGACACCACGGAGCGCCCCGAGGGCGTGGCCGCCGGCACGCTGAAGCTCGTCGGCACCGAGGAGGACGTCATCTACCGCGAGTTCAGCCGTCTTCTCTCTGACGAGACTGAGTACGAGTCTATGAGCCATGCATCGAATCCCTACGGTGACGGCCATGCTAGCGAGCGAATTTCAGACGCACTAGTAAGAGGATTATGCTGAGTTCTTTCATGCGGATCGTATAACTTGACAGGATATTCCCATCTTTAACCAATACGGGTGACGGGAAGGATGTAGATTTTTGATTGGAGAAGCCAATGAGCGAGGAACAGACTTTCATAGAGTTGCCGGAAAGAAACAACCTTTATGAGGTTGATGAGGAATTGGAGGAGGGAGCAAAACTCTGCGAAAAGTTTCTTCTTCTTCCGGACAGATATAAAGATCGTGAAACTAAAGTCAGACTAATGCTGAGGAATAAGTTTTGTGGTTGGACGCTCAAAGACGAGTTGGTTGTTTCGCTCGGATTGACGGTTGGGGATACTGTTTCAGTTGAAGTTTCGATTATCGGCGGACCTGGCCTTATCAGCGAGAACGGGGATGTGGATTTATTTGCCTGCGGCGATGTCGCCAATAGTCTATTAGACATTGCGTGTAGCAACAAAGGTCCGGAGAACTGTATTGTCGACTGCAAAGTTAGGCTTACTTACGAAAAGGCGCCCATCACGAGCAGCAACAAGCTTGTATTCAAGGCGTCCGTGGTCTTGGAGGAGATTATCGATTTCGTGGGTGTTGATGATGGCTTTGGTCGGGTCGATCGAGCTAGGAGTTCTCTTGCAGATTTTGTTCTTGCAAATCTTCAGTAATAAGATTTGAAACTTACCGGAATGAAAAACTCAAAACAAGAACTATACTCGCTGTTGCCTCAGCATGAAGATAGCATATTTGACTACGCTATCCGTCTTTTTGGCAATATCCGAAGCCTTTCACGGAAGCTCGATCAACATGATGTTCGTGAGCTGCTTCTGAACATAGGGATTGACCCTGATTGGTCGGCAAGTCGCCTTGATGGAGAATCGATTGCTCATTTATTGACGCAACGCAGCTCGGGTGGCGACTCAATAGAAGATTGTTCCAAGGCCATCTTGCTGCTCATTCTTAATTGCGGACAACTGTCCTCTGACGTCAATTCAAAAGAAAAGAACTTGCAGCTTGAGGACGGTGATAAAGACACTGTCAACAGGAAGGCCGCCATAGCGCCCATGGCGGAGAAAAGATCATCGTCTGTAGCAGTTTCGGATACTGATATAAGTATGACTGAGGCGAATCTCAGGTTATTGATGCAGGGTTGCTATGAGCGAGCCATGAAGGCCGCTTGTGCTTGGTCATTTGGGGATTTATATCCTGTGCTGTTCTCCATTTCGGGAACATTGTTTCTCACCCTTTTGACCTCGAACTTTCATGATGCGCTGTTCTTGTCGTCCAACGCGATCAAGAGTATTGCCTGGTTCATTTGCATACTGGCTGGCATATTGGGCATAGGTGCGGTTGCTTATCATTTTTGGCATAAACCAACAAAACTAGCAAATGAAAGAGACGGGGCGATTGACGAGTTAATCGGCAAAGTTTACGAAAAGGCTGATTAAATTGAATGCTGCATTGGTGAGATTGGAGTGTTCGAAGATGAGTCCATCGCGATGAAGTAGCCATATACTGGTTTCAATAGACGCGACAACTACACATTTCTCTCTGAAGATCAGGATGGGGACTATGTATTAAGTTCGAGTATACCTGCACTGCAACAACCCAAACTTTATATGCAAAACGAGTTGTTATCCCTAGCCGGTACTTGTTATCTGCGGGATCGGCATTTGATGTAGTTAAGACCCTGACCCCACTTTTAGAAGAAGGAGTAATTGTTCCGGATCTCAGGGAGGGGTACTTATCCTTCACTGACTATGTCAGCAACATTGAAATTCCAAACCCGGAGCAACTTAAACACGCGAAGTTCCTCGATGAGCATGCTTCAACAATCTATTCATTTGACTCATATGGTCAAAGCGATATATATAAGGCTTCATTAATACGAGACATTTCAGAAGGTGGATTGCTATTTAAGCGTCTTTCAGCCGAAGGGGTTTCACCTCTTCGGCTTAGGTTATTGAAGAATGAATTATTATCGCTTGAGGGCAGTCGAAGCAAGTTCGAAAACGCCGCAAGAGACAATGGCATTGAACATAGCGAGCTTATCTCAAAATGGACGGCCCTTAGGTACTACACTACGCCTGCAGAAATATGTCCACGATGCATCAGGGATTTCCCATTTTCAGTTTCTAATGAACTGCGCAGTAGCGGTTTATCGGTGCCATTGCTTTTGGAAAATCCTGAGCGATATGGTGGTGTCCCCCAACCGATGGCACTTTCATATGAGGCGATGGTATCTTTACCTCAAGATATTTCTCTTGATGAACTTGCTTTTCTCAGCAACATCGTTCTAAAAATAAGGTAAAAAGTTTCTTGCGGACCTGCAAAATTCGCTTCTATTGCAGAAGACGGATTTAAAGACCAGGTACACGTCATCAACCAAATGCTCGCTGAAGCAATCGCCACTGAAAAAATTGTCCCATAAACTGCAGCGTTTTTCTCTCGACTGTCTTAGAGGCGAAGCCCCTTCTTGATTCTTTCTTGGGGATTCGGAGTATCTCTTGGCGATTCAGAAGGCGCCCTTGCTGGAGTGGCTCTATCTCTACTAAATCGCCACATCGACAGCGCTATTCTAGAAAAACGCGCTCCTTTCCTCGAGACATCTGAGCAGTTTAATCGCGATGTCTATACATATCAAAAGAGATACTTTTAGCGCTACTATTTTGCTATCTTTGTTCTACCAGGCTAGATAACATGTGATGATTCGGGGCCGCAAGGCATCCGAATCATCACATGTTATCTAGCCTGGTAGAAATTTATTGCTGCATAGCTCTTCTGTCCAAATTCAAAACATGGGCACTGTAATAGCGTGTGTATTAATCATATGATACTGATAATAGCCCTTGTCTGCATTAAAGGAAGCATATATTGAGCGGCAACTTTGATAGCCAGACGGAACTCGTGCGGTTCCTTGCTAACGAATTTCGCAAGGCGATTGAACGCGCTCTTGAGACCGACAGACACGACCTACTCGTCGCTCAGCCTGAGCAGCGGATTTTATTACTAAGATTCGCCCAGGTCTATAATGTGCTGCATGTTGATTATTAATAAGGTGGGTCTTTGTGGATATTGATGGTTCGAATGTTGTTTCAAACAATGTAATCGGTTCATATTCTCAGGTATCTATTACACAGAATATTGTTCATACGCAAGATTGCGCTGTAAACCCCATTCCTCATCAGTTACCACTTGCTCCTGATTTATTTGATCGAATTGATATTCGGAATTCTCTCTTGTATAGTCTTAATTCCGGAAAGCGAATATTTCTATTTTACGGTGCTCCTGGAGTCGGCAAAACATACTGCTTAACCAAATATGCCAATGAGCTTGCTGATCGTTTTTCGGACGGTCATATCTTTGTTGATTTGAATGACTATCGATCTCTTGATGGATCCCTTAATATCGACGAGCTCTATAAATTTGTCATTCGATCATTAACGATAAAATGCGCTTCCAATCTATCTGATATAAAAAGTCTCTTTAGATCAGTCACGTTTAGAAGAAAATTCTACTTGTCCTAGACAACGTTTCCGATTCACTTGATATTGATTCCCTAGTTTTGAACTCAGATGAATGCTTAATTTTATCTGCCGGTAATTGTAGAGAAGCCTGCGCATCTTATTTACATAGATTTAAGAGCATTCCAATTAATTCTTTCAATTCGGTAACCTCTGTCTCCTATCTCAGGGATCAGTTGAGGGAATGCGATCATGTCGATTTCGATTCTCTTGAAAACGACCCCTTATTCCATCAATTAATCTATGTTTGTGACGGTTTGCCTATTGTTTTGAGCAGGGCTGCGTATTTGATACGAGACAATGTCTATTCGCTTAAAGATATTGTTACAAGCCTATCAAATCCAGAACTAGAGCCTTTGATGGGTGCTTTGGATCTTGAGGTCGCACATTTTGATGATCCTTCTTCAATTTTATATTCCTTGCTTGGTCGTCTTGGCGGAGGGCCAATTGCACTTTCATCCTTAACTTGCATAAGTAGCATGAAAGGCGCGGTAGCGGCTTTGCATGGAAAATCACTCATCGAGCGTTCGTCAACAGCTTGGATGGCGTCTTGTTCTTCCCTTGATTCACGACCTTTAATTTCGATGAATCGTCAGATTTCTAATTATGCAAAAACCTATAATCCGAAAGATACCATCTCTTTTAAAGCTGTTGTTCGGTCAGTAGTCCGGTACTACTGTTCCCTAATCGTCACACTTGATAATGTGCTTACCCCCAATCGGTTAAGAGTGTCTTCTAGCTCTCTGTTTGACTCGGATTTATTTTCCGAGATTAACCAATCAAATGCCGCAGACTATTTTCTTTCAATTCGTTTTGAACTATTTTCTGTCCTGGATTTGGCCTTCGATTTCTCACTATATTCCGAGGTGCTTTCTATAGCCGATTCCTGTTGGACTTTCATCTATGACAACGGGCTCTTCAGCCGAGGTCTTCACGTATATTCGCTCGGGCATCGTGCGGCTGTTAACTTAGATCGTTCTGATGCAGCATCTAGGATGCTTGCCTTATTATCTCGCTGCCAGCTACGGTTAAGCATGTATGAAAAATCATCGACTTCAATTTCGCTTGCCATTGAGCTGTCAGGTGATTCAACAAATCATACACTTAAAGGCTCTTTGCTGGAATTTAAGGGCCATACATTAAGGGAGGGGATTGCAGACTTTGATTTTGCAATCTCTTGCTACGAGGCAGCAATTTCTGAGTATCTGCAGTGCGATCCCGTAAATTATCGCGGGATCGCTATCGCTAGTTTCTCGATTGCGGAGTCTTATTATGCACAAGGCGACTATCGATCGGCCCTTGACAGAGTCCAATCGGAGTTGAGTTCAGCCAACCAACTGGAACCTAATATGCGTTCAAAGATCGAGTTGCTTGGCGCTCATTGTCTATTTAAACTTGGCGAGCTCAAGAATGCTAATTCATTAGCGCGTAGCTGCTTGGAAACTTGCTCGAGTGGCGGATTGAGCGGAGTTGTTGCGGATACTTATCAGCTTTTAGGGGACATTGAGTTCGATTTGAATAAAAAGGACGAGGCGGTGCGTTTATATTCTATATCCAGTGAGATTTATTCTCAGTTGGGAGATGTAGCTCAATGCAATATCGTTGCAGGCAAAATCCAACTTGTGAGCTCTTAGCCTTTCGTTAGGGAAACAAAGTGGCTATTATTGATTGTCTCTAATATGCATCGCGTCTTATTATGTTTTAGTAAGTACCAAATTGCTCGAGCGGTCAATATGCTATTCGGACAATCAGTTTGTACCTTAAACAGATTTAATCTATTTAGTATTACTATCCATTCAGAGTCTATATTTATACAAACTAGCTTGGTTGTATCGCTTTGTGTGTCCATTAGACGGCTTATGAATTTACTCGAAAGAGTATTGTCTATGACTACTATTTCAGGTGGTGCTAAGTTAATTGAAGGCATCGCCTCCTTTTCTATGAGTTGGATTCTGGGGCCATCGAATACCCAGTTGTAATCCAATGATGAACTTTTAAATGCTTTTATGTTAAGAATCGCCTCTCCTTTTTGTTGTTTTACCAGCGTTATGGTTCGATAGATTTCATTATCTATCTGGATTGGTCGCGGTCGTTGCGCCAGAGTTTTTTCCGGCGCTTTGTTACCAACCTTTATTCCTAGTATCGAATATGCCAAGTGTTGAATCGATTCTAATGAGTGTCCAACGTTTGCAAAAGCCGTTGGCTCCAAGCGATTTGTTTGTAATGGCGCAGCTTCCAAGGCTCTAATTACCTTTAGAGCCTTATAGCTGTTCTTTATAGGTATTGAATTAATATTTGCATGCTCAACTATGGCAATCCCCTTGGGGATGCTATCTTCGCTCGGTTCGTATCTTAAAACCGGTTTGCCTATTGAGGCACCATAGTTTGTAACTGATCCATAATCGCCAATTACGATATCTGCGGCAATTATCGCAGCTTCCCAGCCTATTTCATGTGGAACGATTTTTAGCCCTGCGTACAACTCCTTTTTAAACCATGTTTTTATTTGCCATTCGCCATGTGCTGCCC
>RQCP01000049.1 GCA_008668235.1 Collinsella aerofaciens | reverse complement strand
GACGACAACGTCCGCAAAGCCTACCTCGGAGGCTAACCCACCTAACAAAAGGGGCGCTGACTATCTCAGTCAGCGCCCCTTTTTAGTTGCGGTGAAATAGGGACTGAATACGGGCTCCAGAGGCCAAAAGAGTCCCTATTCCACCGCAACTTCATGGGGATGTGTGACAATGCCCGTCGGAAAACATCTGCTGTCTTTGGGGGTCTATCTATGCTGTACGAGTTTTGTGCCGAGAACTTTGAGCGGGTGCCGGCGGCTATCGATGCCGGTGCAAGGCGTATCGAGCTGTGCGATAACCTTGCCGTCGGTGGTACCACGCCCTCGGCCGGCGTTATCAGCGCTACGACCAACTATGCCCACGAACACGATGCACGGGTGATGTGCATGATCCGTCCGCGTGGCGGCGACTTTCACTACAACCAGGATGAGCTGCGCATGATGGAGATGGACTTGGGCCTTGCCGTGAGTGCGGGCGTTGACGGCTTGGTCTTTGGCTGCTGCAAACCCTGCGCTGGCGGATGGGCGCTCGACGAACTTACGCTTGGCGCCCTCGTGATGGCTGCGGGCTGCGCGACCGAGGAATGTAAGCGTGATCCCATCGACATCACCTTCCACATGTCATTTGACCAGCTCTCGCCCGAGGCTCAGCTCGATGCGATTGATACACTTGCCGACTGCGGCGTTACGCGCATCCTCACGCATGGCGGCGCTGCCGGTACGTCGATCGAGGATAATTTCGATCACCTGACTCGTTTAATCGAGTATGCGGGCGATCGTTTGACCATCCTTCCCGGCGGCGGCATCACTACGGCAAATCGCGACGCGGTCGCGGCGGCGCTAGGCGTCTCCGAGCTCCATGGCACCAAGATCGTGCCGCTGGAGGTATAACCCGTGGCGCTGGTATTTGATGTTCAGCAGGCGAGCGGTAAGCCCGACGATAATCGTCGCCCTGGCACCGCGTGCCCCTTTTGCGACACGGAGGGGCTTGCCAACATCATCCAGCGCGATGGTGACTGCATCTGGCTCGAGAATAAGTTCAAGACATTGCGGGCCACACGTCAGACCGTATTGATCGAGTCTGCCAATCACGACGCCGACCTGGTGACCTATGAACCGGATGAGCTGCATCATGTGATGCGGTTTGCCCTGGGCTGTTGGCAGCAGATAATCGATTCCCAACAGTACTGCAGTGTGCTCATGTACAAGAACAAAGGCCCGCTTTCGGGCGGCAGCCTCGTCCATCCGCACATGCAGATTGTGGGTTTGGAGCAGGAAGACGGCTATGCTTCGCTGACTTCTGCCAATTTCGAAGGCATCAATGTCTGGCAACAGGGGAGAATCGCGGTCAACATCTCAACCGAACCGATCATGGGGTTCTTTGAGATCAACGTTTCAGCCCCGCAGGGAATCGCCGCCAGCGATGACACGAGAGACCAAGCCGAGGCGGATCTCTTCGCCGACGCAATCCAGGTAGCTCTGCGCTATATCTTGCACGAGCACCATGGCGGTCGTGCAGAGTCGTACAACCTGTTCTTCTATCACATGAGCGGCCGGACCATTGCCAAGGCGCTTCCACGTTGGGTGGTTTCACCCTACTTTGTCGGGTATCGGCTGGCTCAGGTCAATGCTGAGACCACGCTCGATGTCGATGCGGAGCGACTCCGCGCACATCTGGAGGCGCTCACATCGTAAAGTGAGCGCCCGCACACTGCGGACGGTTTAGCGCGCCATTGCATCGCGGCCGGCCTCGACGCGCTTGCGCTGGGCGGCGCGCTCCTCGCCGGTCAGACGCTCAAAGAAGTGCCCGATAAGCGAGGCGAGCACCTGCTGAAACAACGTTCCACACATGACGGGAAACACAACTTCGCCCGGAAAGTATTGCGTGGCGATGACGGCGCCCGAAGAGATATTGCGCATGCCGCAGGTAAAGCACATGGTGGTCGTTTCGCAGTATGGCAGATGCAGCGCGCGGGCGACCAGAATGCCCACGACAAAACCGCTGATGGCGAACACCAGAATAAAGAGGGCGACTTCCAGGCGCACCGCGTTCATGTGTAGCACGTACTCGCTCATGGCGGTGGAGTTGGACGCGATGACGCCCATCATCATAAATTTGCAGGCGGGCGAGAGCGCGGGGGAGAGTTTCTCGTGCCCCCATCCGCGCGTGAGCTCGTTGATCACGATGCCGAGCACGGCGGGGATGGCAATCATAAAGGCCATGTTCTGCATCATGCTCGGAACATCGATTGCGACGGTGGCGCCCAACAGGAGCTTGAGCGTAAGCGGAATCGTCACAGGGGAGATGACCGAGGACGTCAGGATGATGGTGAGCGCGAGCGGGCCGTTGCCGCCGAACATGCTGATCCACATAAAGGCAGTGACTGCCACGGGTACGCTGTACTCGAGCACGATGCCGCAGACAAGGTTGGGGTTGGAACCAAAGAACAACGATCCCATGGCATAGGCCGCGATGGGAATAAGCGCCGCCGAGACAAATAACGCCAAAATCAGATGCAGGGGACGGTGGAACACCTCAGCCACCTGGTGGAAGGTGTTGCTGAGCGCGCCTTGGAACGTCATAAAGGCAAACAGGGTGGGAACGATGG
The DNA here is from genome assembly GCA_008668235.1 of Collinsella aerofaciens. Lineage (GTDB taxonomy): Bacteria > Actinomycetota > Coriobacteriia > Coriobacteriales > Coriobacteriaceae > Collinsella > Collinsella aerofaciens_K. Next base: position 12,036 of record RQCP01000049.1, on the reverse strand, counting down.
GCTTGAGAACGCCGATCTGTTGAGGAAAGAGCACGCCGAGCGCCACACAAATCGGAACGATGATTTGCATGTGCCCCGCGAGAAACTTGCCCAGTCCAACCCATTGCTTCATATGCTCTTGTGACTCCCTTTGCTCGTGAATCCGTTTTGACTGGATATACTAGACGCTCACATGTGTCCGTGCGTCAGAAACGCTCGATTATTTCGAGGCTATTACCGGCATCGTTTACCGAAACCGCGGCATGCTGCGGCGATTTGTGTCCGCGCCGCACGGTATAATAAATCCGTTCAACAGATCTGCCTGCCGAAGCGGGCATACACAGAGGACTCATCGCTATGAACCGTGAGAGGTATCGCGGCGACCTGCCCCTATCAGGGGTGGGTGCCTATGTCATCGCTTAAGACGACGCATCGCTGGGCGGTCGCTCAGCAAAACCCCGAGCTCGAAAAGGAGCTTTCGGCTGGTCTGGGCATTCCCGGGCTGGTGGCGCGCATTATGGTCGCGCACGGCATTGGCTCCATCAAAGAGGGCCAATTGTTTTTGACGCCTTCGCTCGATCGCGACTGGGCCGACCCACTCATTATCCCGGGCATGTCGGTCGTTGCCGACCGCGTCGAGCGTGCTATTCGCAACCACGAGCACATTGCAGTCTTTGGCGATTTTGACGTTGACGGTATTACGTCGACCTGCCTGTTGACCGAGGCGCTGCGCACGTTTGGCGCCGATGTCACGCCGTTTATTCCGCATCGCTTTGATGAGGGCTACGGTCTTTCGCGCGCGGCGCTCGACCGCGTTAACGAGCTCGCTCGTCCCCAGCTGATCGTGACCGTCGATAACGGCATTGCCGCCAAGGAAGAGGTTTCCTACCTGGAGAGCCTGGGGATCGATTTGGTGGTCACGGACCATCACGAGCCCTCCGACCAGGTGCCGCAGAGTGTGCCCCTGACCGACCCCAAGCTCGAGGATGAGGGGCCCTCGCGTGAACTTGCCGGTGCCGGTGTGGCGCTCAAGCTGGTGCAGGTTTTGGGCGAGCGTCTGGGCAAGCCGTCGTATTGGCGTTCGCTGATTGAGGTTGCGGCGCTGGGCACCGTGTCCGACATGATGCCATTGACGGCCGAGAACCGCGCGTTGGTCGCCGAGGGCATCCAACAGATGCGCGTGACGGCTCGTCCCGGCTACATTGCGCTTGCAGCGCTCGCCAAGGCCGACCTTTCTACCATTACGGCGGACGGTCTATCGTTCTCGCTCATTCCCCGCTTAAACGCTGCCGGTCGCATGGCTGATCCCAAGCTGGCGCTCGACCTGCTGCTTGCCCGCGATCCCATCGAAGCAAGCGCACTGGCGGCTGAGCTCGAGGAAATCAACCGCCAGCGCCGTGAGATCGAGGCGGAGCTCACGCGCGATGCCATGGCAAAGGTCGAGGAGACCTATGACGGTGGACGCGTGATCGTCGTGGGCGGCGAAGGCTGGCACGAGGGCGTCAAGGGCATCGTGGCAAGCCGTCTGACCAACCGCTACCACGTGCCGGCGCTGCTGTTCTCGATCGAGGACGGTATCGCGCGCGGCTCTGGTCGCTCGGTGGGCAAAGTTAACCTGTTTGACGCCATCGAGCGCTGTTCCGACCTGATGATTCGTCGCGGCGGACATGCTGGTGCGGTGGGTGTGACCATCGAGGCATCCAAGCTCGATGAGTTCCGCCGTCGCCTTTCCGCCGTGTTGTCCGAGCTTCCCGCCGAGGACTTTGAGGACACCGACGAGGTTGCCGCCACGGTCGACCTTTCCGAATTGAATATCGAGACCATCGAGCAGATTTCCCGCCTTGAGCCGTTTGGCCAGGGTAATAAGGTGCCGCTGCTGGCTGCCGAGGGCGTGACGATGTGTGATCGCGCCGTGGTGGGTAAGACCGGCGAGCACATGCGCTTCGTGGCGACGGATGGCGCCGCGAGTGTGCCGGCCATCATGTTTCGTGTGCCGCAGATCGACAAGCTTATCAATTGCGACAGCGCCGTCGACTTGGTGTTCGAGGCTGTTGCCGAGCATTGGCAGGGTCGTGTGAAGCCCAAGCTCATGGTCAAGGATGTTCTGGTCCGCGATACCACGCTGCCCAGCGTCGACGATCCGGCATGCGAGCTTCGTCGTGGCGTGCAGCCGGCGGATTCCGGCCTGCGCCTGGAGTCGCGCAAGCGCGAGACGCTCGCCCAGCTTTCTTATACCGAGCTGACACGCTCGCTTATCCATAGCTTTATCGGCTCGAACCAGCCACACCGCGCGCAGGTCGAGGCGCTCGACGCCTTGGCCGATCACCACAGTGTTCTGGCCGTTATGGGAACGGGGCGCGGCAAGTCGCTCATCTTCCATGTGCATGCCGCGCGCGAGGCGGTCCTTCGCGGGCGTGCGAGCATCTTTGTCTATCCGCTGCGTGCGCTCGTTGCCGACCAGGCCTATCACCTCTCGTCGACGATGGCAGCGCTTGGCATTGGCGTTGGCGTGCTGACCGGCGAGACCGTGGAGGCCGCACGCGATGACGTGTTCGCCGGTCTAGCTTCGGGCCGCACCGGTATCGTGCTCACGACGCCCGAGTTCCTGTCTATCCACCGTGACCGCTTCGCGCGTTCGGGCCGCATCGGCTTTGTCGTTATCGATGAGGCGCACCACGCCGGCCTTGCCAAGGGCGGCGACCGCAGCGCCTATCTTGACATGCCCGATATCCTCAAAGCCCTGGGCGACCCGGTCGTTATGGCTGCGACGGCCACCGCGACGGCTCCGGTCGTGGCCGAGCTTGCCCGCATGTTGCCGATCACTCGCACGGTGGTCGACGAGACGGTGCGCGAGAACCTGCAGCTCGAGGACGACCGCGACCTTGCGAGCCGCGAGAACCGTTTGGTGTCGATCGTGGCGACGGGGGAGAAGACCGTCATTTACGTCAATTCGCGCGACCAGTCCGTGGCGCTCGCCAAGACGTTGCGCAAGCGTGTGCCCGATTGCGCAACCCATATCGCGTTCTATAACGCGGGGCTTGCGCGTTCCGATCGCCGTCGCGTGGAGGAAGCATTCCGAGACGGCAGCCTCAGCTGCATCGTCTCGACATCTGCCTTTGGCGAGGGCGTCAACCTGCCCGATATCCGCCATGTCGTGCTCTATCACATGCCGTTTGGCGGCATTGAGTTTAACCAGATGAGCGGCCGTGCCGGTCGCGATGGCCAGCCCGCCGTGATCCACCTGCTCTATTCGTCGCGCGATGCCCGCATTAACGAGCGCCTGCTCGACTGCTACGCACCCGAGCGCGACGAGCTCGTCACACTCTATCGCGCGCTGCAGACCATGTGGCGCTCCAACCGCGGCAAGACCGGGGATGATTCATTCTGCGCAAGCGATATCGACATCGCGCAGATGTGCCTTGCCATCGATGCCCGCACGCCGGTCGACGAGCGCTCGGTGGAAAGCGGCCTAGGAATCTTCGAAGAGCTTGGTTTCTGTCGCGTTTCGGGGTTTGACGATACGCGTCGCATTGCGATGGCCGAAAACCCCGGCCGCGTGCAATTGAGCAGGTCAATTCGCTATTTGGAGGGCTTGCGCTCGCGCATGGAGTTTTCGGCTTTCCGGAGCTGGGCGCTCGATTCGTGCGCTTCTGATATGCTAGCCAAAGTTAACCGCCCGATCGTACCGCGGGCCTAGGGGAAGGGGACCTCGATGGATGCCGCAGCCCGTACCGCCCATGATTCCACCCTCCAGCCGTTTTCGGAGATGGAGCACTATAAGCATGCCGATGAGCTGCCGCCCGAGATTATGGCGGACAGCTACGACAAGCTGGAGCGCCTGTGCCTCAAATATATGAATGAGGATGACTTCTCCAAGGTGGAGCAGGCCTACTGCTTTGCTGCCGAGAAGCATTGCAACCAAAAGCGGCGCTCGGGTGAGATGTACATCAACCATCCCGTCGAGGTGGCCATCATTCTGGCCGATCTCAAGATGGACTGCGATGTGGTGTGCGCCGCGCTGCTGCACGATACCGTCGAGGATACCGAGACCTCGCTCGCCGATGTTTCCGGCCTGTTTGGCGATACGGTGGCCGAGCTCGTCGATGGCGTGACCAAGCTCACCAACATCGAAGTCGACAGCATGGACGAGAAGCAGGCGCTCACGCTGCGCAAGATGTTCCTCGCCATGTCCAAGGACATTCGCGTCATCATCGTTAAACTTGCCGACCGTCTGCACAACATGCGAACGCTGGCAGCCCTGCGCGAGGATCGTCGCCTATTTAAGGCTCGCGAGACCATGGACGTGTACGCGCCCTTGGCCGACCGCCTGGGCATGAGCTCTATTAAGTGGGAGCTCGAGGACCTGTCCTTCTTCTACCTGGAGCCCGATGCCTACCAGCGCATCGCGCGCATGGTGGCGGAGTCGCGCGAGGTCCGTGAGCGCTATCTGGCTGAGACCATCAAGACACTCACCGACGAGCTCAACCGCATTGGCCTGGAAGGCTTCCAGATCAACGGCCGTTCCAAGCACTATTGGTCCATCTACCAAAAGATGAAGCGCAAGGGCAAGGAGTTCTCCGAGATCTACGACCTGGTGGCGCTGCGCGTCATCACGCATTCGGTGCGCGATTGCTACTCCACGCTCGGTGCGGTGCATACGCTGTGGCACCCCATGCCCGGTCGCTTTAAAGACTATATCGCCATGCCCAAGGTCAATAACTACCAGTCGCTCCACACGACGGTCATCGGCCCTACGGCTCGTCCGCTCGAGATTCAGATTCGAACCTACGAGATGCATGAGCAGGCCGAGTACGGCATTGCCGCCCACTGGCTATATAAGAAGTCGGGCGGATCGTCTGCTTCCAAGACCAATGACGCTCAACGTTTGGACGACCAGATTAACTGGCTTAAGCACTCACTCGATTGGGCTGCGTCTGATGAGATTACCGACGCCAAGGAATACCTGCATTCGCTGAAGGTCGACCTCTTCGATCAGGAGATCTTCGTCTTCACGCCCAAAGGCGAGGTCATGGCGCTTCGTGCCGGCTCCACGCCGCTCGACTTTGCCTATGCCGTTCACACCGAGGTGGGAAACCATTGCGTCGGCGCCAAAATCAACGGTGCGGTGGCTCCGCTCACGCACGAGATCAAGACGGGCGACCGCGTTGAAATCCTGACTAACAAGAGTTCCAAGCCGTCGCGTGATTGGCTCAAGATCGTCAAGACGCCTTCCGCCAAGTCAAAGATCCGTCGCTACTTTGCCGCCGCGACTAAGGACGACGACGCTGCCGCCGGCCGCGATATGCTGGCCAAGGACCTGCGCAAGCGCGGGTATGGCATCTCTACGCCGCGCTCCACGCGTGCGCTCAATGCCGTGGCGGAGCAGTTTAACTTCAAGCAGCTCGAGGACCTGTTTGCCGCCGTCGGTGCCGGCAAGGTTGCCCCGCGCGCTGTGGGCAATAAGGTCGAGCAAATCTTGGACCCCAAGCCCGAGGAACAGCTCACCAAGGCCGAGGCTATCGCCGAGGTCGTGAAACAGCCGGCCCGCGGCTCCAACCGCAAGCCGCAAATGCGTGGCAAGAGCGCAAGTAACGGCATTATCGTTAAGGGCGAGAGCAACAGTGGCCTGCTGGTCCGTCTGGCTCATTGCTGCAACCCCGTGACGGGCGACGATATCGTCGGCTTCATCACGCGTGGCCGAGGTGTCTCAGTGCATCGCGCCAACTGCCCCAACGTCAAGGGTCTTATGGAACATCCCGAGCGCATGATCGATGTGGAGTGGGATGGTGCTGCCGACACTCTCTTCCAGGTCGAGATCGTGGTCGAGTGCCTGGACCGCATGGGCCTGCTCAAGGACGTCACCATTGCCATTGGCGATGCAGGCGGCAATATCCTTTCCGCCGCCACCTCGACCAACCGCGAGGGTATTGCGACCCTGCGCTTTATGGTCGAGATTTCGGATGCGAGCGGCCTGGATCCGCTGCTGGCTTCCATCAGCAGTGTCGATTCGGTCTACGACGCTCGCCGTCTTATGCCCGGCGAGGGCGGAGCGCAACTCAAGCGCCGTGTGTAGGTGCGAGAGCCTCTCAGCATCATAGATATTGGTTACGTTCGAGGCATCGTTTGGTGCCTCGAGCGTATTTTAGAAGGAGGGTATGCGCATGGACGATATGACTTTGGACCTGACACCCCGAGGCACGGCTTCGATTGAGGCGCTCGTCAACGGCCCGATTCAGACCAACAGCTACGCCGTAATTTCGAATGACGAGTGCTTAATCGTCGATCCGGCGTGGGAGGGCGAGCGTCTTGTGGAGCATATCCGCACCGCGCATCCCGAGGTGCGCGTACTCGGGTCTGTCTGCACGCACGGTCATGCCGACCATGTTGGTGGGGTTGCCGGGGTTCGAGCTGTCGTTGGCGACAGCGCACTATATGAGTTGTGCGCTAAGGACGTGACGGTACCTCGCGCAAATATCGAGGAGCAGCGCGCCATGTGGGGTATCGAGACGCCCGATCCGGGTGAGCCGACGCGCTTGCTTGCCGAGGGCGATACAATCGAGGTGGGCGACGTCTGCCTGCAGGTGATCGAGACGCCGGGGCATACGCCGGGCGGCATCGTCCTGTTCGCCGCGACCGAGCAGGGAAACATCGCCTTTGTGGGCGACACGCTTTTCCCGGGCAGCCACGGTCGTACCGATCTTTCCGGCGGTGACGAGGCGGCGATTATGCGCTCGCTCTCCAAACTTGTCAAGATGCTTCCGCCCGATACCGTTTGCTTGACGGGCCATGGCGATTCGACCACGATGGCGCGCGAACTTATGCAGAACCCGTTTATGCAGATGTAGGCTCGAAGCCGTCTTCCGAACCACGAAGACCGCTCAATCGTCAAGCTATTTTCCCCAGTGGGTCGATTCTGTGGGGCAAACGGTCAAAATTTGTCCAATCGGATGGTATTCGTGAACAAACGAACGTTTATGCTCGGGTATGTCGTGGTAAAATCTCAGGCGTTATCGGAGCAACCTTACAGGAGGTTTCTTTTATGCTCGTCAACGCAGCAGACATGCTCAAGAAGGCCGAGGCCGGCAAGTATGGTCTCGGTGCCTTCAACACCAACAACCTCGAGTGGACCCTGGCTATTCTCCAGGCCGCCGAGGAGGCCAAGTCTCCGCTGATCCTTCAGTGCACCGCTGGTGCCGCTAAGTGGATGGGCGGTTTCAAGGTCTGCGCCGACATGGTCAAGGCTGCCGTCGAGGCCACGGGCGTTACCGTTCCCGTCGCCCTTCACCTCGATCACGGTTCTTACGAGGACTGCTTCAAGTGCATCGAGGCCGGCTTCACGTCCATCATGTATGACGGCTCTCACGAGGAGACCTTCCAGCTTAACCTCGACCGCACCAAGGAGCTCGTTGAGCTTGCCCACTCCAAGGGTATGTCCATCGAGGCCGAGGTCGGCGGCATCGGCGGCACCGAGGACGGCGTGACCTCCAGCGGCGAGCTCGCTGATCCTGCTGAGTGCAAGCAGATTGCTGACCTGGGCGTCGACTTCCTTGCCTGCGGTATCGGCAACATCCACGGCGTGTACCCTGCCGACTGGGCTGGCCTTTCCTTCGAGCGTCTGGGCGAGATCAAGGCTCAGACCGGCGACCTGCCCCTCGTCCTGCACGGTGGCACCGGCATCCCCGAGGATCAGATCAAGAAGGCCATCTCCCTGGGTATCTCCAAGATCAACGTCAACACCGATCTGCAGCTCGTTTTCGCCAAGGGCGTTCGCGAGTACATCGAGGCCGGCAAGGATCAGCAGGGCAAGGGCTTTGACCCCCGCAAGCTCCTCAAGCCTGGTCGCGACAACATCGTTGCCCGCACCAAGGAGCTCATGGAGGAGTTTGGCTCCGTCAACAAGGCGTAAGTAGCGGTTTAACTTTCCCGTCGGAGGCCCCGTTCGCCCTACGCTTTTCCCTTGCGCTCACCTGGCTTTGCCAGAAGTCGCGCAATGGGAAAAGCTCCGGGCGAACGGGGCCTCCTTTGTTAACTCGCTGCAGGGTTACGAGGCTGAATTCATTTTTTGACTACCGTTCGGCGGTGTTGATGGCTCCCTTGTTGGGGCTTTCTTTTTTATCTCGCTACAATGGGCTTCAAGAGTTCTAATGACTTGGAGTTTGGTATGGCTGTTATTAATGTGCTGCCTTCGGATGGGAAGGTTATTGACGAGGGTCCTGTTGGTTGCTCTGTTGATGTTTGCAATGATGACTTCCGTTTTCTAGATGTTGGCTTGCCACCCGAGATTCTGCGTTTAAAGGACGCGGGGTATCTTTCGCAGGCTATTGAGGCTTGCGACCGCCTACTTGCCCAAGATCCCGATCCCTCGCTTGCTGCCTGCGTTCGTGCCGAGCGGTATCGCATGCTTGAGACGCCGCTTCATTTTTCGGTGTCGCGCGATCGAGCTATTGCGATGATTCGCGAGGAGTGGCCTGAGTTTACCGAGGAGCAGTTTGACGATCTGATTGACCGTAAGCGTATTGACTGGCGCTTTATCGATGGCGAGCTGTTCGTTCTCGATAACTTCCTCGATTCGCTTCGCGTATATCCCAAAGAGGTCCCCGGCATGCGTCCCGATTCTACGGACGGAATAGCACTGCGCGACGAGATGCTCAAGGAGATGGAGTCACAAAACGGATTGGCTCGCGTCATTACGCTTAAAGCGTCCGTGTCTGTCCCCGGCGCTCTGGAGGGGGAGACCGTTTGCGCTTGGCTTCCCGTCGCGGCTGCCTGCCGTCAGCAGTCTCGGGTCGAGATTCTCGACATGACGCCGGAGGGTGCTGTTGCTCCCGCGAACGCTTCGGCGCGTACCGCCTCGTGGTCTTCTTCGAGTGAGCGCTCATTCTCGGTGACTTATCGTTATCACATCGATGCTGCTTATTGTGATGTCTACGGTGGCACACTTCCGGTTCATCCGCGTATGGACGCGCCTCTGCCCGAGGATATTTCCGAGGACCGTCCGCACATTGCGTTTACGCCGTACCTGCGACAGTTGACGGAGCGTGTTGTTGACGGGCTCGAGGATCCGCTCGATCGCGCTCGTGCTATCTATGATTACCTGACACAGCATATCGACTATCGCTATCAGCCACCGTACCTGCTTTTGGGATCTATTGCCGACGACTGTGCGCATTCGCTCCGCGGCGATTGCGGCGTTATGGCGCTCACTTTTATCACCATGTGCCGCATCGCGGGGGTGCCTGCTCGTTGGCAGAGCGGCCTATATGTTGCGCCCGATTCGGTGGGACCGCACGACTGGGCCGAGTTCTACACACCCCAGACCGGTTGGCTTAACGCCGACGTATCGTTTGGTTCCTCGGCACGCAGGATGGGGGAGGAGTGGCGCCGTCGTCACTACTTTGGCAATCTCGATCCGTGGCGTATGGTGGCCAACGATCGATTCCAGGCTGAGTTTGTGCCTGCTTTCGATGGCATGCGCGAGGACCCCTATGACAACCAGATGGGCGAGGCCTCGGTTGACGGACGTGGATGTCGTAAGCGGGAGATGTTGCGCAAGGTTGAGCTTATCGAAATGCTCGAAGTACCATTTTCGGACTAATCAACAGAAAGCTGTGATAAACTAACTCACGCATTACGTGCCCGAGTGGCGGAATTGGCAGACGCAGTGGACTCAAAATCCACCGTTGGCAACAACGTGCGAGTTCGAGTCTCGCCTCGGGCACCATACATGCAAGTGGGCGTTCAAGGGGGTCAAGGCCCCCTTTTTCGTGCCGAACTCGCGTGAGCGCGCGGAGCGTTAAGTAAACAGGCCTGTGGCCTGTTTGTAGCGGAGCGTGGTGAGGGCGCCATGCGCCCGAAGCCCGGGGCTTCGCGAAGCGCAGGCCCTTCGAGTCTCGCCTCGGGCACCATACATGCACCTGCGCTTTGAGGGGGTTGTGGCCCCCTTTTTCGTGTACGTAATGTGATAATGCGCTGTACGTGTTATTATTCGCAAGGCGTTGTTCCCACAATGCCCTAAAGAGGAACCCGAGGGCTCCCACCTTTTGGCGCCAATGAGCAGCTGACTGGTCATACAACTTAGATTCCCTTCCTCAAATCGAGGAAGTCTATGTGTATGACCTGGTTGCTGAGAAGCGCCGGGTTATTTTTTTATGAATGGAGGTAGGGAAAATAGCTAAGTCTGATGACACCCGCATCAACGACGAGATTACTGCATCTTCGTGCCGTTTGATTGGCGTCGATGGCTCTCAGCTCGGCCTGTTCGCCATCCGCGATGCCCAGCGCGTCGCCGACGATCAGGGTCTCGACCTGGTCGAGATCGCTCCCAACGCGGAGCCGCCGGTCTGCAAGGTCATGGACTACGGTAAGTTCAAGTACCAGCAGGCCATGAAGGCCAAGGCTGCTCGTAAGAACCAGTCCAAGGTCGAGGTCAAGGAAATGAAGTTCCGACCCAAGATCGACGTTGGCGACTACGAGACCAAGAAGGGCCACGTTCTGCGTTTCCTCAAGAAGGGCGCACGCGTTAAGATCACCATCATGTTCCGCGGCCGTGAGATGGCTCACCCGGAGCAGGGCCTTAACGTTCTCGAGCGTCTCGCCGAGGATCTCAAGCCTTACGCTACGGTCGAGTCCAAGCCTAAGATGGAAGGCCGTAACATGCTTATGCTGCTCGCCCCGATTAAGGGCGCCTTCGATGAGGATAAAGCGGCAAGCGATACCAAGTAACTAGTGTTCTGTAACCGATTAAGGAGTATTTCATGCCTAAGATGAAGTCCCACAGCGGCACCAAGAAGCGTTTCCGCAAGACTGGTACCGGCAAGCTTATGCGCGCCAAGGCTTTCAAGAGCCACATCCTGAGCAAGAAGTCCACCAAGCGTAAGCGTGGCTTCCGTCAGGAGACCGAGATCGCCGCTGCCGACCGCAAGGTCATCAAGTCGCGTCTCGCCTAAGTTCGCGTTCCCGTTTTTCGTTTTACCGTCTAGGAGTTGATAGAACATGGCACGTATTAAGCGCGCTGTTGCCGCCAAGAAGAAGCGCCGTACCGTTATGCACCGTGCGAAGGGTTACTACGGTGCCGCTTCGCGTACTTACAAGCATGCTAAAGAGCAGGTCCAGCACTCCCTGCAGTATCAGTATCGTGATCGCCGCAACAAGAAGCGCGAGATCCGTTCTCTTTGGATCACTCGTATCAACGCTGCTGCTCGCCTGAACGACATCTCTTACTCTCAGTTCATGCACGGCCTGAAGGTTGCCGGCATCGAGCTCGACCGCAAGGTCCTGGCTCAAATGGCTTACGAGGACATCGAGTCCTTCAACGAGCTGGCTACCATCGCCAAGAAGGCTCTCGAGGCCTAATAGATTCTCTTGAATCGCTAGGGGAGTGTCGCGTTGTGCGCGGCGCTCCCTCTTTTTATCTGAAGCGCGGTTTACATTGCTAAAAGCGCGGGTAGATAAACACTTACAGGTGACCGATCTCTATATATTCCTGAACCAAAGGGTCATCATCTGATACGTGCGGAAGATCCGCACCAGTCTTTCTATTACCTATAGAAAGCAATATGTTGTGTAGGACTTGTGAAGAGTGGAATTGACGTCCCACAGAGCTTCGCGGTCTGGCAATATATCTCCTTGCCGCGCGGCCCGGTCGGACCGGATCAGCCGCGGGGCGTGCACCTTGAGAACCGGATACTGCGAGGATGGACACATCGAGTGTCGCATCCGGGCAGACATCGAACCATTTGAAATGGTCTAACTTGGATTTGTTTTTCGCAAGGCCGCCGAGAGGCGGCCCCGAGAAATTCCTTTTCCTATACTAGAACCATATGACTCGAACGGAACCGATCAGCGATGAACTGAGAGGACCGGACGGGCTCGAAGCCCATATATTTTGGACGGAGATTTCGAGCCTGGCTCAGGATGAACGCGGGCGGCGCGCCTAACACATGCAAGTCGAACGGCACCCCTCTCCGGAGGGAAGCGAGTGGCGAACGGCTGAGTAACACGTGGAGAACCTGCCCCCTCCCCCGGGATAGCCGCCCGAAAGGACGGGTAATACCGGAT
>RQCP01000037.1 GCA_008668235.1 Collinsella aerofaciens | reverse complement strand
TAATAAGTTTGGTACCTTGACATTCATTTCTCATGCTCCTAGATTGGTTAGGCACAAAACAATTCCACTACCTAACTAAAGAAAGGAGCAACACTAATTCATGTGCGATGAACCTCTTAACCTTTGTTCGCACGAGCCCGACGGCGACCCGTCACAGCCGGCGGATGCACCCGAAGCGGTTAGCTCAGAAGACAAGCTTGCCAAGCGCATCCTCAATGGCCTGGGCTTTTGCGGCCATTACATGCATTTTCATGGCGGAGGCGTGTCCGGCAAGGCGCCCATCATCTGCCTGCTGGCCAAGCAACCCGGCGGCGAGATGTCGCAGCAGGAACTCGGCATGCACTTTGACCTCAAGCCGGGGTCGCTTTCCGAGATCCTGTCCAAGCTCGAGCTCAACGGCCTCATCGAGCGCAGCCGTAACCCCAAGGATCGACGGCAGCTCACCATTCGCCTGACCGAAACCGGCCGGGAAAACGCCCGCATCGACCAGGCAGCCCGCATTCGCTTTAGAGAACAGGCCTTTAGCGCGCTCACCCACGACGAGCGCGAGCAGCTCGCCGAAATGCTCGAGAAAATCCGTGTAACCTGGGAGGAACTGGATGATTAAAACCCTCATGGGCAGCATCCGCGACTATATGAAAGTCACTGTTACCACGCCATTGCTCGTGCTTGGCGAGGTGCTCTGCGAGATGCTGATTCCATTTATCACCGCCAACCTGATCGACGCCATCAAAGACGGCGCCACCGTAGCCGAAATGCTTCCCACCGCGGGCTTTTTGGTGCTCATCGCGCTGACGTCGCTTGCTTTTGGCGCCGCTGCCGGCGTCACCTGCAGCCATGCGAGTTGCGGCTTCGCTAAGAACCTGCGTCACGACCTGTTCTACAAGATCCAGACGTTCAGCTTTGCCAACATCGATGAGTTCTCGAGCTCCTCGCTCGTCACGCGCCTGACCACCGATATCAACAACGTGCAGCAGGCCTTTATGATGATCATCCGTATCGCCGTGCGCGCGCCGCTGGTATTGATCTTCGCCTTTACCATGGCATTTATCATGGGCGGCAGCGTCGCCATGGTCTACCTGGTCATCATTCCGCTGCTGGGCTTTGGGCTGTTCTTTATCATCTTTAAGGTCCGTCCCATCTTCTCGCGCGTGTTCCACAAGTACGACGCCCTTAACGAGTCCGTCGAGGAAAACGTCACCGGCATGCGCGTGGTCAAGAGCTACGTGCGCGAAGACTTTGAGAAGGAGAAGTTCGCGACCGCCGCACGCGACGTCCAAATGGACTTCACCCGCGCCGAGAAGCTGCTGGCCTTTAACAACCCCATGATGAACATCTGCGTCAACGGCGCGTTCGTCGTCATCATCTACCTGGGCTCCAAGCTCATCATCACGAGCCAGGGCACCCTGTTCGACGTGGGCCAGCTCTCCTCGATCTTTACCTATGGCTTCCAGATCCTTATGAGCCTGATGCAGCTGTCGATGATCTTTGTCATGGTGACCATGGCCGACGAATCGGCGCACCGCATCACCGAGGTGCTAGCCGCCGAGCCCACGATCGCCGATCCCGCCGAGCCCGTGCTCGAGGTTGCCGACGGTTCCATCGACTTTGACCACGTGAGCTTTAAGTATTCCGCGCATGCGAAGCGCCAGGCGCTCGACGATATCGACCTGCACATTAAGAGCGGCGAGACCATCGGCATCATCGGCGGCACCGGCTCGGCCAAGTCCACGCTCGTAAACCTCATCGCCCGCCTGTACGACGCCACCGAGGGTACCGTGCGCGTGGGCGGCGTGGATGTACGCGACTACGACTTGGACGCCCTGCGCCACCAGGTGGCCATGGTGCTGCAGAAAAACGTGCTGTTTAGCGGCACGATTGCCGAGAACCTGCGTTGGGGCGACCCGAACGCCACCGACGAAGAGGTCCGCGAGGCCGCGCATCTGGCCTGCGCCGACGAGTTTGTCGACGGCTTCCCCAAGGGCTATGACACCTGGATCGAACAGGGCGGCTCCAATGTTTCCGGCGGTCAGAAGCAGCGCCTGTGCATTGCGCGTGCCCTGCTGCGTCGCCCCAAGATCTTGATCCTGGACGACTCCACGAGCGCCGTCGACACCAAGACCGACGCCAAGATTCGCGCAGGGCTGGCAAGCTATCTGCCCAACACGACCAAGCTCATCATCGCCCAGCGCATTAGCTCCGTGCAGGACGCAGACCGCATCATCGTCATGGAGGGCGGCCGCATCGCGCAGATCGGTAACCACGACGAGCTGCTCAAGACGAGCGAGATCTACCGCGAGACCTTTACCTCGCAGAACAAGATGTCTGCCGAGGGCGAAGAGGCCGTCGAGGCCGACACCGAGGCATCCGTAACGCAAGCTCAGACCCAGGAAGGAGGCGAGGCACATGAGTAAGGCAACGACCGCCGAGCGCGCGCTCAACCGCAAGGGCGGCACCATGTCGCGCCTCATCAAGACGCTCTTTGGCTTTTACCCCGTGCTTTTGCCCCTCGTCGTCGCCGGCGTGGTGCTCTGCGCCATCATCAACTCCATCGGCGCGACCTTCCTTCAGAGCGCCCTGCAGATTATTAGCGAATCGTGGCAGTCGGGCGATTGGGGAGCCGCGCAGCCCAAGATCGCACAGCTCGTGACCACCCTCGCCTGCATCTACGGCATCGGCATCCTGTCCTCGCTCTTCTGGAACCGCGCCATGGCCATCGTCACGCAGGGCTCGCTGGAGAAGCTGCGCGAGAAGATGTTCAACCGCATGCAGGACCTGCCGATCCGCTACTTCGACACGCACCAGCGCGGCGACATCATGAGCCACTACACCAATGACATCGACACGCTGCGCCAGATGATCAGCCAGTCGCTGCCCAACCTGCTCATGACGGTCATCGTCATCGTCACGGTGTTCTTTATCATGCTGTACTACAGCGTGTGGATGTGCTTGGTCATTATTGCCGGCGTCGCCTTTATGACCTTTATGACCAAGCTGCTCGGCTCCAACTCCGCGCGCTTCTTTATTGCGCAGCAGACCGAGCTCGGCGTTGTCGAGGGCCATATCGAGGAAGTCATGAACGGCCAGAAGGTCGTCAAGGCATTCTGCCACGAGTCTGCCGCCGAGGCCGATTTTGACGAGCGCAACGAAAAGCTCTTCGAGGTCTCGCAGAAGGCCAACATGTACGCCAACATCCTCATGCCCATCCTTATGAACCTGGGCAACCTGCTCTACGTGCTGGTCGCACTGGCCGGCGGCATTTTCCTAGCGCTGGGCGTGCCCAACCTGAGCATCTCGGGCATGGCGCTGTCCATCGCCGTCGTGGTGCCGTTCCTCAACATGACCAAGCAGTTCTGTGGACAGATCGGCCAGATCTCGCAGCAGATCAACGCCGTGGTCATGGGCCTCGCCGGCGCCGACCGTATCTTTGAGCTCATCGACGAGGAGCCCGAAGCCGACGAAGGCTATGTGACGCTTGTCAACGCTCAGGTGAACCCCGATACCTGGCAGCTCGAGGAGGCCGACCACCACACCGGCATGTGGGCGTGGAAACACCCGCACCGCGCAACCGGCGAGATCGAGTACGTACCGCTGCGCGGCGACCTGGTCATGGACAACGTCGACTTTGGCTACACGCCCGACCACGAGGTGCTGCACGGCGTGTCCGTGTTTGCCAAGCCGGGCCAGAAGGTCGCGTTTGTCGGTGCCACCGGTGCCGGCAAGACGACCATCACCAACCTCATCAACCGCTTCTATGACATCGCCGACGGCAAGATTCGCTACGACGGCATCAACGTCAACAAGATCCGCAAGGCCGATCTGCGCCGCTCGCTGGGCGTGGTGCTGCAGGACGTGAACCTGTTCACCGGCACCGTGATGGATAACATCCGCTACGGCAACCTGGACGCCACCGACGAGGAGTGCATCGCGGCAGCCAAGCTCGCGGGCGCCGACGACTTTATCACCCGACTGCCCGACGGCTACGACACTATGCTCACCGGCAACGGCGCACAGCTGTCGCAGGGCCAGCGCCAGCTGATTTCGATCGCACGCGCTGCCGTCGCCGATCCGCCGGCAATGATTCTGGACGAGGCCACGTCGAGCATCGATACCCGCACCGAGGCCATCGTGCAAGCCGGCATGGACAAGCTCATGGAAGGCCGCACGACGTTTGTCATCGCGCACCGCCTGTCCACCGTGCGCAACTCCGACGCAATCATCTGTCTGGACCACGGCCGCATCATCGAGCGCGGCAACCACGACGAGCTTATCGCCAAGCGCGGGTATTACTACCAGCTCTATACCGGAGCGTTTGAGCTGGAGTAGCTCAAAACAGCCCCTACGCTCCCAACGGACCTCCCCGAGGGAGACGGGGTGTTTACTCCGTGCTCAAACATTCTCGCTTCGCTGCGAAACTGCGCGCGGAGCAAACACCCCGTCTCCCTCGGGGAGGTCCTACGCACACAGTCTTTTCTCGCAGCCTGAAAAGAAGTGGTGAGGCCCTGGCCGTTTGGCCAGGGCCTCATTTTGTAAGGAGTCAAAAAGCCCCGTCCCAAATGAGCTAGTTGAGGAGTTGGGCCATGGCGTTGACGAATTTTTGGACTTGGAGGGTGGGCTCGAGCGGATAGTGCAAAAAGACCGGCACCTCGCGACCGCACAGGAACGGCACGCCCACAAAGGCAGGGTGCACCCCCGACCACGCTCCGCAGGTGAGCACCGCGTCGCCCTTTTCCTCCGCCTCATTAAAGAGCGCAAAGTCAAAGCTGTCCACGTCGATCACGTCTACGCCGCCGTCGGCCAACAGATCGATACGCAGACTGTCCATAGCGTCGTTGCCGTGACGGAGCACGCACAGGCGCATGCCCTCTAAGTCGGCAACTGTGATGCGCGTCTTGCGCGCCAGCGGGCTTGTGCGCGGCAGGTCGATATAAAACGGCACGTTGACAATGCGGAGCCTTTGGCAGGCATCGCCCCAGCGTGGGGTCGAAAAGCTCGACTGCACCACATCGACCTCGCGGCCCAAGCTGCGCATGACGGTCTCGCGCTCGTCATAGAGGTCGCTTACCGGCACGATCTCAAATCGCAGCGACGGTTCCAGATCGTGGATGCCCGACCACATCGACAGCGTTTGGCGCCCCGGGCACATCATCGACACGCCCAGACGCACGGCCCCGCCATCGCCCGCCGCGCGTCGGGCACGGCGTAGCGCGTCCTCGGACTGCCGCATGATCGAACGTGCATCGTCCACCAGCAGAGCACCTGCCGGCGTCACCTTAACACCAGAATGCGAGCGCTCGAACAGCGTGATGCCGAACTCGGCCTCGAAGCCCGACACCTGCTTGACGAGCGCCGGAGTCGACACACGCAATTTTGCCGCCGCACGCGAGAAGCTTCCCAGCTCCGCGGCGGCCGATATGGCCTCGAGTCGTCGATCGTACACGTCAATCTCCCGTTTTCGCGCCTGTGACCGCATGGTGCCACAGGGGGTTATTTTCGCAGGTCACGCGCTCGGTTAAGCATAAACTACATTGCACAGCGTAAACCTACGGTTAACGCCATTCTAACAAATATGCAATTCACCTGCGCAAATGCAAAGCATACGATAACCAGCGAAAACCACGTGGGTCGGTTAATGGGAGCGACCCACCGGGAGGCACAAGAAGGGAAGTTCCTATGAGCAATTGGCTTAAGCTCGAGGGCGATGTCTGCGCCGTGACTGGCGCGCTCGGCGGTATGGGCGCCGAGATCTGCCGCGAGTTCGCCCGCAATGGCGCCAACGTCGTCATGCTCGACCTGGACGAGGAAAAGGTCAAGGCCGCAGCCGCCGACCTCGCCGCCGAGTTTGGCATCCACGCCGAGGGCTACAAGATGAACGCCACCGACGAGGCCGAGGTTCAGGCCGCCGTCGATGCCACCATCGCCAACTTCGGCCGCGTCGACGTTCTCGTCAACACCGCCGGCATTCTGCGCTTCGCAGCCATGGAGGACCTGCCGCTCTCCGACTGGAACGAGGTCATCAACGTCAACCTCACCGGCTACTTCATCACCTCGCAGCGCTTTGGTCGCGAGATGATCAAGGCCGGCCAGGGCCGCCTGGTGCATATCTCGACCGTCGCCAGCCACTCCCCCGAGACGTTCTCGGGCGTGTACAGCTCCACCAAGGCCGGCGTCAACATGATGTCCAAGATGCTCGCCGCCGAGTGGGGCCCCTACGGCGTCCGCTCCAACTGCGTCGAGCCCTGCTTCGTTAAGACCCCGATGTCGGCCAACTTCTACGCCGACCCCGAGGTCGAAAAGAGCCGCAGCCGCCTGATCGCCACGCGTCGCATCGGCGAGGTCAGTGATATCGCCAACGCCGTCATGTTCCTGGCGTCCAAGCGCTCGGACTTTACCACCGGCGACGCCATCAAGGTCGATGGTGGCTTCTCCAATATGATGGGCGACCTCACCGCCAAGCCCGGCGGCCGTCGCGCCTATGCCGACAACTACCTTAAGAACAAGGGTGTCGAGCTTTGGTCCGATGAGTCCGGCGTCGCCAAGCCGACTGACCAGTAAACCAACCCGACAGGGAGGACCCGCGGACACGCCTGTTCCTCCTCCGTATCGATTAGAAAGAGTCCAATGGCTTCCACCAACTCCAACAAGGGTCGCGCCGTCGTGCTTTCCGCCGCGTGCGTCACCATGTTCTTCATCAGCTCCATCGCGCTGTATTCCGTCGTGAGCAAGAACCTGCTCGCCGTCTACCCCGAGTGGTCGAGCGCCCTTACCTGGGCCTTCCCGGTCTTTCAGACCATCATGGCCGTGACGGGCATCTTCGCCGGCCGCATCTCCGATAAGATCGGCCCGCGCAACGTCGTGATCGCCGCCGCCGTGTGCTACGGCCTGGGCTGGTTCATGTCCGGCACCGTCACCGAGCCGTGGCAGTTCTACCTGTGGTTCTCGCTCGTCGCCGCCATCGGCAACGGCCTGGGCTACAACCCGGCGCTCACCACCGGCCAAAAGTGGTTCATCGACAAGAAGGGCCTCGCCTCCGGCATCACCCTGGCCGCTTCGACCGCCGGCCCCGCCGTGCTGTCCCCGGTGCTCGCCTCGCTGCTCATCCCAAGCCTGGGCATCTTTGGCGCCCTTAAGGCGCTCGGCGTCATCTTCTTTGTGATGATCGCCGCCTCCGCCCTGTTCCTGAAGGCCCCCGAGGCCGGTTGGCTGCCCGAGGGCTTCGAGGCCCCCAAGGGCGGCGCGCATGCCGGCACCTTCGGCGACCTCACCCCGGGAGAGATGGTCAAGACCCCGCGCTTCTGGGTCCTCATCGTCACCTTCGCCTTTGCCGCCACCGCGGGCACCCTGCTCGTGGGCAAGGTTGCCTCCATCGCCGCCGTCCAGCTCTTCGCCGATCCCACGAGCGCCGCTGCCGTCGCCCTCGGCGGTGTGGTCGTCTCCGTCAACACCTGCGCCAACCTGGTCGGCCGTCTGTCCTTTGGTCAGATCATCGACAAGCTCGGTGCCTACAAGTCGCTGCTCATCAGCCTTGTCGTCACCATCGTCGCCCTCGTCATCATGTCGATGAGCTTTACGCAGGGTATGTTCTTTGTGGCGCTCGCCCTGCTCGGCTTTAGCTTTGGCGCCCTGCTCGTCATCTACCCGCCGCTCACCGGCGGCGCCTTTGGCACCAGCAACATCGGTGTCAACTACGGCATCATGTTTTTGGGCTACGCCGCTTCCACCTGGATCAGCCAGCCCATCACCGCCGTGCTGTATCACGCCGAGGCCGGCAGCGCCGCCTACCAGCAGTCCTTCTACGGCGCTATTGTGATCGCCGCCATCGCCGTCGTGCTCACCGTCTACATGATGGTCTCCGACAGCAAGAAGAAGTCTGCCTAGTTTTACCGATGCGACAAAGGGACGGCCCCTTTGTCGCATTCCACCGGTCACCAGTATTAAGGAGTCGAAATGTCTGAGCTCAACCCCGTCCGCATTGCCGTTATCGGCGCCGGCGCCATGGGCCGCAACCACATCCGCTTTGTCACCGAGGAGCCCGAGGCCGAGCTCGTCGCCATCGCCGACGCCTTTGAGGGCGCCCGCGCCACGGCCGAGGCCGCCGGCGTGCCGTTTTACACCGATCCCGCCCAGATGATGGACGAGGTCAAGCCCGAGGCCGTCATTATCGCCACCCCCAACGACCTGCACTTGGGCGTTGCTCGCGAGGCCGTAAAGCGCAACATCGTGCCGCTGGTCGAAAAGCCGATCTCCAACGATCTTGAGGATGCCCAGGCCTTCGCCGCCGAGGCCGAGACCGCCGGCGTGCCCGTGCTCGTGGGCCAGCACCGTCGCCACAACCCCTTCGTCAACAAGGCCAAGGAGATCATCGAGTCCGGCGAGCTGGGCAAGCTTACTGTTTCGAGCTTCCACTACATGATCTATAAGAACGACGAGTATTTCGATGTCGAGTGGCGCCGCAAGAAGGGCGCCGGCCCGATCCTGGTCAACCTGGTTCACGACGTCGATCTACTCCGCTATCTGCTGGGCGAGCCCGTTGCCGTCCAGGGTATGCAGTCCAGCGCCGCCCGCGGTTTTGAGACCGAGGACTCCGCCGTGGTCAACGTCCGTTTTGCCGATGGCGCACTTGCGAGCATGACCATCTCCGACGCCACCGCCAGCCCCTGGAACTGGGAGGCAACCGCTCGCGAGGATCCGCAGTACCGCCCCTTCGACGCCGACGCCTACTTTATCGGCGGCACTAAGGGCGCCCTGTCGCTGCCCCGCCTGCACCAGTTCTCCTACGACGGCGCCTCTAACTGGCACAAGCCGCTGCAGATGGAGATCCCGGCTGTGGACCCGGCGCTGCCGCACAAGATGCAGCTCAAGCACTTTGTGAAGGTCGTCCGCCGCGAGGTCGAGCCCGTCGTGACCCCCGCCGATAACGTCAAGACGCTCACGCTTCTCAACGCCATCAAGGAGGCCGCCGAGACCGGCCGGCTCGTCGAGCTGTAATGCCTTAAGAGCGGGTCGCGGCAAACTCCCCGCCGAGCGCCTTGGCCCGCCGCCAACAAGCCCCTCTTCTTTGCCCCGCGAGCAGCCTCCTGCCCGCGGGGCCTTTTGCTACCTTGCCGACGATTTTTCTGGAGCGGGGGCTATTTTGCACCTCAGTCTGATTCGTTCGCCACGAAATGGGCCTATCTACTACGTTTAACCGATCACCCTCAAGCATGCCGAATTTCGAGAAATAAAAACCGCAGGTAGGCGGGTTGCGTATTTTCGGAAAACCGAGGGATGGTCGACCCATATGGTTCAACCGTAGTAGATAGGTCGTTTTCGTGGCGCGGCCCCAAAACAGTCTTTTGGGACGGGTGGTATCCTTGGTAGCCCTGTGCTGCAAACGCACCTTAAACGCAAGGAGTCCCATGGATCTTATCGCCCAGCTCGCCCGCGAGCTCAACCTTAAGGCCGCCAACGTCGAGGCGGCCGTCAAGCTCATCGACGAGGGCAACACCATCCCCTTTATCTCGCGCTACCGCAAGGAAGCCACGGGCGGCATGGACGATGTCGCCCTGCGCGCGCTCGACGAGCGCCTGTCCTATCTGCGCAATCTTGAGCAACGTAAAGAGGACGTCATCCTGCTTATCGACGCCCAGGGCAAGCTCACGCCCGAGCTCGAGCAGCAGATTCGCGAGGCCACGCAGCTCCAGCGCGTCGAGGACCTCTACAAGCCCTACCGCAAAAAGCGCATGACCCGCGCGCAGAAGGCCCGCGAGGCAGGTCTGGAGCCGCTTGCCAACATGATCATCATGCAGGCATCCGCCAAGGGCAGTGCACTCGACGCCGCCGCGGCATACGTCAACGAGGAGGCCGGCTTCGACACGCCCGAAAAGGCGCTCGCGGGTGCGGCCGACATCGTGGCCGAGACGGTAGCCGAGGACCCCGAGAACGTCGCCGACCTGCGCGCCTTTACGCAAAACACCGCCGACATCATCGTCGAGGCCACCGACCCCGCCGAGAAGACCCCCTACGAGCCGTACTACAGCTATGATGAGCCGCTGCGCCGTATTCCCAACCACCGCGTGCTGGCTATCGACCGCGGTGAGCGCGAGGGCAAACTCCGCGTGCGCGTGAACGTCGACGGCGCTGCCGCCACGGCGCGCCTCGGCAGTCGTTGGCCCCGACGCCAGGGCGTCTTCGCGCCCGTCTTTGACGCCGCCATCGCTGACGGCTACAAGCGCCTCATGGCCCCCTCGCTGGAGCGCGAGGCCCGCGCCAAGCTCACCGTTCGCGCCCAGACCGAGGCCATTAATGTCTTTGCCAAGAATCTCGAGGGCCTGCTCTCGGCACGCCCCGTGCGCGGCGCCCGCGTGCTCGCGCTCGATCCGGGCTACCGCACCGGCTGCAAGGTCGCCGTCATGGACGAGACCGGCAAGCTGCTCGACCACGGTGTGGTCTACCCCACCAAGCCGCGCCACGACGTCGCCGACACCAAGCGCGAGCTCGCCCGCCTCGTCAAAAAGGACGGCGTCAACACCATCGTCATCGGCAACGGCACCGCCAGCCGCGAGACCGAGGAAGTCGTCTCGGAGTTCATTGCCGAGCAGGCGCCCAGCCTTCGCTACACCATCGTTAACGAAGCCGGCGCGTCGGTGTACTCCGCTTCCGAGCTCGCCAGCCAGGAATACCCCGACCTGGACGTCACCGTGCGTGGCGCCATGAGCCTGGGCCGCCGCCTGCAGGACCCGCTGGCAGAGCTCGTCAAGATTCCGCCCCAGTCCATCGGTGTGGGCCAGTACCAGCATGACCTTGACCAGGCCGAGCTCTCGCGCACTCTGGGCCACGTGGTGGAGGACGTCGTTAACCGCGTGGGTGTCGACGTAAACACCGCGAGCGCAAGTCTGCTGGGATACGTATCGGGCATCACGCCGAGCGTGGCCAAAAACATCGTGGCCTACCGCGAGGAAAACGGCGCCTTTACCGATCGCCGCCAGCTCAAGAAGGTCCCCAAGCTGGGGCCCAAGGCATATCTCAACGCCGCGGGTTTCCTGCGCATTAGCGGCGGCAAGAACCCACTCGACGCGACAAGCGTCCACCCCGAGAGCTACGAGGTGGCCACGGCCGTCCTGGAGCGTGCCGGCGTTGCGGCAAGCGAGCTCAGCCGCGGCGGCGTGCCCGACATCGAGCGCCGCCTGGGCAGCATCTCGGCGCTAGCAAGCGACCTGAACTGCGGTACCCTGACGCTCATCGACATTGTCAACGAGCTCAAGAAGCCCGGCCGCGACCCGCGCGACGACGCGCCCGAGGTGGTCTTTAGCCGCTCGGCACTTTCCATCGACGACCTGGAACCCGGCATGGAGCTCAAGGGCACGGTGCGCAACGTCGTCGACTTTGGCGCCTTCGTCGACGTGGGAGTGCACCAGGACGGCCTTGTGCACATCTCCAAGCTGGCCAACCGCTTTGTCAAGCACCCGAGCGACGTGGTGCGCATCGGTGACACGGTCAAGGTGTGGGTCGAAAAGGTCGATCGCGACCGCAAGAAGATCTCGCTCACCATGGTACAGGGCAAGTAAACCGCCAAAGCAAAGGTACCCCCTGTAGCGATGTGCAAAATCGCGAGTATTCTGCAAATTCCACCGTTCCGGATGCCCCTCAGAGACGAAAAAGCATGGAACAGCCCCCGTTTTAGCGTCATCAGAGCCAAAACGGGGGCCGTTCCATGCTTCGGTTAACTGATAAAGACCTTTACCTTGCTGAATACTCTCAATTTTGCACGGCGCAGGCGGGGGTACCTTTGCCCACGGCAGGATATGGAAGCCAAGCGCCAACTTGCTGGCAAGCTCGTGTCGGCAGCCCCGGCCTTTCCTTTGCCTAGCGCGACCCTCGCGGAGCGCGTGAGCGATAGGGAAAGGAAAGCCGGGGCGAGCAGCCCGCGGCGTAGTCAGTGTTCGCGCTACGGCAGGATATGGAAGCCCAAAGCGGCGATATCCTTGGCAAAGCCGCGCACGGTGTCGAGCGAGACCTCGTACGGGTCGCGACCGATGTTCTTGCGCTTGGCCAGGATGCTGTTGGGCACCGTAATGATCTGGCAACCGCAGGCTTCTGCCTGGTAAATGTTGATGAGCTCGCGCGTGGACGCCCACAGGACCTCACAGTTGGGCTTTGTGGCGGCCTTCTTAACCGACTCCGTCATAAACGGAATGGGGTCGACGCCGGTATCGGCGATGCGGCCGGCAAAGAGCGAGATGATGGACGGCGTCTCGGCGTCAACGGCCTCGACCATCTCATCGACCTGCGTAGGCGTAAAGATGGTGGTGACGTTGACCTTGATGCCGTCGGCCGAAAGCTTGCGCACCAGCTCGGCGGTGGACCCGCCCTTGGTGGTCACGCACGGAATCTTGACGTAGACGTTCTCGGCCCAGGTAGCGATCTCGCGCGCCTCGACCTCCATGGTCTCGACGTCGTCGGCAAAGACCTCAAACGAGACGGACACATCGGTGATGTGGGTCAAGACCTCTTTGGCAAACGCGCGGTAATCCGTCACGCCGCCCTTCTTCATAAGGGACGGGTTGGTCGTGAAACCCTGAACGTTGCCGTTCTCGTACATGTCGAGCATGCCCTCGAGGTTTGCACCGTCAGCGAACACCTTGATTGCCATCTGCCTGATTCCTTTCGCTTGCATAAGGCCGGTAAACTGCTAAACACTTTACCTACGTTTATCAAGGCGTGAGCTGCGGTTTTTTATCTTCTCGGCGAACGGTATAAACACCTCAGTGTTTGGATTGATAAATCGATTGAGCATGCAAAAGCAAAGAGTCGCAGTTTGGGCAAACGTCAGAACGCGGGATTCATTAGATGAGGCCGAAATGCTGCATCGCTGTGACGGTGCCGTCGTGTGCGACATCGTCGGTCACGTAGTCGGCGACCGCCTTGACCTCAGGCATGGCGTTGCCCATGGCGACAGCCGTCTCGACCGCAGCGAGCATGCCCAGGTCGTTGCCGGAATCACCAAAGCCAAAGGTGCGCGCGTTGCCGGTGCGACCCAGGTATTCCAGCGCTCGCGCCACGCCCACGCCCTTGTCAATGCCCTTGGGGCTCAGCTCGCGATTCTGACCACCGGTGTTGCACAACTCAAACTCGCGATCGATAAAGCCATCATCGTTGGCTACGCGAGCCAGGTCGCTCGCGACGATGCACACCTTGCCCACGCGCAGACTGCCGTCGACGCGCATTTCCTCGGTGCTGTGCACCACAGAAGTGCCGATCAGAGACGACTGCTCAACACCCGCGGGTTCCAGGGCAAAAGTAGCCACGTTGGTCTCGAAAAAGGCCTCAATCCCTGCCGCGGCCATACGGCGCGCAAGCTCCTCAATAACGTCCTCGTCAAAGCAGTCCTCATGCACCACGCGGCCCTCGACCTCGAGCGTCGCTCCCGCCATGGCAACGACACCCGCCGGGTTCAGCGCGCGCAGGCCATCGGCAATCAGCCACAAGGGACGACCCGTGCAGATAAATGCCTGGTGACCCGCATTGCGCAGGCGACCAAATGCATCGACAACAGCCTTCGACGGATGGACTGCATTGAAGTCCTTATCGGTCATATCGTCGGGATCGAACGACGTCAGCGTGCCGTCCACGTCAAAAAAGAGCACGGCGGAATCGGGGCACGCATCAATCATATGAGTTCCTTTCGAGGATAAGGGCAGACGAGGCATCCATCATATAATGGAGCAACGCAACCAGAGAGGTCACCCATGGAATTTTACGCAAGCTGCCCCGAGGGCTTTGAGTCCGTACTCGCCGATGAGCTTAAACGCCTCGGGCTTTCGCATGTTCGCCGGCTGAAGGGCCGCGCCACGTTTGAGGGCGAGCTCGAAGAAGGCTACCGCGCCTGTCTGTGGTCGCGCCTAGCGAGCCGCGTGTTTGCGGTGCTCGGGCGCTTTGAGGCGCAGGATGCCGATGAGCTGTACGATAGCGTTTACGACATCGCCTGGGAGAACATCGTCCGCCCCGGCGCCACCATTGCCATCACCGCCCGCGGCGTGACCGAGCAGCTGCGCAACGCGCGCTTCTCGGCCCTGCGCGCCAAGGACGCATTGTGCGACCGCTTGGCCGAAACCACGGGCCGTCGCGCCGATGTCAACGCCACCGATCCCGATGTTCACCTGCTGCTTTCGCTGCGTCAGCGCCGCGCGAGCATCAGCCTGGACCTTTCGGGCGATCCGCTGTTCAAGCGTCTGCCGCCCGCAGCGACCCGCGCCGGCGAGGGTACGCACGTGCTGCGCCCCGACTACGCCGCCCTGGTGCTGGCGCAGGTCGGCTGGACCGCACTGTGCGAGCGCGAGTTAACGGCTGACGATTACGAGAATGAAGCCCTTCCCACGCTGATCGATGCCTCATGCGCCGGCGGCGGTCTGCTGCTGGAGGCCGTGAACATTCTGACCAACCGCGCCCCGGGCGCCGCACGCGAGCGCTGGGGCTTTGAGGGCTGGCAGCTACACGACGCCGCCCTGTGGGAGCAGCTGCTTGCCGAGGCGCGCGAGCGCGAGACGGCAGCGCGCGAGCGCCAGGCGCGCATCGTGGCCGTAGACATCGACCCCGCCGCCCGCAAGACTGCCGAGCGCATGGTCAAGTGCGCCGGCTACAAGCGTTTTGTCGACTTTTGCGCCGCCAAGTCCGCCACCGTGCTGGACCATGCTGGCGCCGTCGCCGGAGCCGCCGTAGTCGCAGACACCACCGAGACACCGCTTTCACTCATGCACGACGCCATGACGCTGGTCGGCGAGCTGCGCCGCGCGCCCGAGCTTATCGCCGCACCGGTCGCCGCGCTCACCCGCGATGGCCTTATGGCCCGCGCACTCCATGCCGAGCCCGCGCGCTCCATTGCCGTCATGCCCAATAATGAAGAGGCAACTATTGAGGTTTGGCCCTCGCTCGACCACGCCGCCGCGGCATTTGAAGCTGCGACCAGCGCAGATGTCGAGGAGCAGACCGTAGACGCTCAAGACGAAGCCGCCGGCACCCCCATGCCCGAGCCTGCCGCCATGCTCGACCTGGGCGACGGCAAGCCGCTGCCCGTGCTCATCCCCGAGTCCGAGCAGTTCGCCAACCGCCTGCGCAAGAATGCCCGTCTGCGTCGCAAGTGGGCCAAGCGCGAGAGCGTGAGCTGCTACCGCGTCTACGATGCCGACCTGCCCGATTACTCCGCCGCCATCGATCTGTACGAGGGCTGCCCGCAGACGCCGGGCCGCTGGCTCGTCATCGCCGAATACGCCGCGCCCAAGACCATCGACCCCGCACTGGCCCAGGCCCGTATGCTCGACATCTTGGCCATCGCGCCGCGTATCTTGGATGTTCCCGCCGAGCATGTGCACGCCAAGGCCCGCATGCGTTCGCGCGGCGGCTCGCAGTACGGCAAGCAGGGCGCCGGTAAGGGCGCATCAGGCGAGCGCGCCAACATCGCGCGCCGTCGCCTGCCGCTCATCGAAGAGGGCGGGCTCACCTTTGCCGTCAACTTTGACGACTATCTGGATGTGGGCATCTTCCTGGATCACCGCGTCACCCGCAACCTAGTGCGCGAGCACGCCAAGCAGGCGCGCCGCTTCCTCAACCTGTTTGCCTACACCGGCACCGCCACCTGCTATGCGGCAGACGGCGGCGTCGAGGAGACTGTGACGGTCGACCTTTCCAACACCTACCTGGACTGGGCCGAGCGCAATATGCGCCAGAACGGCTTTGTGGGTCCGCAGCATCACTTTGTGCGCGACGACGTGCTCGCCTGGATTCGCGACCAGCGCCAGACGCGCAACCGCTGGGACCTGATCTTTGTCGACCCGCCCACGTTCTCGAACTCGTCCAAGATGGGCCGTCGCACCTGGGATGTTCAGCGCGACCATGTTGAGCTTTTGGCCGGCGTGTCGCGCCTGCTCGCACAGGGCGGACATGCCATCTTTAGCTGCAACCTGCGCGGCTTCCGCCCCGAGACGCGCAAGCTCGCACGCGCGGGCGTGGTGCTGGAGGACATTACGGCACAGACCATCCCCGAGGACTTCGCGCGCAACCAGAAGGTGCACCACT
This sequence comes from Collinsella aerofaciens, assembly GCA_008668235.1. Lineage (GTDB taxonomy): Bacteria > Actinomycetota > Coriobacteriia > Coriobacteriales > Coriobacteriaceae > Collinsella > Collinsella aerofaciens_K. Next base: position 15,951 of record RQCP01000037.1, on the reverse strand, counting down.
GCTATATCGTGCGCCGCCTGCCCATCGAGGACGCCATGGCCGAGGTCGGCTTTAGCGCCGAGGAGATTGCCGAGCGAACCGAGGAGCTGCGCAGCCCCGAAGCCCGCAAGCCTCGCGCAACGGCGCCCGCGCACGCGCAGGCCGGCAACGGCAAGCCCAACCTTGCCGGCAAGCCCAAAAAGAAGAAGTTCTACGCCAGCAAGCCCAAGGGCAAATAACAAAGTTGCGGTGGAATAGTTCCTAAAAAGCCTGGTAAAGGCCCAAACAGGAACTATTTCACCGCAACTCATAGTGGGATGGTGGTTGGCGATCTAGCCTTGGGTGACCAATCGGTAACCGATGCCCACGTGCGTTTGGATATAGCGCGGATGCGCGGGGTCGGACTCGATCTTTTTGCGCAGCGTGCCCATAAAGACGCGCAGGCTCGCCAGGTCACTCTTGGTTGCCGTGCCCCAAATCTCGTGCAGGATAGACTGGTGCGTCAGCACCTTGTCGGCGTTATGCGCCAGCAGGCATAGCAGTTTGTACTCGATCGGCGTCAGATGCAGCTCCTCGCCATCCATCGTGGCGATGCCGGCATCAAAATCGATATGCAGCTCACCGGTATCGAACGAGCCCTCGGAGGCAACGCCGCCCGTTTGCGCATACGAAAGGCGCCTGAGTGTCGTACGAATGCGCGCGAGCAGCTCATCGACCGAAAACGGCTTGGTCAGGTAGTCGTCGGCACCGGCATCGAGCGCGCGGATCTTGTCCGCGTCCTCGCTGCGCGCCGAAACCACGATGATCGGCATGCCCGACCATGCGCGCACCGACTCCACCACCTTGACGCCGTCCATATCGGGCAGGCCCAGATCGAGTAGCACGATGCTCGGCGCCTGCGACGAGGCAGCGGCAATAGCGGCATGGGCGGTCTCCACGGCCATATGGCGCAAGCCGTGCGCCTCGAGCGCGGCAACGATAAGGTTGCGAACGGCGGGGTCGTCCTCAACGACCAAGATGAGCGGTTTTACGGCAGAGTTCGGCACAGCGCTACTCCTTATCAAACGAAACATCGGCGACGGGAAGCCCAATCGTAAAGACCGAGCCGTGCGGGTCCGCCGCGGCAACCTCTATGCTACCGCCATGCGCCAACGCAATGGAGCGGCAGAGCGAAAGACCTAGGCCCACGCTGCGGTGGCTATCGGCAAGACCATGGTTGGCGGTGTAGAACGACTCAAAGATCCGCTCGCGGTCCTCGGGCGCAATGCCCGGGCCATCATCGGCCACCGAGCACGCCACGCGTCCATCGTCGACGCCAATCGAAATCACGATATGCGAGCCTGCGGGCGTATAGGTGATGGCGTTGTTCACCAGATTGACCACCAGCTGCACCATCAGGCGCGCGTCGACGTTGACGAGCGCCGGCTCGTCGCACGGCACCACCTTAAGGTCGTGCTCGCGCACGGCAGGGTTCACGTGGCGCAGTGCCTCCTCGACGATATCGTCCATGAGCTCGAGCGTGGTCGACAGGCGCATGCCGCCACCCTCGAGCTTGGTGATAGCGAGCAGATTCTCGACAGTGGCGTTGAGCCATTGCGCATCCGAGCGAATGGACAGGAGCAGGCCGCGGCGCGTCTGGGCGTCGAGCACGGCGGTGCCGGTCGAGCCCTGGTCGAGCAGCACGTCGGCATTACCCGAAATACTGGTGAGCGGCGTGCGCAGGTCGTGCGAGATGGAGCGCAGCAGGTTGGCGCGCAGCTGCTCGTTTTTGGCGAGCACCGCCGCCTCCTCACGGGCCTCCATGGCGCGGGCGCGATCGAGTGCCAGCTCGCCTTCGCTCACGATGGCATCGGCAAGTGTCCGTTCCTCGTGTGTTAGCACATCGGGCTCGGCAACGATAGCCAGCACGCCCACCACCGAGGCGGGGTCGCCCGAGCGCACGAAGCCGTCGCCCGTGCGAACCGTCAGGTAGATGCCATAAAACGCCGAACCGCCAAACGTGGCGTCGAGCGGCGTTCCCACGTAGGCGGACGCCGAGAGCCTCGGCGGCATCTGCGGCGCCAGCTCGTGCACCGGGGCGGCATCGCCCACGGCCGTGTACGTCGCACGCGGCAGCAGGTCATCGCCCTCGGCGTCGGCGCTGTACCACACAACCGGACAGCCCGAAAGACGCGCCAGCTGCGTGGCCATGGCGTGAACGATCTGATGCTGATCGGCGCACCGCTGCAGCATGCGGTTGGTCTCGAGCACCATATGCGTGCGGCGGTCGCTGGCGGCAGCCTGTGCCAAGGCGCGGCGCAGGGCCAACGCAATCGAGCTCGACACAAGCGAAACCACGAACATGATGAAGAACATGCCGGGATAGCCGCGGTCGATAAGCGACAGCGAGTAGCGCGGGTCGACAAACAAAAAGTTGTAGAGCGCCACGGCGGCAGCCGAGCTCAGCAAGCAATACAGGCGACTCCAGGTAAAGAATGCGCACAGCTGAACGGCGAACACATAGACGATCATGATGCTCGGCGCGAGACCCGGATGGTCGAGCAGCGCGCCCACAATCGTCGCCGCGACCAGCAGCCCCACCGATACGCAGGCATCATACAGAGGAGTGCGGCGCGTCAGCGTTGTGCGCCGCCACCAAAAGCTATCGGCAATATCGCCGTCCGTACGGACGTCCATCAGCGTCCCGCCCCTCTCTCAAAAACAAAAACCACCACAAAGGGGACAGGCACCTTTGTGGTGGTTTCCCTTGTGGTGGTTCTAAGTGTAAAGCCTTCTACGACCGGCAGCCGCTAGACAAACAGCACGTGCGCGAGCAGTGCGCACATGCACACCGCTCCAAATACCAGTGCCACGATCGAAATCACGCGATCGGCCATATCCATGTTGGCCCGATTCGTAAAGAACCGATCTTCGGCAGCATCGGCGCGTACCTCACGCACCAGCTCGGTCGCAAGATCGCAACCGTCAAGCACCTTTGCATCCATGGTTTCCTCCCAGGACTCAATCCCCGTCAATACAAACCCGCCCGTTCGCAGACAAACCTCGAGCGTCGACTACGGCCGCTCGTTGGGAGCCAGGCGCTGCATCTTATTCACGGCCTTGAACTTGGTGAACAGCGGCACGTACTCAAAGCTCACGTTGGAGTTCTCCAGGCCGTACCAACGCGCGGGCGTGCCGGCGGCGCGGCGGATGATGTACTTGAGCGTGATGGCCGTACGCTCGCTGGGCTCCACATCGCTTTCAGGCGCCAGAAGCTTACGGATCAGGACGAACTTGAACGTGCCGATGTTACCCGGATCCTTGTAGACCGAGTAGTCATGCGTCTGCGGCGGCAGCTCGCCGGTGGCAGCCAGGTCCTGAACAACCTGACGCAGGTAGGCATTGACGCGCTGGTTGATCTTGTAGCCCAGGTACAGATGCACGCGGAACACGTAGTCGGTGCCGAACGTCTCGACCGAATAGGCAAAGGTGTGCGGTTCGTCCATGGTCTCGACGTTCACGAACCACCAGGCGTGGGCACGCTTGGGATGCTTGTCCAAGATCGAGTAGACGATATCGCGGTCGATGTAGTCGGTATGGGTGTCCTTGGTCAGGTACACGACGTTGTCGCTCATGCGCTCGTAACGGTCGTCGTCGCGCAGGCGCTTGAGCTGCGGCAGGTAGCTGCGCAGCGGCAGCAGCGTAAACTGGCGCTGCTCGACCGCCGTGCCGTTGTACCAGCACACCATAATGCCCATGATGAGTGCAGCCATGAGGATGGTGAAGTAGCCGCCGTGGAAGAACTTGGTGAGCGAGCTCACGAAGAAGAAGCCTTCGAGCAAAAGGAAGAAGGCCGCGAAGATCCACGGAGCAACCTTGAGCTTGCGCTCCTCGTGCAGGTAGAAGAAGAGCAGCAGCGTGGTGCACATCATAGTCAGCGTAATGGCAAGGCCGTAGGCGGCTTCCATATGCGCCGAGTTCTGGAACAGCAGCACCACGATGACGCAGCCGACAAGCATGACGTTGTTGACCATGGGGATGTAGAGCTGGCCCTTGGTCTCGGCAGGGTAGAAGACCTGCATGTGCGGCATAAGGTCCAGGCGGCTGGCCTCGGACACCAGCGAGAATGCGCCGGTGATGAGCGCCTGCGAGGCGATGATGGCCGCGATGGTGGAAAGGCCGACGGCAAACGGGCGCAGGCCCGGGGCGAGCATCTGGTAGAACGGGTTGAGGTCGGCAATGCCCATGAGCTCGGGGTTGGCAGCGTTGTTCATAAGCCAAGCACCCTGGCCCATATAGGAAAGCAGCAGGCAGCACTTAACGAACGGCCAGGTGGCGTAGATGTTGCCGCGGCCGACGTGGCCCATGTCGGAGTAGAGCGCCTCGGCACCGGTGGTGGCGAGGAAGCAGCTGCCCAGAATCATGATGCCCGCGTGGTTGTTGGGGCTTAGCAAAAAGGCGATGCCGCGCACCGGGTTGAGGCACAGCAGCACGGCGGGGTGCTGGAAGACAAAGAACAGACCCGTGCCGCCTAGGAACAGAAACCACAGCGTCATGATGGGGCCAAAGGCGTGACCAATCTTGGCCGTACCGATGCGCTGTACCAAGAAGAGCGCGATGATGATGGCGAGCGTAATGGCGACGACGCGGCCCTGGTCATCGCCCAGCACGGCATGGACCGCCGGGATGGTGCGCAGGCCCTCGATGGCCGTGGTAACGGTAACGGCCGGCGTCAGGATGCCGTCGGCGAGCAGCGCGGCGCCACCCAGCATGGCGGGGATGATAAGCCACTTGCCGCAGCGCTTGACCAGGCTGTACAGGGCAAAGATGCCGCCCTCACCATGGTTATCGGCGCGCAGCGAGATGAGCACATACTTGATGGTGGTCAGCAGCGTGACCGTCCACACGACAAGGGAGAGCGCGCCAAGCACGAACTCCTCCGTGACGCTTCCGATGCCGCCGTTGCCGGCAACGAGCGCCTTAGTTACATACATAGGGCTGGTGCCGATATCGCCGTACACCACGCCCAGCGTGACGAGCATCGCCGAGATGCTCACAGGAATCGCAGCGTGCGAGGCTGCCTCCTTGGCCTTTTGTTCCATAAGCCGGTTTCCTCCCAACTTTAATGTTCGAAGGGATTATAGGCAATCGGCCCATGTTTGAATGCACTGTTTTCCCAGCTAGATAAAGTTTTATACAGTCTTTAGGCTACCGCGGCGATATGGAATGTGACAAAGGAGCTGTCCCTTTGTCACATTGACTACTTGCCGAGCCAGTTTTTGAACCACCACTCCATGGAACGGCTCATCTCGGCCATAAAGGGACTCGTGTGCTTGCGGGTGTAGATATCCACGACGCGCTCCCCCACCTCGCGGGCATGCGGACGGAACATCGCGTCCATCTCGGCCACCTGCGCGTCCATAGTCGCAGCATCGGCGCGGCAGTAGCGCCCCTCGTGCACCAGGTTCACCACGGGGTGCGCGATTGCCGGGCGCTCCTTGCGGGGCGTGCCGACGATGAGCATCGACAGCGGCATGGTATAGGGCGGCAGATCGAGCAACTCGGCAACTTCCTCGGCATTCTCCACGATGTCGCCAATGTAGCAGCTCCCCAGCCCCAGGGCCTCGGCGGCAACCACGGCGTTTTGCGCGGCGATCACGGCATCCTGCGCCGCGATGGCAAAGTCGCCCAAACCCGGCGCACGACGGGGCGCCTTGCCCGTGCGCTCGACGAACTCGGGCTCAAAGCAGCCCACGCGCTCAAACAAATCGATCCACTTGGCATAATCGACCACAAATATAAGTGCCCAGGGCGCCTTGGCGATCATGGGCTGATGGTCGCACAGATCGGCCAGGCGATCGAGCGTGGCCTGCTCGCGAATGCTTACGATGGAATACATCATCATGGCGCCCGCCGACGGCGCGCGACTCGCCGCATGCAGAATCGCCGCCCGCTGCTCGTCGGTCACCGCTACGGGACGGTCGTTGTCGTCACGCGCGAAGGCGCGCGTAGACGAGCGATGCTCCAAGATGTCCAGCACCGCATTGCCCGTAGTCTCGACCGGATAGCCGCATGTATCCACGACCGCAGCTCCGTCGCCGCCCATGTCCGCCTTGCAAACCTGCTCGCTCATCGCCCTACCCTCGCCATTTCTTTAAGAAGCCTTTACGTTTCCATGTAATTCCCGTCCATTATCGCGCAGGTCGCCACTACATTGCGCCGCACCGCCACACATGCGCGTTAATATGGCTGGTTGTTGTGCGCAGCCCGCAAATGCAGCGCATATTTAGGTAACAATCGGGTAAACCCCCGCTTTCGTAGGTTTTAGTTTGTGAGGAGTCTCAGCATGTTCGCTGCCGCCATCTCGCTCGTCGGTCTTGCGGCGACCGTCTACCTTGTCTTGCGCGAGGCCAAGGCCATCCGCGCACAGTCGGACACCGTCACCAAGGGCGCCTTCGCCTGGAGCGTCGCCTTCGGCCTGTTCCAGCTCTTTTTGACCGTCTGGGGCGCTATTGGCCTCGTCGCGCAAAACGAGCCGCTCGCCTTTGTGATGCTCATCCTGACCAATGCCATCCTCACCGGCTGCGCCTGGGCCAGTATCGCCCGCGACCGCATCGCCCCGCGCGTCTTTGCGTTCGCCGGGCCCGACGCCCCCGCCCCCACCGGCAAGCTCGCCCGCCTGCGCGGCGCCTTTGTGGGCAAACCGCTCGTCGCCGCCGTCTTGTGCCTGCTGCTCGCCGGCGTCTTTGCGCTGCTGGGCATGGAGGTCTCGTCCAACCACGACTTTACCTGGGTCTACCCCCTGTGCATCCTGCTCGAGTGGACCATCATCACCACGCTCATGGTCGGCCTGTTCTTCCTGTTCCAGCGCCACGGCGCAGCTCCCGCGGTCCTGGCCTTTGCCCTCTTTGTCCTGGGCATTGCCGAGTTCTTCGTCATCACGTTTAAATCCATGCCCATCCAGCCGGGCGACCTTTCGGCCATCTCCACCGCCGCTGCGGTCGCCGGCACCGGCTACACCTTCTCGATCTCGCTGTTCTGCGTGCTGTCCATGGGCTTTACCGCCATCGCCATGCTGCTGTGCGAGTACGCCGGCCTGGTGGCACCGCACCGTCAGAAGGGCGCCGCCAACGCCAAGCGCATGCTGCTCACCAACCTGCTCGTAGCGGTGCTGTGCCTGGGCGGCGTGACCGCACACGTCACGCTCATCGACTACTACAACACCCTCGGCATCACCGTCTACACCTGGCGCCCGCTCGAGAGCTACTGGCGCGAGGGCTACCTGCCCGCTTTCATTAGCGCAGCGCAGTCCATTAAGCCGCCCAAACCCGCCGACTACTCCGTCGACGATGCCAAGGCCACGCTCAAAAAGTACGCCAAGGCCTACGACAAGTCCGACGCCGCCAAGAGTGACGAGCGCACCGCCGCAAAGGAGCAGTTCGACAGCGAGAAGCCCACGGTCATCGCCATCATGAACGAGACCTTCTCGGATCTTTCGATCTACCAGAACATGCGCGCCGGCTACGAGGGCCCGCAGTACTTTAAGAACCTGTCCAACTGCCTCAGCCGCGGTAAGCTCTACGTGAGTGCCTACGGCGGCGGCACCGCCAATACCGAGTTTGAGTTTATGACCGGCAACTCCATGGCCAACCTGGGCTCGGGCGTGTATCCGTACACCATCTACAACATGGAGACGACCGGGAACCTGGCAGAGCAGTTCAAGTCGCTCGGATATTCCACCACGGCCATGCACCCCAACCACGCAACCAACTGGAACCGCGAGAACGTGTACAAGGACTTTGGCTTTGACCAGTTCCTGTCTATCAACGACTTCCAGGGAGCCGACACCCTGCGCGGTATGGTGACCGACCAGGCGACCTACGACAAGATTCTTGAGCTGCTCGACCAGAACGCCGATCCGCAGTTTATCTTCGACGTGACCATGCAGAACCACTCGGGCTACGACACGGGCCTGCTGCCGGTCGACAAGCAGATGCACCTGAATATCGACACGACCGACCTGGACGCCAAGACCGTCGAGGACGGCACGCTCTCCGATGTCGACGAGTATGTCTCGTGCATCGAGCAGTCCGACCAGGCGCTGCGCTACTTCCTCAACGCCTTGAGCAAGCTCGACCGTAAGGTGGTCGTGGTGTTCTGGGGCGACCACCAGCCGTTCTTCCCGTCCAAGTTCAATGACAAGTGGTTTACCGGCGAGGACGATGCCACGCACCAGGAACGTCTGTGGCAGACCGACTACATCATCTGGGCCAACTACGACGTTGCCGGCTGCGACCAGACAAGCGAGGTCGACGACCTGTCCACCAACTACCTGTCCACGCAGCTGATGCAGCTGATCGGCGCACCGCTGACCGACTATCAGAAGGCGCACATGACGCTGCGCAAGTCGCTGCCCGCTATCAACTCCGTGGGCTACGAGGACGCCAGCCTGCGCTGGGCGCTCTCCTCCAACGTCACCGGTGACGACGCCGCTGCCGCTGCCGCAACCAAGGCGCGCGAGGATTACGCCAAGATGCAGTACTACGAGATGTTCCGCGACGGCAAGAACGTGTACACCGAGCACTTCCAGACCGAGGCCAACGAGACCGACCCCAACCTGGCGCCGGGTACGACCAAGATTAAGTAGCTGCTAGCTGCTGAGCCACAACTGAAACGTCTGTCCAGGCGGAGGCATATAAGGTTCCCTGCTCGGACAGTCCTGCGCAAGACGAAGGCCACATTAAGTGGCCTTCTTTGCGTGCGGAACTCGCGATGAACCTTATATGCCTCCGCCTGGACAGACGCCCTGATGTTGGGGCGTGGCTTGTCTTGGGTGTATCGCCGAACATATATAAGTTGAAGGCCACGTTATGTGGCCTTCTTTGTTTGCGGAAAGTGTGTCCCGGAATTCTTGTCTGGAATGGGATGCAGTTTCCGCTTGGGACCCGATTGGGAAAGTGTGTCCCACTATTCAGCTGGATTCCGGGATGTATTTTCCGGTTGAGGCTCGTTGGGAAAGTGCGTCCCACTTTGGGGGCTGATTCTGGGACGTGGTTTCCGGTTGGCTCTCATTGGGAAAGGGACTGCGGACGATTTCTTGGACCGTTACGCGGCCCTTCCCAGCGCGGCGCGGAACTCGGCCGGCGTGCGGCCGCCGAGCGCATCGCTGCGCCTCTCCGTATTGTATCGGCCGATCCAGCCCCCGAGCTCCTCGATGAAGCGGGCGGGGGTCCAGCCCGACCAGTCCCTGCCGTGCCAGAACTCCCTCTTGAGCAGGCCGAAGAAGCCCTCCATCGCCGCGTTGTCCGGGCTGCAGCCCTTGGCGGACATGCTCCTGGCGAGGCCGTGCCCCTCGCAGATCGAGATCCAGCCGGGCCAGCGGTAGTGCCCGCCGCGGTCGGAGTGGATGACGGGGCGCTCGCCGGGCGCGAGCAGCGCGCAGGCGTCCTCGAGCGTCGAGTTGGCGAGCGCGGCGTCCGGCCTCTCGCCGGCCCTCCACGCCACGACCGAGGAGTCGAAGCAGTCCCTGATGGCCGACAGGTAGACCTTCCTGCCGGAGGGCAGCCTGAACTCGGTGATGTCGGTGAGCCACAGGAAGTTCGGCAGGGCCGAGCGGAAGTCGCGGCGCACGAGGTTCGGCGGGGCCGGCGTCGGCTCGCCCGCATAGGAGCTGTAGGGCCTCCTCTTCCTCCTCATCCACCTGGGGACCAGGCCCTCCTCGCGCATGATGCGGAGGACGACCTTCTCCGAGGCGCGCACGGGCTCGTCGAGCTCGCGCAGGCGCGCCGTCACGAAGCGGTACCCCCGCGCCCCCTCGCCGTCCTCGGTGAAGACCCTGCGCACGAGCGCGCGCAGGGCCGCGAGCCGGTCGGGCCTCGCGATAGCCGTGTGCTGGTACTCATAGGAGCTCTTTGATATCCCCAAGGAACTCGTGAGTTCTCTCAAGGACCACTTCCCCGCAGGCCTCAGGCGGTCTATCACCAGGGTCTTCTCCCTGTTCGACATCCCGTCGAGGCTCGCGGCTTTTAAAACGTCGTTCACCGCTCTGAGGACGGCGTTCTCCAGGACGAGGCGCTCTATCAGGGCGTCCTTGTCGTCCGGGTCGATGTCGGGGTACACCGGACCGTCCCCGACGACCTTCGGCAGATCCATCTTCGCGACCGCCCTCCCGACGGTTCCGCCCGCGGCCCCGGACCTCGTCCAGCGCGCGACGGCGCTCTTGCTCGGCCCGTCGAGCTCCCGGGCTATCTCCCTGCACGAGAGCCCGGAGCGGCGTAGCTCCCCGGCCCTCTCTACTACGGCTCTACTGTATGTCATGCAGACTCCAAACCGGACCTGATGGTCCAACTTTTTGTCCGCAGTCCCGCCTTTGGGAAAGTGTGTCCCACTTCGACCGCCCAGAGTGGGATGCACTTTCCGCAAAGCACCTCAACGGGAAACTACGTCCCATTCCAAAGGCAAATTCCGGGACGCATTTTTCGAAAGCCTGCCCATCCGGAAAGCCCGTCCCACTTTGGACGCATCCGGGCACGGAACCATCGACCTATCAGGCCTCCCATCAATAAAGAGGCGTCCTCCCGGACGGCGGGGCACGAAGTTCATCGCGAGTTCCGCACGCAAAGAAGGCCACTTAATGTGACCTTCGTCTTGCGCAGGACTGTAGAGCAGGGAACTTCGTGCCCCGACGCCCGGGAGGACGTTTCATTTAGAAAGATGGACCGACCGCCGTCAGCGATGGGAGCTACTCCCCCAGCACGGCCTTTTTGGCGGCTGCAGCCATGTTGTCCAGATCTTCCTTGGTGGGGTGATCCTTTGCGGCGACCCAGTTATCGAGCAGCAACTTAGCGCGGGCGTTGTCGGGATCTTGCTCGAGCATTGCCTCGTAGCGCTGCTTGACCGCGGGACCCATCTTGCCCTGGCACATCGCCCAGCCCGCAAGCTCGGCATCATTGGCCAGATTTGAGGTCACGCGGTCGATAATCTGCCTGAAGTACTCCTCGCTGGCGCCAAAACCGCAAGTGCCAAACAAAAAGACGCGCTTGCCATGCAGGGCGGAAAGCAGCGCAGCAACCGAAGGCGTGCACGCGCCCTTGTCGCACCAAAAACCGACAAGCACCGTGTCGGCCGCGCAGGCTCCCTGCGCCTCGAGCGCAACCTGATCTGCATCCGCATCATCGCTCAGTGCGGCGGCGTGAATAAACTCAACGCCCGCAGTCTGCAGAGCGCGCTTAATCGCGCCCGAAACCATCCTGGTATTACCGCTCTTGCTGTTAACCACCAAAGAGCATGTCATAGTCACGTTGCCTCGTTTCCCCCGAAACTCGAGCCATTAATGCAGTTTATTAGATGAATATCTTAGTACTAACGACGCAGATGTAAACCATCAGCCGCCAATCGGTGGCCCCTACTGGGCAAACTGGCTGCGGTAAAGATCGGCATAGAAGCCGTCTGCCGCCAGCAGCTCGTCGTGCGTGCCGCGCTCGATAATCTGGCCGTCGCGCATGACCAGAATGCAGTCGGCGTTTCGAATCGTCGACAGGCGGTGCGCCACCACAAAGCTTGTACGACCGGCCATGAGCTCGTCGAATGCCGCCTGCACCTGTAACTCGGTGCGCGTATCGATGCTCGAGGTCGCCTCGTCCAGCAGCAAGATCGCCGGGTCGGTGAGCATGACGCGCGCGATGCACAGCAGCTGCTTTTGGCCCTGGCTAAACGTGCCGCCGTCCTCGCCAATCACCGTGTCATAGCCTTTCGGCAGCTGCACGATAAACTTGTGCGCATGCGCGCGCTTGGCAGCTTCGATAACCCGCTCGCGCGTGGCGTCGGGACAGCCGTAGGCGATGTTTTCGGCCACGGTGCCCTCGAACAGCCAGGTATCTTGCAGCACCATGCCAAAGGCGCGACGCAGGCTTGTGCGCGTGTAGTCACGCGAAGACCGGCCATCGACCATGATGCGTCCGGCATCGATATCGTAAAACCGCAGCAGCAAGTTGATGAGCGTCGTCTTGCCGCAGCCCGTGGGGCCAACGAGGGCAAAGCGCATGCCGGGCTTGGCTTCAATGCAGATATCCTGCAGCAGTTTGCGGTCGGACACGTAGCTAAAGTCCACATGCTCAAAGGTCACCTCACCCTGCGGGGCGGCAAGTTCCACGGCATCCGCCGCATCGGGCTCCTGCTCGCGCGCATCGAGCAGCGCAAACATGCGACGCGCCGAGGCATACGCGGTCTGGATCTGCGTAATGACGTTGGTGACCTCGTTGAACGGCTTGGTGTACTGGTTGGCGTAGGACAGGAAGATCTGCACGCCGCCCACCGTAAGCGCTGCCGGCACGCCCGTGATCACGCCCACGCAGCCGATCACGGCGACCACGGCATAGATGATGTTGTTGATAAAGCGCGTACCGGGGTTAGAGAGCGAACCCATAAACTGTGCACGCTCACCTGCCGTATAGAGCTCGGCGTTGAGCGCGTCAAAGCGCGCTTGGGCGTTCGGGCCGTAGGCAAACGCATCAACCAGCTTTTGCTCGCCCACATACTCCTCGATATGACCACCGAGCTGACCCTGAATACGCTGCTGGGCCGTAAAGCTCTTGTTGGAAAGCTTGGCGATGGCGCCGGCGGCAAAAATGGAAAGCGGCGTGACGAGTACCACCACAAGCGTCATGGTCAGGTTGATGGAAAGCATAAACGCGAGCGTGCCCACGATGGTAATAACACCGGTGAAGAGCTGCGTGAAGCCCTGCAGCAGACCGTCGCCCACCTGGTCGACGTCGTTGACCACGCGGCTCATGAGGTCGCCGTGAGCATGGCTGTCGATAAAGCTGAGCGGCATGCGGCTGAGCTTGTCGCTCGCCTCCACGCGCATGTCGCGCACCGTCTCGTAGGACAGGCGGTTGACGCAGTAGCCCTGCAGCCACTGGAAGGCCGCGGCACCTACGACGACAATCGCGAGCTTGGTGACAAGCGGCAGCAGCGCGTCGAAGTCCACCTGCCCGGCGGCGACGATCAGGTCGATGCCCTCGCCGATGAGAATAGGTGTGTAGAGCTGCAAAATCACCGAGGCGGCGGCACTCACAAACGACGCTACAAACGAAATGCGGTGCGGACGGACGTAGCCCATCAGACGGCGAGTCACCGCACCCACAGGATAACGTTCGGGGTCGCCGGGCTGGCGTGGGCCGTCGCCCAGGTCGTTGAGGCTATCGTTGCCGGACACGTTGGCCGTCATCGTGGCGACCGAACCGGAAGAAGTATACGGGTTCATCTAGCAACCCTCCGTTGCGCAGACGGATGCGGAGGCGATCGGGGCGGACACGGGCGTCGCGTTCCCCTGCTGGCCCTCGAGCTCCTCGCGGCGAAGCTGCGACTGGCAGATCTCGCGGTAGAGCTGGCAGGTCGCGTACAGCTCATCGTGCGTGCCCAGGCCCGCGACCGAGCCGTGATCGAGCACGCAGATCATGTCGGCGTCGCGCACGGTCGAAACGCGCTGGCTCACGATCACCGTCGTGAGCGGCAGCCCGCCCTCGGCGGCACCGCGCACGCTGCGCTCGCGGATGGCATGGCGAAGCGCCGCATCGGTCTTAAAGTCGAGCGCCGAGGCGGAGTCATCCATGATCAGAATCTGCGGCGAGCCCACCAGGGAACGTGCGATGGTCAGGCGCTGGCGCTGGCCACCGCTAAAGTTCTTGCCGCCCGCCTCGACCGGCGCGTCCAGACCCTGAGGTTTTTTGCGCACGAACTCGCTGGCCTGTGCTATATCGAGCGCCGCCCACAGTTCCTCATCGGTTGCCGACTCGTCGCGCCAGGTTAGGTTGCTGCGGATCGTGCCGCTCACGAGCGACGCGCGCTGCGGAACAGTCGCGACCACATGGCGCAGCTGATCGAGCGGCCAGGCGCGCACGTCGGCACCCATTACGCTCACGCTGCCGGTGCTCGCATCGTACAGGCGCGGAATAAGCGAGACGAGCGTGGACTTGCCGCTGCCCGTGCCGCCGATAATGCCGAGCGTCTTGCCCAGCGGGAGTTCCAGTGTCACATCGTTGACAGCATTGGCCGCGCCGGCGCCAAACGAGAAGCTCGCATGGCTCAAGCTCAGCGCAGGAACTGGAGCGACATGGCTCGGCTCGGGCAGTGCGACCGGCTCGTTGTCCTCGTCGGTGATGCTCGGCACGCAATTGAGCACCTCGTTGATACGCGACGCGCTGGCGCTCGCCTTGGTAAAGACCACGACCAGATTGGCGACGTAGACGATGGAGGTGAGGGTCTGCGTCATGTAGTTCACAAACGCCATAACCTGGCCCTGCGTAAGCTCACCCACGTTGACCTGGATGCCACCAACCCACAGGATGGCGCACACGCCCAGGTTCATCATCAAAAACGTTACGGGGTTAAGGATCGACGAGAGCTTGCCCACCGCGATGGCGGTATGGGCCTGGTCGTCGGCGGCTTGGGCAAAGCGTTCGCGCTCGTGGTCTTCGCGCACAAACGCACGGACCACGCGGGCGCCCGAAAGACCCTCACGGCAAATGAGCGCGATGCGGTCGAGCTTTGCCTGCAACTGCTTGTAATACGGAATGCAGCGCGCCATGACAAACCAAAACACCAGGCCAATGGCGGGCGTGCAGATCAAGAAGATCACGCCGAGCTTAAGGTCGATGGCAAGGGCCGCGCACATGGAGCCCACCGCCAAGAAGGGCCAGCGGATGAGCATGCGTACGCCCAGCGCCACGGCAAGCTGCACCTGGTTGACATCGTTGGTGATACGAGTGATGAGCGACGGCGTGCCAAAGCGGTCGAGTTCGGCATAGCTCAGCTTATTGATGTGCTCGTAAAGCGCACCACGGATATCGGTGCCCATGCCCTGCGAGGTCAGCGCCGCCATCTTTTGGCAGACGAGCGTAAACGAGATGCCGATCACAGCCATGGCGCCAAGTACCATGCCGTAGTGGATAACGGCGTTCACGTCGTGCGAGCCAATGCCCTTATCGATCATCTGGGCAATCACCAGCGGCGTAAGCAGGTCAAAGATCACTTCGATCAGCTTGCACGCAGGACCAATCACCATATACCGGCGAAACTTACCACCAAAACGCCTGAGCAGCTCAATCATAGAAGGCGCTCCCTATCATCATCTCTATTCAATCTGATTCATGATAGTACGGAGAGCCCTGGAAATGCGTAAGCAACTCGTTACAGAAGAATCTTGGATGGCGGCAAAACCGCCTATGTTTAGGCGCGGTCAGCGAGCGTCACCCAGAGCGAACAAGTTGGCATGAAAAAGGCAAGGCATAGACCTTCTGGTCATGCCTTGCCTTTTGAATGACAAATTGTCGCTCTGGGTGACGCGCAGCGTCGAGCATTGCGCGGTTTGGTAAAACCGCGCAAAAAGAAAGCCCGTGCGCTCGATGGATTCGGATGCCCGACAGAGGCTCCTTATGGCTGCTTCCTTCCGGACCTGACCAGATTCGGAACATATCGTCATCCGAACCCATCGAACGCGCTAGGCGCTCGATATATATTACCCGCTCCCGTCCAGCAGAGCAAGATGCCCCGCGGTCAAAGGGAAAACCACATGAGTGCACGGCAATCAGAACCACCCTTAAAAAGGGTGGTTTGCTCTTAGGGTATAACCCACGGGCCCCGGGCTCGCGTCTAAAGGCGCGGGCCCGGGCTTCGTCCAGGCCTAGTGCATCTTGACCCGTGGCGCGCCGGTCGAACCGGCGGGATCACCTCCTCTTGAAGGGGTCCTCGTACTCCTTCACGCTCAGCTTGTCCAGCGCGATGTCGTGGGACTCCTGCTCCCTGATGTACTTGGCGATCGTCGCCTCGTTCAGGCCGACGGTGGACACGTAGTAGCCCTCCGCCCAGAACTTCCTGTTGCCGAACTTGTACTTGAGGTTGGCGTGCCTGTCGAATATCATCAGCGAGCTCTTCCCCTTCAGGTAGCCCATGACGCTCGCGACGCTGTACTTCGGCGGGATCGCCAGCAGCACG
>RQCP01000025.1 GCA_008668235.1 Collinsella aerofaciens | reverse complement strand
GATCCGGCTCAGAAGCCGCATCGATACAGAAAGGTCCCCGACCGGAGGGGCCGGATATAAGGTTTATCGCGAGTTCCGCACGCAAAGAAGGCCACTTAATGTGGCCTTCTTCTTGCGCAGGACTGTAGAGCAGGAAACCTTATATCCGGCCCCTCCGGTCGGGGACCGCACCCATACGACTACAGCGTCATGTTTGGATCGGCGTCGACGTCGAACGGCGAGATTTCACCTCGGTCGAATTTACGGCGGGCGACCTCCGCGATCATGGCAGCGTTATCGGTGCAGGCAGACAAGGGCGGCACCGTCACGCGGATGCCCTGGCGTCCGAGCTTCTTGATCATCATCTCGCGCAGATGCGGGTTGGCCGAGACGCCGCCACCGATGCAGTATTCCTTGCATCCGGTAGCGTGCAATGCGTTTTTGGCCTTCTTGTACTGCACGTCAAAGACAGCTGCCTCAAACGAAGCTGCCAGATCGGGCAGGTGAATCGTGCGCCCGGCCTTGGTCTCCTGTTCAATGTAGAGCGTCACAGCGGTTTTAAGGCCCGAAAGCGAGAAGCGATAGTCTCCCCTGCTGTTAAGCGCACGGGGGAAATCGATCGCCTTGGGGTTGCCCGTCTCGGCCAGCTTAGAGATGATGGGGCCACCGGGATAGCCCAGGCCCAGCGCCTTGGCCACCTTGTCGAAGGCCTCGCCCACGGCGTCGTCGAGCGTCTCACCGAGCACCTCGTAGTCGCCCCACGCCTTCACGTGCACGAGCATGGTGTGCCCACCCGAGACAAGCGTGAAGATAAACGGCGGTTTGAGGTCGGGTTGCGCCAGCAGGTTGGCAAACAGGTGCCCCTCCAGATGGTTGACGCACACGAGCGGCTTGCCGGCAGCGTAGGCAAAGCCCTTGGCGAAGGCGACGCCAACCACGAGCGCGCCCACCAGGCCCGGACCCTGTGTCACGCCCACGGCGGCAAGCTCGCTGGGGGCAATGGCTCCATCCTCAAGACCAAGCGATGCTGCGGCATCCTCAAGCGCCGCATCCACGACACTCACAATCACCTCGACGTGTTTGCGCGAGGCGATCTCGGGCACCACGCCGCCAAAGCGGGCGTGAAAATCAATCTGCGTCGACACCTGGTTGGCCAGCATATTGCCATCCGCATCGATAATCGCCACGGCCGTCTCGTCGCAGGAGCTCTCGATAGCGAGCACTAGGCGGCGGCGCTCAATTTCGGCACGCTCCCCCTCGGAGCGCCCGGGCGCAGGCAGCGGCCATACGCGCTGCTCTGCCGCCGTCGGCTCGGGCGAAGCATTGTCGACCGGAAGCACGAGGGGCAGCGGAGCCGTCATGACGATGGCATCCTTGCCGGCACCATAGTAGCCGCGGCGACGGCCAGCCTCGGTAAAGCCCAGAGCGTTATAAAGCGCGATCGCTCCCTCGTTGCCGTCCTCGACCTCGAGCGAAGCCGTGGTGCAGCCGAGCATCTGGGCATCATAGCTCACGTGCGACAGCAGCTTGCGGGCAATGCCCTCACGGCGATGTGCCGGGCCGACGGCGACATCCAGAATCTGCACATCACCGTCCACGACCATACCACCGGCAAGGCCCAGCAACTTGCCGTCATCGTGTGCCACCCACCAACTACGCGGCGCAGCGACGTCCTCGCCCAGTTCGGACAGGAACATGCCCGGCGTCCACGCCTTGTGTCCGGCACCTTCAAAGCAGGCAGCCTCTAACGCGCTCGCGCCCTCGGCATCCGCCGCGCCCATGGGACGGAACTGCAGATGACGACCGGCGAGCTCATCGGCAACGCCCGTAATTTCGCTCTGCGCACTCTCGGCAAGACCAAGACGCTTGCGCTCGTTTTCCTCGGCATCCGAAAGGCGCGTGTAAATCGGCAGGACGCGAGCCGGATCGCCGTCACCCGCAGCGTGCGCGAGCAGCAAGCCCTCGCCCGAAGGCCACCACAGGTCGCGCTCCACGCAGCGGGCGATCTCGTCCTCACCCAGCAGCTTGCCATAGCGCACGAGACCGTCGCCGGTCAGCTGAACCTGGTCCCAGTCCGCTGCTTGGCGCCACTCATCGAGCGCCACGGCGGCCTTGACCACGTGTTCGCGCTCAAATTGACGCTCGGGGCCCTCATCGACCAGCATATACAGCGCCGGATATACCTCACCGCGCATAGCATCGGCCAAGATACCAAGCTTGCCGCGCACGCCAGCCTTCCACGCCGTCCAAGCGCAAGCGTCAAGCGTTGACACGCCCAGCAGCGGAACATTGGCACCACGTGCGAGGCCCTTGGCAGTGGAGATGCCGATGCGCACACCCGTAAACGACCCCGGGCCGCGGCCGACCACGTAGCAACCAACATCGCTGCGATCCAGACCGGCTTGAGCCAGCACACCATCAACGGTATTCACGAGCTCAACGTTGGCGTGACGGCGACACATGTGGTCGCCACTCACGAGCTTCGTCTCGCCCGTCTGTCTATCAATCCAACTTGCCGCGCAGGCAAGCATGTCGGTCGAGGTATCGAGCGCCACCACCAGCGCGTTGTCGTTATGCAAGCTCATCTTGTACAGCCTTATCAATCAAATGGGAAAGCTCCATTGCGCGGTCACCGTGCGCCTCGAGCGTTATCGTTCGCACATCGCTGTCGCCCTCATCACGCTTGAGCGTCACCGAAAGATACTCATCCGTCAGCTCGTCCTGGAATTGTTCGCCCCATTCCAGCAGGCAAGCACCCTCATAGCCCAGCACATCGAAAATGCCCGTATCCTCGAGCTCGTAGGCATGCTCCAGGCGGTATAGATCAAAGTGAAACAGCGGAATACGACCTTGATCGTGAACGGCCATGAGCGCAAACGTAGGGCTCGTAACCATATGCCCATCGCCCAGCCCGCGCGAGACGCCCTTGGTAAAGTGAGTTTTGCCCACTCCCAGGCCACCGGTCAGGATGAGCACATCGCCGTCCTCAAGGCACGGTGCAATTAGCTCGCCAAAGTACTCCGTATCGGCAGCGCAAGTCGTTTTGTAAGTACCTACCCCCAGGCGCTCCAGGGACATATATGCTCCTTATTATTCCGAGGCGTCCTCTGGTGCGGGATGTCGCTCCAGATAGTCGCCCAGCATCTTAAAGTCTTCCTCCAGCAGCTCCTGCCACGCCGGATTGCGCAGCGCTGCTGCCGGATGGAACGTGGGCATTACTACAAAATGCCCCATCTGGTGGAACCTGCCGCGCAGCTTAGTAATGCCAATCTCGGTCTTAAGCACAAAGTGCGTCGCGGGGTTGCCGAGCGTCACGATAATATCGGGCCAGATGCTTCGAATCTGCTCACGCAAAAACGGCGAGCAAGCCAGCACTTCCTCGGGACGCGGATTGCGGTTTCCCGGCGGGCGGCACTTAAGCACGTTGGCAATGTAGACGTCTTCGCGTTTGAGGCCCGCCAGCGACAAAATGCCGTTGAGGTCCTCGCCTGCCGCCCCCACAAAGGGCTCGCCCTGCAAATCCTCATTGCGGCCCGGCGCCTCACCAATAAACATCACGCGAGCGCGGGGGTTTCCCACGCCAAACACGATATTGTGACGCGACTGGTAGAGCTGGCAGAGGTGACAATCGCCCAGAACGGCCTCAATTTCCTCGAGTGCGACCTCACGTGGTGCCTGATGGGTATGGCCGGGGATGTGCATGACGCCCATAGCGGCTCCTACACGTAGACCTTGTCGAGACGCATGCCAAAGCCGCAGGCGACCTCGTAGTTAATCGTTCCGCGCAGTCGGGCCATCTCGTCCATAGTGATCTCGGCATCGCCATCGCGGCCGACAATGATCATCTCGTCACCATACTCGGCCTCGGGAATCTCGTGCGCCGGGTTGGACTGAATGGCGACCATAAACTGGTCCATGCAGATATTGCCAACCTGATGCACGCGCTCGCCGCGATACAGCACATCCATACGATTGGAAAGTGTACGCGATAGGCCGTCGGCATAACCGATCGGCAGCGTGCAGATCTGAACGCGCGTACGCGGTACGCGGTAGGTAAAACCGTAGCCCACGCCCTCACCCATCGCAGGGTGTGCCACGCGCGTCACGCGCGCATGGACGCTCATAACGGGATCAAGCTGCATCACGCGGCCACTCAGCTCGCACGGCTGCATGCCATACAAGCCAACGCCGGCGCGAATCATATCAAAATGCATCGAGGGGTCGAGCATCGAAGACGGCGTGTTGGCACAATGCACGATACCGCACTCAAAACCCGCATCCTTAATGGCCTGAACGGCCTCGGTAAAGCGCTGACACTGCAGCTTGTAGTCCCAGCCCGAAGGTTCATCGGCCGTGGCGAAGTGCGTAAATACGCCGTCGCACTGAATACCGCGATGGAAATTTATACCGCGGACAAAGTCGAGCACCTGCGTGTAGTGAACGCCGATACGATTCATGCCCGTCTCGATGGCGAGATGATACTTGCCCACTTTGCCCGCCGCGACGGCACATTCGCCATACGCAAGAGCAAAGTCAGACGTATAGACCGAGGGCATGATATCAAACTCGAGCAACGTCGGAATGGCCTCGATGGGCGGCTCGCTTAGGATGAGGATGGGTTTCGTAATCCCGCCCTGTCGGAGCTCAACGCCCTCGTTAACCGTCGCCACGGCAAACATGTCGGCACCGGCCGAATACATGATCTTGGCGCACTCAACAGCTCCATGACCATAAGCATCGGCCTTGACCACGCAGCACAGGCGCTGACGTGGATTCAGCAAGTTCTTATAGGCCCTCGTGTTGCGACGTAGCGCCCCGCGGTCGATCTCGACCCAGGACCAGCGCGTCAAATCGGCTTTATTCATGATTAGTCATCCGACCCTTCGTCCATGATTCCCAGATCTTCGAGCGCATCCTTTGCCGCCAGTTCCATGGCGGGACCGATCAAGTCGATAAGATCGGTCGCGATGACGCTCTTCTCACCATACTCCGTCGCCGCGGCAAACCCGGCGTAGCTGTGAAGTGCGACGGCGTACGAATACAGCAACTCCCAACGATCCATCTCGTCGCGCATGGTGGCAAGCGTGCCAGCCAAAATACCCGCGAGAACATCGCCCGAACCGGCAGTTGCCAGAGAAGCCGG
Source organism: Collinsella aerofaciens (assembly GCA_008668235.1). Taxonomy (GTDB): domain Bacteria; phylum Actinomycetota; class Coriobacteriia; order Coriobacteriales; family Coriobacteriaceae; genus Collinsella; species Collinsella aerofaciens_K. The sequence goes on along the minus strand of RQCP01000025.1, from coordinate 2,298 downwards.
ACCCGAGAGCGGCAGCAGCACACGCTCAACGCCACAGATAGCCGTCGTCGGCCCCTTGGCAATGACCACCAGATTGTCGGAGCCTGCAGCCCAGACAACCTTCTGCGCGGCCGCAATCGCGGTACCAAGGTCGTTCACCTCGTCACCGGCAACCAGACGCGAAAGCTCACGATAGTGCGGCGTCATAACCAACGGCTGCTCGCGACGATACATCTCGGGATTACTATCAATACCGTCAATGGCAATCTTAGCAAGGCAGTTGAGTGCATCGGCGTCCAAAATAAGCGGCACATCAAGCTCGAGCAAGCCCGAAACCACCTGCATAGCGCCGGCAGATGTCGTCATACCGGGACCGCACAGTACACAGCTGTACTTCTTTGCAATCTCGCACACCGTCATGCGCGCAGCGGCGCCAAAGGAGCCGCGGGAATCAGACGGAATAGCAAAGACGGGAATCGAAGGAAGTGCCATGCGAATAAGATTGGCGCAGGCGTCAGGAGCCGCGACTGCCACGTAACCAGCACCCGCGCGAGCTGCAGACTTGGCCGCCATAATGGCAGCACCAGGATATTGCGCAGATCCGGCGACAATAAGCACAGAGCCACGGGAATACTTATCGATATTCGTAGGTAGTGGAGCAAAGTAATCAACTAAGTCACCGGGCTCGACAATCTCGGCGGCGTGGTCGACATCATCGATGACCTCGTCAAGACGGTCGTAAAGATTGCCGCAGATCAAATCGCCAGCATATTCAGGGCCATCAGCGCTATACAGACCAATCTTGGGCGCAATCATCGTCACCGTATGCTCAGCACGAATGCAGTCGTCATCAACAACGCCCGTCTCGGCATTCAGGCCCGAGGGGACATCAATGGATACGACACAATCGGCGCATTCATTGACCGTAGGAATCCAGATGGAGAACGGCGCACGCAGATTCCCGTGGAAACCGGTACCAAAAATGGCATCGACAACAACATCGGCCTTATCGATCAAAACCTCGAGTTCGTCACGCGAGGGGCCAACGCAAACGTGCACATCGCGGCCGGCAGTACGACGAGCAACATGACGTGCCAGAGCAGCAGGAATCTCATCCGGCTCAACCGGAGAAACGATATCCACGTCCACACTCTTATGGCTCAGGATATCGGCGGCAACCCAACCGTCGCCGCCATTATTACCAAAACCGACCAGAACGAGAACCCGATCGGGATTGAGCTTCAAGACCTCGTTGGCGGCAAACTCACCCGCTAGCTCCATAAGCTCGGCCTTCGAAGTCCCTTCGCGTTCGATGATATCCTCGAGACGAACGACTTCTTCGGTACTCAAAACCGGTTTCATCTATGCTCCTAGCGTATCTTGCGAAGCATCGCCCAAGTGCTCCGTCAATGCTAAATTCTGCAGCTGCTCAAGCTCATCTAAAACAGAGCGAGCCTCTTTAAATGTCTGCGCAACGCGTTTCTTGGTGCTCACCTTTTCATCTTTTGGCTTAGGCCGAGCATCCTCGGTAATCGCGATAGCATTCGCAACGGCTAAATCTCCTGTAAGCGTAATGGAAAGAGCAACCTCAACAACACCCAGCTCTTGAGCGATCTCGAGTGCACGGCCCGAAAGCAGTGCCTTCGGTTTGCCGAGTTTATCACGCGTAACCGAAACATCCTTGCGACCCACGCCTTGACTAAAACCCGTGCCGAGAGCTTTAAGTACCGCCTCGCGCGAAGCAAAGCGGCTCGCATAGTGAGCAGCGGGACGCGATGATGCATTGCAATACGCACGCTCTTCTTCGGTAAACACACGCCGAGCAAACGACGGCGTCTTTTCAAGAATTGATTTCATGCGGGAAATCTCGACGATATCAACGCCGATACCAGCTTCAGCCATGTTCACCTCCATATCGCACAGACTAAGTTATTGTAGCCCGTTCGCAGAAGATGCGACAAACGAGGGTTATAAAACACAGCTACTATGTGAGACAAAAGCCCGTAAACGCAAAAAAGGGGGAGGCCGCGAGGCCTCCCCCTTCTCAGTTCAAGCGCACGGCTCGGTGCCGTCCACCGGTCAGCGGCGCCCTGGCCTCCCACGGGCTGACCCCGCAGTACTCTCGGCGCGATGGGGCTTAGCTTCCGGGTTCGGCACGGGAACGGGCGTGCCCCCCAGGCTCTGGCCGCTGACCGGTGGGCGGCGCCCACCGTATCTTCGGTGTCCGGGTGTCTGTCTCACGTGCCCTGGGGGCCGCATGGCGCATAGGGGAGGTGACTCGGGGGCATCCTCGTGCCCGGACCGCGCATGAGCGCTCAG
>RQCP01000029.1 GCA_008668235.1 Collinsella aerofaciens | reverse complement strand
TCGGGCTCGTGCGAACAAAGGTTAAGAGGTTCATCGCACATGAATTAGTGTTGCTCCTTTCTTTAGTTAGGTAGTGGAATTGTTTTGTGCCTAACCAATCTAGGAGCATGAGAAATGAATGTCAAGGTACCAAACTTATTATGTTCGAGTGGCACTTAGGGACGTTCCTTTTGTGCCGGCACTTGGGGACACTCCTTGCGCTAATTGCCGGGATAGTCGTTGGGGACGTTCTTGTTTGACTAGTCATTTAAGAACGTCCCCAACGACTACCTCGTTTTCGTAACCTTTTCGCAACAATGCGCTCTTCGCGACCCTAGTGACTGCTCACGACGCCTCCTGCGCTACACTTAGTCGCACTGTGGCGCTGCTGCGCCGTGCCCGAACCAAGGGAGACCCTCATGAAGAATACTCAGCTGCTGCTGATCAACGATATGTGCGGCTACGGCAAGGTCGCGCTTTCCGCCATGCTGCCGGTGCTGTCGCATATGGGCTACCGCATCCACAACCTGCCAACGGCGCTCGTTTCCGATACGCTTAACTACCCCAAGTTTTACATCCACGACACCACGGAGTATGTCCGCCAGAGCCTCGCCATCTGGGAGGAGCTCGGCTTTGAGTTCGACGCCATCTCTACCGGCTTTATCGTGACCGAGGAAGAGACGCGCATCATTTCGGACTTCTGCCACCGTCGCGCGCAAAAGGGTACCAAGGTGTTCGTCGACCCCATCATGGGCGACAACGGCAAGCTCTACGCCGGCGTGCCCGAGTCCACGATCGGTCTCATGCGCAGCCTGCTCGAGTGCGCAGACTACGCGGTGCCCAACTATACCGAGGCGTGCCTGCTCACCGATACGCCCATTGCCGAGCAAATCACGCGCGATGAGGCCCGCACCCTTGTGGACGCCGTGCGCGAGCTGGGTGCCAAGTCGGTGGTCATTACGAGCGCCGTAGTCAATGGCGCGAACGCGGTTATCGGTTACGACCATGTGGCGGGGGAGTACTTTACGATTCCCTTCGAGCTCATTCCGGTCTATTTCCCGGGCACGGGCGATACGTTCTCGGCGGTGCTCGTCGGCCGCGTTATGGCCGGCTGGAGCCTGCAGCGCGCGACGGCCGATGCCATGCGTGTGGTAGCTGAGCTTATCGAGCGCAATGCCGACCAAGAGGACAAGTCGGCCGGCCTTCCCATCGAGGCCTGCCTGGATGTGGTTGACCATGAGTAACGCCGACGAGAGCAGCACCGAGACAGCGGGCGAGAACAAGCCGTTCGGCGCGCCGCGGGGCAAGCGTCCGCGCATCCGCGTGAGCTGCGTGGACCAGCTGGGTGCGTGCCGCTGCCACCATGGTCACAAGCCGGGCGACGTCTTCGACTTTGACCGCGACCGCGGCAAGATGTGCGCCATGGCCTGCCATGTGGGCTTTCCCTATATCGATATCCTGCGCTATGGCGGAACCGTGCCCGGCAACGAGCCTGGTACGGCAAAGTTCTGCTGCCCCGAGGTCGATACGCTGAACGTCTGGCTCGCCGAGATCGTTGACGAGTAGTCGAGCGCAATGTGACAAAGGGACAGTTCTTTTGTCACATTCGCGGGTGGTGTCCCTTCTTTTTGCTTATAATCTCAAATCTCTGCATTTCATCCGATTTTAGGGTCTAAAAATTCTGCGTTTCATCGATAATCAGGCATATAAAACTTTGCATTTCATTCGATGACACCGAGGGGAGATCCTATGCTGCGCAGGAAAATGGCGGCAGAGCTGGAGCGTTGGCTGAAGTCTTCCGAGCAAAAGGCCTTGTTCATTACGGGTTCTCGCCAGATTGGCAAAAGCTATTCGATTCGCGCATTTGGCAAAGCCAACCATGCAACCTACATCGAGCTTAACCTCATGGAAAATCGCCAGGCAAAAGATGCTCTTCTCGAGGCGCGGGATGCCGATGATTTCATCAGCAGGGTGACGCTTCTTTCGGGAAAGTCGATTGCGCCAGGCAAAACGCTCGTGTTTATCGATGAGGTCCAAGAGGCCCCCGACATCATGACGATGGCAAAGTTCCTTGTTGAGGACGGGAGGTGCCGCTGGGCGTTTTCGGGGTCAATGCTCGGGACTCAGTTCAAGGGCGTCAGGTCCTATCCCGTGGGGTATGTTCACGAGCTTAGGATGTTCCCGCTCGATTTTGAGGAGTTTTGCTGGGCAATCGGGGTGAGCGAGGGGGCTCGCCAAACGATACGTGACGCGTGTATCAGCGAGAGGCCCATTCCTGATTACATTCATGACGCGATGATGGCAAACTTCAGGACCTATACCGTTGTCGGCGGAATGCCGGAGGTCGTGCAGCGTTTCCTTGACACGCAGGGCGACCTTGCCTCTGTTCGTCAGCTACAGTCAGAGCTCAACGAACAGTACCGGCGGGATATCTCCAAGTATGCAAGCGGGCGAGCCCTTCAGGTGCAGAGCATCTACGATCAGCTCCCTATTATGCTCGAGGGTGAAAACAAGCGCTTCGTGCTCAATTCCATTGACCCCAAGGCTCACTACGAGAAGTATCAGCGAGATTTTGTATGGCTTGTCGATGCCGGCGTTGCTCTCAAAGCCGATATCGTAACCGAGCCAAAATCGCCCCTGCTCAAGACGGCGCGGCCATCGCAGTTCAAGCTATATCAATCGGATACGGGCATGTTGATGGCGCGCTACCCCGTTGGAGTCGCCCAAGCGGCGTATCTTGATAGCAAGGAACCCAATCTGGGCGGCATTTACGAAAACGTGGTGGCCCAGCAGCTGACTGCCCAAAATCGCCAGCTTTACTACCATCAGACAAAAAAGCGCGGTGAAGTGGACTTTGTGGTCGATGGACCGGATGGGACGGCTGTTCCGATTGAGGTTAAATCGGGCTCCTATTACCACGCGCACGCTGCGCTCGGTCATGTGCTTGATACGGCTGAATATGGCGTAAGGCTCGGGATTGTTTTCTCGAGAGGCAACGTTGAGCGCAACGGAGCGGTTCTCTATTTGCCGCTATATGCGACCTGGGCCCTTTCGGATGTTTTGGGCGACTCCTGTGCCGAGGGGATAAAGCTGGAGGTCAAGCCGGTCTAGGGCCAGTCCCGGATGTGACAAAGGCGTGGCCCGCGACCTCGATTGCCTACAGCTGCTCGAGCATAGCGGTGCAGCCGTCGAGTACGTCGCGGTAGGTGGCATCGAAATTGCCGGTGTACCAGGGGTCGGCCACGTCGCCGGGGCGCTCGGTCCAATCGAGCATGCGCGTAATCTTGCCGTCGGGGTCGTCGCCAAAGATGCGACGCAGGCCACGCGCGTTCTCGTCGTCCATATAGACAATGTGGTCCCAGTCGCCATACTCCGCGCGACGCACCTGACGTGCGCGATGTGCGACGACGGGAATCCCGACCTCGCGTAGCTTGGCAACGGTACCGTGATGTGGCGGGTTGCCGATCTCCTCGGTCGAGGTCGCGGCGGAATCAATGACAAACTCGCCCGCGCGCCCGGCGCGGCGCACGAGCTCGGTAAACACCGACTCAGCCATCGTCGAGCGACAGATATTTCCATAGCAGATAAAAAGAATGCGTTGCATGAGCGGCTTCCTTTCTAGGCGGTCGCGCAGGGCTTACAGACTGCTCTTGAGGCAGTTTGCTCCAATAAAGCCCGCTGCGTACAAGGGGAGGTGGCGCAGCTCGCGCCCGTCATCGGTTTCGCTGCGGGAAAAATTGTTCTCGGACAAAATGTAGGCATATGGCGATCGGGCTTTGTCCATAAACGACCCGAGGGTTCTCGCGCGCACGTTACGTGCGGACTTTACTTCGACGGGCACAATTTCCATACGGTCGGTCTGAAGTAAAAAATCGAGCTCGCCGGTCGTCTTCCAAGACGACGGCGGCACCCAGTAATACGTCTGCAAGCTATTGCCCGAAAATGCTTGCATGACCGAGTTTTCCGCCAGGGCGCCTCGGAAGTCGGAAGATAGCGCTATGGCGGAATCCTCTTTGAGGTCGAGCCAGAGCCGCGGGTTGATGCCGAGTTTGTAGAACATGAGGCCGGTATCGAGAAGATAGACCTTAAAGAAACTTCCATCTTCGTCGTCGAAGGGAACGAGGGGAGGCTCGATGCCTTCGGTCAGGTTGTTGACCGATATGATGCCGGCGCCTTCGAGCCAGTCGAGCGGCTCGATAAGCTTGGCGCGACGGCCTCCGCGTTCGACCTCGGAGTACTTGAATTTTTTTGTGGACGATCTCAGCAGCTGGGACGGAATGGAGCGCCAGACCTTGCGCGCCGCCACGCCGCTGATCCCGTTTTCGGGGTCGGTCATATCGGCGGTATAGGTCTCGTCGATTTCGCGCTGCTCGACGCGCGCATCCTCGATGGATAACGTCTTGCGATATGCGTTGACGGCGGCGGGCATGCCGCCCACGATCTGGTATCGATGAAACAGGCTGAGCGCGGCTTGGTGCGCGGCGTAGGTCTCGAGCGTGCCGGCGTGGGTACGAATGGCATTGGCCATCTGCTCCTCGTCGAGCGCCCAGAGAAACTCCTCGAACGACATAGGATGCATGGTCTCTTGACGAACGCCGCTGGGAAAAGGCAACTTGCGCTTGCGCGTGGCGACGCCGAGCTGACTGCCGGTCGCGCATATGCGCCAGCCCGAACCCGAAAAAAAGCGAAGCGAGTTGAGCGCCCGTTCGCAGAGCTGCACCTCGTCAAACAGGATGAAGGCGGTTTCTTTGCGAATGGGGGTGCGTTTATAGTCTGAGATTCGCGCCACGATGGCGTTAACGTCGTCGGTGGGACAGTCGAACAGCGGAGCGATCAGCTCAAGATCGGTCTGAAAGTCGAGTTTGACAAACGCATCGCCGGCGATTCGTCTGCCGATTTCCTCGGCAACGTACGTTTTGCCTACGCGTCGCGCACCACGGATGAGGAGGGGGCGCGACGCGTCCTTTGTCGCCCATGATTCGATAACGGATTCGATTGATCTGCGCATGGGGCCGCCTTTCCAATTTCGTGTACTTCAGATACATAGTTTAGTACGATTTCATGTACTTGGAATACACGAAATAGTAGAAAAGTGTGTATCTGAAGTACACGAAATTGCACTGCTGGAGCTTGCAGGCGGATAAACACTACTCGTATGGGACGGTTTTCACCGGTTGCTCGCCACCTTGGGCTATGTTCGCCCCTATGCCTGCATCCGGGGCTGTGCAGATTGACGACGGCGCTCCCAGCGAGCTAACTTAATCGTCACCAGCGTGAGCGCCCAGGCCACAAGCGAGAACGCGGCGCCCACTGCACCCACGTACGCAATGCCAATGCTGCTTACCACGGCGCCGCCCACTGCGGTGCCAAACGAGATGCCGACGTTAAACGCCATGGGCTCAACCGAACTTGCGAGTACCATCGACTTGGGATGGCGGCTGCGTGCCACGTCCATAAAGTGCGTGATGCATGAGACCGAGAACAGGTACATGAGCATCGCCAGGCTAAAGACAAAGACCAGCGCGAGCGGCATGGCGGCGCCCACGGCAAACAGCCCGAGCAGTGCCGCCGCCTGCAGCACAAACGTAACCAGCAGCGCCTTCATGCCAAAACGCGCATCGATCCATCCGCCCAGGATGTTCGAGATCAGGCAGAACACGCCATAGGCCATAAGTGTGGTGCTCGCCTGAACGGTATCCATGCCCAGCATCTGCTCCAGATAAGGCGTCACGTAGCCGTAGAATACGTAGACCGAGCCCACGCCAAACAAGAAGATGAGCATGCCGGTGATGATACTCGGCTCGCGTAGTAGCCCCGCCTGCTCGCGGAAGGTGGCGGGCTCATCGGTCTGCCCGGCGCGAGGCATAAACGCCACGAGCGCGCTACAGATCAAAACGGCAAAGGTCAGCGTGCCGTACATGGCCACGTGCCAATCGAGTGTGTCGGCCACAAACTTGCCAATCGAGGTCACAAAGACCATCGCCACGGAAAACGCGCCGTACACGACCGAGATGGCAAGTGAGGTTTGCTGCGGGGATAGCAGCTCAGGGATGTACGTCACGCCCACGGCGAGCAGCGCACCCGAGACAGAGCCCAGGACAATGCGTGAGATAAACAGCACCTGGAAGTTGGGAGCCAACGCCATGACCAGGTTGCCGAGCACAAAGACGACGCTATAGCACACGAGCAGCTGGTAGCGGCGAAAACGCCCCGTGCTGAGCGCAAGCACCGGCGTGGCGATAGCGTAGACGAGCGCAAACACGCTGATGAGCTGGCCCGCAGTGGCAAGTGATATGCCGAGTTCCGTTGCCAAGTCGCTTTCGATGCCGATGACCACGAACTCGGAGCAGCCGAGCGAGAATCCCAACAGCACGAGCAGCGCCAGGCAGAGCTTGGTGCGCGCGGGGGAGAGCGCGGCGGCGGTTGGCTTACTTTTAGGCGTGGTTGCGGCGGTCAAGGTTGTCACTCCAATGTCGCATGAATAAGCGGGATTCAATCCCTGCAACTCTAACAGAATGTGACAAAGGGGCAGTCCCTTTGTCACATGGAGGGCTTGCCTGTATAGTCGCAATACAGGCGAAGATGGTCTCAGGTACATCGCAGGCGGCAGGAGATCCCATGGGTATGCACACGACAAAGGTTGCAGTGGGCGAGGGCAAGTTTGCGCTCGAGGCCCAGCTGACGGTGACGCCGCGAGGCATGGCGGTGTACGCCTGCTCGCCGGAGTTTGCGCACCTGGGCGCCACGGCGCAGGCCATTCCGCGCCCCGAGCCCGGCCGTACGGCAACGGTGAGCATCCTGGCCGTTCCGTGCCATCGAGACGAGATCCCGGCGCACGATATCGCGGCGGCGCTGGCCACGCGCTTTGGCGTGCCGGTAGTTGCAAGCGCGGGTTTTCATGTTGAACAAGCGAGCGGTGACGACCTGCAGCGCGTGCTCGACACCACCAAGGAGCTCATCGCCGCGCTCGAGGAAGCCGCAGCTCGCATTCTGCGCGCCGGCTGGGATGAGGGCGGTGCGGGCGCCGAGGTCGTGGCGGTCGATGCTGCGACCGGCGAGGCGCTTGGCCCCGTCGACCGCATCGAGGCCCATGCTGGTGAGGGCATCCTGCATCAGGCATTTCTGACGCTTTTGGTCGAGGGCCGGGGCGAAGACGCGCGCCTGCTGCTCTGTCGCCGCAGTCCGCTCAAGCGCCTGTGGGGCGGGGTGCTGGCCGATAGCTGCGCCGGCCATCCGCTCCCCGGGGAAGACGTCGCGGCCGCCACGGCGCGCCGCATCAACGAAGAGCTCGGCATTACGCGCGAGCCCGATCAGCTCAAGCACCTCGGACACGTGGTGTACCGCGAGGACCACGGCGACGGTCGCTGCGAGTGCGAATGGTGCGAGGTCTACCTTGCCCATGTTGAGCCGGGCGAGCTGCATATCAACCAAGAGGAGATCTCGGAAGTGCGTCGCGTGGCTCCGTCCGAGCTCAAAGGCTACCTGCAGGGTCACCCCGAGCAGCTGGCCCCCTGGCTCCGCGAGGCCCTCGGCGACCCATTCATCCGCACGGCCCTCGCTATGTAAAAAAGACAGTCCCTTTGCCACATCCAAACCGTCACAACATTCGGCGAAAATCTCGAAAACGAGGAAAAGCGTCGAATGTTGTGACGGTTTTTGTCTAGGGAATCGCTTCTCATCCAAAAAATCCGCTTGACTGTATTGCCGCAACACAGCGCAACGTAAGGGGTGTCCGATAACGGGCGCCCCTTTTTAAGCGGCAACATGGCTGCGAATTCGGAGCGCCCCCAACAAGAAAGGTGGGGAGATGGAAGCGGAAAAGAAGGCGTTTAAGATCACCAAGCGCGAAATTGGCTTTGTGCTGGGTATCGTTGTCTTTTTGCTGGTGAAGTTTCTTCCTTTGGCGGAGCTGAGCTCGACGGTCGAGCTCACGGTCGGCGGTCAGACCTGTCTGGCACTGACGCTCGCCACGGTGGTGTTCTGGGCATGCGGCGTGGCACAGCCGGGCTTTGTGGGCCTGCTCTACTGCGCACTGCTCGTCCTGTTCAAGGTGTGCGTGGACGACACGGGCGCCGCGAGCATCTCGGCGACGGTCGCCTCCACGTTTAGCTCGTGGACCAAGGCCACCATGTGGCTCGTCATCGGCGCCTACCTCATCGCCAGCGCGGTCAAGGAGTCGGGCCTGGGCGAGCGCATCGCCTACGCGTTCATGCTCAAGTTCGTGCGCGACGCCAAGTCGCTCATCATCTCGATTTTCGCGCTCACCTTTGTGCTGTCGCTGCTGATCCCGCATCCGTTCCCCCGCGCCTTCCTCATCCTCGCCGTCGTCTCGGTCATCGCCGAGTCCGCCGGCTACGGTGACGACGACAAGGGCAAGCTCGGCTTCCTCGTGTTTGCCGCTGCCGCCCCGGGCTCCATGTTCTTCCTGACGGGCGACTCCACGCTCAACCCCCTCGTTGCACAGTACAGTGCCGAGGCCGGCGGCATGAGCCCGTCCTTCGTCGACTGGTTCCTGTACATGAGCGTGCCTATGCTGGTCGCGCTGCTGTGCACCCTGTTCTTGGGCCTCTTCCTCTTTAAGCCCAGCAAGGAGCTCGTCTACGATCGCGAGCAGATCGTGGCCAAGCAGGCCGCGCTCGGCAAGCTCTCCGTCAAAGAGATCCGCACCATCGTGTGGCTTGTCATCGCCATCGCGCTGTGGCTCACCGTTTCGGGCGATTACATCGGCTGGGTCACCCTGGCCATTGGTGTCGCTCTCGCCATGCCCATCATTGGCGAAGTCCTCACCCCCGCCAGCTGGAACGCTGTCGATATCAAGTCCCTCATGTTCCTGACGGCCGCCATGGCCGTGGGCTCCGTGGGCGGTGCCACCGGCATGAACGCCTGGATCGCCGACGTCGTGCTCCCCAGCTCCGTGCCCGAGAACATCTTCCTGTTCGCCCTGCTCGTCGCCGCGCTTTCCATGATCATCCACATGTTCATGGGCTCGGTCATGGCCGTGCTCGGCGTGTGCGTGCCGGCGTTCATCAGCTTTGCCGCCGGCTCCAGCGTGAGCCCGCTCGCCGTGGCGCTCATCGTCTTCACGTCCATCAACATCCACTACATCCTGCCGTTCCATAACCTGCCGATCCTTATCGGCGAAGGCAAGGACGCCGGCGGCTACACCTCCAAAGAGGCCATGCGCATGGGCATCCCCCTCACCGCGGTCGTCTTTGTCGTCGTGCTGGTCGAGGCCGCCTGGTTCCACCTCTTTGGCCTGATGTAAGCGGTCGGGCGTTCCGGCTGTAAGCAGCCAAGCACTTGAACTTCGAGCGGTCGAGCGCTCCATTTGTGAGCGCCGTGGCCCCATTACGTTACCCCGCCCGGCGGCACACCGCCGTCGGGCACTCTCCCGAAAGGAGCATGCCATGTCCACTACCGATGCTTCCCAGATCCACGACCTGCGTTCTGCACTCGACTTTTTGCGCGAGATGCCGGGCCAGCTGCTCGAGACCGACACCCAGGTCGATCCCGATGCCGAGGTCTCGGGCGTCTACCGTCACGTCGGTGCCGGCGGCACCGTCATGCGTCCGACCAAAGAGGGCCCGGCGATGGTCTTCAACAACGTTAAGGGCTTTGACGACGCCAAGGTCTGCATCGGCATGCTTGCCAGCCGCAAGCGCGTTGCCGCCCTGCTCGATCTGGACGAGGAGCATCTGGGCCTCGAGATCGGCAAGCGCTTCGAGAACCTGATCGCCCCTGAGCAGATCGCCGAGGGCAAGCACGTCGACTGCCAGGAGGTCGTGTACAAGGCGACCGACGAGGGCTTCGACCTGCGCAAGATCGTTCCCGCTCCCACCAACACGCCCGTCGACGGTGGCCCCTACATCACCATGGGCCTCGCCTACGGCACGAGCCCCGATGGCACCCAGTCCGACGTGACCATCCACCGCTTCTCCTGCGTCGACAAGGACAAGCTCGCCATGTGGATCACCCCGGGCAGCCGTCACCTGGGCGCGTTCTTTGACGAGTACTGCCAGCGCGGCGAGGACATGCCCATCTCCATCTCCATCGGTCTGGACCCCGCCGTGTACATGTGCTGCGGCTTCGAGGCTCCCACCACGCCGCTCGGCTTCAACGAGCTGCAGATCGCCGGTGCCCTGCGCGGCCACGCCGTCGAGCTTGCCGACTGCGTCACCGTTCCGCAGAAGTGCATTGCCAATGCCGAGTACGTGCTCGAGGGCTACCTCATGCACGACGAGACTATCAATGAGGACGTCAACGGCCACGGCTACGCCATGCCCGAGTTCCCCGGTTACACCGGCGGCGCCAAGGTCTGCCCGGTGATCAAGATCACCGCCGTCACCACGCGTGTCAACCCCATCATGGAGAGCTGCATCGGCCCTTCGCACGAGCACGTGTCCATGGCCGGCATCCCCACCGAGGCTTCCATCTACAAGATGGTCGAGACCGCCATCCCGGGCCGCCTGCTCAACGTCCACGCCGCTCCCTGCGGCGGCGGCAAGTTCGTTGCCATCATGCAGTTCAAGAAGTCGAGCAAAAATGACGAGGGCCGTCAGCGCAACGCCGCCATGCTTGCCTTCTCGGCGTTCTCCGAGCTCAAGCACGTCATCCTTGTTGACGAGGATGTCGATATCTTCGATATGAGCGACGTGATGTGGGCCATGACCACGCGCTTCCAGGCCGACGTGGACCTCATCACCATCCCCGGTTGCCACTGCCACGTGCTCGATCCGTCCAACGACCCCGCGTTCGATCCTTCGATTCGCGAGCACGGCATCGCCTGCAAGGCCATCTTCGACTGCACGGTTCCGTTCAACCTCAAGAAGAACTTCATCCGCTCGCAGTTCATGGAGATCGATGAAGAGAAGTGGGCCGCCGAGCTCGCCTTCTAGTAAGTAGCCCTATCAAATAGCTAAGGAGTTGTCATGCCTGAGTCTTCTGTCCGTTCCCGTCGCATTGTCGTTGGCGTTTCTGATGCCAGCGGCGCTGCGCTGGGCCTCGAGTGTCTCAAGTGCCTGCGCCAGGCCGGTGCCGAGTCGGCGCTTGTCGTCACGCGCGGGGGAGAGATCACCATCGAGCAGGAGCTCGGCATGACGCTCGACGAGTTTGCCGCGCATGCCGATGTGGTCTACGACAACAAGAACATCGGCGCTGCCATCGCAAGTGGCACCTATCCGGTCGCCGGCATGATTGTGGCGCCCTGCTCCATGAAGACGCTCGCCGGCATTGCGAGCGGCTACAGCGAAAACCTGTTGCTGCGTGCGGCCGACGTGCAGATGAAAGAGCAGCGCCGCCTGGTGCTCATGGTGCGCGAGACGCCCTTCAGTGCGATCCATGTCGACAACATGGCGCGCCTGGCGCGCGTGCCGGGCGTCATGCTCATGCCGTCCATGCTCACGTTTTACAACGGCCCCGCCACGCTCGACGATGCAGTGCATCACATCGCCGCCAAGGCGCTCGAAGCTGTTGGCGTGTCGTGCGAAAACTATAAGCGCTGGTCATAGGCATCTTTAGGGTAGGATACGAGTAGTGTTTGAGCCCGCTGCCCCTGTGGGCGGCGGGCTTTGGTGTGTCGGGAGGACCTATGCAGACGGGTATGTATGCGATTAGCGAGATGGCGAGCTTGTTTAACGTCTCACGCCAAACGCTCATCTACTACGACAAGATCGGTCTGTTTAAACCCGCCGTGGTCAACGAAAAGGGCTACCGTTTCTATTCGCCCACGCAGATTCCGCTTATGCGCCTGATTTGCATGTTGCGCGACTTGGGGCTGGAGCTCGACGAGATTGACCGCCTGACCTCGACGTTCGACATTGGAGAGATGACCGACCACCTGCGCTCGCGGGTGCAGGCGCTCGACGAACAGATTGCCGGGCTCAAAGCCGAGCGCGCCAGCGTGCAGGAGCGCCTGAGCTTTTACGACGAAGCGGTCTACTGGCGCGAGCGTGAGGGCAAGCCGGAGCTCAAACAGTTTGAGCGCCGCTACGTGGTCTTTGAGGAGTTCCCGGGCGATATCGAGCGCGGCCGCTCGATGCTTCATCCCACGCTTATGCGGGCGATTTTACGCATGCGTGCACTGACGGGCACACGCCCCATGCGCGGTTGGGGTGCCATGCTGCGTCGAGAGGCACTGCATTCCGACGACCCCATCGCCGGTGCCGGCTCTTTTGCCGTGCTGCCGCGCGGTGCCGAGGAAACGCTGCCGAGCGATCCTGCCGAGCTGGCAGAGATCGGCGTCGAGGTGCTGCCCGAGGGCACGTATCTATGCATGAGCCGCTGGGGCATGCCGTACGAGCCCGAGGGTATCCGCGCCATCGTCGCCTGCATGGACAAACATGCGCTCCAGCCCATCGGCAACGCTTTCGATTTTTGCTACCTGGACACCACGAGCTACGACGAGTCTCACCAAGAGGACTTCTGCTGTATCCAAATCCCCGTCGCCCTCAAATAACTTGCGGTGAAATAGTCCCTAAATAGCTCGAGTGGGCGTGCAAACAGGAACTATTCCACCGCAACTTCGATGCGACAAAGGAGCAGTCCCTTTATCGCATTCCGTGCGAGCTCCAGCGCCATCTGCGGGTATAAGGCTAACAAGTGTTTATTTGCGAGGCCTAAGGGGCGCCCCGTATGGATATCGATAACTTTGAATGGTGGTATAGCGAGGGCGAGGCTCCGGACGAGGAGTGGGACGAGCCCGCGTCGCGTGACGTGTCGAGCGACGAGGACGAGACCGGCAACGATGCCGCTGTCGAGCCTGATGCCGCCTCCGATGCCGCCGAGCCCCTGACCTTTGAGCAGGCTTGGGCCCAAGCCGAGGCCGATGAGGCTAAGGCCGATGCCACGGCCACACTCGGTGAGCCGGCGGACATGTCCATCTCGCCGGCAAAGATCCCGCAGCCGCGTCACACCATCGACCCCGACAGCACGGCATCCTTCAGCATTCTCGACGTGCCCGCGCAAGGCGCCCAGGCGCCTGCGCCCACACATCGCCCCGACCTGGCTCGTGAGGAAGACGCGGGCCGCCGTTCTCCGCTCGGCCCCATCCTCATCGCCTTCATGGCCGGCGTTATCGCCTGCTCGGCAATCGGTAGCGTTTGGAGCCATGTCGAGCAGCAGCGTCAAGACGCCGCCAAGGTCGAGATGTCTGTCGAGCAATCGCTCAGCCGCACGCGCTCGGTACATGTGTCGGTTGAGGTCAAGGACGGCGCGATGTGGGACACCGCGCGTGGCGACAGCCAAATGCTCATCCACATCGTGGGGCGTACGCTCAAAGGGCAGACGATTGACGAGTATCAATACGTCAATTCCGCTGGTGACGGCATCGAGCTCAAGCCCGGCGACTACGAGCTCACCGTCGACGAACCGCCCGTCGCCACCGACGGCACGCGCTTCCGCGCCTCAAAGCGCATGGTTCCCGTGAGCTTTAACTCGCAGGCGCCCGATACGGTCGATAGCACTCCGCAGGGCGGGTTTGACCTTTACGCTATTGCTCAATAACTGCGCCTGTCGCTCAACCCCGCCGCCAAGAGTGGGACAATAGCCCTCGACACTATTGTTTACTTTTGGAGGAAGTAGCATGTCTACCGTCACTACCATCAAGCGCGGCGGCCTCACCGCCGCCATCGATTCCATGGGTGCCCAGCTCACGAGCCTTGCCCTCAACGGCAACGAGTATCTGTGGCAGGGCGACCCCGCCTTTTGGGGCAAGCACGCGCCCATCCTGTTCCCCATTGTGGGCTCGCTGCGCAACAACACGGCAACGTCTGCAGCCGGCACCTGCGAGATGCCGCGCCACGGACTTGCGCGCATCGTCGAGCACAAGCTGGTCGAGGTTTCGGAGGACGGCTCTTCGGTAACGTACGAGATCACCGATACGCCCGAGTCGCTCAAGGCCTTTCCGTTCCACTTTAAGCTCAACATGACCTATGCCCTGACTGGTGACGCCACGCTTACCCAGACCTTTGCCGTTACGAACACCGGCGACGTGGACCTGCCGTTCTCGGTGGGCGGCCACCCCGCGTTTAACGTACCGGTTCCCGGTGCCGAGGACGAGGCATTCGAGGATTACGAGCTGGCGTTTACCGAGGCTTGGACGAACGAGGCTCCCATCATCACACCCGACGGTCTTATGACGTTCGAGGGTAGCTACAAGGCTCCCGATAACTCGGACGTGCTGCCCATCACGCACCGCAGCTTCGATAACGATGCCATCATGTTCACCGATACTCCGGGCTCCACGCTCACGCTGCGCGGCCGCAAGTCGGGCCACGGCGTCAAGATCGACTTTGAAGGCTTTAAGTACATTGGTGTGTGGTCTGCCGCCAACGACGCTCCGTTTGTGGCGCTCGAGCCCTGGACCGGTCACACCACCACGGACACCGAGGACGATGTCTTTGAGCACAAGGCCAACACCATCACCTTGGCCCCCGGCGCTACCGATAAACGCAGCTTTAGCGTAACGCTGCTCTAGAGGTTCCGCCGTTCTAACGAACGGCGGACCAGTCGACGCTGCGCGCCACCCAGAGCGACAATTTGTCATTCAAAAGGCACGGCATGACCAGGAGGTCTATGCCTTGCCTTTTTCATGCCTAGTCGTTGGAGACGTTCTTGTTTGACTAGTCGTTTAAGAACGTCCCCAACGACTACCAATCGTTTTCAGTTCGTAAACTTGTATATATGCATTTATATATGCATTTATATATGCATTTGCTGGAGGTATCGCTGAGCGGTATCCTGTTAAGTCGTCAGCATACGATTCAACAGGGAAGGCAGATTATGCATTCTCCCCAACAGTGCGATGCGCAGACCCAGCCGGTATGCAGCCGTCGCATCTTTTTGGGTAGCGCTCTCGCTGCGAGCGCTTCCGTCGTCGCCGGCGCGCTCGCCGGCTGTCAGCGCCCGTCCACGCTCAAGGTGGTTCAGCCCACGACGGGCGGCGGTCGCGACGACCTGTCCGATTCCGTGATCGGCAAGGACAAGATCCGCATTGGCATGGAGGCGGCCTACGCCCCGTACAACTGGCAGGTTTCCGAAGCCAGTGAGTACACCATCCCCATCGACAACGTGCAGGGCGCCTATGCCGATGGCTACGACGTGCAGATCGCCAAGATCGTCTGCAAGGCCCTCGGTGGCGAGCCCGTTGCCGTCAAGCAGAGCTTCTCGGGCCTTATCGATTCGCTCAACAACGGCCAGATCGACCTCATCATCGCCGGTATGAGCGCCACGCCCGAGCGCGAGGAGTCGGTCGGCTTCTCCGACCCGTACTTCATTGGCTACTTTGGCCTGTTCGTAAAAGAGGGCTCCCCCTACCAAAACGCCACCAAGCTCAGCGACTTTAGCGGTGCCACGGTGCTCGGCCAAAAGGACACCATGCTCGATACCGTCATCGACGAGATCCCGGGCGTTGTCCACAAGAACCCGGTCGATTCGGTCCCCACGGTGTTCTCGAACCTGCTGCAGGGCACGTGCGATGCCGTGACCTACAACACCGAGAACGAGAAGGGCTATATGGCCCAAAATCCCGGTATCGTCCCCATCCATTTTGCCGAGGGCGAGGGCTTTAAGCAGGAGGTCGCGGCAAACGTCGGCTGCCGCAAGGGCTCGGACAAGCTGCTTAAACTCATCGACAAGACACTCAAGGGCATTAGCCAAGAGGAGCGCGACCAAATGTGGGACGCGTGCCTCGATCGTCAGCCGGCATAGGGAGGCAGCATGAAAACCATCAATCGTCTGGCCTCCTTTATCAAGGCCGACCACCGTTATGTGTACCTGGGCACGAGCGTTGTCGCGGCGCTCGGCCTGGCGTTTAGCCAACGCAATCCCACACCGCTGAGCTTCTTAGCCCCCACCGGTATCTTCCAGGATTGCCTTTGGGCAATTCTTTGGGCCTGGCTCGTCGTGTCGGCGGCGGCGCTGGTCACCAAGCTCATGCACTGGAACGACTATCGCGAGGCGTCGCCGTTCGCATCCGAGCGTTTCCGTCGTGGCGCACGCTTAGGCAGCTACGTCGTGGTCGCCATCGCGGCGATCTTTTTCGTGGACCGCTGCGTCATGTCATTTATCGACCTGGTGCAGGTGAGCATTGTCTCGGACTCCAACCCCAGCGACTTTTTGTCGAGCCTGGTCTACATGACCTACAAGAGCGGCGACTTCTTTATCCGCGGCATCGAGATCACCATCGCACTTGCGACCTTCGGTACCGTCATCGCCTTTTTCCTGG
Organism: Collinsella aerofaciens; assembly: GCA_008668235.1. Classification (GTDB taxonomy): domain Bacteria; phylum Actinomycetota; class Coriobacteriia; order Coriobacteriales; family Coriobacteriaceae; genus Collinsella; species Collinsella aerofaciens_K. Next base: position 4,647 of record RQCP01000029.1, on the reverse strand, counting down.
CGCTGCTCTTTGTGTTCCTGCGTATTCAGACGTTCGACCGCGTGGATAACGATCTGGTGCGCTTCTTTAAGAGCATCGGCCGCGGCTTTGCGACCGTCTACTCTACCATCGTGCGCGGCACGCCCATGATGGTCCAGGGCCTGCTCATCTATTACGCGGGCTTCACCGTTTTGCGCGGCATGGGCTTCGAGACCGCCCAGGCCAACCAGATTTGGAGTACCTTCACCGCCGGTCTCGTCACCATCTCGCTCAACTCCACCGCCTACATGATGGAGGTCCTGCGCGGCGGCATCGAGTCCATCGATCCCGGCCAGGCCGAGGCGGCGCGCTCGCTGGGTCTGTCGCAGTGGCAGGCCATGCGCAAGGTCGTGTTCCCCCAGGGCATTAAAAATGCGATTCCGGCGCTCACCAACGAGCTCATCATCAACATCAAGGATTCGTCGGTGCTCTCGGTCATCGGCGTGTTTGACCTCATGTACGCTACCACCACCGTCGCCGGCGTGTACTACCGCCAGATGGAGGTCTACTGCGTGGCGCTCGTGGTCTACCTGATCTTGACGCTCGTGGCGAGCCGCCTGCTCGAGGCCTTTGGCAAAAAGCTCGGCGCCGAGGCTCCGGTCACGCTGCCCAGCTCCAACTAGGCTCAAGACGAGGAGAATCATCATGGCAGATACCACTACCACCGGCGCTGTGGCCGCCGCACAAACTAAAGAGTCGCTCATCCGCGTTGAGGGCCTGCGCAAGAGCTTCGGCTCGCTCGAGGTACTCAAGGGTATCGACTTGTCCGTCAATCCTGGCGAGGTCGTCACCATTATCGGCGCTTCGGGTTCGGGTAAATCGACCTTTCTGCGCTGCCTCAATCTGCTCGAGACCCCGGACGCGGGCCATATCTGGTTCCATGGCCAGGACCTCACGGCCGAGCGCTGCAACATTAACAAGCTGCGTGAGGACATCGGCATGGTGTTCCAGGGCTTTAACCTGTTCAACAACATGGACGTGCTCGACAACTGTACGCTCGCGCCCGTCACGCTCAAAAAGATGGGCAAGGTCGAGGCTGAAAAAATTGCGATGGAGCATCTGACGAGCGTGGGGCTCGAAAAGTTCGCGCACGCCGCCGTGGGTCGCCTGTCCGGCGGCCAAAAGCAGCGCGTGGCCATCGCCCGCGCCCTGTGCATGAACCCGCAGATTATGCTGTTCGACGAGCCGACCTCCGCACTCGACCCCGAGATCGTGGGAGAGGTGCTCGAGGTCATGCGCAAGCTCGCTGCCGACGGCATGACCATGGTCGTCGTCACGCACGAGATGGCCTTTGCCCGCACGGTGTCCGACCGCGTGGTCTTTATGGACAAGGGCGTGGTGCTCGAGGACGCCGCTCCGGCCGAGCTCTTCGGCAACCCCAAGCACCAGCGCACCCGCGAGTTTCTCTCGCGTTATCTCGAGGACAAATAACCGACCGCAAACGCTTATGTGGCAGGGCCGCTCCGGTGGGGCGGCCCTCGTCATCACGATCGAAAGGACGTTATGGCCGAGGTTTGGCGCTTCTTTGCGCATGAGGATGATTTTGCCGATTTGGACAAGGCCGGCGCATGCGAGCGCCTGAGCCGCGTGCTGTCGTTTCCGACCATTTCGAGCATGGATGCCGAGGCGGTGGACTGGCAGCCGTTCGACGACCTGCGCGCCTATATGCAGCAGGCCTGGCCGCACGTATTTGCGGCGGGCGAGGTCGAACTCATCGACCACTCGCTGCTGGTGACGTTTTCCGGCTCCGACCCCGCACTCAAGCCCGTTATGCTCATGGGTCACATGGACGTGGTCCCCGTGGTGCCGGGCACCGAGGACGATTGGACGCACGCCCCCTTTAGCGGACAGGTGGACGACGCCTACATTTGGGGTCGCGGCGCCGTCGACATGAAAGATCAAGTTGCAGGTATTCTCGAGGCGGTTGAGTATGCGCTGGCCCACGGCTGGGAGCACGAGCGCACCCTGCTGCTGGCTTTTGGCCAAGACGAGGAAACCACGCAGTTCGGTGCGGGTGCCATCGGCCGCGTGCTCGAGGAGCGCGGTGTTGAGCTCGAGTTCCTGATCGACGAGGGCGACTACCGCATCGTTCCGACTGCCGAGTACAGCGCGGGCGAGGGCTGGCTTATGCATGCCGATCTCGCGGAGAAGGGCTACGCCGATATCGTGTTGAGGACGCGTAGCGAGGGCGGGCATTCCTCCAACCCCTACGGTGGCACTTCGCTCGAGGTGCTGAGCCGCGCCATCGCCGCAATCTGCGATATCGAATGGCCGACGCGCGTCACGGACCTGCTTGCCGCACAGCTCGTCGAGCTGGGGCTCTACACGGCCGACGAGATCGCCTCCAACAAGGACGCCATCGTGCGCGAGTGCCTCGCCAGCAAGAAGCTCTATCCGCTCGTGACCACCACCTGTGCACCGACCCAAATTGAGGGCGGTAGCACCGGTGCTAACGTGATGCCGCAGGATATGTGGGCCAATATCAATTTCCGCATGCTCGAGGGCACGAGCGTGGCCGATGTCGTGGCTCGCTGCCGCGTCGCCGTTGCCGAGGCGGGGCTCGCCGACCGCGTCGAGATCGAGCTCGGTCCTGGCAGCTCCGAACCCTCGCCGTCCCCGCGCATCGGTGGTCCCGGCCTCGAGGCGGTTCGCTCCATCGCCGCCCGCTATTTCCGTGATCCAAAGGGGACGGAGGAAAACGGATCATTCGAGCCGGTGGCAATTGTGCCCTCGACCGTGATCGGTGCGACCGACGCCGCCAACTACCAGCACATTTGCCCTGAGTGCATTCGCTTCTCGGCCTTTGTGGTTGATGACGACGAGTGTGATCGCGGCGTTCACGGCACCAACGAGCGCATCACCCGCTGCGCCTATCTCCAGGGCGTACGCTTCCTCATCGCCCTGCTTCAGGCGCTCTAAAATGTGACAAAGCGACAGTCCCTTTGCTAGCCGTTGGGGACGTTCTTAAACGACTAGTCGTTAAGGAACGTCCCCAACGGCTACGTCCAATCATTCCGTGCGGGTTATATGCAGGTTTGCTTGCGCACGCTATCATATATGGGTTAGACCGCAACTATGTACCCCATACGCGAAGGGATGCGCATGTATCTGAAGATCGACATGTTCTAGCCGGGCTTACCCCCGCAGTGGCGCCGCGCGCCCCATCAACTCTGCCGATTTTCACCTTCACGCATATAAAGGAGTCCCGCCATGCGCGACAAGCTCGAAAAGATCATCAAGGCCTACGAGGAGCTCGAGAAGAAGCTCTCCGACCCGGCCGTCGCCTCCGATATCAAGGAGTTCACGCGTCTCAACAAGGAGTACGCGCACCAGTCCGACCTCATCGCCGCCTCGCGCGAGTACATCGGCGCGCTCGATGACATCGAGGCCGCCAAGGAAATGCTCCACGATACCACCGATGCCGATGAGAAGGAGATGCTCCAGATGGACATCTCCGAAAACGAGGCCAAGCTTCCCCAGCTCGAGGAAGACATTAAGTACATGCTCATCCCGAGCGACCCCAACGACGACAAGAACACCATCGTCGAGATCCGCTCCGCCGCCGGTGGCGACGAGGCGGCCATCTTTGCCGGCGATCTGTACAAGATGTACCAGCGCTTCTGCGAGTCGCGCGGCTGGAAGACCACCGTACTCGACTCCAGCCCCAGCGAGGCCGGCGGCTTTAAGTCCATCGAGTTCAAGGTCGAGGGCGACCGCGTCTACTCCGTCATGAAGTACGAGTCCGGCGTGCATCGCGTCCAGCGCGTCCCCAAGACCGAGTCCCAGGGTCGCATCCAGACCTCCACGGCAACCGTCGCCGTGCTTCCCGAGGCCGAGGAGATCGACGTTCAGATCAACCAGTCCGACCTGCGCATCGATACCTACTGTGCCTCCGGCCCTGGCGGTCAGTGCGTTAACACCACCTACTCTGCCGTGCGCATCACCCACCTGCCCACCAACACCGTTGTGCAGTCGCAGGAGCAGCGCTCCCAGATCCAGAACCGCGAGGTCTGCATGCAGATGCTGCGTGCCCGTCTGTACGAGATGGAACTCGAGAAACAGCAGGCCGAGCTCGGCGCCGAGCGCCAGAGCCAGATTGGCCACGGCAACCGTTCCGAGAAGATTCGTACTTACAACCAGCCTCAGGACCGCGTGACCGACCACCGTATCGGTTTTAACTCCACCTACAACGGCGTCCTTCTGGGCGATCAACTCGGCACCGTCATCGAGGCGCTTGCCGCCGCCGAGCGAGCCGAGAAGCTGGCACAAGCAGTTTAAGTTACGGCGTTTTACCAAACGCCGTAACTGCTCGACGCTGCGCGCCACCCAGAGCGACAATTTGGCATTCAAAAGGCAAGGCATGACCAGAAGGTCTATGCCTTGCCTTTTTCATGCCAACTTGTTCGCTCTGGACGTCGCTCGCTGTCCGTCCTCTACCTGCGGCGTTGCCATCGCTGCCGAAGACGGCAATTGATTAGTTGGCACTTAGGGACGTTCCTTTTAATATGAGCAGGACATTGTCAAGAGGCAAAATCGGGCCTGGCCCCAACGATATGGGGTCAGGCCCTCTCCCTATATCAACCCTTCCGCGGCGACCTCGGCGTGTCTTCCCGACGCTCGTCTTTGCAG
>RQCP01000027.1 GCA_008668235.1 Collinsella aerofaciens | reverse complement strand
CTAGGCACGGGAGCCTCCCAACCTCGTTGCGGCGCGGCTGCGCCTCTGGCACTTCAACAACATTGTCGCAGCCCCGACCCGCGGTCACGAGCGGGGGCTCCTGTCGTTTCCGTGCCCCTGGATTGGGTCATAGTGTCTGACCTATGCTCAACCTACGATAATTCCAAGCTGAACGAATTACTCGCTATAGCGGGTGGCGATGGCGGCTCGCACCATTCCGGCGCTCATGAGGTAGGTCACCAGGAAGTAGCCGCCGTAGGCCGCCAGGAAGATCGCGCAGGTGAGGCCCACGGTGCCGCCGATGCTCATATCTCCGAATATGCTCACCAGCTCGATAATCACCTTGAGCGCCACAAAGGAGTGCGCCAGGCCCACTGCCAGCGGGAACAAGAAGAATACCGCTTGCTGCGCCATCACCGAATGGCGAATCTGGCGGTCGTCACAGCCGATCTGTGCCAGCACACGATAGCTGCGGCTGCCGTCGGCCACATTGGAGAGCTGCTGGATCGACAGTATCGCCGCGCACGCAACGACCAGTACAAAGCCAATGTAGATGGCCAGATAGCTAATCATGCCGTTCATTTGCGCTGCTTGCGTGTACATCTCGGAGCGTGTGATGAAGATTCCCCATGACCCCGGCTCCTTGCCGTCAACGAGCAGATTGTCGAGCAAAGTGTATTCAATGCTCTCGTCTGCCTCGGTCGTATCCATCCCCTGTTTGTAATTAACGAGCAGGCTACTGGAATACGGCTGCAGATTAAGTTGGGACAACAGCTCGTCGGCAACGACGACGGTACCCGGATTACTGCCCATCGCCGAGTTGGCGATGGCCGCCGTGTCCTTGTCCGACTTATCGGTTGCGGGCTTGAGCTCATGCCCGCCCAAGGTGAGGGTATGGCCGCCGGCCATGTACTTGGTGTACAGGTCGCCCAGCTCACCGCCCATATCACACGTAAGCAGGTACTGGTCGCGGCCAATGCTCACCGGCTCCTCGCCCATCATCTGGCGCAGTTTGTTGTACTGGCTCGCCGGCGTCACAAACAGACCCATCGTATCGGCATTGCTACCCCCGAGCGCCTTGGGGAGCTTTTCGCCCATGGTCTTGCACATCTCACCCGCAGACACCGAAGGATTCGAACCGCCAAACGGGTAACTCAGATACGAATCGATCTGAACATGCTCACCGGCAACATCGGCGATATTGACCTTCTTGCCGGTCTCGTCGTTGTTGTCCGCCGACTTGCCCTTGCCGTGCCATGCGGAGTACAAATCGACCGTTGTATCGGCTAGCACCATGCGGTCGGCTTCAGACGGATTGACATATTCTTTGTAGTAGTCGAGCGTATCGGGCGTGTAATAGACATACGTCTGCGACATGTCGGCCGGATTATAGCGCTCCAGATTCTCGTTCATCACGTTGGCAATCGACATACCGCACGTCACCGAGGTGATGGCCAAAAACAGGAGCATCGCGATGACGCCCATCGAAAAGCACACCGTGTTGACCTTGGCCGCAAGCTGGCGCACGGTAAACATGTTGAGGCCGCGCCAATACACGCCGCGCAGGCTCTGCAGCAGCTTGATGAGCATGCCCGAGAGCCCCCAGAACAGGGCAAAGGTACCCACGGTAACCATAGCGGTCGTAATACCAAACTGGCTCATGGCCTCTTGTAGCTTGCTGTCCGTCGCGGTTAGCGGGAACCCATCACGTAGCAGACGGTAATAGGCCACGCCCACAAGCGCCACGCCCACGGCGAAGATGGCAATCGCGATCCAGGGGTTGCGCGTCTTGATGCTCTCGTTGCGACGCTCGGCACCCATAAGCTCGATGAGTTTGGTATGACGCACGGCGCGAAGGTTCAGCAGTAGCGTGAGCACAAACATTACGAGCATGCAGACAAGGGTCAGATTGAACGCGTGCACCGAGAAGAAGAAGTGGAAATTGGCGATTTGCGTCTTAAAGAGCGAGGCCGTAAAGAACGTCATGAGCTGGGAGAGTCCCACACCCAGCACAGTGCCGACGACAAAGGCCACGACCGATACGATCACGGTCTCGAGCGCCATGATCGTGGCGACGCGCCCGCGCCCCATGCCGAGCACCTGGTACAGGCCAAACTCCTTCTTGCGGCGTTTCATGATGAAGTTATTGGCATACACCATCAAAAAGGCCATGACACCGGCCAAAAAGTACGTCAGGTCGCCGAGCATGCTGCCCATAACCTGCGCCAAGCCCTCTTCATCGATTCCGGCGATGTCGACCTGCATCGAGATGGTGTTAAAGGCATAGAAGACCGTGACGCCCAGGGTGAGCGTCAAAAGGTAGACGAGGTAGTCGCGGCCGGCGCGGCGGACGTTACCCCAAGCGAGTTTACAGAGCATCGGAGCCCTCACCGCCCATCATGGCAACGACCTCCATAATGCGGTCGAAGAACTCTCGGCGGTCGGTGTCGCCGCGGCGCAGCTCGGTGAAGATCTTGCCGTCTCGAATAAACAGCACACGGCTCGTGTAGCTGGCGGCAAAGCTGTCGTGCGTGACCATGAGCACGGTGGCTCGCAGGCGGCGGTTAAGGGCCTCTAGGCTCTCGAGCAGCAGGCGAGCGCTCTTGGAATCGAGGGCGCCGGTGGGCTCGGCGGCCATGATCATGGGGGGGGCGGTGACGAGCGCGCGAGCCGCGGCAACGCGCTGCTGCTGACCGCCGGACATCTGGTAGGGATACTTGTCCAGCACCTGACGGATGGACAGGCGCGCGGCCACATCCTGCACGCGGGTCGAGATCTCTGCCGAGTTTGTACGGGCGATGGTGAGCGGCAGGGCGATGTTCTCGCGTGCCGTGAGCGTATCGAGCAGGTTGGAGTCCTGGAAGATAAAGCCGAGCTCCTCTCGGCGGAACTGCGAAAGCTTGGCCTGCTTCATGCGTGTTACGTCCTGCCCGTTGATGCGGATCGTGCCACTTGTGG
>RQCP01000003.1 GCA_008668235.1 Collinsella aerofaciens | reverse complement strand
GCAGCTCGCCTACCGTGAGCGCAATCTCGCCACGCGGAACAACGGCATCGCAAAAGCCGTGCTCCAGCAAAAACTCGGAGCGCTGGAATCCCTTGGGCAGGCGCTTGTGCATGTTCTGCTCGATCACGCGCGGGCCGGCAATTGCCGTCAGGGCATCGGGCTCGGCCAGGATAATATCTCCCTCCATGGCTAAGCTCGCGGTTACGCCTCCGGTCGTGGTGTCGGTGAGCACCGTGATATACAGACCGCCCGCCTCGCTGTGGCGCCTAACCGCCGCAGAAATCTTGGCCATCTGCATAAGCGACGTCACGCCCTCTTGCATGCGCGCGCCGCCCGAAACGGTAAAGCCGACAACTGGCAATCCAAGTTCGGTCGCTCGCTCTAATGTGCGACAGATCTTCTCGCCCACCACGGAACCCATCGAGCCCATCATAAAGTTGGCGTCCATAAAGAAGAGCGCGGTATCGCAACCGCAGATTTTGCCCCTGCCGCACACAACGGCGTCGCGCTCGCCCGAACGCTCGCACACGCTCTTAAGCTTGTCGGCATAGCCGGGAAACGAGAGGAAGTCCTCCGACGCCAGATTGGCATCCCATTCCTCAAACGTGCCCTCGTCGACCGTCATGCGCATGCGCGCGCGACCGCTCACGCGAAAGTGTTTGCCGCAACGAGGGCAGACCTCGAGGTTGTCGTGCAGGCGTGCTTCATCGATCACGCGGCGACACTCCGGGCACTTGATAAACACGTGGCGCGCGGGAAACTCGGCGCACGACTCGGTCATCGGCCCCTCGAGGACGTTGACCGTCTTTGCTTTTCTATTCATCAGCATAGAGATGCCCCATCAGATCGGTGTGGTACATGCCCGACAAGAACTCGTCGTTTGCCAGCACGTCGAGCTGAAGCTCGCTGTTTTCGCTCACGCCCTCAATCACGAGCTCGCCCAGGGCCGAGCGCATCTTGCGAATGGCGCCGTCACGCGTGGGCGCACACACGATGAGCTTGCCGAGCATGGAGTCGTAGTACGGCGGAACTTTCGCACCGGTAAACATGGCGGAATCCCAGCGCACGCGCGGACCACCCGGCACACGCAACGCGGTGACCGTTCCGCATGACGGCAGAAAGTCCGGCGTTTCGGCATTGATGCGGCACTCCATGGCGTGGTTGCGGACCGGCATGTCCTCCTGCTCAAAGGGCAGAGGCTGGCCGGCCGCCACGCGCAGCTGCCACTTGACCAAGTCGGTATCGGTCACAAACTCTGTAACCGGATGCTCCACCTGCAAGCGCGTGTTCATTTCCATAAAGTAGAAATTGCCGTCGTCCGAATACAGAAACTCGATGGTACCGGCTCCTTCGTAGCCGACGGCACGAGCCAGGTCACGCGCTGCCGTGTGCATGCGAGCACGAATGTCGTCGTGTCCGTCGAGGCACGGCGCGGGACTCTCTTCGATCAGCTTTTGGTTGCGACGCTGCACCGAGCACTCGCGCTCGCCGAGCGAAAATACATGGCCCTGCTTATCGGCCATAATCTGCACCTCAACGTGGTGCGCCGGCGCGACGAACTTCTCCATGTAGCACTCGCCGTCGCCAAAAACGGCCTCGCCCTCGGCACGCGCCTCGATGAACGCCTTTGCCGCATCTTCCACGCGCTCGACCTTGCGAATGCCGCGACCGCCACCGCCCGCGCGCGCCTTAATGAGCACGGGACAGCCAATGCGCTCGGCCTCGGCCGTCGCCTCCTCGGGACTTTTGAGCAAATCGCAGCCCGGCACAATGGGCACGCCCGCCGCGGCAGCCGTTCGGCGTGCGGCGTCCTTGTCGCCCATGCTGTCGATCACCTCGGCCGAAGGACCGACAAAAGCCAGGCCATACTTGTCGCAGTCGCGTACAAAGCTCGCCTTCTCGGAAAAGAAGCCATAGCCGGGATGAATTGCCTTAGCTCCCGACTTTACGGCACAGGTGAGCACAGCATCGTCGTTGAGGTAGCTCTCGGCAAGACGCGGACCGCCGATGCAATACGCCTCGTCGGCAAGCTGCACGTGCAGCGCGTCCGCATCGGCCGTGGAATAAACGGCGACGGTCTTGATGCCCATATCGCGGCACGCGCGGATAACACGGACCGCGACTTCGCCGCGGTTGGCGATGAGCACTTTGTCGAACATGAAGCCTTCCTTAACTTTCGTGCATGAGTGCAAAAGACATGTCGGCGCGGCAACAGACCTCACCGTTGACGCTTGCAGTACCCGTCGCAAAGCGGAACGGCCCGCGCGCACGCGTGATGGAGCACACCAGATCCACCGTATCGCCCGGGCGCACCGGACGCTTAAAGCGCACCTTGTCCAGACTCGTGTAGAACGGCGTCGCGCCGCGCGCCTCCTCATCGCCCATCAGCAACACGCAGCAGTTTTGGGCGAGCATCTCGCACTGGATCACGCCGGGGACCACCGGGTTTCCCGGAAAATGCCCCTGCAAAAAGTATTCGTCGCCCGTAATCGTGATCTTGCCGTGGGCCTCGTCGCCCACCAGCTCGGCTTCGTCGAGCAAAAGCATCGGCTCGCGATGCGGTAACAGTTCTTTAAGCTCTTCTTTGTTCATGGATATCACCTATCCGATCCTCATGAGGCAGCTGCCAAACTCCACGAGGTCGCCGTCGGCCACGCAGATCTCGAGCACCTCGCCATCCGCCTCTGCCGTCACCTCGTTGAGAACCTTCATGGCCTCGATGATGCAAAGGGTCTCGCCAGCCTTGACCTTGGAGCCCACGTGCACAAACGGTTCGTCGCCCGGCGCCGGGGCGGCATAGAAAACGCCGACCATGGGAGCGGTCACCTCGGTGCCCTTGGGCTCCGGTGCGGCGGCAGGTGTCTGCGCGGCGGGCTCCGGTGCGGCAGGCGCGACTGTGGGAGCTGCAACTGGAGCGGCCATAGCGCTCGGCATGGGCATGGGCACGGCAACCGGCCGTGCGGCGCTCGCGCGCTCGAGTTCGACCGCGGTGCCATCGGGCTCCTCAACGCGCACGCGCGTGAGGCCGCGGTCCTCCATAACATCGGCTATCTCGGCAAGTCTTTTGGAATCCATGCTCTAGCTCCTCGTATATCTACGCAGCGCGATGGCGGCGTTGTGCCCGCCAAAGCCTAGGTTGGTCGAAAGCGCCCAGGTAAGGTCGGCGCGAACTGCGCGATTGGGCGTGTAGTCAAGATCGCAGGCGGGATCGGGCGTGCGGTAGTTAATGGTCGGCGGCACCACGCCCTGCTCGAGCGCCATGGCGCAGGCCATGACCTCGATGGCGCCCGTGGCACCGATCATGTGGCCGGTCATCGACTTAGTCGACGAGACGTGCGCGGCGCGCGCCGCGTCCTCGCCGAGCGCACGCTTAATGCCCGCCGTCTCGGACGAATCGTTGAGCTTGGTCGATGTGCCGTGAGCATTGATGTAGAGACCCTCGGAAGGCCTGACGTCGCCCTCGGTCACCGCCAGCGATATCGCGCGGGCAATGCCGGCAGCCTCGGGATCAGGACTCGTGATGTGATAGGCATCATCGGTGTTGCCGTAGCCCACGACCTCGGCATAAATGTGCGCACCGCGCGCCTGCGCATGTTCCATGCTCTCGAGCACGAGCACGCAGGCGCCCTCGCCCATCACAAAGCCATCGCGGTCTGCATCGAACGGGCGGCAAGCCGTCGCGGGATCAGGGTTGGTGGTCAATGCGCGGCAGGACGTAAAGCCCGCAACGGCATCGGGGATAATTGCAGCCTCGGCGCCGCCCGCGAGGATCGCGTCGGCATAGCCATGCTTGATGGCGCGGAACGCCTCGCCCACCGCATGGGCCGAGGTTGCGCACGCGGTCACCACGGGCAGGGTCGGGCCCTTTGCCTTGTGGCGGATTGCGATATTGCCCGATGCCATGTTGGGGATCATCATCGCGATCATATAGGGCGATGCGCGGCGGGGCCCACGTTCGGCAATCGTATGGACGTTGTCGACGAGCGTCGTCATGCCGCCCACGCCCGAGCCCACGTAGACGCCCAGGCGCTCTCGATCGATGGCGCCTTCGACATCAAAGCCCGCATCGCGCATGGCCTCGTCCGAAGCCGCCATCGCAAACTGAACGCAGGGGTCCAGATGCTTTGCATCACGCTTGCCAAAGTACTCGTTGCCGTCAAAGCCCTTGACCTCGGCCGCTACCTTGACGGCAAACGCATCGGTATCGAAGTGCGTAATCGGGCCGATGCCGCACGTGCCAGCGCACATTGCCGCCCAGGTGGCAAGCGCGGTGTTGCCGAGCGGCGATACGGCACCTATGCCGGTGATTGCAACTCTCTGTTCCATCATGGTCTCCTCATCCAAGCCGTTCTTCGGCCCTGGTTTCTACATCGCCATTCCGCCGTCGACGCGCACGACCTCGCCCGTAATGTAGGCAGCCGCATCGCTCGCCAAAAAGCGCACCACGCCGGCCACTTCCTCGGGGCGCGCCATACGCTTAAGGGGAATCTGCTCCTCGGTTACCGTACACACCTTCTCCGAGAGCTTTGCCGTCATATCTGTCTCGACAAACCCGGGGGCGACCGCGTTCACTCGTACACCGCGGGGCGCAAGCTCGCGCGCCACCGCCTTGGTCAGGCCGATCACGCCCGCCTTGGAGGCAGCGTAGTTGGCCTGCCCGGCATTGCCCATCAGGCCCACAACCGAGCTCATGTTGACGACGCAGCCGCCGCGCTGGCGCATAAAGGTCTTGGTGAGCGCACGCGTCGTGTTAAACGTTCCTTTAAGATTGACATCGAGCACGCGATCGAAGGCGTCATCGCCCATGCGCATGAGCAGGCCATCGCGGGTGATGCCAGCGTTGTTGACGAGCGCCCAAATGGAGCCAAAGTCGTTGAGGACCGCTTCCACGCACGCGTTGACGGCAGCGGGGTCGGCCACGTCACATTGATATGAGCGCGCCGTGGCGCCAGCCGCCTCGCAGGCGTCGCACGTCTCGCGCGCCGCATCGACGCTTCCGGCATAGACGACGGCGATATCAAAGCCGTCCTCCGCCAGACCGACAGCGCAGGCGCGGCCGATACCCCGCGAGCCGCCCGTGACCAGTGCCACGCGACGTGAGTCGTTGCGCTCGAGCGCGCCATTGTTCAAGTTGCCCATGTCATTCCTTTCGGGTTACAGCCCTGTGGACTATGCGAGCTCGTCGGCAATAGCTGCGACCTGCTCGGCCGTCTCGCACGAATACACACGAACGTCGCTCAACGTACGCTTGATCAGGCCAGACAGCGTTTTGCCGGGGCCGACCTCAATAAATGTGTCGATGCCTTGATCCTGCAGAGCATGCAGCGTATCGACCCAGCGCACGGCATTGCTCACCTGATTGGCCAAGACATCCGATGCCGTCTGGGGGTCCGCCGGATAGGGCGCCGCTGTCATATTTGCCAAAACAGGAATGAGCAACGGGGACGGCGCGTGACCGGCCTCAATATATGCGGCAAGGCCACAGGTCGCCTCGGCCATATAGGGGCTATGAAATGCACCCGACACCGCGACCTTCATGGCGCGGCCGCCAGCCTCTTTTACTAGGACGTCGAGGGTCTGCAGCGCATCGGGCGCTCCGGCCACAACCGTCTGCTGGGGACTGTTGTAGTTGACCGGCCAGCAGTCCTCGCCGGCCTGCGCAGCCAGGTTCTCGACTTGCGCAGCATCAAGTTTGATGACGGCGCGCATGCCGCCAGGGTGACGCTCGGCCGCCGTGGCCATCAATGCCGCGCGCTCACACACGAGCTCAAAACCCGCTCGCGTATCGAATGCCCCCGCAAAGCTGAGTGCAGCGACCTCGCCCAGCGAGAATCCCGCACAGGCGGCAGGCACCACGCCGCGCTCGCGCAGGGCGACGGCGACAGCCAAGTCGTGCACGAACACGCAAGGCTGCGTGTTCTCGGTCTGCGAGAGCTCCTCCTTGGAGGCGCTCCGGCACTGCTCGCTCGTCCCCGGGCGCACCTCGTCGGCAATGGTGAACACCTCGGCGGCCGCCGGCGATGTCTCGATCAGGTCGACGCCCATCGCGGGGTGTTGGGCACCCTGGCCGGCAAACAGAAACGCTACGCTACCCATGCGGACGCACCCTTCAGGACGCGCTCGGCGCCATCGACCAGATCGTCAACGATTTCGCGTGCGCTCTGGCGCTCGCTAACCATGCCGGCAATCTGTCCACACAAAAACGAACCCTCTTCGTAGTTGCCGTCCTTGGCGGCCTTACGCAGCGCACCGGTTCCCATAGCACCGAGCTCCTCGGCACTCGCGCCGGAACCCTCGCTCTTGGCATAGGCGTTGGTGAAGGGGCTCTTGAGGGCGCGCACTGGATGTCCCGTCGAGCGACCGGTCGCACGCGTTGAAGTGTCGTTGGCCTTCAGGACCATCTCTTTGTACTGCTCCGAGACGGTGCACTCGTCTGCGACCAGAAAGCGCGTACCCACTTGCACGCCTTCGGCGCCCAGCATAAAGGCGGCCGCCACGCCGCGGCCGTCGGCAATACCGCCGGCGGCCACGACGGGAATGTCAACCGCATCGACGACCTGCGGCACCAGTGCCATCGTCGAGGTCTCGCCAATATGGCCGCCCGATTCGGTACCCTCGGCAACAACCGCCGTGGCTCCACGACGTGCCACGAGGCGCGCCAGCGCCACCGAGGCAACGACCGGGATGACCTTGATGCCCGCCTCGTTCCACGCCTTCATGTACTTGGCGGGATTGCCGGCGCCCGTCACGACGACCGGCACTCGCTCGTCAATCACAACCTGTGCAACCTCGTCGGCGAACGGGCTCATGAGCATGACGTTGACGCCAAAGGGCTTATCCGTCCTGGCGCGCAGCTCGTGAATCTGGTCGCGCAGCCAGTTGGCGTCGGCGTTCATGGCCGCAATGATGCCTAAGCCACCCGCCTCGGACACTGCGGACGCCAGCGAGGCATCGGCAATCCAGGCCATACCGCCCTGGAACACGGGCTTTTCGATGCCGAGCAGATCGCAGAGAGGAGTCTTGAGCATCTCTACTTCTCCAATGCCGCCTCGACCGTATCGGCGAACTCGCCGACCGTCTTGGGGTTCTCCTCGGTATCGAGCTGGATGCCAAACTCGTCCTCGACGGCGACGAGGATCTCGACGGTGCCCAGGCTGTCGAGACCAATCTCCTCGAGCGTGGACTCGGGCTTCATCTCAACGTCGTCAAGACCAGCGGTCTCGCGGATAACGTCGCAAACGCGCTCGAAGGTCTTCTGATCTGCCATGGTAGTTCTCCTTTGGTTGTGCCCTAGGGCGTTTTTATTTCCTATGTGCGACTACTTCCAACGAAGCAGATAGCCACCTATATCCAGACCGGCGCCAAATCCAACCAAGGCGATGGTGTCGCCTGTGTGAAGTGCACCGGCGTTTGCCAGCCGGTCGAGGGCAAGCGGAATGCATGCGCTCGAAATGTTGCCGGTCTCGCGCAACGTGCGAACCACGCGCTCGTCCGGCACGCCCAGGCGCTTGACCGCCTGGCTCAGGATTCGTTCGTTAGCCTGATGGAATACAAAATGATCGATGTCTTCGACCGAAATGCCCGCATCGATCGCAAGCTTATGGACCGTGTCGCAGATGGCGTTGACGCCGAACTTGAACACGCGGCGGCCATTCATGGACAGCACACTCGCGCTATCTGCGGAGGCCTTAAACGGCGACGTACCGACCAGACCGGGAACGCGCAACGTCACGACGTCGGGCGCCGTCGAAAGCTCAACGGCAAGGGGGTTGTCTCCCCCAGCCTCTATCACAGCGGCGCCTGCCCCATCGCCAAAGAGCACGCAGGTGGCGCGGTCTGTCCAGTCAAGCGCGCGCGTCATCTGCTCGGCCGCAACGACAAGCGCATGCTCGGCTCGTCCTCGGGCGATATAGCCCTCGGCGACATCGAGCGCAAATACGAAGCCGGCGCAGGCCGCCGAGACATCGAAGGCAGGACACGTCGCGCCCAGACGCTCGGCTACGGCACACGCCTCGGCGGGAACAAGATGGTCACCCGTTGTCGTCGAGCAGACGATTAGATCCAGCTTGCTCGCGTCGATTCCGGACACCTGGAGTGCCTGCTCGCTCGCCGCTACGGCAAGGTCGTCGAGTGACTCGGTGGTGCAGACGCGGCGGCTCTTGATGCCTGTGCGGGTAAAAATCCACTCATCCGAGGTATCGAGGAACTCAGACAGCTCGTCATTGGAAACACTGCGCTTAGGAAGCGCCGAGCCTGTTCCCAGAATCGTGAAACCCATCACTAACCTCCTTTGAGTTGTTGACGTGTTTACATCGACCAAGAGAGGATAACGCATTTCAGTCTTTGTTGACGTGTTAACATTATATTGTCCAAATGCGACAAAGGCTTCACATTGTGTCTATCTCTCGACACCATTGCATCATTCACTTATTCAATAAGGAGGTAGCAGCCGCTATGGATGCCCAATTAACGATTGTCGACGTAACCGGATCGACCAACGATGACCTGCTCGAGGCAGGAAAACAGGGTGCGCCGCACGGCACAGGACTTGCCGCCCGGGCTCAGACGGCAGGACGCGGCCGGCGCGGCCACAAGTGGGATTCAACCGCCGGCAACCTATTGCTTTCGATTGTCCTGCGCCCATGCGTTAATCCTGCAAAGTTCTCTGGTCTTGCCGCCGTCAGCGGCCTAGCGGTGCTCGAGGCACTCGAAAAACAGGGTCTTGCAAACGAGATTGGCCTCAAATGGCCCAACGACCTGGTCGCGCGTGGACGCAAACTCGGCGGCATTCTGGTCGAGGCCGCACGCGATAACGAAGGCAACCCTTTTGCGGTCTGTGGCATCGGCGTTAACGTGAACTATGTGCCCGCGGAGGTTCCCGATGGCGGCCTGCCAGCAATCGGTCTCTCGGACCTTAACGAAAACGTTCCTGCCGTCGACATGCTCCTCGATGAGGTCTATCACGCCGTTATAGACGCTGTAGATGCCTGGACAGAACGCCTCAACTCCATGGAAGAAAACACCGGACCGCTCGCGCCCGTCCACGGCGAATATGTCGCTCACCTCAATTGGATCGGGGAGCACGTTATCGCCCGCTCCCCCGCTGGAGACGAGCTGGCACGAGGCATATTTAGAACGGTCGACGATTGCGGCCGCGCATGCATTGAGACCGAGAGCGGCTTGTGCGTCTTCCACTTCGAAGAAGCATCCTTGCGCCCCCTGAGCGAATAGGGCGCCGCAGCCGCCGGCTCGGCAGACGAATTCGCTATCCCAAAATCTAAACTCAAAACAAAAGGGCCCCGCTACCGTAACGGCAGCGGGGCCCTTTAAGCTATGAGCGATATCGCTTAGAGCTTGATGTCGATGTCGACGCCAGCGGGGAGGTCGAGACGCATGAGCGAATCAACGGTGCCCGAGGTGGGGTCGAGGATGTCGATGAGGCGCTTGTGGGTGCGCATCTCGAACTGCTCACGGGAGTCCTTGTTCACGTGCGGCGAGCGGATAACCGTGTACAGGTTGCGCTCGGTGGGCAGGGGGACAGGACCGGAAACGCGAGCGCCGGTCTTCTGAGCGGTCTCGACGATGAGCTTCGCGGACTGATCGACGACCTCGTGATCATAGCCCTTGAGGCGAATGCGGATCTTCTGGGTAGCCAACTTAAACCTCCAAAGAGTGCGAGAGATGTTCTCGCAGGATTACGTAACAGGGAGCTCGAACTTAGGCGTTCTTGCTCATGACCTCGTCCACGATGGACTTGGGCGCGGGCTCATAAGAGTCGAACTGCATCGTGTAGGATGCACGGCCCTGGGTCTGGGAGCGAAGGTCGGTAGCGTAACCGAACATCTCGCCCAGCGGCACCTTGGCACGGATGAGCTTGCTGTTCTTGCGATCCTCCATACCCTCGATCTTGCCGCGGCGACCGGAGAGGTTGCCCATAACGTCGCCCATGTACTGCTCGGGGGTCTCGACCTCGACAGCCATGATCGGCTCGAGCAGCTGCGGATCGGACTTCTTGAGGGCGTCCTTGATAGCCATGGAACCGGCGATCTTGAAGGCGGCCTCGGAGGAGTCGACCTCGTGGTAAGAACCGTCGAACAGGGTGACCTTAACGTCGAGGACCGGGAAGCCGGCGATAACACCGGTGTTCAGGGCCTCCTGGATGCCCTTGTCGATGGACGGGATGTACTCCTTGGGCACGACGCCGCCGACGATAGCGTTGACGAACTCGTAGCCGAAGCCCTCCTCCATCTTCTCGAGCTTGATGACGGCGTGGCCGTACTGACCGCGACCGCCGGACTGGCGGACGAACTTGCCCTCAGCCTTCTCGACGTCGTGACCAGCGGTCTCGCGGTAGGCAACCTGGGGCTTACCAACGTTAGCGTCAACCTTGAACTCGCGGAGCAGACGGTCGACGATGATCTCGAGGTGCAGCTCGCCCATGCCGGCGATGATGGTCTGGCCGGTCTCGTGGTTGGTGGACACCTGGAAGGTCGGGTCCTCCTCGGCGAGCTTGGTCAGAGCCAGGGACATCTTGTCCTGCTCGGCCTTGGTCTTGGGCTCGATGGCAACGTCGATAACGGGCTTAGCGAACTCGATCTTCTCGAGGACGATCTCCTTGCCCTCGGCGCACAGGGTGTCACCGGTGGTGGAGTTCTTGAAGCCGACGCAAGCGACGATGTCGCCGGCGGCAGCGTCGTCACGGTCGATACGCTCGGCGGCGTTCATCTCGAGGATGCGGCCGAGACGCTCGCGCTGACCGTTGGAAGCGTTGACCACGTAGGAGCCGGACTCAGCGCGGCCGGAGTAAACGCGGACATAGGTGAGCTTACCGACGAACGGGTCGGTCATGATCTTAAAGACCAGGCCGGAGAAGGGCTCGTCGAAGGAAGGATGACGCTGAATCTCCTCGCCGGTGTCCGGATCGGTACCGGTGACGGCCTCGACGTCGAGCGGGCTGGGCAGGTAGTCGACGACAGCGTCGAGCAGCTCCTGAACGCCCTTGTTCTTGTAGGCGGAGCCCACGAAGACGAGGTTGAGCTCGTTGGCCAGAACACCCTTGCGCAGAGCAGCCTTGAGCTCCTCGACGGTGAAGTCCTCCTCCATGAGGATCTTCTCCATGAGCTCGTCGTCAAAGCTGGCAGCAGCGTCGAGGAGCTCCTCGCGCTTGGTGGCAGCGATGTCGGCAAACTCAGCCGGGATCTCGTCCATCGGCTCGGGGTAGGTCATACCCTTCTCGTCGGCCTTGAAGTCCCATGCAGTCATGGTGACCAGGTCGATGACGCCCCAGAAGTTGTCCTCGGCGCCCATCGGGACCTGAGCGGCCACGGCGTTGGCGTCGAGACGATCCTTCATGGTCTCGATAGCGTTGAAGAAGTCGGCGCCCACGCGGTCATACTTGTTGATGAAGGCGATGCGGGGGACGTTGAAGGTAGAAGCCTGACGCCAAACGGTCTCAGACTGGGGCTGAACGCCGGCAACAGCGTCGAAGACGGCGACAGCGCCATCGAGGACGCGCAGGCAGCGCTCGACCTCGGCGGTGAAGTCAACGTGGCCCGGGGTGTCGATGATCTGGATGCGGTAGTCCTTACCGTCCTTGTTCCAGAAGCAGGTGGTAGCAGCGGAGGTGATGGTTACGCCGCGCTCCTGCTCCTGAACCATCCAGTCCATGGTGGCAGCGCCCTCATGGACCTCACCGATCTTGTGGGTCTTACCGGTGTAGTAAAGAATACGCTCGGTCGTGGTGGTCTTACCGGCATCGATGTGAGCCATGATGCCGATGTTACGGGTATCGGAAAGCTTGTACTTAGGCTTAGCCATGTTAGTTCCTTACCTTAACTTACCAACGATAGTGAGAGAACGCGCGGTTGGCCTCGGCCATCTTGAAGACGTCCTCACGCTTCTTGACGGAAGCGCCCAGGCCGTTGGAAGCGTCGAGGATCTCGTTGGCGAGACGCTCGGCCATGGTCTTCTCCTTGCGAGCGCGGGAGAAGTTGACGATCCAGCGGATGCCCAGAGCGGTGGAACGACGGGAGTTGACCTCCATCGGGACCTGATAGGTAGCGCCACCGACACGCTTGGGCTTAACCTCGAGCGTGGGCTTGACGTTGTCCATAGCCTTCTTGAAGGTAGCGAGAGCGTCGCCACCCTCGGACTTCTCGGCAACGATCTCGAAAGCGGTATAAACGATGCGCTCAGCGGTGGCCTTCTTGCCGTCAAGAAGGACCTTGTTGATGAGCTGAGTCACCAGGCGGTTGTTGTAAACGGCGTCAGGCTGAACCTCACGACGATTAGCTGCTGCACGACGCGGCATGTGAAATCTCCTTAAGTGTCTACCGTGCGGCCCTTAGGCGGCACACGGCGAAAGTATCAAAACGTTATCTGGCTTATTTAGCCTTGGGGCGCTTAGCACCGTACTTGGAACGGGCCTGCATACGGTTCTGGACCGGAGCAGCGTCGTAGGCGCCACGGATGACGTGATAACGGACACCAGGGAGGTCACGGACACGACCGCCGCGGACGAGCACGATGGAGTGCTCCTGCAGGTTGTGGCCCTCACCCGGGATGTAAGCAGTAACTTCGATGCCGTTGACGAGGCGAACACGGGCAACCTTACGAAGAGCCGAGTTCGGCTTCTTGGGGCTCGTGGTGAAGACGCGGGTGCACACGCCGCGCTTCTGGGAGTTGTGCTGCAGAGCAGCGTTCTTGGACTTCTTGGGCACGGAACGACGGCCCTGGCGAACCAGCTGGTTAATAGTAGGCAAAGCGTACTCCTTCTCGAATGATTCCAGCTTTCTGTAAAGTGCAACGGCTTGAATCGAGGGGTCAGCATCCCCCTACGAAACACGCAGTTCGATAGGATACGTGGCGTTAGCTGTGCCGTCAACAGACCACGCCGCCAGGCGTATCCCAAAATAGCCATATTTCCGCAAAGCCTACACAAAAGGAATCCCCTCCTGTGCGCGGGGGCGGATTCCCGGCCCGGGCGGCCCAGGTTTTAAGTTTGCTGCTCTACAGTCCTGCGCAAGACGGAAAGCACATTAAGTGCTTTCCTTTGCGTGCGGAACTCGCGACAAACTTAAACAGCGGGCCGCCCGGACCGGGAATCCGACGTGCTTGTCGGGGCAACGTTCCCTTCCAAATAGGGACAGGTTTATTTTGGTCGGTTTTATCTGGGGAAACGTCGCGCTCCAGCGGTGATCTGCTCTCATCTGTCGCATGGAAATCGGCGGCGTTTCCATTTAACGCAAAAGAGGCCGCTTCCCCTAGTAGGAAGCGACCCCAAATCTTACGAATAGACGATGGTAAAGGGCTCTTTCGTTTCGGTCTCCCCTGTTGATGTATACCTCACAATTTCAAGGGTTACCGAGACAACTTGATCGACATCAATCAACTTCGTTGGCACCCAGATGTTCTCTCCGCTTTTGCGCCCATAAGAAAAATATAAGTTGAACACCCCTGCGTCGTCATCTTCGATAATCTGCTCCGATCCATCCTTGTAGCTGACGGTCAGCTTATTATCAACTGCTTCATAGCCCAAATCATCGATGTGCGTCTGGATGGAAAACGGGCTAATCTCAAGAGGCGAGTCACCGGAGCGGAGTTCCTTTGTATCGACGTACGCTCCAATATTGAACTCGGGTGTCGACGCCTCAAACCGCCTCGCACTCTCACCTTCACCCTCGGTCCAATGGATATTCCAGGTGACAGCATGTTGCAAATCTCGCTCGCGATCCATAGCGGCAAAGTACATCGTGCCATTAATGACAGTATCGCTTGATGTGTCCTTATCAATTGTGCTGCGTGTGTCAGGCCATTCCTCGCCGAACTTCATATCGGGCGTGCCGATGCCCTGCTCTTCTTCACCATAGAGAACAAGTTCGCCAATCTCTGCTGCTGGCTTGTAGTAGTTAACTCCATTTGGATTGGACAACGTAAACGTCACGGCTCCGCAGCCGTTTTGGTCGATTGCCATCTCATGGATATCAAGCGTATAGCCGTTGCCCTCGACGGACAGATTAACCTCCTGGACTGCGCCTTCCAGGCTTTGGGGCGCGATGCCATCGCCAAACTCTCTGGTGTAGGTATATTTAGTTCCCGATGAGCCGCCGTTGGTCCAGGTAATGGAATCCCCGTTGCCGTGGTTTCCCCAGGCAGAGGCAAAATAGCTGGAATTGACGACGGCGTAGGCGACCCCTCCGGTCGCCAGCACTCCGGCAAGGCATCCGATCGCGGCAACATACAGAGGCTTCGCGTGACCCTTTCGGCGAAGCGGCTCACCAGCAGCGGCATAAAGAACACGGTCAGCAAGATCGCTATCGGCTTGGACGGACTCGAAGGCCTGCTTGATTTGATTGGATTTCACGGTCGCCCTCCTCTAGGATGAACTTGAGCTTCGATCTGCCGCGAGCCAAACGCGTTCGAACAGTCGCGGCTGGCACATGCAATAACTCGGCAATCTCTGAGGTCGAAAAGCCCAGATAGTAATAGAGCACGATGGGAACACGGAATCGTTCCGGAAGTCGCATAACGTCTGACAGGACCGCCTTGGTCTCCTCCTGCGCCGTCGAAAGCGAATCGGCCAGGTTCTCAATATCCTCCACACGCCTCCATGGCTTTCGAAAGAGAGATTTGCATTCATTGATCGTGACCCGGATAAGCCATCGACGAAGATGTTCCCAGCTTTCAAATTGGGCATCGCTTTTGAGTAACTTCAGAAAGACGTCTTGAGCGACATCGTCGGCATCGGCACGATCGCGCAGATACGTCAATGCGATTCGAAACACGACATCACGGTGATCCTCGACCGCCTGTCTAAATGCTTGTTCTTCCATAATCACCTCCCGGTGATGCTGATGTTTCTTGCTGAGGCCCTCACCATAGATACGCTTTGACCGAACGAAATGTTTCAAATTCAAGCAGGAATAACCTACCAAAAAAACCCTGCCCCTTATTGGCAAGGGATCGACGGAACGCAACAGGTTGAGCATACGCAAGCGAGCGGCCCCCAGAGCGTACAAGGTGGCATGAAAAAGGCAGGGCATTGACCTTTTGGTCATGCCCTGCCTTTTGAATGACAGATTGTAGCTCTGGGGGCCGCGCAGCGACGGAGATCGCCGCCGTTCGTTAGAACGGCGGAACTAGTTACTCCTCGTCGTTGTCCTTGGCCTCTTCGGCGTCGTCGGTGTCCACGAGCTGGTTGAGCAGCTCGTCGAGGGAAGCCATGTCCTCGTTGATGGCACCGTTGGCGGGAGCCTTCTTGTCGTCGATCGGAGCGCCCAGGAGCTCCTCGTCGGCGTCGGCGTGATGCGTCGGCGCGGCAGAGGTGCCCAGCAGGATGTCGTCCGGACCGTCGGGGCTAAAGACCATCTGCAGCAGCTGCGAGAGGTCTTCCTCGTCGGCAACGTCGTCGTTGTTCTCGAGGATGTAGAGCAGGTCGTGGGCCTCAAGGCCGTCACGGAGCTCCTCGATCGCCTTGGCACCGATGCCATCGATGCGCAGCAGATCCTCCTCGGACTTACCAACCAGGTCGCCGACCGTCTCGATGCCGACCTCGCTGAACTTGTTGGTCCAGCGCTGCGACACGCCCAGGTCGTCGAACAGGTACAGGCGAGCCTTCTCGGCAGAGATGGTGTGACCGTTGCGGGTGAACGAACCGTCAGCACCGCCAAACTCGTCGTAGCCGGCCCAGTCGAGCTGCTGCGGAAGCTGCTCGTCCAGGTCCTTGAGCTCCACAGGAGCCCACTCGGGCAGCGACTTGGCGTTGGGCGAAGCCGGGCCGTCGATGTCCACGTAGCCGTCGGCCGTGCGATACGTCAGCTTGGCGTTGGCGTAAGGCTTGAGGCCAGTACCAGCCGGGATCTTCTTACCGACGATGACGTTGGACTTAAGGTCGAGCAGGTGGTCGACCTTGCCCTCGATGGCAGCCTCGGTAAGGACGCCGGCGGTACGGATGAACGAAGCGCTCGACAGCCAGGAGTCGATGTTGGACGCGACCTTGAGCGTACCCAGGATGACGGGCTCGGCCACGGGAGCCTGACCGCCCAGACGGGCAACGCGCTCGACCTCGTCGGCGAACTCGTAGCGGTCGACGTACTGACCAAGCAGGTACTTGGAGTCGCCGGGGTTGGTGATCTGAACGCGACGCAGCATCTGACGTGCGAGCACCTCAATGTGCTTGTCGTTCAGGTCAACGCCCTGGCTGGTGTAGACGTCCTTGACGCTCTCGACGAAGGTGTGCATCGTCGACTCGATGTCGGTCAGCTTGCGCAGGTTGCGGAAGTTGACAAAGCCCTTGGTGATCTGGTCGCCGGCGCGAACCTCGCAGCCGTCCTCGATCTCGGGCATAAAGCGCACCGAAGCGGGGACGCGACGCTCGTCGAGGACACGGGTGTGGTCCTCGGAGTCGGTGAGCGTCAGCACGTACTCGGACTTCTCGGGCTTAATCGAGAGGTGACCGGAGTACGGAGCCAGCTCGGCCTCGCGACCCAGGATCTTCTCGTTGACGTTGCCGACGATATCGAACATACGGCTGACCGTAGGCAGACCCTGCGTAATATCGTCGACGCCAGCGACGCCGCCGGAGTGAATGGTACGCATCGTAAGCTGCGTACCGGGCTCGCCGATGGACTGGGCGGCAATAATGCCGACGGCAGTACCGATGGCGACCGGACGACGAGTGGAAAGATCCCAGCCGTAGCACTTCTGGCACACGCCGTACTTGGAGCGGCAGGTGAGCAGCGCGCGAAGCTTGACCTTCTTAAGGCCCGCATCGACCATCTTCTGGATGTCGGCGACCTTCTCGATGTAGCCGTCCTGCTCAAAGAGCACGGTGCCATCGGGAGCCACGACGTCCTCGATGAAGCAACGGCCGACGAGGTCGGTGTTGAGGTCGGTGGTGCCGGGGATGATGAGGTTGTAGGTAACGCCCTCGTGCGTACCGCAGTCCTCCTCGCGGACGATGACGTCCTGGGCCACGTCGACTAGACGACGGGTCAGGTAACCAGAGTCCGAGGTGTGGGATGCGGTATCGACCAGGCCCTTACGGGCTCCGTAGGTCGAAATGAAGTACTCGAGCGGCAGCAGGCCCTCGCGGAAGTTCGCCTTAATGGGAAGGTCGATCGTCTCGCCGGACATGTCCGCCATCAGGCCACGCATGCCGCCGAGCTGACGCAGCTGGGTCTTAGAACCACGGGCGCCGGAGTCGGCCATCATGTAGAGCGGGTTCTCCTCGTCGAACATGTCGAGCATGAGCGCTGCAACCTTATCGGTACAAGCGGTCCACTCGTTAACGACTTCGATGTGGCGCTCCGTCTCGTTGATGAAGCCCTCCTCGAAGTACTCGTTGATCTGGTCGACGTTGGCCTGGGCGCGGTCGAGCAGCTCCTGCTTCTCGGCAGGGATGAGAGCGTCCCACACCGAGATGGTGAGGCCGGCGCGGGTAGCGTAGTGGAAGCCGGAGTACTTGATGGCGTCGAGGATCGGGCCGACCTTGGCCTCGGGGTAACGATCGCAGCAGTCCGCAACCAGCTTGGCCACGTCGCCCTTGACCATCTTGTAGTTCATGAACTCATAGTCTTCGGGCAGGCACTGGCGGTTGAAGATGATGCGGCCGATAGAGGTCTCGAAGCGCGCGGTCTTGTTGCCGGTGACGTCGTAGTCGACAAACTCGTTCTTGCCGTTCTTGACGCGGAAGATACGGGTGCCGTCCTCGTTGATGACATTGGCGTCGGCAGCGGACACGCGGACCTGGATCTTGGCCTGCATGTCGACCTCGGAGCGGCAGTCATAGGCGTGCAGCGCGTCGTCGAAGCTCGAGAACACGTGGTTCTCGCCCGGCAGACCCTCGCGAACCTGGGTGAGGTAGTACACACCGATGATCATGTCCTGCGAAGGGATGTTGACCGGCTTGCCGGATGCCGGCGAGCGCAGGTTGTTCGCAGAGAGCATGAGCACGCGGGCCTCGGCCTGAGCCTGGCTGGACAGCGGCACGTGGACAGACATCTGGTCGCCGTCGAAGTCGGCGTTGAAGGGCGAGCAGACCAGCGGGTGCAGGTGGATAGCCTTGCCCTCGACCAGCACCGGCTCAAAGGCCTGGATGGACAGACGGTGCAGGGTCGGTGCACGGTTGAGCAGCACGACGCGGCCGTCGATGACCTCTTCGAGGATATCCCACACAAAGGTGGCACCGCGGTCGATAGCGCGCTTGGCGCCCTTGATGTTCTCGACCTTGCCAAGCTCGACCAGGCGCTTCATGACGAAGGGCTTGAAGAGCTCCAGCGCCATGGTCTTGGGCAGACCGCACTGGTGCAGCAGCAGCTTGGGGTCGGTAACGATAACCGAACGGCCGGAGTAGTCGACACGCTTGCCCAGCAGGTTCTGACGGAAGCGACCCTGCTTGCCCTTGAGGGCCTCGGCGAGCGACTTGAGCGGGCGACCGCCACGGCCAGAGACCGGGCGACCACGACGGCCGTTGTCGAACAGGGCGTCCACGGACTCCTGGAGCATGCGCTTCTCGTTGTTCACGATGATCGCAGGGGCGTCCAGGTCGAGCAGGCGCTTGAGTCGGTTGTTACGGTTGATCACGCGACGGTACAGGTCGTTGAGGTCGGATGCGGCGAAGCGGCCGCCGTCGAGCTGGACCATCGGGCGCAGATCAGGCGGAATGACCGGGATGACATCCAGGATCATGTTCGCGGGGCTGTTGCCGCCCTTCAGAAAGGCGTCAACGACCTCGAGGCGCTTGACGGCCTTCTCGCGCTTCTGCTTCTGGGAGTCCTCGTCGGCGATGATGGCCTTGAGCTTCTCGGCCTCGGAAGGAAGGTCGATGGCAGCGAGCAGGTCGCGGACGGCCTCAGCACCCATGCCACCCTTGAAGTACATGGAGTAGTAGCGGGTCATCTCGCGGAACAGCGGCTCATCGGAAATGAGGTCGCGCTCGCTGAGCTTCATGAAGGCGTTGAAGGCGTCCGTGCGGAGCTGCTTCTCGTCCTTGCACTCTTCCTCGATGTCGACGATGCCAGAGGCGATCTCCTCGGGGGTCAGCGGCTCCTCGTCGGAGAACTCGTCAAAGTTCTCGGGGTTGCCCTGCTCCTTGAGGGACTCGATCTGGCGGGCGCACTCGGCATCGATCTCTTCCAGATCGGCGGCGAGCTCCTCGCGCAGGTCGTCAGCGTCGGCCTCGCGAGCCTCGTAGTCGACCTCGGTGATGATGTAGCTGGCAAAGTACAGAACCTTCTCGAGGTCCTTGGACTTGATGTCGAGCATACGGCTCATCGGGAAGCTCGTGGGGCTCTTGAAGTACCAGATGTGGGACACGGGAGCGGCGAGCTCGATGTGGCCCATGCGGTCGCGACGCACCTTGGCCGAGGTGACCTCGACGCCGCAGCGCTCGCAGACGATGCCCTTAAAGCGGATGCCCTTGTACTTGCCGCAGGAGCACTCCCAGTCCTTGGCGGGACCGAAGATCTTCTCGCAGAACAGGCCGTCCTTCTCGGGCTTGAGGGTACGGTAATTGATGGTCTCCGGCTTCTTGACCTCACCGTGCGACCAGGAACGGATCTGGTCGGCGGAGGCAAGGGAGATCTTTACCGAGTCAAAATCAGTAGCTTCGAAATCTGCCACAGTCAACTACTCCTTATCAGTGGTCGTGGCGGCGACAGCCTCGGGCGCCTCGGCGGTCTCGGCATCCTCGGCCTCGACGTCGGCGTCAACGCCGGCGAGCGCAGCCAGGTCGTCGAGAGCGGAGGTCTCCTCGGCGGTCACAGGGGCGGAGGCGTCCTCGTCGGCATCGTGCATGGGCTCGATGTCCAGTGCGAGGGAGCGAATCTCCTTGACGAGAACCTTGAAGGACTCGGGGATACCCGGGACAGGAACGTTCTCGCCCTTGACGATGGACTCGTAGGTCTTGACGCGGCCCACGGTATCGTCGGACTTGACGGTCAGGATCTCCTGCAGGACGTTGGAAGCACCGTAAGCGTACAGTGCCCAAACTTCCATCTCGCCGAAGCGCTGGCCGCCGAACTGAGCCTTGCCGCCCAGAGGCTGCTGGGTAACCAGGCTGTAAGGGCCGGTCGAACGGGCGTGGATCTTGTCGTCGACCATGTGGCCGAGCTTGAGGATGTAGGACGTACCCACGGTAATGGGCTCGCGGAACTCCTCGCCGGTGCGGCCGTCGAACAGACGGGTCTTGCCGCGCTCGTCAAGCTGGGTGACGAACTCGGGGCGCATGTGATCGCCAAAGGCAGCGGTGGCCTTGTTGAGCATGTTCTTGTTGGCACGACGGATGACCTCGGCGATCTCGTCCTCCTTGGCGCCGTCGAAGACGGGCGTCGCGGTGAAGAACGGACCGGGGACGTACTTGTCGGAGTCGGCCTGCTCGGTATCCCAACCGCACGCAGCAGCCCAGCCAAGGTGGCACTCGAGCAGCTGGCCGACGTTCATACGCGAAGGAACGCCCAGCGGGTTGAGGATAACGTCGATCGGGGTACCGTCAGCCATGTAGGGCATGTCCTCGACCGGCAGAACGTTACAAATAACACCCTTGTTGCCGTGGCGGCCGGCGATCTTATCGCCCTGCTGGATCTTACGACGCTGGGCGACGTAGACGCGCACCTGCTCGTTGACGCCGGGAGCCAGGTCGTCGCCGTTCTCGCGGCTAAAGCGGACGACGTCGATGACGCGGCCATAAGCGCCGTGAGGCATCTTAAGGGAGGTGTCGCGGACGTCGTGGGCCTTGGCACCGAAGATGGCGCGCAGCAGGCGCTCCTCGGCAGTCAGAGCGCTCTCGCCCTTAGGCGTGACCTTGCCGACCAGGATGTCGCCAGGGCCGACCTCGGCGCCGATGCGGATGATGCCGTCCTCGTCGAGGTTGGCAAGCATGTCCTCGGAGAGGTTCGGGATCTCGCGGGTGATCTCCTCGGGACCGAGCTTGGTGTCGCGGGCGTCGATCTCGTGACGGGTGATGTTGATGGTCGTCAGCAGGTCCTCGGCCACCAGGCGCTCGGACACGACGATACCGTCCTCGTAGTTAAAGCCTTCCCACGGCATGTAGGCCACGGTGAGGTTCTGACCCAGTGCGAGCTCGCCGTGATCGGTCGAAGGACCGTCGGCCAGAGGCTCGCCCTGCTCAACGGTGTCACCGACGCGAACGAGCGGACGGTGGTTGATGCAGGTGGACTGGTTGGAGCGCTGGTACTTGGCCAGGTGGTACTCGTCCATGCCGCCGGCATGCTTGACGATGATCTTGGCGGCGTCGGCAAAGATGACCTCGCCGGCGTTCTTGGCCAGGGTGACCTCGCCGGAGTCCAGAGCGGCGCGACGCTCCATGCCGGTACCGACATAGGGAGCGGCGGGGTGAACCAGCGGCACGGCCTGACGCTGCATGTTGGCGCCCATCAGCGTACGCTTGGCGTCATCGTGCTCAAGGAACGGGATCAGCGTGGCTGCGACGGAGAGCATCTGACGCGGCGAGACGTCCATGTAGTCGACGTCCTCGACGGGCACGTCGGCGGGAGCGCCGAAGGAGCCGTCGAAGTCGCGGGTACGGGCGATCACGGTGTGCGGACGGACGATCTTACCCTCGGCATCGGTCGTGATGAACTCGTTGGTCTTGGGATCGAGCGGCGTGTTGGCCGGCGCGATGACGTGCTTCTCTTCCTCGTCAGCGGTCATCCAGTCGATCTGATCGGTGGCAACGCCGTTCTCGACGCGGCGGAACGGGGCCTCGATGAAGCCATACTCGTTGACGCGGGCGTAGAGGGCGAGCGAGCCGATCAGGCCGATGTTGGGGCCTTCGGGGGTCTCGATCGGGCACATGCGGCTGTAGTGCGAATTGTGAACGTCGCGGACGGCCGTCGGCACGTTGGTGCGGCGGCTGGAGCCGGACTTGTGGCCGGCAAGACCGCCAGGGCCGAGTGCGGACAGACGGCGCTTGTGGGTCAGACCGGTCAGGGGGTTCGCCTGGTCCATGAACTGCGAGAGCTGAGAGGAGCCGAAGAACTCCTTGATGGAGGCCACGATCGGGCGGATGTTGATGAGCGACTGCGGGGTGATCTCGTCGATGTCCTGGGAGCTCATGCGCTCACGGACGACGCGCTCCATACGGCTCATGCCGATACGGAACTGGTTGGCGACGAGCTCGCCGACGGTACGGATGCGGCGGTTGCCAAAGTGGTCGATGTCGTCGACCTTGAAGCCCTGCTCGCCGGCAGCGAGGGACAGGAGGTAGCGCAGCGTCGCGACGATATCCTCGTCGGTGAGCACCGTGACCTCTTCCTCGGTGGTGAGGTTGAGCTTCTTGTTGACCTTGTAACGACCGACGCGGGCCAGGTCGTAGCGCTGCGGGTTGAAGAGCAGCCCCTCGAGCAGGCTGCGGGAAGCGTCCACGGTGGGAGGCTCGCCCGGGCGCAGACGACGGTAGATCTCGATGAGGGCGTCCTCGCGAGTGAGGGCGGTGTCGCGCTCCAGGGTGCGCTTGATCACATCGGAGTTGCCGAGTAGCTCGATAATGTCGTCGTTGGTGACGGCGATGCCAAGGGCGCGCAGGAACATCGTGGCGCTCTGCTTGCGCTTACGGTCGATGGAGACCATGAGCTGGTCGCGCTTGTCGACCTCAAACTCAAGCCAGGCACCGCGGGACGGAATGATCTGGGCCTTGTAGATCTGCTTGCCCGAATCCATCTCGGAGCTGTAGTACACGCCCGGGGAGCGGACGAGCTGCGAGACGACGATACGCTCGGTACCGTTGATGATGAAGGTGCCCTGATCGGTCATCATGGGGAAGTCGCCCATAAAGACGAGCTGCTCCTTGATCTCGCCGGTCTCCTTGTTGGTGAGACGGACGTCGGTCAGAAGCGGAGCCTGATAGGTCATATCCTTCTCGCGGCACTCCTCGACGGTGTGCGCGGGGTCGCCGAACTGATGCTCGCCGAAGGTAACCTCGAGAACATGGTTCTGGCTCTGGATGGGGCTGGATTCCTTGAACGCCTCACGAAGGCCCTCGTCCTTAAAACGCTCAAAGGATTCCCTTTGAACAGAGATAAGGTTGGGGAGCTCCATGGCCTCCGGGATTTTCCCGAAGCTGACGCGCTTGCGCTCAGTGGCAGTGTATGCGTAGGTCACCAGGTTTTTCCTCCTTCACGGAAATGCTCGGTGGGTTGGCGAGGCATAGCTTCGCCAGTTATCGCAACCTAATAGTTTATCAGGTAGCGACCGTTGGGCAAGAAAAGCCTTGACGCGATTGAGTTTTTGGAGTAGCAAAGTTTTTCGACAGAAAACACGCAGGTAGATAGTGGTATACCGAACATCTGTTCATATATTTTCTGTGAACAGAGAGCCGGCAATCGCAGCTCTTATAAAAAACGGGCGCGAACCGAGGTCCGCGCCCGTAAATGTCGATGTCCGAAGGCTTACTTGCGCATCAAGCCGCCGCGCTCGTCGATGGCGTCCCAGAAGGCGCTTGCAAAGCGAGGATCGCTTGCAGCCATGAGAGCGTTGGTGGCCATCCAGCCAGAGGGAGTGCCGGTGTCGTAGCCCGACAGCGGGTCGATGACGACCGCGTACATGGCCTCGCGGTCGAGCGAGCGGGCCATGGCGTCGGTAAGCTGAATCTCGCCGCCCTTGCCGGCCTGCTGATCAGCGAGCAGGTCCATGACCAGCGGGCTCAGCAGGTAGCGACCGACGATGTACAGGTTGGACGGAGCCGCCTCGGGAGCGGGCTTCTCAACCAGGCCGCCGATGCGCCAAACGGCACCGGGCTCGTCGTCAGCGGCATTCTCGAAGCCCTCGAGCGAGCCAACGCGATCGCCGGCGATAACGCCGTAGCGGCTGACTTCCTCGGGCGAGCAAGCAGCGACGGCGATAACCGAAGCGCCACCGTGCTCCTTGGAAACGGCGAGCATCTTGTCGCAGATGTCGCGGTTAGGCACAACGTAGTCGCCCAGAAGAACCAGGAAGTTCTCCCCTGCCACGGCGTCGGCAGCAGAGCGGATAGCATGGCCGAGGCCCTTGGGCTCGTACTGATAACGGAAGTCGACCGGCATACCGCCAGCGTGGGCGACGGCATCGGCATAGGCGTTCTTGCCGCGCTCGCGCAGCAGGTTCTCGAGCGAGCGATCGGGCTGGAAGTAGCTCAGCAGCTCGGGCTTACCGGGAGAGGTAACGATGATGGCGTCGTCGACCTCCTCGGGGTCGAGCGCCTCCTCAACGACATACTGAATGACCGGCTTGTCGAGCACCGGCAGCATCTCTTTGGGCGTGCACTTAGTGCCAGGCAGAAAACGCGTGCCAAGGCCGGCGGCGGGGATGATTGCCTTCATGTTATTCAAGGATCCTTTCGCAGGCGCAGAATGCGCCCTATGCGTGCGGCACGGCGGCCGCAGACCAAATTGCGATACCGAAGTATCTTACCGCCGGAGACATACGTCGCCGTAAGGCAAACGCAATTCTTCAGCAGGTCAACGCAAATTATTGCTCGAATGGTGAAATTTTACGCCCCAGCGGTAACGGGATTGGCACGGCAAAGACAGCGGTGTTCTGCATGCCGAGCAATGGGAATGAGGGGCCAAAACAAAAAAAGACGGGGCTCGCAATGCGAACCCCGTCTGCAAAGAAATCTGGCGAGAAAGCCTGATTACTTGAGGGTGACAGCAGCGCCAGCAGCCTCGAGCTTCTCCTTGGCAGCCTCGGCGTCCTCCTTCTTGGCACCCTCGAGAACAGCCTTGGGAGCGCCCTCGACGACCTCCTTGGCCTCCTTCAGGCCAAGGTTGGTGAGCTCACGGACGGCCTTGATGCCCTGGATCTTGTTGTCGCCGAAGCCCTCGAGCACGACGTCAAACTCGGTCTTCTCCTCGGCCTCAGCAGCGCCAGCAGCGGGAGCGGCGACAACGGCGGCAGGAGCAGCGGCGGAAACGCCGAAGGTGTCCTCGATAGCCTTGACGAGCTCGGAAGCCTCGAGAAGGGTCATTTCCTTAAGAGCATCGATGATCTCATCGGTGGTAAGCTTAGCCATTTCTAAGTCCTTTCGGTTTCCGTGCGGATGCACGGAGATCAGTTAAAACACGGCGCGAATGCGCCAGGGGTGCGGCGTTGCCGCCGCGGGTGAAAACAGCGACTAGGCTGCCTTCTGCTCGGAGACCTGCTGGATCGAACGAGCGAGACCAGAGGAAACGCCGTTGACGCAGACAGCGATGTCGCGAGCGAAACCGGAGATGAGACCGGCGATCTGGCCGAGAAGCTGATCCTTGGTGGGCAGCTCGGCGATAGCCTTAACATCATCAGCGGAAACGGCCTTGCCGTCGGAGATACCGCCCTTGATCTCAAGGACGCCCTTGGACTTAGCGGAGAAGTCCTTAAGGGTCTTAGCGGCCTCGACCGGCTCGGTCTCGTAGAACACATAAGCGACGGGGCCGGCGAGGATCTCGTCGAGCTCGGGCTGCTCCTGGTTCTTGAGAGCGATCTTGACCAGGTTGTTCTTGTAGACCTTCATCTCGGCGCCGCACTCGCGAAGCTGATGACGCAGCTCCTGAGCCTGCTTAACCGTCAGACCGTTGTAGTTGACGACGAACAGACCGGCGTTCTCGGCGATACGGGACTCGATCTCTGCAACCTTGTCGATTTTGTACTGCTGGGGCATGAATTACACCTCCTCGAATTCTTTCCGGGCACGGTCCGCCACAAGGACGTGACGGGGGCATGTCCAAAAAGAAAGCCCCCGCGCTGCATGAGCGACGGGGGCGAGAAGACATATCTACTCGACCACCTCGGCTGGCGGGATATCCCATTAAGCTCGCGGGCGATGCCCGTTTGCACCGGCTGTCTCTGGCAGCGGATTCGTGCGTGAACCGAAAGTATTATGGCGGGGACCCCGGCGTCGGTCAACGGAAAACCGGGCTGCACACAATTCCACCATCCGGCACGCTCCGCCGAAGGCCGGGCGCAAGGTTTTCGCTCGGTCAAGTCCTGGGCTCGCACGAAGGCCACATTAAGTGGCCTTCGGCTCGTGCGGAATCTACGAAAACCTTGCGCCCGGCCTTCGGCGGCGCGGCCTGCGGTGACTTTGGGGCAGCCCGGGTTTTCGTTGGCTGACGCCCCCACTCATAGTGCTTGAGTCGGTGGGCTGATGTGTTGCGTCCCGCTGGGCTATAAGGTCGAAATGAAGGTGGACAGGCGATTTAGGCCTTCGTCCAGATCTTGGTCGGAAACGCAGTAGCTTAAGCGGATGTGGCCTTCGGTTCCGAAGCAGTCTCCGGGAACTAGGGCTACATTGGCTTCTTTGATGACTTTGATGCAGAAGTCTTCGCTTGTTAGGCCGAATTGTTTGATGCTCGGGAAAGCGTAGAAGGCGCCCGCCGGTTCCACTACGTCGAGGCCCATGGCGCTTAAGGCTGCGAGCACGCGTTCGCGGCGGGCTCGGTAGACTTTGAGCATGGGGGCTGGGTCGACGGTCAGGGCTCGGGCTGCGGCGTCCATCTCGAAGGAGACGGCGCTCGATACTAGGTATTGGTGAGCTTTTGCGATCTCGGCGATGACGGGGGCTGCGGCTGCGAGCCAACCTAAGCGCCAGCCGGTCATGGCCCAGGGCTTGGAGAAGCTCTCGATAACTACCGTCTGATCGCGAAGCTCCGGGTGACGCTGGGCAAATCGCTCGTAGCCGTCCACGTAGACCAGGCGGTTATATACGTCGTCGCAGATTACGTAGATGCCCGTCTGGTCTGCCACGCGCGCCACGGCGTCGAGCGACGCCGCGTCGAGGATGCAACCCGTGGGATTGTTGGGCGAGCAGATGACGATGACCTTAGTCGCCGGTGTCACGCAATCACGAAGTGCGTCTTCGTCAATCTGGAATCGTGCAGGCTCTGTATCCAAAAAGACCGCTTTGGCATGATTGGCCACGACGATGCTCTCGTACAGGCCAAAGGCCGGCGTGGGGATAATGACCTCGTCGCCGGGGTTGAGCATAGCCATAAATGTTGCCGACAGGGCCTCGGTCGCGCCGTCGGTCAGGATGACCTCGTCGGCCGAAAACGTAAGGCCCGCGTCCCCCATGTAGGCAGACAGCGCCTCGCGCAGGGCGGGGCGACCGTTGTTGGGCGGATAGTGCGTGTCGCCGCGGCCCAGCGCGGCGGTCACCTCGGCGCTAATCACATCGGGCGTGGGAAAATCAGGCTCGCCAAGCGCAAGCGCGATGCACCCCGGATGCTGGGCGGCGAGCGCATTGATCCGACGGATGCCGGAGGGCTTGAGCGTGGCAAGCGAGGTATTCATGGGCAGACGCATGGCGTTCCTTTCGTAAGGGTTGCACTAGGATAGCGCGGCGAGACGCCGCCAGACGGTGTAACCTAAACGGAAACCAACCGGAAAGGAGGCGGCATGGAGACGACCACACGCGACGATATACCAAAAACGCTGCATAACATCGCGTTTGTCAGTATTCCCGAGAGCGCCGATCTTGAGTTTTTGCTCTGGGACCTGCAGGATGCCATCGCCGCCTATGCCCAGCTTTCTGGCACCGCGCTCCCCCGCCCAGTCGACTTGAAGGCAAATGACACCGGTGCAGTCGATGGCATGGTGCTCGCTGTTGATGATGCATTTGACGATGAAGCGATGATCGCTGTCGAGCAGATACTCGATCGCCTTGGGAATACAGAGACACGCATCTATGTCGTCGTCCAGGCCGCGTCCAAAAACAACAAGCAGGCGGACGAAGTCCTCGACCGCCTGCACCGGGCATGCATTCTACGTGACCTGCCATGGTGCGACGGCATTGTCATCTGTGCCGGCAGCGGCATCGCAGCGCTTCGCCATTCCCCACGCATGGGCGTCTTGCGCCGACCATTTTCGGAAGCGATGGATAAGCTTGTAGGCGCTGTGCGCATGGGCTGCTCCATCGAGCATGCGCAGCTGCTTGGCGGTGGCAATGCCGGTAGTGTCGATGCCGACGGCATGGTGCGCGTCAAGCCCACCGTGCCCGCACCGATATGGCATGTCATCATGAAACGCCTCGGCACCCGCGCCCAATCAGATATCTAAATTACAGGGCGGCCCAGTCAACGGCCTCGCGCCAGCGCTCGACAAGACGTTGCAGACGCCACGCCGCATTGGCGGGACTTGTCGAGGGCAGGACGATGGCGGGCAGCCCGGTGCGTTCTTGTAGATAGCGCCTGTAGAGCCGGCCAGCTGTACCTCCGTTGCATATCACCTGCCCAATGGGAGCTGCGCCGGTAATGCGCTCGATATGTGCCGGCACAACGTTGCGAATGCTCGCGTCACTCGAGCCCTTAATGTCGCAGCTCTCAATCACATCCCATAGGGCTACGCCGCCGTTAAGCAGCATAGATCGCTTGACGGCAATGGAGGCATCGAGCGCCGCGTGCTCACCGCTTGCCAAAGGATCGCCCTCGTTGGGCGGCACAGGCACACCGAGGCACGCGGCCATCACGCGCCAAAAGCGATTCTGCGGATTGCCATAGTAGAAGGCATTGGCGCGCGAAAGCACCGAGGGAAACGACCCGAGCACCAAAACGCGCGAGTGCTGGTCGAACACGGGCTCAAACCCATGCTCAATATGTTGATAGCCCTCGTCGGACGCCGCCATGATCTAGGCCCTCAACAGATAGCGCACCTCGTAGGGCGCAAGCTCGAGGGTGCCCGTCAGCTCGACCGCGAGCGCGTCGTCGGCAAGCAGATCGACAAAGGAGCCGTTGAGCTCGCCGGCGCCAAAGGTGTAAGGCTCGCCCACGGCGTTCACCGCCACGAGCACCGTCGCGCCGTCACAGGCGCGCTCGAACAGCAGCTGCTTGTTCTGGATCACCACGTTGCGATAGGCACCGTAGTTGAGAGCACGGGTCGCCGCGTCGTCAGCCGAGCGCAGGTGCGCGAGCTGCTTGATGAAGGCCGTCAGCTCGTTGGGCGCAGGCTCATCGAGCGCAGGTCGCAGCGCCCAGTCGCCATCGGAGCCGCCCTTTTCGCCAGGAATCCCCCACTCGCTGCCATAGTAGACGCACGGAATGCCCGGCATGCCAAACAGCATGCCATAGGCGGGGCGCAGGCAGGACTTGTCCGTCAGGATGCTCGCCAGGCGCGGCACATCGTGGTTGTCGACAAAAGACAGCAGGTGTTTGCCGCGGTAGATGCACCACGGGTCGCCGCCAAACTGACGGTGCAACGAGTGGGCGATCTCGAACATGTTGACCGAGTTAAAGCTGGAGTACAGGCCCTTGTAGCACTCGTAGTTGGTGCAGGAGTCGAGCATCTCGTCGTTGACGATCTGGTTGTAGTCGCCGTGGAGCGTCTCACCAATCAGCACAAAGTCGGACTTGAGCTCACGGGTAAAGGCGTGCAGGCAGCGCATGAAGTCGCGGTCGAGCATATAGGCGACGTCCAGGCGCAGGCCGTCGATGCCAAAGACCTCGGCCCAGTGACGCACGGACTCAAGCAGGTAATCAACCACAGCGGGGTTTTGCAGGTTGAGCTTCACAAGCTCAAAATGGCCCTCCCAGCCCTCGTACCAAAAGCCGTCGCCGTAGCACGAGTCACCGTCGAAGCTGATGTGGAACCAGTCCTTGTACGGCGAATCCCACTTGCGCTCCTGCACATCACGGAAGGCCCAAAAGCCGCGACCGACGTGGTTGAAGACGGCATCGAGCACCACACGGATGCCGTGGGCATGCAGCGTCTCACACACGGCGGCAAAGTCGGCATCCCTACCCAGGCGGCGGTCAATATGGCGCAGGCTGCGCGTGTCGTAGCCGTGGCTATCGGACTCGAGCGGCGGGTTGATGAGCACGGCGCCAACGCCGAGTTCCTGCAGGTAGTCGGCCCATTGGGCGATCTTCATGATGGGAGCGTCGGGATTGGGCGCGGCGTTGGCAACCTGGGCGAGCTCGTCCTCGGCAACGGGCGCGGCATTCTCGTGCGGAGCTCCGCAAAAGCCCAGCGGATAGATCTGATAGAACGTCGTCTCGTATGCCCACATAACAGCCTCCCAGAAATCCTTCACGCAACGCCACCCATTGTATGCCCAGCTTGTATCCTCTTCCCCAAAATAAGTTGCGGTGGAATAGTTCCTGCTTGGGTCTTCAGAGGCCTTAAACAAGAACTATTCCACCGCAACTGATGAGGGAACGTGATTAGGCGACGGGCTTGGCGCGACGGATGGCCGGGAACATCACCGTGATGGCGAGGATGACGCCCACGACGGCGATTGCGCCACCTGCGCAGCCGATCCAGGCGATACCGGGACCCGAAACCACGGCGCCGCCGATCGCGGTGCCCGTGCCAATACCGAGATTGAACAGGCCCGAGAAGATCGACATGGCGACAGCCGACGAATCCGCCGGCGTGTTCTTGATGAGCTCGGCCTGGAACGCCACGTTAAAGGCCGTGGCGCAGCAGCCCCACAGTGCGCAGACGGCAAGCACTGCCGCGAGCGACGATGCGGCCGGACCCATGAGCAGCAGGGCCGCCGGCACGCCGGAGAGCGTAATAGCCAAGAACGGGAAGCGATGCCCATCGAACAGGCGGCCAAACAGCCAGCTTCCGAGCAGACCAGAGCAGCCAAACGCCGTCAGCGTCATGGTGATGGCGCCCGCGTCGACGTGCGCGACCTGTGCCAGGAAGGGCTCGATATAGCTGTAACCCGCGTAGTAGCCGGTCGCCATAAAAACCGTGACCGCGTAGAGCGCGATCAGGAGCGGGTTCTTGAGCAGCTCGGGCAACTGTTTGACGGTAAAGCGCTCGCCCGCCGGCATGGCCGGGAACACGGTCGCCTGGTAGACGACCGCGATGGCCGAGAGGACCCCGACCACGGCAAACGTCATGCGCCAGCCCACGGCCAAGCCAATAGCGCGACCGAGGGGCAGACCAAAGATCTGCGCGATTGACGAGCCCGTAGCGATCATGCTGATGGCGAGCGCCCCGTGGCGAGTGTCGACCAGGCGCGAGGCCATAATCGAAGCGACCGACCAGAACACGGCATGTGCGCAAGCGACCACCAGGCGCGCACAGACCAGGACGGGATAAGTCGGCGCCACAGCGGACAGAAACTGGCCCAGCGAAAACACGGCCAGCACGCCCAGCAACATCCGCTTGAACTCAAAGCGCGAAGCGAACACCATGAGCGGCAGCGACAGCAGCATGACGCCCCAGGCATAGACCGAGATCATGATGCCGGCTTGGGACTCGGTGAGCGAGAACGACGCGGCGATGTCAGTCAAAAGACCGATGGGCATAAACTCCGACGTGTTGAACACGAAGGCGCAGCAGGTGAGTCCGATGAGCGGGAGCCACTGCCTGAGTGCGATACCACCTTGCTTTGTTTGAGCCATATAGGAAAACCTCTCCGATTATCTTGAGCGGTGGGCGATTATAGCAATGAGAAGTCTATAAAATGAGCAACAAAAGAATTCTTGGAAAACGATCGTTAACAGACGGCGCGCCAATTCTGCTTAGAAAGCAAGGTACGCAGGAACTCAATGTCGAAAACGCGGCTTTATCTTCGGGCTATCGCGCCTGCTCGGATACGCACAAGGACACCCCCATGAGCACGTCAATTTCGAGCCAACTCGCAACCGCACAATGAACTAGCAAAAGCAGCATATAAGCAAACGCCCCATAATAAAGTCCCTCATGCACAAGCGCCGTCACTGAAAGTGCCGACGGCAGCGCCGCACTCGAAACTACCCATCCAACAAGAACCTGGATAGCGCAACTTGCAACCAGGTTCCATGCCACCAGCAGCGCTGCGGGACGCGCGATTTCTCTCCAGGAGGAACGAAGCACCGTGACCGAACGCATGATGTAGCGTGGTGCAAACCGAATGCCTCGTAGTCCCCTCTGCTCCACGCCCGCATCTTCAATTAACACGAATACGAACGACGCGGAAAGAAGCGTCACGATTACTGCCACCACAAGAGAGCACAACACCCCGAGCTGACTGCTCGCAAGCGAGGCAAAGACTACAATTGCCGATAAAATCAAATGAACCAAATAAATTAGCAGCGCCCCAGAAATCTGGAGGGGAACCGTCGAGGCCAAGAGATAAACCGGAGGGGTTCGAGCAGGTTGCACCGTCTCTTTGGACCGGTCGACGGCAAATAATGAAAAAGCCACATTCGATAGAAGCAGGTTTAAAAAGGCCGCGACCACAGTGCAAATAAGCGTAATGGACGGATTGATATAGGCGAGCTCAGTTGCAACGTTTGATACACCAATTTGAAGCGCGCTCATAACAAACAAGGGGATATATAACGCCATCGTGCAGCCACTCCGGCATTCCTTCGCCCGATCGCCCGATTCCAGAAAGACATTGAAGTTCTCTCGCAAGTTCACTCTATACCCGTTTTCTTACTAGGCAGGGCGAACGGGCGCCAATATAAACGCCGGTCTGCCCATCCATAATTTCTAGTTTTAACGTCCAGACTAGTCTGTCCAGCCGTCGATGAAGTCGCGGTTAAGCTCAAAGTACTGCGCGGCGATATCTTTCGCCAAGGAGTACGAATTAACGAGCGGGTGCATCGCGAGGCTCTCGACAATGTCGCGCTTCGATCGGTTAACGATGCCACGCGCCACGGTGCGCTCGTAGTACTTGACGCGACGAATCAATTCGAGGTTTCCCGCGGGCACAGAATCGGCTTCGACGCGATGCGGTACACAGCCATCGGTGGAGATATCGCACGTTGACTCAATGACGTCTGTATCGAGAAGGCCAGGGATGGCGCCATTGTTGGGGGTGCACAGGATCATCTGCTGTGTCTTGCCAGAGCGAGCAATATCCATGAAACGGAGCGCGACACCTGCGTATCCGCCAGCATCTTTGCCGTACACGTCAAACGTCCACGGCTTGTCGCGGTGAATACCCGTCTCGGCCGCCATGTAGTTGTTTTCACGCATTCCGTACCACTTCTCAAAGCACGCGAGGCCCTTTTCGAAGTCGTTCTCAATATCGATAGATGCAAGCTCGCTCGTCATTTCTCGATTAATTTCTTCGATTAGTTCGCCGCGTGTCTGGGGCGAAGAGAGAACGTTGGCAACGGCGCGCTCGCGATAGTAGAAATAGTATAGGTACTCATTTGGCACGCATCCGCGATTTAGAACGAGGTCCTTCTCGAAGAACCTAAGATCTGTATGAGCATATGCCCCGTCGTCGTGGATCAAGTCGGGCATGATGTCCTCGCCGTCAACCGTCACATTGCGGAAGAACGAGAGGTGGTTGAGTCCATAGCACTCGCCCTGAACCGATGCGGGATCAACGCCTTTATACTCGGCAAACTGATGCAACATGCCCGAGGGGGCATCGCAAATGCCATAAGTAAAATCATAGCCCATATCGCGTAGGGCCTGAGATACGACGCCAGCGGGATTAGTAAAGTTAAACACCTTGACGCCCGGCTTTGCGTACTTCTTGATTAACTCGCAATACGAAGCAAGCGCAGGGACGGAGCGCATGGCAAAAGACACGCCGGCTGCGCCAGTCGTCTCTTGGCCAAGAACCCCATGCGAAAGAGCAATGCGCTCATCGCGAACGCGCATATGGTCCCCACCGACGCGAATCGTCGTGATCACATAATCGGCGTCCTTAACAGCCTCGACTGCATCGCCCGTCAGTGAAAAATTAAGCGTGGGGCAAAGCATGCTCGAGACATGGGCGGCAAGGCCACCGTAGATGCGCAGCTTCTCGGGATCATTGTCCATAAACACAAGTTCGTCGATCCCAAGCGATGACGCCTGCTGGGCTATGCTCTTTGCCAAAAACATGGAGCGGACGCCACCGCCACCTATGACCGTAAGTTTCATATCGAAACCCCCAATAGCACATTCAATATTGCATGGTTCGCCTGTGTTTGGATATTGTATCCAGCATGGAGGGTCGCTTCCCGCCCCGACTGCAAGGCGGGAAAGGAATTCCCCAAGGAGTTATTATTTACGCAACGGAAGCGGCCACACACGTCCGGCGGGAAGGGAGCACCGATGGTTGATAAAAAGCAGATTTCCAAGCTCTACTCAGCCGCAAAGCTATCCGAAACCGAGCAAAGCGTACTCGAATACCTGCTCAACAATATCGACACCCTCGATGATATTGGCATAAAACCCGTCGCCATGGCATGCTTTACCAGCATGACGACAGTCATCAGGCTTTCTAAAAAGCTCGGCTACCGTGGCTACCGCGAAATGATGTACGATCTCAAGCACCTTCAGCATGTCTCCCGCGAAATGAATCAATCACTCAAAGACAGTAGCGTCCACTTCGTATGCCACACCGGAGATGTAGACGTATTCATCGCCGCACTGCATCGCAACAGAATGATCGGAGTAAACGGAGAGGGCTTCTCACGCATCGTTGCGCAGTACATGGCGACCAAGCTCGTTGGACTTGGCTTTTTGGCCGTCATACAGGACTTCCTAGAAACCGATCAGTTTGTCGAATCCAACCGAAATACGCTCAGCTGCATGATGCTCATATCCAAATCGGGCCAGACAGAAGCCATCCTGGAAACCGCAAGGGCATGCCACGACGCGGGCATTACGACTCTCGCGTTTACCGGCAACGAAGACAGTGAACTCGCCAAGACGGCAGACGCGATCTTTACGATACATGACGATCACCCAATGGATCTTAAGAACGTTAAGCCTAACTGCTTTACCGGAAGTTGTATTCTCGCATTCGAAGAACTATTGAGTATCTGCCTTGACAATCTAAAACAAGAAGGCTTGGCCCCCTAAATCATGCGATAGGAAGCCAAGCCCTGGAATTGCGCTATGCAATTGAAAGCCACTTGCGCGTTTTACTCGTCACCGAGAACTTCGTGCACCTCAGAAGCGACTTCGCCGACACGAGGACCGTAAATGACCTGGATTGCCTTGTCGCTCAGGCGGATAACGCCCATAGCTTCAAGATTCTTGGTGAACACCTCGTCGTCTGCAACCTTAGAACCATCCTTGACAATCACGCGAAGACGTGAGATGCAGTTGTCAAGATCATCAATGTTGTCGGCTCCACCAAGCGCTTCGACAATGCCGACAGCAAGCGCGCTGTCCTTGGTCGCACGGTCCTGGACCGCCTTCTCGGGAGTGCTACCAGACTCGCCCTTTGCCTCAGCGGCCTTTGCCTCGAACTCAGCTCTGCTGTTGATCAACTCAATATCGTCACCATCGTCTCGACCGGGCGTCTTGATATCGAACTTAGTAATAAAGAACCGGAAGAGGAAGAAAGCTGCCAGGAAAAAGGCGGGGAGCAGAATAAGGTACGGAAGCAGATTAAGCTTCTCGGGGCGGAATAAGAATGGGATAAGGTCCTTGATATTTCCCTGGTACACCGAAACGCCCATTGCCTCCGAGAGAACTTCACCCAGTCCGGAAAGCGGAGCGTAAACGCCAAAGTAGAGCCAGGGGGCGGCAAACAGGAACGTAAAGAGAATAGGCTCCGTGACGCCAAAGAAAACAGTCGAAATCACTGTGGGGATTAAAAGACCAGCAACCTTCTTGCGGTTCTGGGGCTTGGCACAAGACCACATAGCAAGGGCGATGCCCGGGAACAACGCGTAATCGTTAATGCCATAGCCGGCCATGAAGGCCCTAACCAAGAGCTTGTCACTGCTGGGAGAAGCGAGCTGTGCAAGCTGAATGGCGCTATTGCCCACCACGCGCGTTCCATCGACGACCATGGAGCCGCCAAGCTCAGTCCAATACATGGGCGTCTCGAGCAGCGGATGCAAGCCAAACGGCACAAGGCTCTCGAGCACCCAGCGATAGACAAACGTACCGACCAGACCGGAGCCTTTCACGAACGTCGCAATACCCGAGAAGCATCCACCGATGACGGGCCAGACGAAGTACATGATGCCGCCCAGGACGCCACCGGCGACCAGCGATACAATGGGGACCGTTCGACTGCCCGCAAAAAACGCCAGCGCCGTTGGGAGCTTGGTCTTGTAAAAACGGCCGGTGATCCAGGCGACCAGGCAGCCCACGATAATGCCGCCAAAGACACCAGAGCTGTAGCCAAAAAAGCCGAGCGAGGTAGTGTAGAGTGCGGACTGCTCACTCGCCTGAATGGACGTAAGGCCGACCTTCTGAAGAGCTTCCACCGTTGTATTGTCGGCAGCCAAGCCAGCTGCTCCAAGCAGAATCTCAACCGTCTTGAGCATGGTGAGATAGCAGACAAGGGCAGAAAAGGCAGCCCAGCCCTTCTCTTTGCGAGACAAGGAGAAGGCACAGCCGACGGCAAACAAAACACCGAGGTTTCCAATGAT
Organism: Collinsella aerofaciens; assembly: GCA_008668235.1. Taxonomy (GTDB): domain Bacteria; phylum Actinomycetota; class Coriobacteriia; order Coriobacteriales; family Coriobacteriaceae; genus Collinsella; species Collinsella aerofaciens_K. Next base: position 46,593 of record RQCP01000003.1, on the reverse strand, counting down.
TACCTCGCCGAGACCCTTAAATACCGAGAAGAACGTAAAGAGCGGCGAAGCGGCATACCAGCCCCAATTAACGCCAAGGGACACAAGGGTCAGTTCGGTCGTAAAAACGCTACCGATACCCAAAAAGAGACCGGAAATGGCAATGAGCGTAATCGGAACGAGCATTGCCTTTCCGAACGATTGGAATTTTTCTTTCATCAATTCCCCTCTCAATGATCCTCTATAAACGACTATTGCACCCCACGTCCCCACACAGGCGAAACGGAAGACATGTTCGGCAATAGAAACAAGGTGATTGTAGAAAGGGGCGCACAAAATGCGCATCGACATCGCGTAATACGGTTAAATCGACCGACGATTGCAAGTATTTACGAATCCGTAAACGGCAGCAAATAGACAGCGAACGGCAATCTGAAGCGTAGGACAGTCCCCGCAGGCCGACAATTGCCGTTATTTTGGCTCATTTTATTGAATTGTTGCTCGCCCAAAAGCGCAGAGCATCAACGTGCCCTTAAGCCAACCCCAGCAATATGCCCGCCGAATGCACGACAAACGCCACGATCCAGGCAACGGCGACCTGAAACGCGAATACGGCCACGGCATAGCGCGCGCCCAACTCGCTCTTGACGGCGCCGATTGCCGCCACACAAGGCGGGTACAGCAACGTAAAGACCAAGAACACGTAGGCGGTAAACGGCGAAAACATGGTCGACAGCGCCGCGGGCGACGTTGCGCCCAAAAGCACCGTGAGCGTCGAGATGACGCTCTCCTTGGCAATGAGCCCCGTGACGAGCGCCGTCGAGGCGCGCCAGTCGCCAAAGCCGAGCGGGGCCAACACCGGCGCGATGATGCTACCCAGACCGGCAAGCAGGCTTTGCGACTGGTCGGCGACCACGTTAAAGCGGATATCGAACGTCTGCAGGAACCAGATGACCACCGTAGCGGCAAAGATAATGGTAAAGGCCTTGGTGATGAAGTCCTTGGCCTTATCCCATGCCAGCATCACCGTCGTCTTGACGCTCGGCAGGCGGTAATTGGGGAGCTCCATGATAAACGGCACCGGGTCGCCCTTAAATGCCGTGCGGTTGAGCACCAAAGCCGCGACGCAGCCGACCACGATACCGATCAGATAGAGCGAGACCATGGCGGGAACCGTCGCCTGCGGGAAAAACGCCCCGCACAGCAAGCCGTAAACCGGCAGCTTGGCTGAGCAGCTCATAAACGGCGTGAGCATGACCGTCATCTTGCGGTCGTGCTCGGATGGGAGCGTACGGGTCGACATGATAGCCGGCACGGTGCAGCCAAAACCGACGAGCATGGGCACGAAACTGCGGCCCGACAGGCCAAAGCGACGCAACACCTTATCCATGACAAAGGCCACGCGCGCCATGTATCCGGAGTCTTCCAGAATGGAGAGGAACAAAAAGAGCACGACGATAATCGGCAGGAAGGTCAGCACACTGCCCACGCCCGTTAGCACGCCGTCGACAGCCAGCGAGCGCACCACGTCGTTGGTACCGAACGCCTTGAGGCCCGCATCGGCCGAGGCGATGATGGCAGCGATACCGTCCTCCATAAGTCCCTGCAACGCCGCGCCGATCACGCCAAACGTCAGCCAAAAGACGAGGCCCATGATCACCAGAAACGCCGGAATGGCTGTGTAACGACCTGTCAGGATGCGGTCAATCTTGACGGAGCGCACGTGCTCGCGGCTCTCGTGCGGCTTGACGACGCAACGCCCGCACACGTCGCCGATAAAGCTAAAACGCATATCGGCCAGCGCAGATAGGCGGTCGGTGCCGGCCTCGTCCTCCATCTGGGTGATGATGTGCTCGATAGCGTCGAGCTCATTGCGATCCAGGTGAAGCGCCTCGGTTACCAGCTCATCGCCCTCGACCAGCTTGGTCGCCGCAAAGCGCACCGGGATGTGCGCCGTCACGGCATGGTCCTCGATCAGGTTAGCAATACCGTGGATGCAGCGATGCAGCGCACCGCCGTCCGGACCGTCGGGCGCGCAAAAGTCCAGGCGACCAGGGCGCTCGCGGAACCGCGCCACGTGCAGGGCGTGGTCCACCAGCTCGCCGATGCCCTCGTTGCGGGCAGCGCTAATGGGGACAACGGGCACGCCCAACAGGCTCTCGAGCAAGTTGACGTCCACGGCGCCGCCGTTGGCGGTCACCTCGTCCATCATGTTGAGCGCGATGACCATAGGACGGTCAAGCTCCATGAGCTGCAGTGTCAGGTACAGGTTGCGCTCGATGTTGGTGGCGTCAATGATGTCGATGATGGCGTCCGGACGCTCGTCGAGGATGAACTGACGGCTCACGACCTCCTCGCCTGTGTACGGCGACAGGGAGTAAATGCCGGGCAGGTCGGTAACGCTCGCCTCGGGATGGTTACGGATGGTGCCATCTTTGCGGTCGACCGTCACGCCGGGAAAGTTACCGACGTGCTGGTTGGAGCCCGTCAGCTGGTTGAATAACGTGGTCTTGCCGCAGTTTTGGTTGCCGGCGAGGGCAAAGTGCAGCGGCGCGCCCTCTGGCACGGCCGTCTTTGCCGCACGGGGCGAATACGTCCCCTCGCCCAGGGCCGGATGCTCCGTCGTGCCGATTGCGGCGTTAGCGCGCGGACCCGTATCGGTGTCGTGAATACCCACGAGCTCGATGCGAGCGGCATCGTCCTTACGCAGTGTCAACTCGTAGCCACGCAGGCGAATCTCGAGCGGGTCGCCCATGGGGGCATACTTCATCATGGTGACTTCGGTGCCCGGCGTTAGACCCATGTCCAAAATATGCTGTCGGAGTGCCTGATCGTCCGATGCCACCGATGCGACAACGGCGTCCTTTCCAATCTCGAGTGTATCGAGCTTCACGTCCGTGTTCCTCCCCCGGCGCCCGCAGGGCGTTGTATTTATGTTCACCATGGCTAACCGTTTGCCATGGCTAACCAATTTTAAACTTACATGATAGCGTGAACACACAATGACGTTCAATCGACAGATCGGTGCAAGGGGAATTCTGGGCCATTGCTTCCCAGACGGGCCTGTTGCGGAAACCGAATCCCACTCCGGAACACCTAAACGGGACGGGCTTTCCGGTTGAGGCATCTAGCGGAAACTGCAGCCCGGAATCGGCGCTCAGACTGGGATGCGATTTCCCGATCGAGCCCCTCGGGGAAACTGCGACCCGGAATCTGCGCCCAAAACGGGTCACGATTTCCCAAACGGGACGTGGTTTCCCGCGGGAGCAGAAACAGCCGCCCGCTCCCTCGACAAAATGATCCATTTTCCTCCGTCTCCAACAGATCAAAACGAAGTTGCGGTGGAATAGTTCCTGTTTAAAGCCCCGTGACTTTAATTGGAACTATTTCACCGCAAGTTATGAGGGACGGGATGGGGCTGGCCCTCTTACTCTTACAGATGGCGCTCCAGGAAGCGGAAGGCTAGGCGAATCCAGGGACGGACCGCCACCTGCTTGTCCTCGTTGTCGACCGCGGTGTTGGCGTTGCCGAGCGAAAGGCCGTGACCACCCTGGTCGAAGACGTGCATCTCGCATGCAACGCCCTCCTCGGCCATGCGCTGCGCAAACGGGTAGACCTGCGCGATCGGCGCCGTCTTGTCGTCGGACACGCCCCACACAAAGGTCGGTGGCATCTGGCGCGAAACATGCGTGGTGGGGCAGATGTCGGCCAGATGCTCGTCAGTTGCCTCGCCGCCCGTCACCATCGACAGGTAGTCGTTGAGCAAATCGCGTCCCGTCTTGCCGCCCGTCTTGGGCACGCGCAAGTCAATGCGCGGATCGCGCGTCTGCATGTCGCGCACATAGGCAAAGTCGAGCAATGGATAGCCCAGCACCACGGCATCGGGACGAATGTCGTCCGGACGCGCCCCGGCAAGTGCCGCGAAGGGGCCGGTCTTCCACTGTGTTGCCAGCGAAGCGCAAATCATGCCGCCAGCAGAAAAGCCCACGACGCACACGCGCTTGGGATCGACATGCCACTCGTCAGCGTTGGCGCGCACCGTGGCGACCATCTTGGCAAGATCTGCCTGGGGGTGCGGAAAGCTCACGTCACCCGTAGAACTCGTGACATAGTTGAGCACAAAGGCCTGGTAGCCGTGATCCAAAAACGCAAACGCCACGGGATCCTGCTCATGCGGAGCGATATGCGTAAACGCACCTCCGCCGCAGATAATCACGGCAGGGCGGCGGCCATTCGGTTTATCGGGCAGCGGCTCGGCACCCAAATACGTAAAGGTCGCCGGATATTCCTCGGTCGGCTCCTCGCCCCACAGCGCATGGTTCTCGACAATCATATGTGCTCCCTTCGCGCAAATTAAGCGCCCTTGTTTTTTGCCTTCAAGCGTACCCCACTTGAACCCGTGGCGCAGAAACACTCCGGCAATAAGTTTCCCTTCAACTGATATATCACATAATCCCAGCTCAGAGGTATCTTTGAGCAGCGTAGAATAGGGGCTTGACCAAGCCGCGAAACACATATGAAACGTTTCCGGCAAACCAAACGCGCGATATGCGCCTATTTAAGTTGGAGGCAACTATGGGTCTGCTCGATTCGCTTAAGTCCACCTTCACCTCGACCGGCGAGGCGTCCGTTCCGCCCGCAGCAAGCTTCGCTACCCGCGAAGGCGTCATCTATGCCCCCGTCAACGGCGTGCTCGTCAACCTGAACGAGGTTCCCGACGAGACGATCGCCTCGGGCATGCTTGGCCAGGGCTATGGCATCGAGCCCATTACCGGCACCATCTATGCGCCCGCCAACGGCCGCATCGGTGCCACCACTGTCACCAACCACTCCATCGGCATGATTACCGAGGACGGCCTGCGCGTGTTCATCCATGTTGGCCTGGGCACCGTGGAAATGAACGGCAAGGGTTTTGCCCGCTTTGTCGAGATGGGCGATGTGGTCAAGGCAGGCCAGCCGCTCATCAGCTTCGACCGCGAGGCCATTAAGGCCGCTGGTCACGAGGACATCGTGACCGTCATCGTCTCCGAGCTCGATCGTCTTAAGAGCATCGACCATGTCGGCGAGTCTGGAACGCTTATCGGCGGCAACCCGCTCGTCAAGCTTGGCGACCCGCTGCTGGTTGCCAAGACCAAGTAGCCAGGCCCCGCGCCACACAGCCAAAAGGCACCTCGTCAAGCGCCCACGACCATTAGGCCGCGGGCGCTTTTCGTTTGAAAAACCATCCCGCCAATGCCTTATCTGTATAGCCCAAATGAGCCGAGCTGCTAAAATATCGAACTGTATGGATAACTATCATTCAACCGTTATGGGAGGATACGTGAACCGCACCAAAATCGCGCAGCTCTATGCCGATGCCGAGTCGCTCGGCGGCCAGACCGTCACCGTCGCCGGCTGGGTCAAGTCCGTCCGCGACATGAAGAACTTTGGCTTTGTTACGCTCAACGACGGCAGCTGCTTCCGCGACCTGCAGGTCGTCATGAACCGCGAGGCACTCGACAACTACGACGAGATCGCCCATCAAAACGTCTCGGCCGCACTCATTTGCACCGGCACCGTCAAGCTGACCCCCGATGCGCCCCAGCCTTTCGAGCTTTCTGCCACCTCCATCGAGGTCGAGGGCACGAGCGCCCCGGATTACCCGCTGCAGAAGAAGCGCGCAACCGTCGAGTTCCTGCGCACCCAGCAGCACCTGCGTCCGCGCACCAACCTGTTCCGCGCCGTGTTCCGCATCCGCTCTGTCGCGGCTGCCGCCATCCACCGCTTCTTCCAGGAGCAGGGCTTTGTCTACGTCAACACCCCCATCATCACCACGAGTGACTGCGAGGGCGCCGGCGAGATGTTCCGCGTGACCACGCTCGACCCCAAAAATCCGCCCCTCACCGAGTCCGGCGAGGTCGACTGGAGCCAGGACTTCTTTGGCAAGCATGCAAGCCTCACCGTGTCCGGCCAGCTCAATGCCGAGAACTTTGCCATGGCCTTTGGCGACGTGTACACCTTTGGCCCCACCTTCCGTGCCGAGAACTCCAACACCACGCGCCACGCCGCCGAGTTTTGGATGATCGAGCCCGAGATGGCCTTTGCCGACCTTAACGACTACATGGATAACGCCGAGGCCATGCTCAAGTACGTCCTTAAGGACGTCATGGCAACCTGCCCCGACGAGCTCAATATGCTCAACAAGTTTGTGGACAAGGGTCTGCTCGAGCGCCTGGACCATGTCGCCAACTCCGACTTTGCCCGCGTTACCTACACCGAGGCCGTCGAGATCCTGGAGCAGGCCGTCGCCGCCGGTCACAAGTTTGACTATCCCGTGAGCTGGGGCATCGACCTGCAAACCGAGCACGAGCGTTTCCTGACCGAGGAGCACTTTAAGCGCCCGACCTTCGTGACCGACTACCCGGCCGAGATCAAGGCGTTCTACATGCGCATGAACGAGGACGGCAAGACCGTCGCCGCCGCCGACTGCCTGGTGCCGGGCATCGGCGAGATCATCGGTGGCTCCCAGCGCGAGGAGCGCCTGGATCTGCTCGAGGCCCGCATCAAGGACCTGGGTATGAATCCCGAGCAGTACAAGTACTACCTTGACCTGCGCCGCTACGGTTCCTGCAAGCACGCCGGCTACGGTCTGGGCTTCGAGCGCTTGGTCATGTATCTGACCGGCGTGGGCAACATCCGCGACGTCCTGCCGCACCCGCGCACCGTGGGCAACGCCGACTTCTAATCGTCGAACGCTAGCTCGCGTCGCCACACGCCAACGCTCATCGCACAAGCGTCTCTCGACATCGGTCGAGAGACGCTTTTTTCAACAGCATCCGTCAAGCTTTTGGCAAGTTTTTGGTCAGTTGAGCAGGGCTGTTGAAAACTCGACCCGCCGTTTGCCGACGACTACCGACCGCCCAGAGCGCCCTGCGCCCCTGGGAAAGCCCCGCGTCCTAGGCTCCATACCGTCGCCACCCAAAACGGAAAGGACGTGGGCACCATGACCGAAGCCGCTGTTGAAACCTACGACACCACGACGAGGGGCGCCGCCTCGATGGCAGCCTATCGCGCCGTTCGTATCCTGCAGCTCTTGAGCGAAAACACCGGCGAAGACAAGGCCATGCTTTCCGATGAGCTGATCCGGCGCCTCGCCCATCCCGACGACCCCGCCCGCATGCCCATCTCGGCGGCGCGGCGCAGCATCTACACCGCCATCTCCGCGCTTCGCCATGCCGGATACGAAATTGAATACAAACGCGGCGTGGGCTACAAACTTCTTACCCGCCCGCTCACCGATGAAGAGATCATCCGGCTCCACGGTATGGTCATGCGCAACCGCTCCACGCCTATCGCTATCCGCAAGAGCATGGCGCAGCACTTAGTTGCCATGGCGAGCGCCGACGTTCGCGGCTACCTCGATACACCCGAACCCGCTCCAAGCGCAGGCAGCAAGGCTACCAAGGCAACACGCACGCCCATCAAGCGCATCGACACGTGCGAGCTCGTCGAGCAGGCCATCGACCACGGAACCACGGTGAGTTTTGATATTTCGAGCGTCACGACACGCGGCGAAACCGAAGCAGCACGGATGACACTCCGTCCCTTTGCCATCAGGCAGCGCGATGGCATCTCGTATCTGCTGGGAACGGTCTACGACGCCCGAGGCACCGACGATACGCTGCGCACCGTCGAGATCGCCCGTATGAGAAACGTCAGCACGCGCCTGCTCGACGGCAAGAAGCTCTTCGCCGCCCTGGACGAGGACGACGCCTCCTCCGCCGCATAAGACCCTCCGCCGCCCATTCGACTACCCGTACCGCCCATCCGATTCTGTATTAAAAAACCCGCCAGGCTGTTGTAAAAATGGACATCAGCGCTACTATAGTCCCACTTGCACTTTGTCCCAGTGCAGTGTTTCCAGCCATTTTTATACTGGGGGTAATGATATGAAGGACATCACCATCAGCCGCAGGAGCCTTCTGGTCTCCGCCGGCCTGCTCGCGCTCGCCCCGCTCGCCGGATGCGGCGGCAGCTCTGGTTCCGGCTCCGCTGCCGCCGGTTCCGACTACACCATCGGCGTTCTGCAGCTCACCGAGCACTCCGCGCTCGATGCCGCCAACGACGGCTTCGTCAAGGCCATCAAGAAGAGCGGCCTTAAGGTCAAGATCGACCAGAAGAACGCCCAGAACGACCAGTCCACGTGTAAGTCCATTGCCGACAAGTTTGTGGGCGACAACGTCAACCTGATTTATGCCATCGCCACGCCCGCCGCGCAGGCTGCCGCCGGCGCCACGGCCGATATCCCCATCGTGGGCTGCGCCATCACCGACTACGCCGCCTCCGGCCTGGTCCAGGACAACGACAAGCCCGGCACCAACGTCACGGGCGCTTCCGACCTCACCCCGGTCGCCGAGCAGCTCGAGATGATGCAGAAGGTCCTGCCCGACGTAAAGAAGGTCGGCCTGCTCTACTGCACCGCCGAGTCCAACTCCGACGTCCAAATCAAGGCCGCCAAGAAGGAGCTCGACAAGCTTGGCCTCGAGTACACTGACTTCACCGTCTCGAGCTCCAACGAGATTCAGTCCGTCGTCGAGTCTGCCGTGGGCAAGGTCGACGCACTGTACTCCCCCACCGACAACACCATCGCCGCGGGTGCCTCGCAGGTCGGCCAGATCTGCAAGGAAAACAAGCTTCCCTTCGTGACTGGCGAGGAGGGTATGTGCATGGCCGGCGGCCTGTTCACCCTCTCCATCAATTACGAGGACCTGGGCTACGCCGCGGGCGAGATGGCCGTTAAGATCCTGAAGGGCGAGGCCAAGCCCGAAGACATGCCGATCAAGCACCTCTCGAGCAAGGACCTGGTCGTCGTCAAGAACGACGAAATGGCCGAGGCCCTGGGCATCGACCTTTCCGCTCTGGACGCGTAATGCCATACGCGGCATGCGTCTAGAGCCCGTGCTCGCGCTTTAGCCGCGTTATTCAATATCTGAGCCACAGGGGCGGGCGCTGTAGACCGGCGTCCGCCCTGCTTGTTTCAGGTAAAACAAAACGTCTGTCCGCAGCTCTTCTATGCATTGTTACCGCTATTATGGTGAATCACGTGTCCATCCTATCCTAGGAGGTATGAAGCATGCTCATTGCATTGCAGGGCGCCGTTTCGCAGGGCGTCCTCTGGGGCATTATGGTGCTTGGCGTGTTTATCACGTTCCGCCTGCTCGACATTCCCGATATGACCTGCGACGGCAGCTTTGCCCTCGGCGGCTGCGTCTGCGCTGTGCTCATCGTCAATAACAACGTCGACCCGCTGCTCGCCGTGCTGGCCGGTATGTGCGCCGGCGCCATCGCGGGCGCCGTCACGGGCATTTTGACCACCGTCTTTGAGATTCCTGCGATCCTCGCCGGAATCCTCACCCAGATCAGCCTGTGGTCCATCAACCTGCGCATCATGGGCAAGTCCAATACGCCCATTCTTGCCAAGGGCACCGTGTTCTCCGCCGTCAGCAATATGACCGGTCTGCCGCAGTCCACCGTTGCCATCATCTTGGGCATCCTGCTCGCCGTGGCTATCGTTGCCATCCTGTATTGGTTCTTTGGCACCGAGATCGGCTCGGCGCTGCGAGCCACCGGCAACAACGAGTACATGATCCGCGCTCTGGGCGTCAACACCAACTCCACCAAGATGATCGCCCTCGTGCTCTCCAACGCCCTCATCGGCCTTTCGGGCGCGCTCATCTGCCAGAGCCAAAAGTATGCCGACATTGGTATGGGCACCGGTGCCATCGTTATCGGTCTTGCCGCCATTGTTATCGGCGAGGTGCTCGGCCGTCTGCTGCCCGGCGGCCTCACGCAGTTTAGCGTCCGTCTTGCCTCCGCCGTCTTTGGCTCCGTGGTGTACTTCCTCATCCGCGCCATCGTGCTGCAGTTGGGCATGGACGCCAACGACATGAAGCTGCTCTCCGCCGTAATTGTCGCTGTGGCCCTGTGCGTGCCCGTGGTTTGGGAGCGCTATAAGCTCCGCAGCTCCTACACGAAGGGAGATGAGGCAGATGCTTAAGCTCTCGCATGTCAAGAAGACCTTTAACAAGGGCACCGTCACCGAGAAGCGCGCGCTCACCGGCGTCGACCTCACCCTGAATGACGGCGACTTTGTAACCGTGATCGGCGGCAACGGCGCCGGCAAGTCCACGCTGCTCAACATGATCGCCGGCGTGTACCCGCTCGATTCGGGCGTTATCGAGCTCGACGGCACCGACATCTCGCGCCTGAGCGAGTCGCAGCGCGCCAAGTACCTGGGCCGCGTGTTTCAGGACCCCATGCGCGGTACCGCTGCCGACATGCAGATTGCCGAGAACTTGGCCCTCGCCAAGCGTCGCGGCCAGCGTCGCGGCCTTTCGTGGGGCGTCACCAAGGCCGAGAAAGATGAGTACGTTGAGCTGCTCAAGCGCCTGGACCTTGGTCTGGACACGCGTCTCAACGCCAAGGTCGGCCTGCTCTCGGGTGGCCAGCGCCAGGCACTCACCCTGCTGATGGCCACGCTCACCAGGCCGCGCCTGCTGCTGCTCGACGAGCACACTGCGGCCCTCGACCCCAAGACGGCCTCTAAGGTGCTCAACCTGACCGAGGAGATCGTCGACGAGAACCACCTGACCACGCTCATGGTCACGCACAACATGAACGACGCTATCCGTCTGGGCAACCGTCTGATCATGATGCACGAGGGCCATGTGATCTACGACGTGGCCGGCGACGAGAAGAAGTCGCTCACCGTGGCCGACCTGCTGCAGAAGTTCGAGGAGGTCTCGGGCGGCGAGCTCGCCAACGACCGCATGCTGCTAAGCTAAAACCTGCCAAAAAGGGACAGGTTTATTTTGGTAGGTTTTATCTGCGCAAACGCCAAAACCGCCGCAAAGGGACAGAGGCCCTTGCGGCGGTTTTCGCATATTATGTCGATAATCCGATATTCAACCAGACATTCTAGCTAAGGACTAAGGAAACTGCCATGAAAAGACTCCCCCGCTTTGCGTTGGCCGCCGCGTTGTTTGCCGGCGCGCTCGCAGGCATCCCAAGCCTCGCTTTCGCGGGAAACCTGCCCGCCGCTATTGACGGCTCCGTGGCCGTCATGCACACCAACGATATCCACGGCAGCTACAAGTACAGCTACAACGCAAGCAAGGGCACCGGCACTGTGGGCTTTGACGGACTGGCGGTTTTCTATAGCGCCCAAAGCAGCGCCCCCGATCTTTTACTCGATGCGGGCGACACCTTCCACGGACAGCCCTTCGCCACCATGAGCGAGGGCAAGAGCATCGCCGAGCTCATGGACACCTTCTACGCCGACGGCTACGACGCAACCACGCCAGGCAACCACGACTGGAGCTACGGCGCGGACAAACTCCGCACCATGACCGGCTACAGCACCACCGGCACGCCCTTCGCCATGCTCTGCGCGAATGCAATGTCCTCGAACGGCGTATGGAGCTCGAGCATCACGAAGACGCTCGATCGCACCTGGGAGGATAGCGAGGATCACTCCACATTCGACTACAAAATCAAGGTCGGCGTCGTCGGAGCCATGGATGAGTCGCTAGGTTCCTCGCTGCGCGCGGACCTGGTCGCGGGCACCAGCTTCTCGAGTGCCGCGAACGCCATCAATGCCGAGGCGGAGCAGCTGCGCAAGGAGGGCTGCGATGTTGTTGTGTGTATCGCGCACACGCTCGACGCAAAGACCTTTGCCACGCGGCTCCGTGGCGTCGATGCCCTTATCGCAGGCCACGAGCACATCAACCTTAACGAGAAGGTGACGGGAGCCGACGGCAAGACGATCCACGTTGTCGAGGCAGGCAGCGCCTTTGCCGAGGTGGGGCTGCTTTCCATTCCGTACAAGTACGACACGAATGGCACCGAGACGACCGACGATGACACGGTCACAGTCCCTGCAGGCGGCACTGACGAGAAGCTCTACACCGCCAAGAACGTCAATGACCTTTTGGCAGACCCCGACAAGGGCTCCGACTACCAAAACCGCCTTGAAGCCGTCCGCAACAAGATCAAGCCGCTCGACGTGGCCTTTGAAAACGAATCGAACAAGGTGCTCGGCACATCCACCACCAACTATTTCTACGGCGAGGACGCCGCAGGCACGCATGGTTGGGAAATGGTGCGCACCACCGATTTCCGCCCCAGCAAGGAGGGCGATACCACCAAGGCCCAGACCATCGGCCATGTGATTTGCGGCTCCTATCTTGCCTTGACGGGCGCGGACCTCGCTATCGAAAACGCTGGCGGCATCCGCGGTGGCATCGCTGGGGCGATGTGACCGCCGGCAACGTCATCGCTATCTCGCCTTACGGCAACACCGTGGAGACCTGGACCATGACCGGCGCGGACTTCCTGGCAGCGCTCGAGCACTCACTGCAGATCAGCGACGAGTGCAATCACAGCTACGAGCTTCAGCAAGCCTACGTGGCAGCCGGCCATACCGAGCAGGAGGCGCAAGACAAGTACAAGTGGCGCGATGACTCTGGCAGCGCTCTCTCCTTTGGCGGCATCAACGTTACGATTGATTGGACGCAGCCCGAAGGCAAGCGCATTGTGAGTGCCACACTCACCAAGGACGGCAGCACGCTCGACCCCGCCAAGGCCTATACCGTCGCCACCAACAACTACATCATCACCAACACGACCGACTTTCCCACCTTTGCACACGCCACCAAGTACACCGAGTGGGGCACGTGCGAGGCGGCGCTGAGGGCGCTGATCGGGCAGAACGGCTGGGAGAGCAAGATGGCCTCGCTCGCGGGCACCATCAGCTTTGGCTCCGCTGCCGTGGACCCCACGCCCACACCGGCCCCGACGCCTAAGCCCTCGCCCAAGACGGACACGACGACCACGAAGGTCATCACCAAGAAGACGACCGGTAAGCTCGCCGCAACGGGAGACCACACGCTGGCAGTAGTTGGCGCGTGCCTTATCGGCGGCATCATCGTCATCATCCTCGGCATTATCTGGAAGCGTCGACGCTAAGCTACACCGCCGGGCCTTGCAGCCCCGCCGCGTAAACCTTATATCGAGCACAGAAGCCCGTCCGAATTTGATCGGACGGGCTTCTTGGTGGGTATCATGGTTGGACGATCATTAGGAGGTTTTCCCCACATGGAATTGTTTGAGCCGATTCTTCATTTCTTTGAGCAACGGTGGGTCCACAACATCATCTGGGCCGTCATCTTGGCGATAGGCACCGCCGTCGCCGCCAAGGTCGTATCCAAGACCCTGAACCATCTGCTTAACCGAGACGATAACCCGCTTCCGGCATCGAGTATCTTCATCAACATCGCGCGCGCCGTCATCTGGATGATTGGCGGCAGCTTTATCCTCGACAACTGTTTTGGCATTAATGCAAACGCCCTCGTCGCCGCTCTTGGCGTCGGCGGCATCGCCATCTCGCTCGGCTTTCAGGACACGCTATCAAACCTTATCGGCGGCATGCAGGTGACCTTTATGGGCATCATCAAACCCGGCGACAATATCGAGGTCGGCGGCGTATCCGGCGTTGTCCAAGACATCACTTGGCGCCATACGACGATTGAGGATGCCTGTGGACAGACCATCATTGTGCCCAATTCCAACATCTCCAAGAACACGCTCGTGCATTTGATGCCCTTTGGGCGCGTGGCCGTGCCCGTTGCCGTAAAGGACACGTCTAAGTGGGCCTCCCTTGACGTGCTGGCAGACGAGCTCACGAGCGCAACCAAAACGGCCGTCTCGCCCATCTCGGGCTTTGACAAGGAGCCCTACGTACTCTTTAGCGAAATCGGCGACTTTGGCATCAAAGGAAAGATCATCTTTATCGTCAGCGACGACAGCACTACTTTCACGGCAGCCGACGCCTGCATCCGCGCCATCGCCCCCATCATCGCCTAAACCACCGCAAAGGGGACAGGCATCTTTGTAGTGGTTTTCATTCGTGGTACCATGGTTCATATCGTTGTTTAAACGACTAAGGGAGTAGACACCATGGAAGAGGCCTATCGTCAAGCACGCAAGCGCGGCGAGCAGGGACGCCGTCGCGCCATTAGCCAAAGCGAGCATCCATACCTTACGGACCTCGATAGCTTGGTTGCTCAGCTCCCCTTAGGTCAGCGAGTGAGCGTCGGCCTGCGGGATATTCCGCTCGAAATGGTCGTCGGCACGGTCACCAAGGGCCGTCAGCCCGCCTTTTCATGCAACTTTATGCCCCTGCTGCCGTTTAACACCGAGTTCGCCCGCAAGTGGTCCAACCTCTACGACATCCAGGTAACCGAGGGCTATCGCGACCCCATCATCGTCACCGAGTTCATGCATCGGTTCTATGTCCAGGAAGGCAACAAACGCGTCAGTGTCCTCAAATTCCTGGACGCTCCAACGGTTTCGGCCAGGGTCACCCGTCTCTACCCCGGCACATGGGATTCCGTCGAAAGCCGCCTGTACGGTGAATTCTGCGCGTTTTGGCGCGTCTGCCCCCTATACGAGATCGAGTTCTCGCGTGAGGGAAGCTACGAGACGCTCGCCAAGATGCTCGGTCAGAACCTTATCGAAAAATGGCCGCAGAAAAAGGTCGACTACCTACGCCACACCTTCCTGCTCTTTAAGCGCGCCTACCTTCGCGCAGGCGGCGACCACCTGGACATTACGCCTGCCGACGCCATGCTCGTCTACCTCAATGTGTACAACCAGGACCGCCTGCTGGATACGCCGACGGATATCGTCGTAAACCGCCTGTGCAAGATTTGGCGCGAGCTGGTCATTGCCGGCAAAAATGACGAGGACAAGGTCGATCTTGTCGAAGCGCCGAGCGTCGATGAGGAGGAGTCGCCCACCAAGTCCACCTCCGGCGTGCTCAACTTCTTTATGGGCAAGACTGTCTATTCGACGGCCAACCCCCTGTGTATCGCCTTTATCCATGAGTTCCCCTGTGCGGCGTCGAGCTGGGACAGTCTGCACGACCAAGGACGCCAGTATCTCGATGAGCACTTTGACGGTATCGTGCGCACCGAGGCGTTCGAGGACTGTCACGATCCGGACGTGTTCTACGCCGCCGTGGAAACGGCTGTCAAACATGGAGACAACGTCATCTTCTCGACCTCGCACCGCCTGATGGAATACACGCTCAGAGCTGCCGTTGAGTATCCCCAGGTTCGGTTCCTCAACTGCTCTATCGGCCTTCCCCACCAAAGCGTCCGTTCGTACTTTGGCAAGATGTACGAGGCCAAGTTCCTCCTGGGCGCCCTTGCCGCCAGCATGGCAGACAACCATCGCATCGGCTACCACGCGTCGGTCTTCGCATCCGGCGCGCTCAGCGAGATCAATGCCTTTGCCATCGGTGCCTCGCTGCTCGACCCCCGCGCGCAAATTATCCTCACCTGGGGCGATGTACCCGCCGGCGGTCTTGCCGAGGCCATGTGCCGCGAAGGCGTGAGCGTCATGACCGGCGCTGACATGTCAAAGTCGCTCGAAGACCCTACGGCCTACGGACTCCACCGCCTGGTCGATGGCAAGGTTTCCGGCATCGCCATGCCGGTATGGAACTGGGGCCGTTACTACGAGCTCATCGTTCGCAGCCTTCTGCACGGCACGTGGGACGAGACCAGCGATGACAACCAAGTGCGCGCCGTCAACTACTGGTACGGCATGAGCTCTGGCGTTATCGACATCCGTTACGCTCCGGGCCTACCCTACCAGACGCGCAAACTCGTGCAGTTGCTCCGTAACGGCATTGTTGAGGGATCCATCAACCCCTTTGGCGGCGAGCTCCACAGCCAGAACGGCGTGGTACAGATCGAAGGCTTCCCTCCGCTGCCGAGCACGCAGATTGTCGAGATGAATTGGCTGGCGGACAACGTGGTAGGCACCATTCCGCAGCTCGACGATGAGCCGGAAGTCCCTGCCCTATGAAAATCCTTGCCATAGCCGATACCGAAGAACGATGCCTTTGGGAGTGCTTTCGCAAGGAACGCTTTGAGGGAGTCGACCTGATTTTGTCCGCCGGCGATCTGGACCCGGACTATCTTGAGTTTTTGGTTACGGTCATCAACAAACCGCTCATCTACGTGCGCGGCAATCACGATGACCGCTACGCACGTCATGCACCGGGTGGATGTATCTGCGTAGAGGACAGCGTGTACACGTACCGAGGGATTCGCATTGCGGGCCTTGGCGGGTCCATGCGTTATCGCGACGGCGCCAACATGTACACCGAACGCGAGATGTCCAAGCGCATGCGTAAGCTGTCGCGTAAGGTTAGGATGGTCGGCGGGTGCGACATTCTGCTGACCCATGCACCCGCCGCCGGTATGGGTGATCTGGACGATCTGCCGCATCGAGGATTCGAGTGTTTTAACACAGCACTCGAATCCTGGAATCCCGACTACATGGTGCACGGGCATGTGCACCAAAGCTACGGTTGCGATTTTCAGCGCGAGCGTCAGCATGTGTGTGGAACGACGATCATCAACGCCTGTGGCTATACGCAGTTTGAGCTCGACCAGACGCACTACCCCATCCGCGGCTGGCAAGCAGCTTGGCTCAACTCACAAACCATGCGCCGCGAGCTCAAACGCCACGAAGCCATCGAGTCTTCAACAGCCAGAACACCCTGGTAACCACCATAAAGGGGACACTGTCCCCTTTATGGTGGTTTTGACGCGATAGCAAGAAACCCGGTCCTGCACAAGGCAGAACCGGGTTTCTTTAGCAATGCTTGCTGTACTCAGGCAGTAACTAGCAGTTACTCAGCCAGGAAGTCACGCTGGACAGCGGGATCGACCTTGACGCCAGGGCCCATGGTGGAAGACACGGAGATGGACTTGACGTACTTGCCCTTAGCAGAAGAGGGCTTGACGCGCAGAATCTCGGTGTACAGGGCAGCGTAGTTCTCGACGAGCTGCTGCTCAGAGAAGGACTTCTTGCCCAGGGGCACGTGGCAGATGCCGTAGCGGTCGGCGCGGTACTCAACGCGGCCAGCCTTGAGCTCGGAGACCATCTTGGCGACGTCCATGGTCACGGTGCCGAGCTTGGGGTTCGGCATGAGGCCACGGGGACCAAGGATCTTACCGATGCGGCCAACCTTGGCCATCATGTTCGGCGTAGCGATAGCGGCGTCGAAGTTGATCTCGCCCTTCTGAATCTGGGCGACGAGCTCGTCGGAACCGATGATGTCGGCGCCGGCAGCCTCAGCCTCACGGGCCTTCTCGCCCTCGGCGAAGACGGCAACACGAACGGTCTTGCCGGTGCCGTGGGGCAGGGAGATGGAACCACGGATGTTCTGGTCAGCCTTACGAGTATCGATGCCCAGACGGAAGTGAGCCTCGACGGTCTCGTCGAACTTGGCGGTGTCGAGCTCCTTGATGAGCTTGGCAGCCTGAAGGGGGGTGTAGAGCGTGGCGCGGTCGATCTTCTCGGCAGCGGCGTTATAGCTCTTACCATGCTTAGCCATGTGCATTACCTCCTGTGGTTAAACGGGCGTGAGCCCTCCCACATCGTATCGTGTGCCCTATTGCACACATTTAACGGGCGCCCCGGTCGGAGCACCCGCCGTTACCATAAGAAATCGCTACTCAGCGATGGTGACGCCCATGGAACGGGCGGTACCGGCGATGATCTTCTTGGCGGCGTCAATGTCGTTGGCATTGAGGTCCGGCATCTTGATCTCGGCGATCTTGGTGAGCTGCTCCTGGGAGAGCTGACCAACCTTGTCAGCCTGGGGCTTAGCGGAACCAGACTTGAGGTTCAGCTCCTTCTTGATAAGGTGAGCCGCCGGCGGGGTCTTGGTGATGAAGGAGAAGGACTTGTCCTCGTAGACAGAGATCTCAACGGGGATGATGTCACCCTTCTTGTCCTGCGTCTCGGCGTTAAAGGCCTGGCAGAACTGCATGATGTTCACGCCAGCAGCGCCCAGGGCGGGGCCGACGGGAGGAGCGGGGTTTGCTGCACCAGCAGGAATCTGGAGCTTAATGACGTTGGCAACCTTCTTCTCAGCCATGGTCATTCCTTTCGAATCACGAGTGTGAAGTACTTGCTATATCGTAAGCACGCACGTGTTAGAAGCACTCCTGAGATGAGCAGTCACAGAAGAAGCACGCTCGCGCGAACGGACGAAAACTTAAGCGATGACAGCGACCTGGTTAAAGTCGAGCTCGACCGGCGTCTCGCGGCCAAAGATCATCAGCGTGACCTTGAGCTTGCCAGCCTCGGTGTTAACCTCGGAGACCTTGCCATCAAAGTCGGTAAGCGGGCCATCGGTGACGCGGACGGACGTACCGACCTCAATATCAACCGAGGTGCGCTTGGGCGAATCGCCCTTACCGGGACGACGAGTCATCTTGTTGTACTCGTCACGGGAAAGCGGTGCGGGCTTGCCGTTGCCGCCTAGGAAACCGGTGACGCCAGGCGTGTTACGAACACACGTCCAAGCATCGTCATCCATCTCCATGCGGACCAGGACATAACCCGGGAAGATCTTGGAATCCTTGGTCTCACGCTTGCCACCCTCTTTAATCTCGGTGACGCGCTCCATAGGAATCTCGATATCAAAGATACGGTCCTGCATGCCCATAGTCTCGATGCGATGCTCGAGATCGGACTTAACGCGGTTCTCGTATCCAGAGTAAGTGTGAACGACGTACCAACGCTTAGACATGGTTTAGCCCCTCAATCCAGAGAACAGAGCAAGAGCCTCGCCAAAGCCAGCATCGAGCAGAGCGATGACGACGCCGACGACGATCAGAGAAGCGCAAACGACGACCGAGTAGTTCACGAGCTCCTTCTTATCGGGCCACGTGACACGCTTCATCTCGGACTTGACCGAAGTGAAATACTTCTTGGTGCGGGCGAAGAAACCAGGCTTCTCGTTCTTCTTGGACTTCGCAGCCTTCTCGTTCTTCTTGGCAACGGCCTTCTTGGCCTCAACCTTGGAGTTGGCGGCAGCTTTGTTGGCAGGTGCCGGCTGCTGGGCCTTCTTCTTGTTCTTCTTGTTGGCCATTTGGGTTACCTCCGCGCAATGCGCTTATACATGAGTAAACCGTAAGCCCCCAAGTGGGAGCTTACGGAATAATGACTGGCACGCCAGGAAGGACTCGAACCCTCAACACTCGGTTTTGGAGACCGATGCTCTACCAATTGAACTACTGGCGTATGTGACTAGAGACTAGCGAGTCTCTTTGTGCAGCGTGTGGTGACGGCACCAGGGGCAATACTTCTTGATCTCCATACGATCAGGCATGGTCGACTTGTTCTTGGTGGTCGTATAGTTGCGGCGCTTGCACTCAGTGCACGCAAGAGTAACTAGAGTACGCATGTATCCTGAACCTTTCATTTCCGCCCCGTACGGGCACGAGTTGTTACTTTATCAGCTCCACGTAAGTGCTGTCAATGAAAACCTCGAGTCAATTGGTTCTCGGTGGATCCATTCATATTTGGAACACATCAATGAAGCCATCGAGAGCTAATCGACGGTGCATCCAGAACCATTATCGATCCTCTCGACACCAGCAACGGCTCAATATCCATTGCAGAAAAGAACCCGGCACCCATATAAGTGCCGGGTTCTCTAAGTCAGCTATATCAAAGAGCTAATTTACTCAATGATCGTGGAGACGATGCCCGAACCGACGGTGTGGCCACCCTCGCGGATAGCGAAGCGCAGGCCCTCCTCCATGGCGATCGGGTGGATGAGGTCGCCCTCGATGGTGATGTGGTCACCAGGCATAGCCATCTCGGTGCCCTCGGGGAGCTTGACCGTACCGGTAACGTCGGTGGTACGGAAGTAGAACTGAGGACGATAACCATCGAAGAACGGGGTGTGACGGCCGCCCTCCTCCTTGGTCAGAACGTAGATCTCGCCGGTGAACTTGGTGTGCGGGGTAACCGAACCGGGCTTGCAGAGAACCTGGCCGCGCTCGATGTCCTCGCGCTTGATGCCGCGGAGCAGCAGACCGACGTTGTCGCCAGCCTCGCAGAAGTCCATGGACTTACGGAACATCTCGATACCGGTAACGACGGTGTTCTGGGTATCCTTGATGCCGACGATCTCGACGGGCTCGTTGAGCTTGAGCTCACCGCGCTCGACACGGCCGGTTGCAACGGTACCACGGCCGGAGATGGTCATAACGTCCTCAACGGCCATCAGGAACGGGAGGTCGTTGTTACGAGCAGGCGTCGGGATGTACTCGTCGACGGCGTTCATGAGCTCGCGGATAGCGTCCATCCACTTGGCGTCGCCCTCGAGAGCGCCCAGAGCGGAACCACGGATGACGGGGATGTCGTCGCCGGGGAAATCGTACTCGGAGAGGAGCTCACGGGTCTCCATCTCGACGAGGTCGATGAGCTCGTCATCGTCGACCATGTCGCACTTGTTCAGGAAGACGACGATGTAGGGAACGCCGACCTGACGGGCGAGCAGGATGTGCTCGCGGGTCTGAGCCATGGGGCCGTCGGTAGCGGCGATGACCAGGATAGCGCCGTCCATCTGAGCAGCACCGGAGATCATGTTCTTGACGTAGTCAGCGTGGCCCGGGCAGTCAACGTGAGCGTAGTGACGGGCAGCAGTCTCGTACTCGACGTGGGAGACGGAGATCGTGATGCCGCGCTCGCGCTCCTCGGGAGCCTTGTCGATGTTCTCGAACGCAGTGAAGTCAGCCTTGCAGCCCTCGGTCTCGGAGAGAACCTTGGTGATGGCAGCGGTCAGCGTGGTCTTGCCGTGGTCGACGTGACCAATGGTGCCGATGTTAACATGCGGCTTAGTGCGCTCAAACTTCTCTTTGGCCATAAAGCCCTCCTCTAAACAGGTCGTCCCCGGACGGGACTTTGCCTTTATACCATAGTGGCCTCTCAACATACTATTGAGAAGCCACCGTGTTACCTATGGTAGCGGTGACTGGATTCGAACCAGTGACGCCACGGGTATGAACCGTGTGCTCTAACCAACTGAGCTACACCGCCGGATGGAGCCTGCAACCAGACTTGAACTGGTGACCTCTTCGTTACCAACGAAGTGCTCTACCGACTGAGCTATACAGGCACTTGACGGGTGGGAGCTATAGGATTCGAACCTATGTAGGCAGAGCCAACGGGTTTACAGCCCGTCCCCATTAACCACTCGGGCAAACTCCCAATCGTTCAAGTATCCGCAGGTTCTTTGGTCTTTTGGACCGCCGCCCCCGCGAACGAAGAAGATAATACGATGCAACCTTGGGGGCTGTCAACGAAAACCTCTAGATACACGGCCCCGGGCGTATCTATATACCTTTGACCTGCTGTTTTGTTGAGTTGGGATATGAGGGACGGTGGTTTTGGATACTGAGGTGACGTTTCCCAAGGTAACACTTTGGTGTAGTAGAGTACACCTTCAGGATCGAGCTTCGATAACAGCCTATTTGCACCTATATATAGGTCGAGATCGGAGCTTCCCCGGTGCAATCAAGTAGACCAGGGGCCTCACCGTTTTCATCTCAATCTGTAACAGTAAGAGGGTCATTCCTCTCCTATCTGTTACAGATCGAGATACTACGCGGCGACCCCGGCTTACGTCTCACTCTGTAACAGCTAGAACGGTTTTCAGCCTCTTCGTGTTACAGATCGAGACAAACCTGAAGCTTGGTGGGAGTCAAACCCACTTACATGTCGACATAAATAGAAACGGGCCCTGTCCCACAAGGAACAGAGCCCGAAACTCTCATGGAGCCAGTGACAGGAATCGAACCTGCAACCCACTGATTACAAATCAGTTGCGCTACCGTTGCGCCACACTGGCACACTTGGCGCTTTCGCGCGAAGCCTGTTAAGAATAAAGGAATTACGGACGGGGCGCAACAGGCCACACGGCGTTATATAAATATGCAAAAACCAGCAACAACAGGTACCAGGCCCGTTCATTTCTGTCGGTTCGCCCTCAATCTCAAAACTATTCGTCAGAACGAATAGTTTTAATTACAATTGCTATATATAAAACTATTCGTTTTGACGAAGGGTTTCGTGATGCTTACTACCAAGGAAGCCGCCGAGCTGCTCGGCATCACTCCGCGCAGGGTGCAGGAGCTCATAAAAAACGGAGCACTTGATGCCCGCAAGGCTTCTGGTGTATGGCTCATCGACAAAGACAGCGTCGACACGCGACTCCGCTCCGTGACCAAAACGGGAGGACGTCCCCGCCGCGGCCACGGTAAGAGCGAGATCGCGTTCACCCTCATGAACCGCACGCACGAAGTCGCTCAGCTGGTCTACAACACATCGCGAAAAGACTTTACCCACATCGGCGCCGACATCGATTACGCCCACGCCCCTATTGGGGTATTTGGCCCCAATAGCTCCGTATCGCTCGACTCCTTCCGCATCTGGTGGCGCGGTCGCGGTATCCCGCTCGCACGCATTGGGCTAGCCTCCCTGCTTGCAGAAGCCGCAGTCGATGTTCCCGATGAACTCGTACAGCGAAATCTTGGCCTCTCCTTATCCGACCAGTATTGGATTAGACCCCAAGATTCCGGTCTCGTCTGGGAGGATATTAACTTCTTCAATAACGCCTTTGATGACGTCTCGCTGTCCATTGCGCCCTTTGCCCCAGAGGGAAAAGCGGCTGCCGCAAAGCCCGATAACACCTCGGACGGCAATCTTCAAAAGTACTGGACGTGCGAGGGCGGGCGTCGAATTCTGCATAAGGCAGGAGCGCACCTGAACCAGGAACCTTATAACGAGCTGGTGGCGACCGCGCTCCACCGTCGCATCCTAAACGCCTGCGATTATGTACCTTACTCGCTCGAGGGCACGGGCACTTCCGCCCTGAGCATATGCGATGTCTTCTTAACTGATGAAGAAGAGTATGTCCCTGCGTTCTATGTAAACCAGCACGCAAACGCAGATGAACGGCTAACTGACTACGAGCGATACGTAGCAAACTGCGAGGAACTCGGGGTGACAGGCGTCAAGGATGCCCTTGACCACATGATCGTGTGTGACGACATCATCGCCAACTACGATCGTCATTGGCGCAACTTCGGCCTCGTGCGAAACGTCAACTCACTAGTCTGCAGACCAGCCCCCATCTTCGATTCGGGCTCATCGCTCTGGTGCAACATATCTCTAGATGAGCTTAGGGCAGGAGAGCACAGTTTTGCCAGCGCGCAGTTCCATTCAAGTCCCGCGAAACAAATGTTGCTTGTTGAGGATATGAACTGGTTTGACGGGGACAAACTCGAAGGTTTTGTCGACGAGGCAATCGAGATTCTGTCTAAAAACGATGCCCTAGCAGCGAGACTGCCTTATCTAAAAGAGGCGCTAACGTGGCGCCTCGAAAGAATGATCGACATCGCTGAATGGAGTTAGCGAGGCAGCATTGCCCCGCCAACTCCCCTACCTCCCGCGCAGGGCCTTGAGCTTGGCCAGCGCCTCGGGGCTCAGGCGGCTGCCCAAGGTCATCTTGATCTGCGGAGCTTCCTCTGCCTCGTGAACGTCGTTATCGATCTGTTTGATCTCGTCCACCAGCATACGGCTCGAGATGCGCGTAACGCCCTTGCCCATGACGACGGCCTGGATCGTGCCGTCGCTCGACACCACGGAGCACGCGCGACCTTCCTCGCGCGCCTCGATGCAGAGCTTCTGCACCACGGTATCGGCAGAGACGCCCGTCGGCGAAAACTCGATGCGCACGCCGCGGGCCGGCAGGTTGGGGCGCTCGCTGGAGATGTTGCCCGCGCCGTCGAACACGATCACGGCCTCGTAACGGCCCTGGGCAAACGCCGCGACATCGTTGATGAGCGCAGTACGAGCCATATCGTGGACGTCGCTGGAATACGGATCGTCGGAATGGTCGTACACGAGCTTTTCGTAGCGCGGCGTGCAGTGAATCACGTTGTAGCCGTCGACCACCAGCAGCTCGGGCTTATTGGAGTGCACCGTCGAGACCGGATCGGCAATAGCCTGCGCAAACGTATTGCCGCCCACGCCATAGGTCGCGGCCGAAACAATTGGCTTGGCCGAGCCCTCGCCAAAGCGCTTGGCCTTGGACTTGGCGCGGTTCTTCTTGGACATGCGCTACTCCTCCCCCATGAGCTCGCCGGCATTGCGGCGCAGCCACTCAAAGCACAGCGCGGTGGTCGCCTGGGCCACATTGAGACTCTCGGTCATGCCGCGCTGGGGAAGCTTGGTCAAAAAGTCGCATTTCTCGAGCACCAGGCGCGAGATGCCGTCGCCCTCGGAGCCCATGACGAGCGCAACGCGGCCCTCGAAGGGAGCATCCCAGCAGCTGCCCTCGGCGTGCTCGGAAGCACCGCCCACCCAAAAGCCGGCGGCCTTGAGGTCGTCGAGCGCTCGAGCGATGTTGGGAACCTGTGCGATGGGCAGATGCATAACGGCGCCGGCAGAGGTCTTGTAGCTGCCCACGGTCACACCGGCGGCGCGCTTGTTTGCAATGATGACGCCCGCCGCGCCCACGACCTCGGCGGAGCGCACGATGGCGCCAAAGTTACCGTCGTCGGTCACGTGGTCGAGCACGACGACGAGCGCCGGTCCGTCACCCGCGCGATCGAGGATATCGGCGACATCGGCATAGGGGAAGTTGCCAACCTCGAGCGCAATGCTCTGGTGAGCACCATGGCTCGACAGCGCATCGAGCTGCGCGCGCGGCACATACTTAATGCGGACGCCCGCGGCGTTGAGGTCGTCGACCAGGCGCGACAAGGCGGCATCGCGCTCCCCGCCCTCGGCGATGAGCGCGCATTTGACGGGAAAGCCGGTGCGCAACGCCTCGGCGGCAGCACGGCGACCTTCGATAAACTCGCCCTTGGGAGCCTGGACAGCGTCGCGGTTGCGATCGCGCTGCGGATGTGTGGCCTGGGTACGATCGCGCTGGCCCTTGGGAGCGGCAGCGCGGTCGTCGCGGCGAATCGGACGCGAGCCAGAAGCGGCCTGCTTGCCGCCACGAGGTGCACGCTTGCGATTGTCGGCCATAAGACGGCCTCCTTAAATAGAAAACGAACAAGAATCGACCGTTCGAGCCACGGCACCTTGCCTTTCAATCGTCGGGCATGACCACCAGGTCTATGCCCTCCTCTTTCAAGGCAATCTGCCGCACCTCGAACGGTCGACAAATACTAGAGACTCTTAATACGAGTACCGGCGACAGTATCTTCGATCGTCAGGCCCAGGTCCTTGAGCTGGTCGCGGATGGCGTCGGCCAGATCCCAGTTCTTGGCGGCACGGGCCTCGGCGCGGGCCTCGAGAATCTTGGCGGCGGCCTCGTCCACGTCGTCGCCCGTGTAAGCGACCAGGCCGGCGGCAACGCCCAGCAGACCCAGCGGCAGCTCGACCTTGGGCTCGGGGAGCTCAACGCCAAACGTATCGAGCAGCTCGGCCAGCGTATCGGCGGCAGCCAGGACTGCGGCCTTGTCGGCAGCGTCGCCCGCCTGCTCCAGGTACTGGTTGCACTCGGTGACAAAGCCAAAGACAGCACCCATGGCACCGGCGGTGTTAAAGTCGTCGTCCATGCACTCCTTAAAGGCGGCACGGGTCTCGGCGGCCTTGGCGGCAAACGCTTCGGATGCTGCCTCATCGGCATCGGACGTCGCATGGTTCGCAGCCCAGCGCAGGTTCTCGACCGTACCGGCGATACGCGTGAGCGAGTTCTCGGCACCCTCCAGGCGCTCCCAAGAAAAATCGAGCGGCGAGCGATAGCTCGTCTGCAGCATCAGCAGGCGCAGGGCAGCAGCGGAGTGCTGCTCGAGGACCTCGGCCAGCGTAAAGAAGTTGCCGAGCGACTTGGACATCTTCTCGCCGTCTACCAGCAGCATGCCCGTGTGCATCCAGGTGTTGGAGAAGCCCTGGTGCCAGGCGCAGGTGGCCTGGGCGCACTCGTTCTCGTGATGCGGGAAGGCAAGGTCGGAACCGCCGCCGTGGATGTCGATCGGAGTGCCCAGGTAGCGATGCACCATGGCGGCGCACTCGGTGTGCCAACCGGGACGGCCTTCGCCCCAGGGGCTCGGCCAGCTGGGTTCGCCGGGCTTAGCGGCCTTCCACAGGGCAAAGTCGAGCGGATCGTTCTTGTCCTCGTTCTCCTCGATGCGCGCGCCAACCATAAGGTCATCGATGTTGCGGCCCGAGACCTGACCATAGTTGGAATCGCTGCGCACGGCAAAGTACACGTCGCCGTTATCGGCTGCGTAAGCGTGGCCCTGCTCGATAAGCGTCTTGATCATGGCGATCATGGGGCCGATCTCCTTGGTGGCGCGGGGGCGCACATCGGGATCGAGCACGTTGGCGGCGCGCATAACGCCGATGAACTTGTCGGAGAACTCCGTCGCGACCTCGGCGGCCGTTCTGCCCTGCTCGTTGGCGCGCTTGATGATCTTGTCATCGACATCGGTGAGGTTCTGGGCGAACGTGACCTCGTAGCCGCTCGCGATGAGCCAGCGGCGAATCACGTCAAAGCTGATGAACGTGCGGGCATTGCCGATGTGGATGTTGTCGTAGACCGTGGGGCCGCACACGTACATGCGGACCTTGCCGGACTCGATGGGCTGGAACTCTTCCTTTTTATGGGTAGCGCTGTTGTAGATACGCATTCGTTACTCCTTAACGGTTTTCTGTAGCAGGCAGACGGCCCAGGCACCGATTCCCTCGCCCTGGCCTTCCCAACCGAGCTTTTCGGTCGTAGTGGCGGCGACGCCCACGTTTTCCACGTCGACGCCCAGGGCATGGGCAAGGTTGGCGCGCATGGCATCGCGGTGCGGAGTGATCTTGGGTTGCTGACAGGCAATGGTGCAATCGGCATCGACAAACTCAAAGCCCAGCTCGCGCGCATAGTCCATCACGCGGGCGAGCAGCACCATCGAATCGGCACCCTCGTAGGCGGGATCGGTGTCGGGGAATAGCTTGCCGATATCTCCCCCGCGGCAGGCGCCCAGAATGGCGTCGGCCAAGGCGTGCGCGAGCACATCGGCATCCGAGTGGCCCAGCAGGCCGCGCTCGTAGGGGATGTCGACCCCGCCGATGATACATCGACGCCCCTCCACCAGGCGATGAACGTCGTAGCCATGGCCAATGCGCAGGTTACTGAACATGGGGAAGGTCCTCTCCCTCGGCCATACGACCGAGCAGAATCGCGGTTACGGGACGCAGGTCCTCGGGCACCGTCACCTTAAGATTATCGCGCGGGCTCTGGACGCAGCGGACACGCCCACCCATGCGCTCGACCAGCGACGAATCGTCCGTGCCGATAAAGCCCTCAGCAATCGCCGCGGCATGGGCGCGTTTCATGGCGTCGACACTAAAGATCTGCGGCGTCTGTGCGGCCCAATACAGCTCGCGCGGCGGCGTCTCGACAATATTATCGCCATCGACGATCTTGAGCGTGTCGATCGCGGGCTGGCCGCACACGACACCGTCGAGGGCACGGTCGCTCACGAGCACGTCGATAGCGTGGTCGATGGCCTCGGTCGTAATGAGCGGACGAGCGCCGTCGTGGATGGCGACATATTCGAAACCCGCCGGAACCGCATGCACGCCGGCACGGGTGGAATCCTGACGGGTATCGCCGGCATCGGCAAAGCTGATGGGCGTGTCATAGTCAAACGGGTCGATGGCCAGGCGGCGCATCTCGGCACGGCGCTCGGCAGGGCAAACCACGACGATATGGCCGACCTTATCGCTACGATCGAACGCGCGGATGGACCAGCTCATGAGCGGACGGCCCGCCACATTAACGAGCTGCTTGCCGCCGGGATTTCCAAAGCGCTGGCCGCTGCCGCCGGCAACGACCACGGCGCATACGGGCGCCATTATGCGTTCCCCTGTTTGGTGCCCTTCATGCGGTACAGCGAGTCCGCAAGAATGGCAGGGTTGTTGACGCCAAAGTCGCCCAAGCGCTCCGGATCCTCGCTGATGTCGTCCATGAGCTCCTGCAGCGAGCCGTACTCGTCGACGATCTTCTCGGCCACGCCGTCGCGCACGACGGACACGCGCGAAAGCGTGCGCAGGCCCAGCGGCGTCATGACGGAGTCCTCGTCCAGGTCGTCGTAACCCAGAACTGCCGCCACGTGCTGCGGGTCGGACAGGTCCTTAGGCGTCATGCGGCTCAGCTCGGCGCGGATCTTCTCGGCGTTTGCCTCGGAGGAATCGCTTGCGTAGTCGCGGATCATCAAGTCGTATTCGGTATCCATGCTGGAGCCCGCGAGCTGCTCGAGCTGCATCTGCACGAGCTTGCCCTGGTTGCCCAGCTTGACAATGCAATCCTTAAGCTCGGTCTTTGCCTGCTGCATGATCTCGAAGCTCGAGAAAATACCGGTAATGTCGGCGAGCGTGACGTAGTCGTCGAGCTCGAGGGCCGTCAGGCGCAGCAGGGAGCGGTCGAGCGACTGACGGGTAGTCTGGAGCGTGGCGACGAGCTGGTTGACCGAGCTCATGATGGTGGTGACGGGCTGGATCTCGTAGCTCTTGCCGTGAACGTACACGTTAACGACGGCGCGACGAGCCGAAACCGAGATCACGATGGCGTCGGTGAGCACCGACATGCGAGCGGCAGTACGGTGACGCATGCCCGTCTCACTCGTGGCAAGCGAGGGATCGGGATTGAGGTGGAAGTTGGCGCGCAGGATCTGGGTGAGGTCGCCGTCGATGACGATGGCACCGTCCATCTTGGAGAGCTCGAACAGACGGTTCGAGGTGAACGAAATGTTGAGCGGAAAGCCGTCGTTACCGGCAGCGAGCACGTTTTCGGTGTCGCCGACGCAGATAAGGGCGCCCAGGTGACCGGCGATGATCATGTCGAGGGCGGTGCGGATCGGCTGACCAGGTGCCGTCAGGCGGATTGCCTGTTCCATACGCTTTTGCAGCTCGTTCTTATCCAAGGCATCGCTCCCATCGTATACGCTCCATAAACGCTAAGTAGTTTCTCACGGTTTGTCCCTGCGGCGCTTGCGAAATCCGATGCTTACAGAATGAGCGAACACCGCTGAGAGCCCAACCCAAATGAGCTACTTGTTGTGGTAGCATCGGGATTCACATGAATGAGGGAGTAGTCGCGTGACCGGGTTCGCCTCCGGTGGCGCGGCAAGTCAACATACTGGCCGAAACGGTCTGGCTTGCCTTAATGAACGAGACTCGTGGTTGTGCGCGCAGCGCGTACGCCACGGGTCTTTTTTGTTATTCCCCCAAGAGGTACACGCGGGCCCGCCCGCAGAGAGGGAGCCAGACTATGGGACTCGCAGAGCTCGTGCTGCTCGTCGTTGGCCTTTCGATGGACGCCTTTGCCGTTTCCATCTGCAAGGGTCTCGGCATGAAAAAGATCAACCTTAAGGTCGCCGTAGTGCTCGGCCTGTTCTTTGGCGGCTTTCAGGCCGGCATGCCCGTAATCGGATGGGCGCTTGGCAGCCAGTTTATGGGCATCATCGGCCCCATCGACCACTGGATCGCCTTTATCCTGCTCGCCTTCATCGGCGGCAAAATGCTGTGGGAGGCCTTTATCGAGGACGAGGATGAAGGCGACGGCAAGGATGCCGAAAAGATTGACCTGGGCGAGTACCTGATCCTCGCCATCGCCACCTCAATCGACGCCTTAGCCGTGGGCATCTCATTTGCCGCGCTCTCGGTCGACATCGTGCCCGCTGTATCGCTTATAGGCATCACAACGTTTATCTTCTCCGTCGCCGGCGTGGCGATTGGCCACACCTTTGGCGCGCGCTACGAAAAGCCCGCCACCATCGTGGGCGGCGTTGTGCTTATCCTTATCGGGCTTAAGATCTTGCTGGAGCACCTGGGGATTTTGGTGCTGTAAAACACCCTTCAAAACTAAACGTCCGGGCAAGGCCTCATGCAGAGTTTTGCATGAAGCCTTTTCATGCAGACTTTTGCATGTCATACTAGGATGCAAAAGTCTGCACGTTAGGAGATCGCCGTGGATACCCTTCCCATCACCACACCGCGCCAAGCTGGCATCTACGTGCGCCAGGCACGCGAGGCGCAGGGAATCACCCGTGCGGCCCTCGCTAAAAAAGCCGGTGTTTCGGAGCGCCTGCTCGCATCGCTCGAGCTGGGAGACGCCACGGGCATTCGACTCGACAAGTTGCTGACCGTCTTTAACGCACTCGGCATAGGTCTCTTCGCGCAAAGCGATAACGACTCCATCGCATCGCCCTCCGAACATCCGGCGACGATAGTGAACCTCCCTATCGCGAACTCGAATACCCTGCCAAAGCCAAGCGTAGGCAGACGACCCACTCGACAAGGAACGCCATCTTCCTATGGTGCCTTGCTGGCCCAAATCGCAGCCGAGCAAGGCCTTTCCGGCACTTCAAACCTCTCCTTTGGCTGCAAGGTTGTGAAATAAATGGCAGAGATGGAGCTCACGACCCTCATTTGTGGCGAAATCGCCGGCACTCTCCGGCAAGACGAGCATGGACTCTGCAGCTTTGCATACGCCCCAACCTATCGCGGAGCACCGTTATCGCTAACAATGCCGCTTTCCAATCGCACGTATGGCCATAACATCGTCCGCCCGTTCCTATTTGGCCTTTTGCCCGACAGTCAAGAGCAGCGTCGCGCTATTGCCACCGAGCATGATGTTGCATCCAACAACCCCGTCGCCCTCTTGTGCCATATCGGTCTTGACTGCGCGGGGGCCGTTCAGTTTTGTCGAGCCGATCAATTAGACGCCGCCCGCGGCAGGGTCTCGGCATACCGCCCGCTTACCAATTCTCAAATCGCTCACAAGCTCAAAGCAATTCGCGATGACGAAAGAGAGACATGGATGGGCTCCAACGAAAGCTGGTCCCTGGGCGGCAATCAAGGCAAATTTGCACTAGCTTGGCATGATGGCCAATGGTGCGAATGTCTAGGGTCATCCCCCACTACCCATATCTTCAAAAATGGTGTCGTTGGGTTCAAACATCAGGCCTTAAACGAATTCGTCTGCATGAAAACGGCTCGGCGTGTTGGCATTCCAACTGCCAACGTCTCCTATTACACATTTGAAGACGAAGCCGCGCTCGTCGTTGAACGGTACGACAGAGTGGTCAATAGCAGCGGAAATATCGAAAGGCTGCATCAGGAGGACTTTTGCCAGGCGCTCGGTGTATTGCCAAGCCAGAAATACACCGCCGACGGAGGACCAACTACACGAGACATCCAAGAACGACTGATTAACACAGTCCCCCACCACATGAATCTTGTGCTTTTTACCTATATGTTGTTCTATAACGCCATTATCGGAGCGCCTGACGCACACGCTAAAAACTACTCGCTCATCCTTGGCAAAGGCACAAACGCGGCACTCGCACCCATGTACGATGTCGCATCGGGCTTAGCATACGAACGTATGCGGCGAAAAGCGCGCCTTGCCATGAGCGTTGGCGGCGAAAATCGTGTGGGGCGCATCGGTCCAGGCGCTATCCGCCGATACCACGGTATGGGCGACCCCGTGCTGGAGACGGCGCTCACCGATGCCGGGCTATCCGAGAAGTTTTGCTTTGCGACCATGATGGACCTCGCCTACGAGGTACCCGTTTGCATGGAAGAGGTCATGGACGAATACGCCGACCTGCCCGGCATGGCGGACCTGCGCGAGCATATGCTCGGCCCCGTCTGTGAAAACTGCCAGCGCACCCTCGACCTCATCAAGGCGGATATGGGCTAGGTGTCCATAATCTCCCATTTCCCAAAAGAAGAGAGGGGGCACCCGTCGCAAAAGCTCGGGTGCCCCCTCACGTAATGTCATTTGCAATCCGCTAGCACGTGGCTCGGACTGCTGCTAGCGCAACCTTTACGCGGCAAGGCGCTTGAGGACGTCGATGAGCAGCTCGTAGAAGCGCTCGGCAGAAGCGAGCTCCATGCTCTCGTCCGGGGTGTGGACATCAGAGAGCGTCGGGCCCACGGCGATGGCGTCCAGGCCGTGCAGGGCCTCGGCAAACAGGCCGCACTCAAGGCCGGCGTGAATGGACTCGATGCGCAGCTCGGAGCCAAAGAGCTCGCGATAGCTCTCGACAAAGATGTCGCGGACCGGCGAATGCTCGGCATAGCTCCAGCCGGGATACTCGAACTCAAACTTGGCGTCGAAGCCCAGGACATCGGCCAGCGTCTGCAGGCGGTCCTTGAACTCGTTCTGCAGCGAGGTGATCGAGGAGCGCGGGGACAGCATGATCTTGACTTGGTCGTCAGAGGTGGCAACCACGCCGATGTTGGAGGAAACCTCGACGGAGCCGTCGGTGGCGACATTGCGGCGGATCACACCGTTGGGGGCAAGACGCAGAGCGCGGATGAGGGCAAGTGCGGACTTTTCGTCCATGGCCTCGACCTCAGTGTTGTCGGCAATCTCAACCGTGCAGGTAAAGCCGGGGTCGAAGACCTCGAGCTCGGCGGTGACGTCGGCGATGATGCCCTTTGCGATCTGGGACGCGGCCTCGGCGGCAGCGTGGTCGGCGTAGACCAGAACAGCCTTGCACTCACGGTTGATGGCGTTGTCCTTGGTGCCGCCGTTAAAGCTAACGATGGCGGGCTCGCCGGCAACCATCAGGCGGTCGATGATGCGGGCCATGATGAGGTTGCCGTTGCCGCGCTCCAGGTGGATATCGCTGCCGGAGTGGCCGCCCAGCAGGCCGGAGATGTCGAGCGTGAGGGTGCTACCGGTCTTGTGCTCGCGCGCGATCGGGCAGGTGTAGGTAACGACAACGCCGCCGGCGCAGCTAACGGTGGCAACGCCCTCTTCCTCGGAGTCGAGGTTAATCATGGTGCGGGCGCTAATCTGGGACTTGTCGAGCGTCTCGGCGCCGACCAGGCCAGTCTCCTCGTCGGTGGTGAATACGCACTCGAGGGCCGGATGGGCAATCGAATCGTCGTTGAGCACGGTGAGCATAAGCGCGACGGCGATACCGTTGTCGGCGCCCAGAGTGGTGCCGTTAGCGGTGAGGACGCCGTCCTTGACGACCAGATCGATACCATCGGTCGTAAAGTCGTGCTCGACGGAACCCAGCTTGTCGCACACCATATCGATATGGCCCTGCAGCATCACGGTCGGGGCATTCTCGGCACCGGCAGATGCGGGCTTGCGAATGATAACGTTGTAGACCTCGTCCTGGTACACATCGAGGCCGCGCTCCTTGGCAAACGCAACCAGGAAATCGCTGATGCCCTTCTCGTTGCCAGACCCACGGGGGATCGCGCTGACCTCCTCAAAGAAATGGAACAGCTGGGCGGGCTCGTAGCCGGTAATCTTGTAGTCCATGGTGCCTCCTTGGCGCAACTGGTTAGACAGTAAGACATGCGACTTGTATATTCCCAGACTTTGCGTGCATAAACCAGTCGAAAACGCCGAGCGCCCTCGCATCATCGGCTAACGGTGGACCGCATAGCGTAACGGTCACAACTTCGCAGTTCTACAAATCGAGGCGCCCTTGCCAGAGCGCCTCGATTGCGCGTATCAAATTGTCGCCACGCCCTACAGCGCGCCGGAACCGGCTTGCATCATGCCGCCGGGGCCCGAGGTCACGCCGCCGCTCACGGGCGCGGCGTTGCCGGTGTGCGGTGCCGCCGGGGCGGTATCGCCACCGAGCGTGCCCGCCGGACGCGGTGCCGGGATCTCGCCCGTGCCGTGGCTAAAGACAAACTTGTCATCGGCCACGTCGCACAGGACGGTATCGCCCTCGCCCCACTCGCCGGCCAGAAGCTCCTCGGACAGCGGGTCCTCGATGAGCTTTTGGATGGCACGGCGCAGCGGACGCGCACCGTTGGTGAGGTCGGTGCCCTCGGCCACGATCTTGTCATAGGCCGCATCGGTGAGCTTAATGTTCATGCCGTTGGCAATCAAACGCTGACGCAGGTCGTCCACCAGCAGGTGAGCGATCTTGGTGAGATTCTCGCCCGAGAGCTTCTGGAACACCACGATGTCGTCGATACGGTTGAGCAGCTCGGGGCGGAACAGGCGCTTGAGCTCGCCCATCGCGCGACCACGGATCTCACTCGACGTGAGACCCTGCTCGCCGGTGGTGCCAAAGCCAACGCTCGCATCCTGCGCAATCTCGCGGGCGCCCACGTTGGACGTCATGATGATCACCGTATTGCGGAAGTCGACCGTCTTGCCCTGGCTATCGGTCAGACGGCCCTCCTCCAACACCTGCAGCAGGATATTGAAGATGTCGGGGTGCGCCTTCTCGATCTCGTCGAACAGCACGACCGAGTACGGGTGACGGCGAACAGCCTTGGTGAGCTGGCCGCCCTCGTCGTGGCCCACATAGCCCGGGGGGCTACCGATGAGCTTGGAGACCTCGAACTCACTGCCAAACTCCGACATATCGAAGCTGATGAGCGCGTCCTTGCTGCCAAAGAGATACTCGGCGAGCGTCTTGGCGAGCTCGGTCTTGCCTGTGCCGGTGGGACCAAGGAAGATAAAGCTGCCACCGGGACGACGCGGGTCCTTGAGCGGCGAGCGGCTGCGGCGCACGGCCTTGGCGACGGCCTCGACTGCCTCATCCTGGCCGATGATGCGCGTCTTGAGCACGCTTTCGGTCTGCAGCAGGCGCCGGCTCTCGCTCTCGGTGAGCGAGGAAACCGGCACGCCCGAGGTCACGGACACGATGTCGGCAATCTGGGAGACATCGATGGTGAGCGGGCTGGCGTCGAGCTCGGCCGTCCAGGCAGCCTTGGCCTCGGCGAGCTCAATCTCGGCAGCCTTTTGCTGCTCGGTGATCTCGGCGGCCTTGTTCATGTCGTCGCTCTCGGTGGCCTCCTGCGCGGCGGCCTTAAGCTCCTCCAGGCGATGCTCGGCCTCGCGCACCGGCTCGGGCGCGCGGTTGGCGGCGATGCGGGCGCGGGCGCCGGCCTCGTCAATGAGGTCGATGGCCTTATCGGGCAGGAAGCGATCCTGGATGTAGCGGTCGGAGAGGTTCGCGGCGGCCTCGATAGCACCCTGCGTATAGCGCACATGGTGGTGCTCCTCGTAGCGCGGCTTGAGCGCGGTCAGGATCTTGACCGTGTCCTCGACGCTCGGCTCCTCGACATCGATGGTCTGGAAGCGACGCTCGAAGGCCGGGTCCTTGGTGAGGTACTTGCGGAATTCCTCGGCCGTGGTGGCGCCGATAATCTGGAAGGCACCGCGCGCGAGCACGGGCTTGAGCATGGAGCTCGCGTCGATGGAGCCCTCGGCAGAGCCGGCACCGATGATGGTGTGCATCTCGTCAATAAACAGGATGACGTCGTCAGCTTCGGTGGCCTCCTGGATCACGTTCTTGAGGCGCTCCTCAAACTCACCGCGATACTTGGCGCCCGCAACGAGGCCCGGCAGGTCGAGCGTCCAGATGTTCTGGTTCATAAGGTTCTCGGGCACGTTGCCAGCTGCAATCTGCTGAGCCAGACCCTCGACGATGGCCGTCTTGCCCACGCCGGGGTCGCCCAAGATAAGCGGATTGTTCTTGGTGCGACGCGAAAGGATCTCCATCATACGCTGGACTTCCTTTTCGCGACCAATTACAGGGTCGAGCTCGCCGTCGCGCGCCTTCTGCGTAAGGTTGGTGGCGAACTGCTTAAGCGTATCGGTGCCGCTCCCCTTTTGCTGCGACGCGTCCGAGCCGCTAAAGAACGGCAGGCCCGCACCGGGACGCCCGGCACCGGCGCCGGCGAGCGGACGCTTCTTGTCCTGGTCCTTGGCGGTAAGTTTCTCGATAGCCTTTTTGATGGAGGCGGACGACACACCCAGGCGCATGAGGATGTCCATGGCCATGCCGTTACCCTCTTCGACGATGCCGATCAGCAAGTGCTCGGTCGACACATAGGTCTGGTTGTTCTCACGCGCCACGCGGAAGGAGCGCTCCATCACGCTAATGACGAGCGGCGTAAAGGCAAGCTTGGCCGCCTCGGTCTCCTCGCTGGGCTCGGGAACCGTGGTCTGGACCTCTTTGAGAGTATCCATGATGTCATCGTAGGAGATGTCGAGCGAGCGCAGCGCCTCGGCGGCAATGCCCTCGTCCTCCTTGGCAAGCGCGAGCAGCAAGTGCTCGGTGCCCACCTTATTTGAGTGCAGATCGAGCGCCTCCTGTTTGGCCATCGACATGACCTTGCGCGCTCGATCGGTAAATCTATCTAACATGCTCGTTTCCTTACATGAGTTCATCGAAATCAAAACGCCCGCCCGTCGGCGGCGCTTTTGTCTCTTTACCCACAGGTTGTCTATGTTAACAGCTGGAGGAATATCTATAAACCCGGCTCACATGAATGCAGGTTATGACCGCATCGCGGGACTCACCGCGCGATGCGCGACAGGCGCCCCGCAAGAGAAACCCTAGGCGTCTTTCACCACGTCGGGACTCGTCGCACGCGATGCGCGATAGGCATCGGCCTCCTTGGAGACGCGTTCGAGCAGCTCGGATGTATCGACGCCCTCGACTTGCGCGACCGTTTCCACCGTCTGCATGGCGACCGCCCTCAGGTACGCGCACGCGCTGTCCCCCGGCTGCTCGAGGTCTATCTCCTCGCCGCCCTCCCGGGCAAAGCCGACCGCCATCACAAAGCCCATGATGCCCGAGACCAGAAAGCCCACCGCAAAGCTCGAATCTGCCTTGAGCTCTTCTCCGTCGGGGTGGACGATCTCTCTCACGCGGTCGATGATGATCGTATGGATGCCCTGCACGACCTGCTCGGCGGCACCCGCCCTCATGGTGATGACGATGCGCCGCAGCAGGCAGCGGACGTCGCGCCGGTCGAACGCCGAAAGGTCGCCCTCGCTCGAAAAATGCCAGAGGGCATCGGTGATGAGCTCGTTATCCTGCAGCAGCTGGGCTATGGCGATGGCGACGAGTTCATCGAAATCGTGAAAATAGTAGTAAAACGTTCCGCGATTGCACTGGGCGGCGCGGGTCACCTCGCCAACCGACAGCTCGAAGATGCTGTTGTTCTCGATGAGCTCCCAAAACGCCTCGATGATACGGGTGCGTGCATCGGGCGCATCGGCGTCCTTACGCGGTCTCGCCATGCGCCTCACCGCACCCCTGCGCCTTGGCGTTCATGATGAGCATCTGAAGACGGTTCTCCACGTTGGCGAAGCTCACGTCGGGATCGTAGTCGAGCGGCAGGAACTGCGCCGTGGGATACTGCTCCTTGAGCGCATGGATGAGCCCGCGCCCCACGACATGGTTGGGCAGACACCCGAACGGCTGCAGGATCACGAAGTTGCGGCAGCCGCGCTTGGCGTGCTCGAGGATCTCCGCCGGAATCAGCACGCCCTCGCCCGCATCGAACGTATGGTGCAGGATCTTATCGCTCGCGCGCACGAGCTCGGGCATGCGCGTCGGCGGCTCGTAGAGCGGGCTCGCCGCGCCCAGGCGGTCGCAACGGTCGTGCGCGAGCTCGAACAGGTTGTCCGCCGTGGCGTACCAGGCCTTTTCGGGCAGCGACAGGTCGACGTGGAACTCGCGCGACTGCGCATGCTTGTAGAAATAGGTCTTGCGGATCACGTCGGTCATGCGCGCCTCGATGACCTCGAGCCCGTTGTCCTCGAGGTAGCGCTCAATCTCGTGGTTGGCGCCGAGATGGAAATTGAGCAGGTACTCGCCCACGATGAGAACGGTCGGATGCGGGTTCGAGCGGTCGTACGGAACGGCGTCCATGATCGCAAGCGCGCGTTTGAAGCCCGTC
Source organism: Collinsella aerofaciens (assembly GCA_008668235.1). GTDB lineage: Bacteria > Actinomycetota > Coriobacteriia > Coriobacteriales > Coriobacteriaceae > Collinsella > Collinsella aerofaciens_K. Next base: position 9,000 of record RQCP01000003.1, on the reverse strand, counting down.
GCCTGACCTCTCAGCCCGGAGCGCTCCATGCCCTCGATAACCTCATCGAGCGCGCGGTCGAACGCAGCGTCCGCCGCGCCCTTCTCGAGCTCGTAGGGACGGATGCGCCTAAGCATGGCCTCGAGGGCATCGATCATGGGAAGACCGTAGGCGATCTGGATGCTCGGGCCAAGGCCGAGCTTGAAGCCCGGATGCGCATTGTGGGCATCGACGTCGTCGTTGGTGAGCACCGGGACATAGTCGTATCCCGCGTCGTCGAGCGCGCGGCGCAGCAGGGGCATGTAGTGCGTCAGGCGGCAGTCGCCGATATACTTGCCAGTCACCACGGCGACGTCGTGCGGGTCGTACTTACCGCTCTCGAGTGCCGCGAGCGCCTCGCCGATCACGATTTGCGCGGGGAAGCAGATGTCGTTGTGCACATAGCGTTTGCCCAGGCGGATGGCATCCTCGCGCCCGATATCAAGGGCCTCGGCGCGCACGCCCTGATTGCGCATCGCCGCGGTCATGAGCCTGCAGAACGCATGGGAGGTGTTGGGGACCAGCGCGATCTTGTCGTGCCGGTCGCGCTTGGTGTACTTGACCTTATACGGGTCGTCGAGCGGATGGACCGCGTGCACCCGGGCGCCCTCGGCACGCTCCTCCGCGCGACGACGGTTGACCGACTCGATAAACGAACGCACGCGAATGCCCATGGGACCGGCGACGTCGCTCTCATCGAGCTTGATCATCATCGGAACCTTGGAGCCCATCTCGCCCATCATGCGCGCGATCTCGTCGGTGAGATACGCATCGTGGCCGCAGCCGAAGCTGCCCATCTGCACGAGCTCGAGCTCGGGCGTCGATGCGACGATGACCGCGCACGACAGCATGCGCGCATGGTAGTTGTTCGCGATGTCGATGCGGCTGTTGGAAAGATCGACGTTGCAGACCCCCGGCACCGCATCGGGCGTCAGCACGGGGATGCCGCGCTCAGAGAAGAGCTTGGGCAGCCCGTGGTTGACCAGCGGGTCGTTGTGGTACGGGCGCGAAGCGATCACCACCGCGTAGCCGCCGTCCTCGCGCACGTTCTCGAGCACCTGCCTGCCGCGCAGCTGCAGCTGGTTCTCAAACGTCTCCTGCGCGCGGTCCGCCTGCTCGGTCGCCTTGGCAACCAGGTCGGCATCGATATCGAAGGTCTCCTTGCACCACGCCTTGAGCTGGCGGTTTCGGTCGCCCTCGTCGTACCAGTGGAACAGCGGCGTATCGAACGGAACGCCGAAACGCTCCTCCGGGTTATCGGAATTGCGCATCACGTAGGGGTATCCCTTTACGACGGCGCACATCCACTCGCTGGTAGAGGCGGTGTTTTCGGTGGGCACCGTCGTGATGATGGGCATGAAGATGCGGTCGACGCCGGCGTCGACGAGATTGCGGATGTGCCCGTGGACGAGCTTGGCCGGGAAGCACACGGTGTCGGATGTGACGTGCGCCAGACCGCGCTCGTACATCGCCTTGGTGCTGCGTCCCGAGACGCGCACCTTAAAGCCGAGCGTGCTGAAGAACGTCGACCAGAACGGCATGGTGTCCCAGAACTCGAGCACACGGGGAATGCCGATCGTGACATCGCGCCCCCCGCAGACGGGAACCGTGGGGTACGACTCGAACAGCAGCTTCTCGCGGTCGACAAAGAGATTGGGGGCAGCCGCGGTCCGGTCGCGCCCCGTGCCGGGTGCCTGTGCCTCGCAAGCACCCTGCGGACGCAGCTCCTCCGCCGCGGGAACCTCGCGCACGAGCTCATCCCATGAGATGGCGCCGCCGCGCGGGCAGCGATTGCCCGTGACGTAAAGCGAGCCATCGCCAAATGCCACGACCGCGCGCTGGCAGCGGTTGTTGCACCGACGGCAGGTAACGCCGCCGAACTCGCGATGCTCGAAGCGCTCCACGGCATCGAGCCCGATAAACGACGTGCCGGCGTCGCCCTTGCGGCATTCCTCGCGCGCGAGCAGGGCGATACCGATAGCGCCCATCAGCCCCGGGTGGGGCGCACGCGTGACGGGTTTGCCCAGATACTGCTCGAATGCGCGCAGCACCGCGTCGTTTCGGAACGTGCCGCCCTGGACGACGACTTTGTCGCCCAGACGGTTGAGATTTGAAACGCGAATGACCTTGGTGAACACGTTCTCGATAATCGAACGGCAGAGACCGGCCATGATGTCGCCCGGACCCTTACCGCGCCGCTGCTCGGAAACGACGCTGCTGTTCATGAACACCGTGCAGCGGCTGCCGAGAACGGCGGGGGCTTTGGACGAAAATGCCTCGGTCGCGATATCCTCAACGGCTATTCCGAGGTTTTTGGCAAAACCCTCGAGGAACGAGCCGCAGCCCGCAGAGCACGCCTCGTTGACGACGATATCGGTCAGCACGCCGTGGTTGAGCCAGATGGCCTTCATATCCTGTCCGCCGATGTCGAGCACGAAGGTCGCATCGGGAACGCATGCGCACGCGGCGCGGGCGTGCGCGACCGTCTCGACCGTATGGTAGTCGGCGTGGAACGCGCGCGCGAAAAGCTCCTCGCCGTATCCCGTGGTGCCCACGGCATCGATCGCAAGCGTGACTCCCGCTGTCTCCCAGCGGTTCTTCAAGCTGACAAGACCCTGTTGGGCGACGTCGAGCGGTCTGCCGTTATTAGACGCGTAGAACGAATCGACAAGCTCACCCGCCTCATCGACCAGGGCGAACTTGGTCGTCGTGCTCCCCGAATCGATACCGAGCGCCACACGCACCGTCTCTCCGGGCGCATACGCATCCGGACCCTTTGCCGGCGTCTCTTTGCCATGGCGTGCCGTAAAATCCGCCTGCTCGGCAGGTGTGGCAAAAAAGGGCTGGGCAAGACGTCCCTCCCCGCTTGCGGGCGCGACCGTCTCGAGCTTATCCAGCCGGACAAAAGCGTCGGGAAGGTCGATCGGTTGGGACGATGCGAACATGTCGGTCAGCGACAGGGCGGCACCGCGCGCGACCATGATCTGCGGATCGCGCGGGACGATAACCTGATCGTCCGATAGATTCAGTTGCTCCCGGAACACGCGGACCAGTGTGGGGTTGTAGGCGAGCGTACCGCCCTCGAAGATTACCGGCGGCTCGATGTCGATACCCTGGGCCAGACCGCCGATCGTTTGGCGGGCGACCGCGTGAAGCGCCGAAAGCGCCAGGTCGGTGGTAGGAATGCCCTCGTTGAGCAGCGGCTGGATATCGGTCTTTGCGTACACGCCGCAGCGGCCCGAGACCTCGTGGACGGTCGTTCCCCGGCTTGCGAGCTGCTCGAACTCGCCCGATTCGGTGCCGACCCCCATGAGCTTTGCCATCTCGTCGATAAATGCACCGGTACCGCCTGCGCACGAGCCGTTCATGCGCATGTCGGCAACCTCGATGTCTCCCTTATCGTTGGTGCGGAAGAAGATCATCTTGGCGTCTTGGCCGCCCAGCTCGATGGCGCAGCGCGTCTGCGGATAGAACCTGCTGATCGCGAGCGCGTTGGCGACCACCTCCTGAACGTACGAGGCGCCCAGCGCGGTCGCGATATCGCGCGCACCCGAGCCGGTCACCGCAACGCGCAGTGACTCATGGGGAAAGCGCTCGGCGAGCTCGCCGAGCATGGCGCGCACGCTCGCTGTCTGACACGCCCCGTGGCGGCGATATCCCCACCACGCCTCGGTCATATCCTCGTGCATCGCGTAAACTTTGGTCGTCGTCGACCCTACGTCCAGTCCTACTAGCAACGCCATAATGCTCCGTCTCTCGCATTTTTCCCGCTAGAGATATACCACTCTACGTAATACAACAGACTGTTGTATTTAAACTCCGTATAAAAAGCGGCTGCCGAAACGCTTCAGCAGCCGCCGAATGCACCAACAGATTGTTCTGCGCGCTAGCACGTCGGGCAACGGAGCAGCACGGGCCCTCCGGTCATGCGCACCGCTCACGCCCGCGATGTCGCCGAGAGAGCTATCCACGCTTTGGGCTCCAACCAAGCAAGTCGCCCGCGCTCAGCAGATCCCTAAGCGAGCTACTCGCACTCAGGAGCCATAGCCTGCTCCAAGAGCTCGGCATGCTCCTCCTCGAAAACCGTCCCCACAGGGAAGGCGCGACGGAAGACGAAGCGGGAAATCGGACCGGCTACCAAAAGGTTCCACGGCAGCGCCATCACAAAATTATGCGGGATGTTGATCATCCAGATCGCGGGCACGGAATACAGGTTCGCAAGGATGCCGCCGGGCATGTGCGTCAGACCCTCACAGGCACCGTACAGCGACATGATGATGACCATGGGAACGACCATGCAGGAGCTGACGGCAAGCGTCATGGCAAGCGGCGAACTCTTGCCCGGCGTGACCAGGAATTTAAAGGCGAAACCCTTGGCAAGGGGGCTGGCAACAAACCAGTCGCAGCACATGGCAAAAATGTAGGCAACGGGGAAGCCGAGCCACGCGGCGGCAACAACCTCGCCGTTGATGGCCCCATGCTGCAGGGCAACGTTGTAGATGCTCATCCAGAGCACCATGCAAAAGCACATGATAAAGGTGAACAGCAGGCTCTCTCGTTTGTTGATAGGCATAAAGGGCATTGTCCTTTCTGTGTTACGCCGCGGCACCACGCAACAAAAACGGGCGGGCAAGATGGAGCTGTTGGGACTTCATCTCGCCCGCCCGTGGTACGTGCGTCTGCGACTACTTATGTGGTGGAACTACCCTAACACGAACGGCGCGCGCTTCGTAAGCGTTGAGTTTATGGAGATGCAGGGCACCAATAATCCCCCCCCCGACCCCATAAGTTGCGGTGGAATACGGACTGTTTTGACCCTTTAAGCAGCAATTCAGTCCCTATTTCACCGCAACTCATTGGGGGTGCAAAGTAACCTGTCCCCTTTGCACCAATTAGCTGGTGTGGCGCCAGCGAGGGTCGGTGAGTGTACGTGCCACACCCAGACCAACGGGCAAAAACGCCACGATGAGCACTGCACGCACAAACCAACCGAGCATATTGACTGTGTCGAAGGTGCACATGTAATACATCGAGCGATACAGATACAAACCCGGCACCATAATGACAATCGAAGGCACCGTGAGAGCGATACGCGGGTAGGTGAGCTTGACTTCGGCCAAGCTTGCCAGCAGACCCGATACCAGCGCGCCGATAAACGCTGCTGCCTCGGGAGGCATTCCCGTGCTGAGGCCCAGGAAGGGAATCATCGTCGGCGCATCGACGAGCGTAAGGCGCAGGGTATTGGAAACGGCGCCGATCAACCCAGCTGCCGCGGCCATCTTTACCGGGCTGTTGAACATCACCGAGAAGCCGAATACGCCAACGAAGCTCATCACCACGCGCAGGAGCGTAAGGGCAAGCGGCGAAAGGCCCAGTGGGGCAAAGTCGTCCGGCGCCAGGCCAACACACTCGGCAACCATCCAACCTACGAGGGTCGCCATCACAATAATCGATACGGCATATGAAAGGCGCTCGATACCGCTTCGCATGTCGAGCTTAGCGATGTCGAGGCCTGCCGTAATGAGCGGAAAGCCGGGAATCACAAAGAGCATGGCGCCGATATAGCCTTCTTGGTGCGACATTGCCCCCGGTATGACCTGGCCAAGGCCGAGCAATGCCAGCAGATACGAAACGCAAGCGAGCGCAACACCGGTCGTCAGCGCGCTGAACTGACCAAGGCCTTGCTTGAGAATATGGGAGCGAGCAAAGTTACCGACACCAGCGCCTACGAATGCACAGGCCATCTCGATAGGGCCGCCGCCGAGCAAAAAGACGAAGGCGCCGCAAGCACAGGCTGCCGCAAGGCCCTGTTGCCAGGGAGAGTAATCGGGCTTTGAGCTCTCAACGGTCCTGAGCATCTCGTGATACTCGTGTACCGTGAAGCGACGACCATAGGTCTCGATTTCCTTGAGGAAACTCTCCATCATCCAAATGCGATGGGTATTGACTCCCGTTGTGGGCAGGCTGACAACCTCGTTAAAGCAGTGGCCATCTTCGATGCAAGTGCACTCAAACGACAGAAGACTCAGGTCGACGTGAATTGTGACGCCGAGCACGTCAGCAACACGATTCATGGTATCGCGTACACGCCAGGCACCCGTTCCGCTCGCGAGCATAAGCATGCCGGTGCGGCAGATGATGGATGACTTATCGGTGAGCGGCGCATCGACGGCAAGTTCATCGCCTGCCGTCACGATCTGATGCCAGTCAGTTTTCATATGGAGCGCGCCGGCACGAACGCCGTGGTGCATGGGGGCTCTCGAAAGCAGCGAGTCAAGGCGCGAAGGCTGTGGGGGCTCCACTGATTCACCCTCAACCTCATCAGCCTCTTCATCGACCAGATCAAAGGAATCAAGCGGCGCTGGCTCGCGACGGTCGATCAGCTCCTCGTCCTCATCATCAAAGTAATTGAACTGATCGAGCATGTCCTCTTCGATTGCACGCTCGCTCGCGTCGTCCATATAGACGCTCCCTTCCTGCCGACTAACCCCCATCCTAGGCAGCAACGGCTAAAGGAAACATAAAAGAGACGGCTGTCATGCGAGCCATGTGCGCAATATCCGTTGGGTAGTCGTTTAAGAACGTCCCCAATGACTACATCGATGTTCTAAGTGTCAACCAAGTCAACGCCGCAGATAGAGGACGGACAGCGAGCGGCGTCCAGAGCGAACAAGTTGGCATGAAAAAGGCAAGGCATAGACCTTCTGGTCATGCCTTGCCTTTTGAATGACAAATTGTCGCTCTGGGCGGCGCGCAGCGTCGAGCGGTTACGGCGTTTGGTAAAACGTCGTAACCCCCTAGTACATCTTTGCGCCGGCGGGGATGGAAGCGTCGAGCTGGATCAGGTTGAGACGCTCCTCGCCCTCCTCCTCGTGGATGGCACTGATGAGCATGCCGCAGCTGGGGATGCCCATCATCTTGCGCGGAGGCAGGTTGGTGATGGCGAGCAAGGTCTTGCCGACCAGGTCCTCGGGCTCGTAATAAGCGTGAATACCGGAGAGGATGGTACGGTCGGTGCCGGTGCCGTCGTCGAGCGTAAAGTTCAGCAGCTTCTTGGACTTCTTGACGGCCTCGCATGCCTTGACCTTCACGGCGCGGAAGTCGCTCTTGGAGAAGGTATCGAAGTCGACGAACTCCTCGAACAGCGGCTCAACGGCGATCTTGGAGTAATCGAGCGTGGGCTTAAGCGACTTAACGAACGGGCTCGCGGCGTTGCCGGCCTCGGCAGCCTTGGCGGCAGCGGCACCGGACTGGAAACCCTTCTCGGGCTTCATGTGCGGGAACAGCAGCACGTCGCGGATAGAAGCCTGGTTGGTAAGCAGCATGACCACGCGGTCGATACCAATGCCAATGCCGCCCGCGGGAGGCATACCGTACTCGAGGGCGCGCACGTAGTCCTCGTCATACTCCATGGCCTCATCGTCGCCGCCGGCCTTCTCGGCCATCTGGGCAGCAAAGCGCTCAGCCTGGTCAACCGGGTCGTTGAGCTCGGAGAATGCGTTGGCGTACTCGTGGCCGGCGATGACCAGCTCAAAGCGGTGGGTCAGGCGCGGGTCGTCCTCAAAGCGCTTGGCAAGCGGGCTGACCTCGATGGGGTAATCGCACACGAAGGTCGGGTTGACGATGGTGTCCTCGCCCAGCTCATCGTAAATCTCGGCGATGATCTTGCCAGCAGTCCACTCGGGCTTGATCTCCAGGCCCTTCTCGCGCGCGGCGGCAGCAAGCTCCTCGACCGGCGTGTCGATGGTGACCTGCTTGCCGAGCACGTCGGAGACAATGTCGGTCATGGGACGGCTGGCCCACTCACCAGAAAGGTCGATGGTCTGGCCCTGGTACTCGATGACCTCGGGGTTGCCGATGGCCTTGTTAGCCGCCTTAATGACACCCTGGGCGAGCGCCTTCATGCCCTCGAGGTCGGAGAAGGCACGGTAGGCCTCCATCGTGGTGAACTCGGGGTTGTGGGTAAGGTCCATGCCCTCGTTACGGAAGATGCGGCCGATCTCGAACACGCGCTCAAAACCACCGACAATGCAGCGCTTGAGGTGCAGCTCGGTGGCAATACGCAGGTAGCACTCCTGATCGAGCGCGTTGAAGTGGGTAATGAACGGCTTGGCCGTGGCACCACCCTGGATGGTCTGCAGGATGGGGGTCTCGACCTCCATGTAGCCGTCGGACTCCATAAAGCGACGGAAGGTGGAGAGAATCTGCGAACGCTTACGGAAGGTCTCACGAACGTCGTCGTTGGCGATCAGGTCGACATAGCGCTGGCGATAGCGGGTCTCCTTGTCGGAAAGACCGTGGAACTTCTCGGGCAGCGGACGAACGGCCTTGGAAAGCAGGGTCGCGCTCTCAGGGGCAACGGAAAGCTGGCCGCGCTTGGTGCGCACGACCACGCCGGTCACGCCCAGGATGTCGCCCAGGTCGAGGGCCTTGAGCGTATTCCAGGCAGCCTCGTCCATGTCGTTGATGCGGCAGAACAGTTGAATCTCGGCAGTCGCATCGCGCACGACGATGAACATGATCTTGCCCTGACCGCGCTTGGCGACCACACGGCCGGCAATCTTCACGACATCCTCGGTGTCCTCACCATCGGCAAGATCGGCGTACTTAGCCTCGATATCGGCGACGTAGTCCTCAAGCTCAGAGTGCTCAGGATAGGGGTTCTGGCCCGCCTCGAACAGGGCGGCGCGCTTGACCAGGCGGGTGGCGCGCTCGTCGTTGAGCGTCGATGCCTGATCGGCGGCGTTCTGGTTCTCTGCCATAAGTTAGCTCCTCAAACTAAAACGCTCCCCAGGATTCGGTCCCAGGGAGCGAAAACATACCTTTACGCGGGACCGTGGTCTAGCGTGCGATCTTGGCGATAGTGTAGACGCGAGTCTTGCCGGAAGGCGTAACGACCTCGACGGAATCGCCCTCGCCGTGACCAATGATGGCGTGACCGACCGGAGACTCGTTGGAAATCTTGTGCTCGAGCGAGTTGGT
>RQCP01000064.1 GCA_008668235.1 Collinsella aerofaciens | reverse complement strand
CTACAGTCCTGCTCACGACGGCGGCCACATTAAGGGGCCTCCTGTTCGTGCGGAACTCGCGACAAATTAAACTCCGCGCCGGGCGCCACTCAGCCGGGAGACAACGTGCTCGAAACCTTAAATAGCCTCCTCTCCAAACGGGCACGTTGAATGCACGGTACAATTGCTTCGGACTTTTCTTTTATTTAATAGTGGGGTTAATTCATGGCAGAATCTCGTGCGGAGCGTAAGGCTCGTCGTGCTTTGATCGAGGCGGCTGAGGGGTCGAAGGAGAGAAAGTCTTCTAAGAAATCCAAGTCGTCTCAGGACGCAAAGGGTAAGTCGGCCAAGGGCAAGGCTAAGGCCAAGCGTCCCGGCTCTCGTCGGAGCGAGGACAAGGCGTCTCAGACTCGTTCCAAGCGTTCGCATAAAGATTCGGCTTCGTCTGCGCGTAAGGCTGTGGACCCCAAGTCTCCTTGTTCCATCATGAAAGCTTGCGGTGGGTGCACGGCGCTCAATCGTCCTTATAAGAAGCAGTTGGCAGCTAAGCAGACTGCTATGGAGGAGCTTTTTGCTGCTCTTTGCGAGCGCGAGGGTATTAGCGTCGACCCCATTCGCGGTATGGGCGTCACCCTGGGCGACCCGGGCAAGTATCCTGCGCCGCGTGGTTTTCGCCATAAGGCCGCCACTCCCTTTGCCCCCGGCAAAGAGGGCGCTGTCCGTTGCGGTTTCTTTGAGCGCGGCACGCACAAGATCGTTGCCGTACCCGAATGCCCCGTCGAGGCACCGGGCGCCCGTCAGATTCTCAACGGCATCGCACGCGAAGCTGAGCGGCTGCATATTCCCGCCTTTAATGAGGACAAGCATCTTGGTTTGCTCCGCTATGCCGTCGTCCGCTGCGGCTGGCGTACCGACCAGGTCATGGTTACGCTCGTGACCGCCCAGCGCGACCTACCGCATGCGCAGGAGTTCTTTGAGGCCGTCGCCGCACTCGATTCGCATATCGTCACCGTCGCCCAAAACATCAACGGTCGCCCCGGCAATGCCATCTTGGGCGAGGAGACTCGTATCGTCTATGGCGCCGAATGCATGCGCGACCAGTTGCTCGGTTGCGAATTCGATATCTCCCCTGCCGCGTTCTACCAGACCAACCCGCAGCAGACCGAACTGCTCTATCGGCTCGCTATCGACGGTATGGATCTGCACCAGGGCGATGTGCTCATGGATGCTTACTGCGGCAGCGGCACCATCGGTCTTTGCGCAGCTAAAGATGCCCAGAACAAGGGGATCGGCATCATGCTGCTCGGTGTGGAGCGCAACCCGGCGGGCATTGCCGACGCACGCCGCAATGCCGAGCTCAACGGTCTTACCCGCAACGCCTGGTTTATGGCCGACGATGCCACCGATTACATCCTAGATGCCGCCGACAACAACGAGCGGATCGATGTCCTTTCCATCGACCCGCCGCGTGCCGGCTCCACCCCCAAGTTCCTCGAAGCCGCCTGCGCACTTAAGCCGCGCCGCATCACCTATATCAGCTGCAACCCCGTGACTCAAGAGCGCGACCTGCATCAGCTCCTCGACGGAGGCTATCGCCTGCTCAAGATCACGCCCGTCGACATGTTCCCTCACACCGACCACACCGAAACCGTAGCGGTCCTCGAACGCCGCTAACCAACCTCAGTATATTTTTGGGACAAGAAAGGGGGCGACCCGCCTGGGCCGCCCCCTTCGCTTGGTTTATAAACTCCGCTACATCCCCTTGCGCAGATCGCACACGCCGGCTGCCGCCATCTCGCGCAGCAGCGTCTCGCGATCGCGCGTCACGATCAGATCCAACGGGAAGTGAATCTCGTCGAGCATCTTGCGAGCGTAATCGAGCTTACCAATTGCCATGCCAATGTGCGCATCGGTCGAAACGCCAATGCCCACGCCCAGCTCGGCGCAGCGCTCGGCGATCTTGCGGCATACGGCCCAATGCTCAGTGTCGACACCGTGTTCAAGACTATGGTTGTTGATCTCAATAATCTTGTGCTTGGCCTTAGCTGCCAACAGCACCTCGTCGATATCGAACGGCACGCCCGAACGCCCCGTGTGACCCAGCATGAACACCTTGGGGTGCTCCAGGGCATTGATATACATCTCGGTCGTCTGGGCCAGCGTCGCGCCCTCGGCAATCTGCGGATTATGCACGCTTGCAACCAAATAATCCAAATTTCGCGTAACCAAATCGAAGAGCGAATGCTGACGGCTGTACGAATCGCCGGCAATATCGAGCGTGACAGGAGTGTCCTCGCCAAACAAGCTTCCGTCCAGCGAAACGATATCGGCCTCGGCGCCGCGAAGCACCAGCACACCGCTCCAAATGCGCGGCCAGATATCCTGGTTGATAAAGAATTGGTAACTGCGCAGGTCATTGGGGCAAGCCGTAACCATAGAGCTCAGATGGTCGGCAGATCCGAGCACCTGCAGGCCACGCTCTGCCGCCCAGTACACATTCTCCTCAATGGTCGAATATGCATGCGCAGAGAACATCGTATGGGTATGAATGTCGCAAGAAAGCAGGTAGGGCATCAGGTCTCCTTATCTGGCACGGCCGTCGCTTATATTCATTGTACGCATAGCCTTCGATAGTCGTAAAACCACTCCATTCCAAAGACACAACGTCCATGACAACGGGGCCTGGCTTAACACCAAACCCCGTTTCACGTAAAACATTGTAGGCAGAGCGCTTTACTTTTAACGATACTCGTCCGCCAACTGTTTCCAAGCGGGTAGCGAATTGATAATCGTTTCGTAACTCACGCAATAGCCCAGGCGGAACCAACCCGGCATACCAAAGCTGTCCGAGGGAACCGCAAGCAACTCATACTTCTTTGCACGCTCGCAAAACGCATTCGCATCGGGTTCCAGCGCCTTCACCCACAGGTAGAATGCACCATCCGGCTCAACATAGGTGTAGCCGTACTCCGCTAGTGCGTCGGTAAGCGCGGTGCGGTTGCGCGCATAGGCCTCGACATCGCTCGGCTCATCGATGCAATCGATGATTACGCGCTGGAAGAGTGCCGGTGCGCATACAAAACCTAGCGTACGGGCAGCACCCGCAACAGCCGGCATCAGACGGGCAGCCTGCGGATTGGTGTTGGGAACCAAGATCCACCCCACGCGCTCGCCCGGCAGCGACAGCGACTTGGAATACGAGTAGCACACGATGGTGTGCTCGTAGATCGAGGGCACCCAAGGCACCTCGGCACCGTACACGATCTCGCGGTACGGCTCATCCGAGATGAGCATAATCGGATTCTCGGGATCGCGCTGAGCGTTGGCCTCGCGCAGAACATTGGCCAGTCGCGTCAGCGTGTCGCATGTATATACGGCACCGGTCGGATTGTTGGGAGAGTCAATGATGACGGCCGCCGTCTTATCGCTGATCGCCTTGAGCACGTTGTCCACGCTCAGCTGGAACGTATCTTCATCGGCGAGCGCCTCAACACACGTACAGCCGGCCTTCTCAATCCAAACGCGATACTCCGGAAAGTACGGGGCGATAACAATAACCTCGTCGCCCGGGTTCGTAACGGCGTTGAGCGTGCAGGTGAGCGAAGCCGCGGCACCCACCGTCATAAATACGTCTTTGCCCTCATAGCTCGTGCCAAAGCGGCGGTTGAGCGATTCGGCCACAGCGGCACGACATTGCGGCAGGCCCGGTGCGGGCGTGTAGCCGTGCAGCTGGTCGCTCGGCAGCTCCAGGGCCTTCTTAATCGACTCAGCCACAGCAGCGGGCGCCGGAACGCTCGGATTGCCCAGCGAAAAATCGAATACGTTTTCCGCACCGATCTGCGCCTTGCGCTCAAGGCCATAGCTAAAAATCTCACGGATGATGGAGCTTTCCGCACCGCGAGCATACATAGTTTCATTGATCATCTGTTCCCCTTTCGCATAGGCGCTATTGTACGCTTTAGCCGAGCAAAGTGCCGCAGCAATGTTGATTGGGGACAGACTTAAATGCGTGAAAACGCTCATTTAAGTCTGTCCCCAATCAACAGACGGCCCCATATCGCTCAAAAGAAAAGCCTCCGCAGGTTTCCCCGCGGAGGCTTTCGCCACAAAGACTATTTGTTGGCGTCGGTGTCGGCATCGGCATCGACGACGGCATGGTCATCGTCAGCACCATCGGATGCGGCTTCGGCATCCTCCTGCATGGCCGCCTGCGCAAAGGCCGCGGCATCAGCCGCCAGCTCCTCCTCGCTCATACGAGGCGCGCGTTTCTTGGTCGGCATGCCGGCCGCCTTGGCATTGCGCTCCTCCTTGGCCGCCAGGATATCACCCTCGCGCTCAAGGTAGGCATCCCACTCGTTGTCGAGCAGGGCGTTCACGGCGTCGCCTTCGACGGTCTCGCGCTCAAGCAGCACCTTCGCCATCAGATCGAGCTGATCGCGACGGGCGTCCAGGATCTCGACCGCACGACGATGGGCCTCACGCATAATGCGCTGAACCTCGATATCGATGCGGCGCGCCGTCTCCTCGGAGTAATCCTGGTGATCGGCGTAATCGCGACCCAGGAATACCTGATGTTGCGCCTCGCCAAACACTTGCGTGCCCAGCTCCTCGCTCATGCCCAAGCGCGTGACCATCTCGCGCGCCATCTTGGTCGCGCGCTCCAAATCGTTGCTCGCGCCCGACGTAATGTCATCGCACATGAGCTCCTCGGCAACGCGACCGCCCAAGAACACGGCGAGCTCGTCGAGCATCTCGTTCTTGGTCTTGAGGAAGTGGTCCTCCTGCGGAAGCTGCAGCGTGTAGCCCAGAGCCTGACCGCGGCTGACGATCGAGATCTTGTGGACCGGATCGGAGTGCTCCAGGATGTGGCCCACCAAAGCGTGACCGCTCTCGTGGTAGGCAATCGTGGTGCGCTCGGCCTCGGTCATCACGCGACCCTTGCGCTGCGGTCCGGCAATCACACGCTCCATCGATTCCTCGACCTCGTCCATCGAGATCACGGAACGATGGCGGCGGGCAGCCAGCAGCGCAGACTCGTTGAGCAGGTTCGCCAAATCGGCGCCAGTAAAGCCAACGGTCATCTGGGCGAGTTTCTCAAACTTAACGTCCTCGTCCATCGGCTTGTTCTCGGCATGCACGCGCAAGATCTGCTCGCGGCCCTTCACATCCGGACGGTCGACCGTAACCTGACGGTCAAAACGGCCGGGACGCAGCAATGCCGGATCCAGGATGTCAGGACGGTTGGTCGCAGCGATCAGGATGACCGATTCGCTTTCCTCAAAGCCGTCCATCTCGCCCAGCAGCTGGTTGAGCGTCTGCTCGCGCTCGTCGTGACCGCCGCCCAAGCCAGCTCCGCGCTGACGTCCCACGGCATCGATCTCATCGATGAAGATGATCGACGGGGCCTGAGACTTGGCCTCCTTAAAGAGGTCGCGCACGCGGCTGGCGCCGACGCCCACGAACATCTCCACAAAGTCAGAGCCCGAGATGCTAAAGAACGGCACACCCGCCTCGCCGGCAACGGCCTTGGCCAGCAGCGTTTTACCGGTGCCCGGAGGGCCAACCAGCAACACGCCGCGCGGGATCTTGGCGCCCAGCTTGCGATAGCGATCCGGATCGCTCAAAAAGTCACGGATCTCCTCGAGCTCCTCGACTGCCTCGTCCACGCCGGCAACGTCTTCAAACTTGACCTTGGGGCGCGTGGCCTCGTTGGTCTTGGCGTTGGTCTTGCCAAACTGCATGTTCCTGTTGTTGGCGCCCATCATCTGGCGCATAAAGTAGAACATGATGGCGATAAGGGCGATCGTCGGAAGCACACTCATCGCCAAGTCGCCCCAAAAATCGGGATCGTTGGTGTTGACGATGTACTTAGTGTCGGGGTGCTCCGCCATGAGCTCAGCAAGCGAATCGGAGCCGACATAGGTCGAAGAGAAGCTCTTGAGCTCGCTCGTATCGCCCTTGTCCTTTTTTGTCTTCCAGTAATGACCCGTCACGCTTCCGTCTTGAACCGTATAGGTCAGATCTTCGACGCGATCCTGCTTGATGGCGCTGACCATCTCGCTCGTCGCGAGCTTAACGGTATTGCTGGAGCTGGCAAAGCCGGAACCCATATTAAAGAAGGCATAGCCCAGAAGCGCGCAAGCCAAAAGAAAATACAGCCAGCCCGTACGCGTGGGCTTCTTGCCTCCGGGCATCCCCGGGATCTTTGGGTCCCGGGGAGTCTGGGAATTGTTGTCGTTACGGTCGTCGGGCATCTTACGAATAAACCTCCGGTTTCAAAATGCCCAGATACGGAAGGTTGCGATAGCGCTCGGCATAGTCGAGGCCGTAGCCCACCACAAAGGCATCGGGGCAATGGGTTCCAACATACTTGGGCGTGATGGCCGAGACGCGGTCCTCAACGTCCTTCCACAGGAAGGCGGCGACCTCCAGAGAAGCGGGCTTGCGGCTCTCGAGGTTCTTCATCAGATACTTGAGCGTCAGGCCCGAGTCCAGAATGTCCTCGACGATCAGTACGTCGCGACCGCGGATGTCGATATCCAGGTCCTTAATGATACGCACGATACCCGAGGACTTCACACCGTCGCCGTAGCTCGAAACAGCCATGAAATCGATGTTGGTCGGCAGCTCGATCTTACGCATCAGGTCGCCCATAAAGACCACGGCGCCGCGCAGGACCGCAATCAGCACCAGATCCTTACCCGCGTAGTCGCGCGTAATCTCCTCGCCCAGGCGAGAGACGATACCGTCGATATCCTCCTGCGTGAACAGAACCTTCTCGATATCCGGATGTTGAGAAGCCATGACAACCCTTTCTTGTGCTTATCGCCCACACACCGCCGTATGGACGCGAACTACACATTCTAGCAGCGCACGGGGTAAATTTACCAGCCCGCGCACCATCAGCGCGGGAATACCGTCAACGCCGCACAGAATAGCAGGCGTGGGACGCTATTCCGCATCGACCACGCGGAGCAGATATGCCACGCGCGTTGCGGCCGTGCACTTAAAACGCTCGTCCGCGCGAACTCCGGCGACCCACACCACGGCACCCCCCGGCGCCGTCCTCACCATGGGCACGCCGGCGCGCTCGGAAACGGGAATGCGAGCCTCACCTAGCAAATCGGACACTTTCTTGCTTCGGCCACTCATCCCTAACGGGCACATCACGTCTCCCGGCGCGGGACCGTCCACCCACAGGCGCGCCAATCGCGCCTCGGCAGGGATCTCGCCACGCGAGCCCGCCAGGATCCGCTCACTATCGCTGTCAGCAAAACCCAGGGCAGCCGCGTCTACCAAAGCTGTCACTTCCCCGGCAGCCGCAAGCTCACGGGCGCGGCGCACGATATCGCATCCCGGCTCAACAGCCATCGGTTCTGTGACCAGCATACGTCCCCCGCCCAACGGCAAACGACCGGGTACGGTAACCCAGTCCGCGACCAGGCCCTCGCGAGCCGCCGGCGCCTTAAACGCCAGCATGCCAAACTCAATGCGTGCGTCAATCCCCGCCGGAAGCGTGACCGAGCCGGTGCCCTCGGCAACGCAGGAAAGGACTCGCTCCACATGTCGCATCTCGGGACGAGCGTCCGGATCGATGCGCTTAATCGCCAGTCGCACGATGCGCCGCGCGATTACCACCTCGGCCGCAGCCAGGCGCCTGGCATCGAGCACCAGCGCACCCGCTGCCTCTTTGCGCAAACAGCTTCGAAACGCCTGTGCCGAAAGCTGAGACAAAAACGCGTCCTCATCACCTAAGATCTCGCAGGCGGCGCCAATCGTCTTGCAGACGCTCGCGTTGCGCTGCGCCACCACTGGCATTACTCGATGGCGCACGTAGTTTCGCAGATACGAGATATCCTCATTGCTCTCGTCTTCACGCCACGGCTGACCATGTACCTGTAGATAGCCCACGAGCTCGCCATGAGTTAGGTCGAGCAAGGGACGTACCACGATATTCCTCCGGCGAGGAATGCTCGATAGGCCAGCGGGCCCCGAACCCTTAATCGCGTTCATCAAAAACGTTTCCGCGCGATCCGAAGACGTGTGCGCGGTGCAGATACGAGCCGCCGTTCGCGGTGCCCCCGTCTGGGCGCAGAGCTCGCGAACATACCTCCGCGCCGCGGCATAGCGCACTTCGCGGGCCGCGGCCTCAATATTGCCCGACTCCCCATCAAAATAAGCGTGCTCCACGCACAGCGGTAAACCATATTTCGCGCAGAGCTCACGCACAAAGGCCTCGTCGCCATCGGACGCCTTGCCGCGCAGATGATGGTTTACATGCAGCACATGCAGGCGCTCGCGAGCAATGGGGGCAACACCGCGCCCGTCTTGGATATCCAGCTTTGATGTGCACGCCATAAGAAGCAGTGCCGTCGAGTCCGCGCCGCCTGATACCATGAGCACGACAGGAGCAGCCTGCTGCCTCGTTCGGGTCTCATCGACTGCCCCGGGCACGGCATGGTGTCCGTAATGCTGTGATACCGTAGGCATTTGCTTCCTCCTCTATTCGTCCGCACCCATTGTATCCTTTGGAATCTTATGTCTCGTCTGCACCTTCATATCCTCGGCAGCGGCTCAAAAGGCAACTGCGCGCTCATCGAAGGCCCCCGGGGGCTCATCATGATTGACGACGGTCTTTCTCGCCGCGAGACATTAAAGCGCATGGCAGAACTGGGACTCTCGGCAGACAACGTCTCGGCTCTTCTCATTACTCATGAGCATAGCGATCACATCAAGGGTCTCGATGTCTGGTGCAAGCACTGGCACGGTCCCCTCTTTGCCAGCAGGGGCACACTTTCGAGTAAAGAAAATCTTTCGCATCTGCCTGTCGAGGAATTCGACCCCGGTGACACCCTATCCATTGCCGGCATCCACGTGCAAACCTACTCAACATCACACGATGTCATAAATCCAATCGGCTTTCGATTCGACGCCCTCGATGATTCCATCGGCTTTGCTACCGACACCGGAGAGCTATCGAGCCAAGCCATGAACACCCTCAAAGATTGTCGAGTCCTCGCACTCGAAAGCAACCACGATGTGACCATGCTGCGCGAGGGAGAATATCCCCGCTTTCTTCAGGAACGCATCCTGTCTGCAAGGGGACACCTCTCCAATGGCCAAGCCGCCGAAGCCGCGCGCGAACTTGTTACCGATCGCACCGAACAGCTCATTGCCATGCATATCAGCCAAGACAACAATCGTCCGAGCCTTACCGTCAAAAGCTATGCCAAAGCTCTGGCCGCAACCCTGGATGACGAGGTCGGCAGCTCCGCAACCCTTCTCCAAGGATCGCGAAAACTCTCGATACGCCCCGCAAGCCAGCATCGGCCAGCAACCATTCAATAACTGTCCCAGACAGCAAAAGGGGCCGAGAATCGCTTCCCAGCCCCTTTTGCTGTCTTTTAATAGCACAGAACACCAACGAAGTTAGTCAATGGAGATCTTCGTAACGTTCTTCTTCTCGACGATCTTGGGAACCGTAACGGTCAGGATGCCGTCAGCGTACTTAGCCGAGAGGCCCTCGCTCGAAGCGTCCTTTAGATACACGCCACGCGTCGCGCTGTACGAGCTGAACTCCTTCTGCAGGAAGTTCTTGCCCTCGTTCTCCTCGTCTTCCTCGACATTCACGCTAATGGACAGACGGCCCTCATTGAGCTCGACATCGATATCGTCCTTGGCGACGCCGGTCAGATAGGCCTTGACCTCATAACCGTCGCCCTTATCCTCAACGTCAACGGGGAACGCCTTGGAAGCAATCGAGTTGTTTGCAAGGTCGGTCATATCATCAAACAGATCGAACAGCGAGCTAGCAGAAGGACGAACGCCAAAAACCGAACGATAAGGAACCATGCTTGCCATGTTTACCACTCCTTTATAGGACTGCCGAGTCATCTTCTAGGTGACTGGGACTTCTTTTGACGCTCTTATATATGCCCACCCAGTGCTCATATATACATCGACTATAAAGTTTTTTGAGTCCAGTACTATAAGCATATCTAAGTGTGTATGACTAAGGTTTTAATAAGGTTAAGGTTCTTTGAACCAGAGCTTAAATAACAAGTATGTTCGCAAGTATGTTCGCAGCTACAAATAGCAAGGGGCTTACAATGAGCGCGTACACGTTGTTGGTAACGAGCTAAAGGGCATCATGGACGACCAAAACCAGAACAAAATGTTTATGCCGACGCAGGGGGAAGATACTTCCACGCAGCCGCCACGGTTCCATCGCCCCCACATCTCGCAAGAGCCCATTAATGATCCGGAGCCCGAGTATGTGACGAGAAATCGATATCAAACACTCGAGGATGCCCAAACGGGACGTAAACATATGGGCGTCGCCTCGGGAGACCCTGTATATCTGAAAGACGCACCATTATCTAAAAACAGCGCAGTTAGTGATGAGCCGATGAAAGCATTCGCCACTCATCAACAAAGAGGTCCTCGACCAAAGCAAACCTTGACGCATTCGGCTCGCTATCTCGAAACGCCAAAACAGGGAAAATCAATCTTCGTATCATCAAGTAAACGACGCAAGCAGCATCGACTGACAATCCTGCTTTTGATCATTGTGGCCATAGCACTTGCCCTTGTTATTCGATTTATCTTCTTTAAATAAGGGCTCAATACCAAAAACGATAAGATCGTCTGGTGTAATTGAGCCAGTTACGCCCCGTAAACGCAAAAAAGGGGGAGGCCGCGAGGCCTCCCCCTTCTCCATCTCGGATGACGGCTCGGTGCCGTCCACCGGTCAGCGGCGCCCTGGCCTCCCACGGGCTGACCCCGCAGTACTCTCGGCGCGATGGGGCTTAGCTTCCGGGTTCGGAACGGGACCGGGCGTGCCCCCCATGCTCTGGCCGCTGACCGGTG
>RQCP01000010.1 GCA_008668235.1 Collinsella aerofaciens | reverse complement strand
TGCCTATGTGCTGCGACAGGCTTGCTTTGCTATCATTACGGGCCTGTGTCTTATTTTCTATCTGCTTTGCTCGACGGCTGTCTGGCTGTCCGAGCCCACGACCCTCACGTTTGGCGATGGTCTCTGGTTTAGCTTTGAGACGGTCTCGACGATTGGCTTTGGCGATATCCCCGCTGAAACGCCGGTTGCCCGCGGCATTACCGTTATCCTAAGCGTCATCAGTATCTTCTATATCGCCATGCTTACGGGCGTGGCGGTGAACTACTGCAATACGCTTATCAAGATGCGCCAAAAGGACACCATGGCGCGCTTTATGGACGATCTTGAGCATTTGGAAGAACTCGACCGCGATGAGCTCGCCGATTTGTCGCGCCGCGTGCGCGAATACCGTCGCCGGCAACGATAGAACGGGTGCCGCGCGTCACGACGAGGGGGATTGCATATGAACATCACCGTCTACCTGGGCGCGAGCGTCGGCAACGACCCGGCGTTTCTGCCCGCAGTGCAGGAGCTGGGCAATTGGATTGGCGCCAACGGACACGCGCTCGTATACGGCGGGTCCAAATCGGGACTGATGGGCGCGCTCGCCGATAGCGTACTCGAGGCAGGCGGACATGTGACGGGTGTGGAGCCGAGCTTTTTTATCGAGGCAGAGTTTCAACACGACGGAATCGACAACCTTATCGTGACGAGCGATATGGCGGAGCGCAAGGCCAAGATGATCGAGCTCGGCGATGCGTTCATCGCATTTCCGGGCGGCACGGGCACGCTCGAGGAGATTGCCGAGGTTATGTCCGCGGTGTCGTTGGGGCACCTGAGCTCTCCGTGCATCCTGTATAACCTGGACGGTTACTACAACGACCTCAAGGCGTTGCTCGGGCACATGATTGATAAGGGGCTTTCGAGCCCGAGGCGCCAGCACGGCATCTACTTTGCCGACGATTTGCGCGAGATTGCCTCGATTATCAACGGATAAGTCTTGAGCCTGCCCCACTATGGCTCCCAATGGTGCCGTTTGCGGCGCAGGTGGTTGGCTCGTTCGGGCAACGCTCGCTCTACAATAAAACGTATCTATGTCGACTTTGACCGCGGGAGGACCCGATGGATAACCTTGCCAAACCCACGAACCGAGCGCTGTTTTTGGTCAGCGTTGCCGTGACCGGTGCACTCGCGGGTGCCGCAGTCTGGCTGTTCTTTTTTGCGATGGAGCACGGTATCGACTATCTATGGACCGAGATTCCGCACGCGCTGGGCGTCGCTTCGCCCGAGCTTGCCAGCGGCCCGTTTGGCTTTCTGCCGTACCCGTTTTTTGTCTGCCTGCTGGGCGGCCTGTTAATCGGTCTGTACGAAAAGATGACAGGCACCAAGACCGATGACCTCAACCAGGTGATGGCTAAGGTTAAGCAAGACGGGCGCTACCCGTACGACAACCTGGGCAAGCTTTCGCTCGCGGCATTGCTGCCGCTGCTGTTTGGCGGAAGCATTGGACCGGAGGCCGGCCTGACCGGCGTTATCGCCGGTCTGTGCAGCTGGGTCGGCGACCGCATGCGTCGCTTTGGCGCCGAGTTTAGGGAGCTCACGTTGCTGGGCACCCAGGCTGCCCTGACGGCGCTCTTTACCGCGCCCGTCTTTGGCTTTGTGGCGCCGCTTGCCGGTAGCACCGACGGCCAGGGTGAAGACGCCGACGATGAGTCCGCGTCCGGCGAGATCACCATCAAGCTGCCCAAGGCGCAAAAGACGGTGGTCTACGGTATTGCGATTGCCGGCGGTCTGGGCACCTACCTGCTGCTTGGACAGCTTGTGGGCGGCGGCATGGGCATGCCCAGGTTCGAGTCCGCCGAGGTGGGCAACCTAGAGCTTACCTGGCTCGTCCCTCTGTCGTTGATCGGCACCGTCTGCGGATGGCTGTACTTTGTCTCTGAGCATGCGAGCGAGGCACTGTCTCACGCAATAGGGGAGCGTCCTGTCGTCAAGGCCATGCTAGCCGGTCTGGCGCTCGCCATCTGTGGCACGGTTCTGCCCTACACCATGTTTGCCGGCGAGACCCAGGCCGACGTGCTCATGGAAACCTACCTGACCATTCCCGCTGGCGTGCTTATCGCGACCGGTCTTGTTAAGGCCATGCTGACGCCCGCCCTCATCAACCTTGGTTGGCGTGGCGGCCACTTCTTCCCGGTTATCTTCTCGGGTGTGAGCCTGGGCTACGGCCTTGCCATCCTCACCGGCGCCGATCCGGTCTTTTGCGTCGCCGTCTGCACGGCATCGACGATGGGTGCGGTCATGCGCCAGCCGGTCATGGTCGTGGGCCTGCTGCTCATGTGCTTCCCACTCAAGGGTATCGTCTGCATGATCATCGCGGCCGTCATCGCCGCCGGCATTCCACTGCCCAAGCCGCTGCGCAAGTAGTACAGTGGCGCACGCCGGGGACATGCCCTTTGCCACGGATTTGCGGGGAGGGGGGCGATCGCGTCCTTCGCGGATTGAGACTCGTGTGGCTACAGATCGCGTACTCGATAAACCTTGGTGCTGACGGTGCAGCTGATTGCGCATAGTGCGAGCGCCAGTACGGCAATTCCTGCACACAGACAGCCAAGGACGGCAGGATCGGGATTCGCTCCGGCAATCGACATGAGCCAGTTGCTGATGGGGTTGGAGGAGCTCAACGTGGCAATGGCAAGGCACCAGAGCAGGGCAAACAGGCCAACGGATAGGCGCAGTGCCTCCATGTGTCCAAATCGGAAGAACAGCGGCTGTGCCAAGAACACCATCATGAGGGAGATGAGCATCGATGCTGCCGAGGCAATTGCGATCTCAAAGATGGTTTGTCCTGTCGAGGCCACGCCCACGCTGTTGAAGAACGGAAGGGCGATGATGTTCAAAAGCACGGCGGCGCAGGCCATGATGGCCGAGAAGACAACGATGCACAGGTAGCGTGCGCAAATAATGTCTTTGCGCGTGAGAGGCAGCGTTGCCCGATAACGCTCCCATCCGTTTTGATTGTCGAAGCCGGCCAGCGATCTCATGACCATGATGGGCGACATGGCGCTGACCGCGCAGGCGCCGGCGCTCATGCCGGAATCGCCATCCGACGCGATGGCAAGGGTTAGCACGACGAAGATGAACAGGCCGACGCCCGCGATGCTCGGGGTGAGCGTGCGAACGATGGCGAGCTCGGACATAAAGGCGCGTTTCATTTCGAAGCCCCTTTCAGCATGAGGCGCAGATAGTCATCAATGGTTGCCCGATCGCAGGGAATCTCGGGAAAGGCCTCGAGCGTTTCGCGGCGGTTGGGCACGAGCACGTCCACACTGTAGGCGTGGTGGGCGGCGCGGGCGCCTTCGACGCAAGCCATAAGCTCGGCGGCCTGTGCTTGGGTGCAGTGGGCGATGCCGGCGCGGTCGGTAATGTCCTCGCGCGGCAGGTCAAACACAATCGAGCCGTTATCGATGCAGATGACGCGGTCGGCGGCGCGATCGAGGTCGGACGTAATGTGGCTCGAGAGCAGCACGCTGCGCTGGCCGTCGGCGACAAAGGCAAGCAGCTCATCAAGTAGTTCCTCGCGTGCCATGGGATCGAGGCCCGCGGTGGCTTCGTCCAAAACGAGCAGTTTGGCCTGGTGGCTGAGCGCACAGGCAAGCTGCAGCTTCATGCCCATGCCACGGGAGAGGTCCTTGACCTTTGCCTTGGGATCGAGACCAAATCGATCGATGAATCCGGCGAACGTTTCGCGATTCCACATGGGGTACGCCGGGCCTACGAGCGTCTCGATCTGGCCCACCTTGAGCGTGGAGGGGAAGGGGCACGTGTCCAGGACAAGACCGACGCGGGAGCGTAGATGGCGTTGCGACTCATCGGGCGCGCCGGTGCCACAGCGCTGCCCAAACAGGTGCACCTCGCCGGCATCGAGCTTTATAAGCCCGAGAGCAGCTCGAATGGTCGTCGTCTTGCCGGCGCCATTTGCGCCCACAAAGCCGACGATCTGGCCGGGCTCCACAGCGAGCGTGACATCACGCAGCGAAAAACGGTCGCTCACACGGCGTGAGATGCCTTTGAGTTCTAAAAGGTTTTGCATGGTATAGCCTTTCTTGCAGATGGCTACTGCATGGTTTCGGGGGCTACCAGGTCGAGCATCTCGTGCAGTTTGTCGCGCGTGACGCCCAGGGCTTCGGCTTGTTCTGCCGCCTGCGTAAGCAGCTCTTCGATATGGCAGAGCTGGTTTTCGCGCAAGAGCTCTTGGTTGCCCTCGGCGACAAAACAGCCCTTGCCCTGCACGGTGCAGATAAACCCGAGCTGCTCCAGATCGGCGTAGGCGCGCTTGGTGGTGATGACGCTCACGCCCAGGTCGCTCGCGAGTGCGCGGATGCTGGGGAGTTTGGCTCCCGCGGCGAGCGTGCCCGAAAGGATTTGAGCTTTGACCTGCGAGGATATCTGCTCGTAGATGGGCTTGTCGCTCGAATTGGATAGGATAATGTCCACAGCGGCTCCTTAGCTGTTGGGCTACACGTGTATATAACCGGTAAGCACAGTATATATACACTATGCACAGTTATGCAAGAGGCAAATACGGATTGTCCGCTCATTCATTCATCTCAATCTGCAACATCTGGAACCGATTTGGACGGCTACCTGTTACAGATTGAGATTTTGCTGGCGGGCCCCACCTGGTTGTCTCAATCTGTAACATCTGGAGAAGATTTTGGCTGCTAGATGTTACAGATCGAGACATTGGCCACCCGTCTATCCTTATATCTCAATCTGTAACAGATGGACCCGTTTTGAGTGGCTAGATGTTACAGATCGAGATCTTTCTGGGACGCCCACCTGTTTGTCTAAATCTGTAACAGGTAGAGGTTCAAAAACCGTCTAGATGTTACAGATCGAGACAAACTGCTGCGGAGTGTCGCCGTCGACTGCTACCCAAGCTCCATCTGATGAATTTGTCCTGATAGGCGCCCTAGAGCGGGATTTCGCGGCTACAATAGTGCGGTTACAACGACGTAATGCACTCAATGCAAGAAAGGATCCGCATGGCAAGCCTGTCGGATGAAATCTCGTCGCGCCGCACATTCGCGATCATCAGCCACCCGGACGCCGGTAAGACCACGCTTACCGAGAAGCTGCTGCTCTATACCGGCAGTATCCAGACCGCCGGCTCGGTCAAGGGCAAGAGCTCGGCCAAGCATGCCGTCTCGGACTGGATGGACATCGAGAAGGAGCGCGGTATCTCCGTTACCTCCTCGGTGCTGCAGTTCACCTACAACGGCGCCTGCGTCAACATCCTCGATACCCCCGGCCACCAGGACTTCTCGGAGGATACCTACCGTACGCTTATGGCCGCCGACGCCGCAGTCATGGTCATCGACGGCGCCAAGGGCGTCGAGGCCCAGACCAAAAAGCTCTTTAAGGTCTGCACGCTGCGTCATATTCCCATCTTCACCTTTGTGAACAAGCTCGACCACGAGGCTCGCGATCCATTTGAGCTCATGGAAGAGATCGAAAACGTCCTGGGTATCAATACGTATCCCATGAATTGGCCGATCGGCAGCGGCCGCAACTTCCGCGGCGTGTTCGATCGTCAGACCCGTCGCGTTATCGCCTTTGAGGGCGACGGCCACGCCAACGCCACCAAGAAGGTCGCCGAGGTCGAGGCCGAGCTGGGCGACCCTTCCATGGACGAACTCATCGGCGAGGAGAACCATAAGAACCTGATGGACGACATCGAGCTGCTCGATGGTGCCGGCGACGAGCTCGACTTGGATGCCGTGGCCTGCGGCAAGCTAAGCCCGGCGTTCTTTGGCTCGGCGCTCACCAACTTTGGCGTGGAGCCCTTCCTCAAGGAGTTCCTGCGCCTGGCCCCGACGCCGCGCGCCTATACCGATACGCTCACCAGCGAACCGGTCGATCCCTGCCGCGACGACTTTAGCGGCTTTGTGTTTAAGATCCAGGCCAATATGGACAAGAACCACCGCGACCGCATCGCCTTTGTGCGCATTTGCTCGGGCAAGTTCGAGCGTGGCATGGATGCCTTCCATATGCAGGGCAACCGCAAACTTAAGCTTGCCACGGGCACGTCGATGATGGCCGATGACCGCGCCATCGTGGACGAGGCGTACGCGGGCGATATCGTGGGCCTGTTCGATCCGGGTATCTTTAGCATCGGCGACACCGTGTGCTCCGGCAAGCGCCACGTGCAGTATCCGCAGATCCCGACGTTTGCCCCCGAGATGTTCGCTCGCATTACGCAGGTCGATACGCTCAAGCGCAAGCAGTTCGTCAAGGGTATGGAGGAACTTGCCCAGGAGGGCGCCATCCAGATCTTCCGCGAACTGGGTGCCGGCATGGAGAGCGTCATCGTGGGCGTGGTCGGCGTGCTGCAGTTTGAGGTACTCGAGCGCCGCCTCAAGGCCGAGTACCGTGTTGAGGTTCGTCGCCAGCCGCTGCCCTATACGGACATCCGCTGGATCCAGAACGACCCCGACACCATCGATATCCCGGGCCTTTCGCTCACGCGCGACACGCTGCGCGTCGAGGACATGCGCGGTGGTAAGCTGCTGCTGTTCACGAGCCCGTGGAACGTGGATTGGGCAACCGACCACAACCCCGACCTTATCCTGTCGGAGTTTGGCAACGTGGCCTTTTAACGCATCGGCGCGGTGGCCCTGCGGGGCTGCCGCGCCGCTTGCTTGCCTGATGCCGTGTGAGCGGCTATCATACCCACCGTCGTCTCAAGACCGGGGCGTCCGAGCAGTTCGGGTCCGATATCCTGCTCGTTAAACCTAAAACCAAAGGAGTACATAATGATCAAGAAGGTCATGGAGGACTACAAGGTCCTGTTGCGGAGCATTCCCGCGGCAACGGTTTCGCTGTTTTTCGTGAGCGTCATCATGATGAACCTGCTGGCCAACAAGGAGCTTATCAGCCTGCCGTATCTGGCGCTCGATTGCGGCTTTGTGGTGAGCTGGGTTTCGTTTTTGTGCCAGGACATGATCTGCAAGCGCTTTGGCGCCAAGGCATCCATCAAAATCTCTATCCTCGCGCTGCTGGTCAACCTGGCCGTGAGCCTGTGCTTTTGGGCATGCTCGCTCACGCCCGGCATGTGGGGCGCCTACTACGACACGGGCATGATCGAGGTCAACACTGCCCTTAACACCACCATCGGCGGCACCTGGTACGTGGTGCTGGGCTCTTCGCTGGCAATGCTCGTTTCTGCCGTGGTTAACTCCACGCTCAACCAGTCGCTCGGCCGTATGCTCAAAAAGAATAATTTTGCGAGCTTTGCCTTCCGTTCCTATGTGTCCACGGGTGTTGGCCAGTTTATCGACAACCTGGTCTTTGCCATCGTGGTGAGCCACACGTTCTTTGGTTGGACCTGGGTGCAGGTTCTTATGTGCTCGCTGACCGGCGCTGTTGCCGAGCTGCTGTGCGAGGTCTTCCTGAGCCCCGTGGGCTACAAGGTCGTGCGCGGCTGGGAGCGCGAGAACGTGGGCTCCGAGTACCTCGAGCGCCACGCAACCGCCTAAGGAGCAAGTATGCGGGTTTTGATCACGGGCGCTTCGGGCGGTATCGGAGCCGCGTGTGTGCAGCGCTTTTTGGATGAAGGTCACGAGGTCGTGGGCTTTGATCTTTTGCCGGCGGCGATCGAACACGAGCGCTACCGCCATCTGATCGTTGATGTCCGCGAGCCGGACTCGTTTCCGGGCGACCTTGAGCCTCAGGTAATCGTGAACGTTGCCGGTACGCAGGATTCGGCCGACGACATCGCCGCCAACCTGTGTGGCACCATCAACGTGACCGAGCGCTATGCCTTTGTGGGGGAGGGGCTTGCCGCCAAGCCGGCGCCGACTATCAAATCCGTGGTCAATGTGGGGTCGGCGAGTGGGCATACGGGATCGGAGTTTCCCGCCTATGCCGCCAGCAAGGGCGGCGTTATCGCCTACACCAAGAACCTTGCAAACCGTCTAGCGCCGCAGGCCATCGCCAACAGTGTGGACCCGGGTGGCGTTATCACGCCGCTCAACCGTTGCGTGATGGAAGACGAGCACCTGTGGAACCAGATTATGGAGCTCACGCCGCTTAAACGCTGGGCCACCGCCCAAGAGATCGCCGAGTGGATCTACTTTGTGGGCGTGACCAACCGGTTTATGACCGGGCAGAGCCTGTTGATCGATGGCGGCGAGGCCGGCCGCACGCAATTTATTTGGCCCGAATAGGAAACGCGCCCGATGGAAAGCCGTCGGGCGCGTTTTTGATGTATCGATTGTTAGCCGAGACAAGTCCAGTTGACGGGGGTCGAGCCGTGCTGTTCGAGTAGCCGATTGGCAGCGGAGAAGGGGCGCGACCCCATAAAGGCGGGGAGTTCTGCCGTGGCACGGTTGGCCGAAAGCGGCGAGGGGTGCGTAGAGGCCAGGCAGAACTTACCGGTTGCCTTGCCCGCACCAGTTGCGGCGAGCTTGCCCTCGACCATCTGCTGGGCAAAGCGGCCCCATGCCACAAAGACTACCGGCTGGGGCAGCTGGCAGCAGCGTTCGATAACGTAGTCGGTCAGGGTGCTCCAGCCCAGTCTGGCGTGCGAGTTGGCGGCATGCTCGCGCACGGTGAGCGTAGTGTTGAGGAGCAAGACGCCCTGCTGTGCCCATGGGGTTAGGTCTCCCGTGGCGGGAATGGGGCAGCCCAGATCGGCTTTGAGCTCCTTATAGATGTTGCGCAGGCTTGGCGGCAGCTTGGTTTGCGTCGCGGGGACCGAGAACGACAGCCCCATGGCCTGGTTGGGTCCGTGATAGGGGTCTTGACCCAAGATGACGACCTTGACCTGGTCGGCCGGCGTGTAGGCGAGGGCATTGAGGATGTCGTCTTGTGCCGGGTAGATGGTTTGCTCGGCACGCAAAAGGGCGATGCGCTCGAGCAGCTGGTTCGTAGTGTCACGTACCGGCTGTGGCGCATCGCCCAACCAAGTTGCTATGTTGCGGTCGCGGGTCGCGGCGTCCATGGGGCTCCTTTACGTCAGATGCTCTGTCGGTATCTATTGTAAAGACGTCCGGAGACCTTTATGCCACGGCTGTATGAAGAGTGGGGTCTACGAGACGTGCTCGGGCGCTCCTGCCATGCGAGCCTGTCCATGTGCGCGAAGGCGTGGAAGCTTGACGGTTGCCACCATGACGCCGGTGAGGATGAGGGCGGCGCCAAAGAAGGCGATGGGGCTCAGGACCTCGCCGACCAGGAAAAACGAGAAGACGGCGGAGCAGACCGGCTCGAGCGAGAAGGCGAAGCCGGTGGTCTCGGCGGGCACGTGGGGCTGCACGAGCGTCTGGGTGATAAAGCCATAGGCAGAGCAGATGAGTGCGAGCGCGACGACGACCACAATCTCGCCCGGCGTGCCGGGAAGCGTGAAACCGCCAAAGACGCATGCGGCGATGCCCGAGAACAGGCCGCCAAAGCCCAGCTGCCAAACGCCCAGGGACAGCGGGTCGACTTCTTCGACAAACCGCTTGGCGACAATGATGTGTCCGGCGTAGACAAAGGCCGAGAGCAGCATGATGATCGCGCCGGGATTCAGGCTGGTAAAGTCTGCGCCCGAGAGCAGCAACATACCGCAGGTGACGATGGCGGTGCCGACGAGCACTTTGCGCTCGGGGGCGCGACGCAGCAGGGCGGCGTTGGCAAACGGCACGATCACGACCGTCAGGCTCTGCAAAAAGCCGGCGGTGGAGGCGGAGGTGAGGCTGGAGCCCAGGCACATGCAGGTGAGCTCGGTTGCCATAATGGCGCCGATGATGGCGGCACGGACCATAAGGTCGCGGTTGATGCGCAACGCGTGCTTGTGGAAGAGCAACAGGCAGACCACAAAGGCGATGATGCAGCGTAGCGCGACGATGCTCGTGGCGTTCATGCTGTCCATGCCGATTTTCATGAGGGGATACGAAAAGCCCCATGCGACGGGAACGGAAAATGAGAGCGCGATTGCTTTTTTGCGATCCATGGGACTCCTTTTGTTACAGAACGGTTTCGCAAAAAGGATTCTGCTCCCAGAATTGGATGTAGTAAAGCGAATGTATCTTCAGTATGATTAAGAAACGCTAAAGTTGGTGCGAAAAGCGCTGGCAAAACGTTTTACGGCTGCATTGATGTGGAGGCGCGATGGCATCGCGGTATCAGATTGTTTGCATGGTGGTCGATCGCGGCAGTCTTAAGGGTGCGGCGGACGAGCTGGGCTATACGCAAAGTGCGGTGAGCCAGGCCGTCAAGGCGCTCGAGCGCGAGCTGGGTACCACGCTTATCGAGCGCGGTAAACAGGGCGTTTCGCTTACGCGCGACGGCAAGCAATATCTGCCGTACCTGCGCCAGATTGTGACCGCCGAGGCCGAGCTCGAGGGCAAGCGCCAGGAGCTGCTGGGGCTTTCGTCGACCGATATTCGCATCGCGACGTTTACCAACGTGAGTCGTACCGTGCTGCCGCGTGTGATCCGCGACTTTGGTGCGCTGCACCCGGGCGTACGCTTTACCCTCAAGCAGGGCGATTACACGCGCAACGCCCAGTGGGTGCACGATGGCGTGGTTGATTTTTGTTTTACGGCGCGCGGATTTACCGCTGGGCTCGAGAAGCGCGTGGTCTATCACGACGAGTTGGTGGCATTGCTGCCGACCGCGCATCCGCTGGCGGCAAAGGAAAAGGTGACGCTCGCCGACTTGGCGTCCGAGCCGTTTGTGCTGCTGGATGAGGGCGAACAGAGTCTGGTGCTCGATGCATTCGCAACGCACGGACTGTCGCCGCACGTGACGAGCGAGGTCACCGACGACTACACCATCATGGCGATGGTGGAGGAGGGCCTAGGCGTGAGCATGCTGTATCGCCGTACCGTTGAGGGCATGCGAGCCGATATTCGTGTGCGGCCCATCGTACATGCCCCCTCGCGCGACGTTGTGGCCGCCTGGCGCAGCTGGGACACCATGCCCATCGCCACGAGGCGCTTTATCGACTATATGAGCTCGCATATTGTCAGTTAATGACTGGCGTGGCGTTGAGTGCGGTGTTTAGCGGGCTGTCGCTTTGGCTTGGGTGGCGCGATAGGTGCGTGCCGGGTGGCAGAGTAGTACCGCCACGACCATAAAGAACGCCGTGGTACCCAGGCTGATGGGGTAGACCATCATGATGTTCGCAAAGGTGCGGAAGTGCGGGAACACGCAGAACACCCAATAGAAGCGGATGCCGCAGACACAGATCATGGTGATGAGGGCGGGCGTGAGCGAGATGCCAAAGCCGCGCAGGTAGCCTGACATGTTTTCGTAGAACATGCTAAAGGCGTACGCCGGGAAGATCGAACACACGCGGATATAGCCGATCGAGACGATGTTGGGGTCGCTGTTGAACAGCGACAAGATCTCGCGCCCCAGGCCGACAATAACGATAATCGTGGTGAGCGCGACGATACCGCCTTCGACCAGGCAGACCTTGAGCGTTTTGGTGCATCGGTCGATCTGGCGGGCACCGTGGTTTTGTCCCACAAAGGTGGTGCAAGCCTGGCTAAAGCTGTTGAGCAGGTTGTAGCACACGTACTCCAGGCTCATGGCGGCGCTCGATGCCGCCATGACCTCGGTGCCCAGGCTGTTGATGGCAGACTGGATGATGATGTTGGCGACGGCAAAGACGGCGCTCTGGATGCCGGCGGGCAGGCCAATCTTGACGATGCGCTTGAGGGCGACGGGGTCGATAGCCAGGTCGCGCGGGGTGACGCGGACGACGGAGTCGGTCTTGAGCAGGCGGATAAAGAGTGTAGCGGCGCTGACGGTGTAGGCGATGGCGGTGGCGATGGCGACGCCCGCGACGCCCCAGTGGAGTACGGGGACAAAGATGAGGTCCAGGCCAATGTTGAGGACGGTGGACACGGCAAGTGCCTGCAGCGGCATGCGGGTGATGCCGACGGAGCGGAAGATCGCGGCCTCAAAGTTGTAAAGCAAGATTGAGGGCATGCTCAGCAAAAAGACGCGTAGATAGAGCGAGGCGAGCGGCATGGTTTCGGCGGGAACGTTGAGCGCGGTGAGCATGGGCTCGGCAAAGATCTCGCCCAGCGCGATGACGACAAAGCCCACGAGCGCCATTAAAATCGAGGTATGGACGGCGCGTTTGACCATGTTCTGATCGTTGCGGCCGATAGCGTTGGCGATGACCACGTTGGAGCCAAGCGACATGCCAATAAACAGGTTGAGCATAAGGCTGGTAAGCGGAACATTAGAGCCGACCGCCGCCATGGCGAGGGTTCCCTGGTCGCCCGAGAAATTACCGATGATGACCGTGGCGATGAGGTTCGACAGCTGCTCTAAGATGCTCGTGGCGGCCACGGGGAAGGCGAACAGGGGAATATTGCGCCACAGCGATCCGGTGGTCATGTCAATGTGCTTAGATGCGGTGTCAGCCATACGCTCTCAATCTCTAATATGCTTTTCCGTGCTTATTTGCGCAGACGATGATACTCCTAATGCAACCAGCCGGCACTTAGGGACGTTCTTTTTCTGTCGGCAGCTGGGGACACTCCTTATCTCTTCTAACTAGTCGTTGGGGACGTTCTTAAACGACTAGTCATTTAAGAACGTCCCCAATGACTAGGTGGGGAAGGCGTGCGACAATGGTGGGCGTTGTGTTGTTCGCGCTAAGGAGTTGCCATGTTGTTGTGTCCCGTTTGCCATGAGCCGTTGGTGGACAATGAGCGCGGTGCTGCATGTGCGGGCGGACACCGGTTTGACCGTGCGCGCGAGGGCTATCTATATCTACTGCGCTCGTCCAAGAGCGGCGACTCCATGGGCGATCCCAAGTCACAGGCGCGCAGCCGTCGCGACTTTCTGAACCGCGGTTACTATGCGCCGTTGCGCGATACGATGGTCGAGCTCGTGCGCGAACGAGCTCAGCGGTGCGCGGCTACGTCGGACAAGCCGCTGCCCTTGCTCGACATTTGCTGTGGCGAGGGGTATTACACGAGTGCTATGGGCGCGGTGCCGGGCGTGGATGCTTACGGCTTTGACCTGGGCAAAGAGATGGTGCGCCTTGCCGCCAAGCGCGGCGATGCGACCTACTTCGTGGCCAACATGAAGGACATCCCCGTGGCCGATGGCGCCTTCGATATGGTGACCGAACTCTTTGCTCCCTTTAACGAGCGCGAGTTTGCCCGCGTGCTGGCGCCAGAGGGTTCACTCTATACCGTGGTACCGGGTGCTCGTCATCTCTTTGGGCTCAAAGAGGTGCTCTACGACACGCCATATCTTAATGACGAGAAGCTGCCGCAGACCACCGAGCTCGAGTTGGTCGGAACGCAGCGGGTGTCTGCGAATATTACGCTTCAGACCCAGGCGGACATCGAGGCGGTGTTCCAGATGACGCCGTACTACTACCGCACGCGCCCTGCCGACAAAGAGCGCCTGGCAAACTTGGACACCCTTCAAATCGACATCGACTTCATCATCGCCGAGTACCGCCACAGCTAACAACCTGCCAAAAAGGGACAGGTTTATTTTGGTAGGTTTTATCTGGGCAAACGTAAAGGGCCGACCGCGGAGATGCGCGATCGGCCCTTTTTAGCTGCTTGATAGCAGGGGCTATGGGAGACAGGTGCCTACAGGCGGTCCTTGTTCTCGGCCTTAACGGCGTGTGCCTGCTGAACAAAGAACAGGTCGTACACCACGATGACAAAGGCGCCAAAGTTGATGGCGTCGCCGCCAAACGCGGGAAGCGTGAGCACCGCTTGGGCAAGCGTGGCGACCGCGGCAACAATACCGAGCTTAAACGCGCCGTCCACCTGCGAAGGCTTGTTGGCGCCCTTGATACCGGCGACGCCTGCGGCAAGGTCGACGAGACCCTTGGTGATAAGCACGACCGCCGCGAGCGTGGCGTACGAACCGTACGTGGAATCGAGACCGCCCGTGGCGATACCGACGCCGGCGGTGACGAGGCTGGCGATGCCCAAAACAAAGTAGATGAGAGCAAGGATTTTGAGAGTCTTGCGAGTGAAGCTCATGGCTGGTCCTTTCGATACGAGCACGCCAACTTGGCGCACCCAATGTACTGCACATATGGTGAAGCACATTGTAGTTCAACGCAGCGATGCATGCGCCTGAAAGCGCTTTGAGCCCGCGCGGCCCAACCCAACCTTTCAAAAGGGAAAGCTGGACGTAAGCCAAATCGATGGCAGCTCATGTGCGGCGCTGAGATGATGAGGCCGTAACAAGGAGCTGGTCTCAAGGAGGAGCCATGATGTACGGAGCAGGGCAAGTGCGTGAGCCGCGGTCGTTGGGAAGGCGCATGGGTGATTCCGTGATCGCTGCTGTGTGCACGGGATTGATGGCGGTGCTTTGCATTGGGATGCTGTGGGCCATGTCGCATGTGGGACAATAGCGGACGGTTGGGTGCCGACATAAACGGTGCCCTGCGTATTCGTTTTGCTTGTTAAGGAGTGTCCATGGGCGTCGTCGATCCCTTATCTGTTGCTCGGGCCGCGGGGCTTGAGCTGATCGGGAAGCCCGAGGGCCTCACGCTCACCGACGGCACGATGGAGCTGCGCGCCGATTTTGGCCGCATGCTGCCGCGACTCAAGCAGGGCCGTCTGCAGCAAGAGCTGTTGGTAAAGGCTGCGCGCACAAAGGGCATCGAGCGACCATGGGCAATTGACGCTACGGCAGGCTTTGGCGAGGATTCGCTGCTGTTGGCGGCCGCGGGCTTTACCGTCGATCTGTATGAGCAGGACTGCGTGATCGCGGCGCTCCTCAAGGATGCCTTGGATCGCGCGGCGGATGATCCGGCGCTTGCGGCTGCCGTGGCACGCATGTGCTTACATGCGGGCGAGGACAGCATTGCGGGCCTTCGTCAAACCGTCGAGCTGGTCGAGCAGGGCGAGCTCGCAGCACCCGACGTGGTGTACCTGGATCCCATGTTTCCCGAGCGCACCAAGAGTGCAGCGGTCAAAAAGAAGTTCCAGCTCCTACATCATCTGGAGCAGCCATGCGCCGACGAGGAATCGCTGGTCGAGGCGGCGCTTGCTGTGCATCCGCGCAAGGTCGTTATCAAGCGGCCGGTAAAGGGCCCGCTGCTTGCCGGCGTTAAGCCGAGCTATCAACTTGCGGGCAAGGCCGTTCGCTACGATGTTTTGGTGCCGCCGCGCCCGTAGCTTGTGTGCGATGGCTGGCGCTCCGTCAGTGCCGTGCCAATGTGGGGTCTATTTCCAAGGGTGCGACGTCAAATGCCAGCCGCCGCAGTATTCGCATTTGTAGCAGGCCAAGCCACGCCGCCCGCGGTTTTCACATTCGGCCATAACAGCCTCGGCCTCGACGCGCGTGTCGTAACGGTTTTTGCGCTCGCACGACTTGTAGCGCCAGGCCTCATCGCGCTCGGCGTCCAGGGCGTCGCGGCGCTCGTCTTCGCGCGCAAACAGGTCACTCATATCGCCGCCCGTGGCAGCGCCTAAAAACTCGCTTTTGGCTTTTGACCAAGCGGCTCGCTTTTTGCTCCCCATCTGCTTCGCGCCCCTCTCCAAACGTTGG
This sequence comes from Collinsella aerofaciens, assembly GCA_008668235.1. GTDB lineage: Bacteria > Actinomycetota > Coriobacteriia > Coriobacteriales > Coriobacteriaceae > Collinsella > Collinsella aerofaciens_K. Next base: position 87,319 of record RQCP01000010.1, on the reverse strand, counting down.
TATCATTGCTCAATCAAAGTGATACCAATAAACGTGAGGTCGCCGCGTGATGATCAGAAAAACCCTCGATACCGACATTCCCGCTGTCATGGCTATCTATGACGCGGCCCGCGCCTTTATGCGCGCGCATGGCAACGCCACACAGTGGCCCGAGGGCACGCCTTCTGCCGAGCAACTGGCTGCCGATATCGCCGCCGGTGGCAGCTATGTGTGCGAAGTCGATGGCCGCGTGGTGGCGACGTTTGCCTTTTTGCCGGGCCCGGACGAGTGCTATGACGTAATTGAGGATGGTCAATGGCGCAGCGACACTCCGTACGCCGTGCTGCACCGTGTGGCGTCCGATGGCACCGTGCACGGTATCGCGGCTGCGATGTTTGCCTTTGCCAAGGAGCGTGCCGATCACCTGCGCATCGACACGCATCAGGACAACCTGCCCATGCAGGGCGCGAGTATTAAGGCGGGGTTCGAGCGTGCCGGCGTCGTGTATGTGTCGGACGGCACGCCGCGTGTTGCGTTCGACTGGCTGCGTGAGGCGTAAGAGTAGGGGCACGTGTCAACAATTCGCACGAACGAAAATGGTCCCGGGTGGGGCCATTTTCGTTCGCTGCGCTGATTTGCAAGCCGGCTTTCGCAAGGCGCGAACCTACGAAAATCGCCGCGCGGCAACGCAGGGCGATGAGCTTGGTCGGGGGATAGGGCCCGCTTCGCCCGCCGGCCCGTAAATTGTATCATCCAGTGTGGAGCGTGAACGCCCGTTGCCGCGTGCGATGGGCTTGCAATAAGAGGAGAGCCATGTCGAAGCAAGCGGTCGTTGGAATCTTGGCGCACGTCGATGCCGGCAAGACCACGTTGGCCGAGGTCATGCTGTTCAACGCGGGTCGCATTCGCAAGCGCGGCCGCGTGGACGATGGCGATTCGCATCTGGACACGAACGCGATCGAGCGCGAGCGTGGCATCACGATTTTTTCGTCGCAGGCCGTGCTCGACCACGGTGATACCCACGTCATGCTCGTGGATGCGCCCGGCCACGTCGATTTTTCGGCCGAGGCGGAGCGCACGCTGCGCGCGCTTGACTATGCGATTTTGGTTGTGGGTGCCAACGACGGCGTGCAGGGACACACCGAAACCCTGTGGCGCCTGCTTGCACGTTATGACATCCCGACATTCATCTTCATCAACAAAATCGATTTGGAGAATCCCGGCCGCGATGTTTTGCTGGCACAACTTGGGCAACGTCTCTCCGAGGGCTGCCTGGATGCCGGCGAACTGCTGGCGGGCGGGGCCGTTCAGGAGGACGCTGCCGCGTTAGACGAAGAAGCGCTCGAGGAGTTTCTTGAGGCGGGTGAGCTTTCCGTCGCGACGCTGTCGCGCATGGTTGCCGAGCGCAAGCTCTTTCCCTGTTTTGCCGGGTCGGCGCTCAAGGATCAAGGCGTGGACGAGCTGCTGGATGGCATATGCGCGCTGATGCGTGAACAGGCGTGGCTCCCGGAGTTTGCCGCGCGCGTCTATCGTGTCAGCCGCGGGGATCGCGGCGAGCGCTTGGCATGGGTTAAAGTAACCGGCGGCACACTGCATGCCAAGCAGATGATTGGCGGACGTTCCGGTGCCGAGGCATGGGAGCAGAAGGTCGATCAGGTACGCATCTATAACGGCGAGAAGTATGAGCTTGCCCAAGAAGTTGCTGCTGGCGGTATTTGTGCCATGACGGGCCTTGCGCACGTTCGCCCGGGGGACGCCCTGGGCGCGGAGCCCGCGGGCGATGCACCTGTCATTGCGCCGGTCCTCACCTATACGGTGCTTCCAGGCGAACACGATGTCCATGCGGTGTTCAAAGCGCTGACTGAGTTAGCGGACGAAGATCCCATGCTCGGCGTAAGCTGGAATACGCATCTGGAGCAGATTCACCTGCAGTTGATGGGCGCCGTGCAACTCGAGGTCGTGCAGCGGGTGTTGGCCGATCGTTTTGGCCTTGCGGTCGAGTTTGAGCCCGGCGGCATCCTCTATAAGGAGACCATTTCGCAGCCGGTCGAGGGCGTGGGCCACTTTGAGCCACTGCGCCACTATGCCGAGGTGCATCTGCGTCTGGAGCCGTTGCCAGCGGGTTCGGGCGTGCAGTTTGGCACCGTGACCTCGACCGATGAGCTCGATCTTAACTGGCAACGTCTGGCGCTCACCAACGCCATGGAACGCGATCACCTGGGCGTGCTGACCGGCTCGCCCATCACCGATGTGCGCATTACGCTCACGGGTGGCCGTGCGCATGCCAAACATACCGAGGGCGGCGATTTTCGCCAGGCCACGTACCGCGCGATTCGCCAGGGTTTGATGCAGGCGCGCGAGGCCGGCGCGGCGGTGCTGTTGGAGCCGTGGTATCGCTTTGAGCTCGAGGTGCCGGGGGAGTGCGTGGGTCGGGCGCTCTCGGATGCCACGCGCATGGGTGCCGAGTACGAGCCGCCGACGATGGCGGGAGACCGGGCGACGCTTGTGGGTCGCGTACCGGCATCCGAGGTGCAGGATTATGCGCTGGAGGTAGCCGCCTATACGAGTGGTCGTGGGCATCTGTACCTAGAGTTCGCCGGCTATGCGGCTTGCCATGATGCTGAGCGCGTCATCGAGGCGGCCGCCTATGAGCCCGAGGCCGATCTGCCCAACACGCCCGATTCGGTCTTTTGCTCTCACGGTGCCGGTTACACGGTCAAATGGTACGACGTACCCGCCGCGGCGCACGTAAAGGTCGATTCCTCTACCTTCCGCCCCTGGCGAGCAGCAGACGCCGAGTTTTTCGGCCACATGTGACAAAGGGACAGTTCCTTTGTCACATGCTATTGGTATAACTTGGTATAAGTTGGTATAACTATTGCCAGGGTTTGCCAATCCGAGGAGGCCGACATGAATCCAAATCCCTTTAAGCCAACGGCAGGCAAGCGGCCTCCGATACTCATCGGTCGCGAGTCGGTCATCGAAGATTTCGAGGAAGGGCTCGATAACGGCGCCGGAGCGCCGGGTAGGCTCATGCTCATTACGGGAAACCGCGGCTGTGGCAAGACGGTTCTCCTACGGGAGCTGCAACGTCTAGCCAATGAGCGCGGATGGGCGGTTGTCTCCGATTCCGCTTCGCTTGGCTTATGCGATCGCTTGGCCGACGCGCTTCGCTCGAATAAACCCGTTGTGACGTCAATGGAGCTCGGTCCGTCGTTTGGCCGGATGTCGGTCGAGGCGGCGCGAGCAAAGGGCGAGACGTTGCGAGGGCTGGTCAACGAGCGCCTTAAGAAACTCGGTCCAGGCAAGGGCATACTGTTTGCGATTGACGAGGCGCAATCGGCGTCTATCGAGGAACTGGCGGCTCTTGCCGTTCTCTATCAGCAGGTGCTTGGAGATCAGGATGCCATGGGCTTGTCAGATAGCGACCAGCGCGGTCTTGCGCTGGTGTTCGCCGGCTTACCCAGTATGGTTGACGATCTGCTCGAAGAGCCGAGCGTGACGTTTTTGCGGCGTGCCCAGCAGCGTACGCTGGGGGCGATATCTTTGCCCGAGGTGCGCGATTCGTATATCCAGACGGTCAAAGACGCTGGTCTTTACGTTGACGCGGAGACGGCGGACCTTGCGGCGCGCAAGAGCATGGGGCATCCCTACATGGTTCAGCTGGTGGGATATTACATGTGGCGGTCTGCTGTCCGGCGTGGCTCGCAGGTCATCGAAAGGCGCGATGTCGAGGATGGCCATGCGGATGCCGTCTCCGAGTTCTACGAAGCGGTTGACGCGCCTCTGTATTACGGGCTGCGCAGTCCACAGCGCCTCTTTATCGAGGCCATGGCTGCTGACGAGGGTGAGCCGACGCGCATGGCGGATATCATTGAGCGCTGCGACCGTACTCAGAGTTGGGCGAGTAAATATCGCGCAAGCCTGATTCGCGAGCGCGTCATCGAGGCTGCCGGATACGGCCTCGTCCGGTTTACCGTGCCCATGCTGGGCGCGTACATTCGCGATCGAGTTTTATGGCATGAGTAGGGTGATAAAGGTGACGGAACAGAAGATGAGCCCGCAGGCTATCGAGGTACGTGGCGCGCGCGTCCATAACCTCAAGGACATCGATATCGACATTCCGCTGGGAAAGCTCGTGGGCATTGCCGGCGTGTCGGGCTCGGGCAAGAGTTCGCTGGCGCTGGGGGTTCTTTATGCCGAGGGCTCGCGTCGCTATCTGGAGGCGCTCAGCACCTATACCCGCCGTCGTCTGACGCAGGCCGAGCACGCCCAGGTGGACGAGGTGCTGCACGTGCCGGCGGCGCTCGCATTGCATCAGCGCCCCAGCGTGCCGGGCGTGCGCTCGACCTTTGGCACCATGACCGAGCTCAACAATAGCCTGCGTCTACTCTTTAGCCGCTGCGCCCATCACGTGTGCCCGCATTGCGGGGCGCGTGTGGAGCCGAGCCTTAACGTGGCTGCGGGCCTGTCGCTCACGTGCCCCGCATGCGGCCGCGAGTTCTACGCGCCGGGTGCCGAGGACCTTGCCTTTAACAGCGGCGGCGCGTGCTCTACCTGCGGCGGTACCGGTGTCATGCGCGAGGTGGACGAGGCGAGCCTGGTGCCCGACGAGTCAAAGACTATCAACGAAGGCGCGGTGCTTCCCTGGGGCACGCTCATGTGGGATCTGATGAAGCAGGTGGCAGGCGAGATGGGCGTGCGCACCGACGTGCCGTTTAACCAGCTCACGCCTCAAGAGCGCGACATCGTGTTTCATGGTCCGGCGGTTAAGAAGCACATTCTCTACGTCCCCAAAAACGGTGAGGGCGCCACGCCACTCGACTTTACCTACTACAACGCCGTCTATACCGTCGAGAATGCGCTCGCCAAGGTTAAGGACGACAAGGGCCTCAAACGCGTTGCGCGCTTTTTGCGCGAGGGGCCATGCCGCGACTGTGGTGGTACGCGTCTTTCCGAGGCTGCGCGCCAGCCCCAAGTGCGCGGTATCAATCTGGCGCAGGCCGCGGCCATGACGCTAGGCGAGGCGATTGAGTGGGTGCGCGGGGTGCCCGCATCCTTGCCGCCCGAGATGCGGCCCATGGCGGCGGATATCTGCGATTCGTTTTTGAGCGCGGCCCGTCGTCTGGTCGACCTGGGTCTCGATTACCTTTCACTCGACCGCGCTGGTGCCACGCTCTCCACGGGTGAGCGCCAGCGTGTGCAGCTCGCCCGCGTGGTGCGCAACCGATCGACGGGCGTGCTCTATGTGCTGGACGAGCCCTCGATTGGCTTGCATCCTGCCAATGTCGACGGCCTGGTGGGCGTGATGCGCGATCTGGTGGATGACGGCAACACCGTGGTTGTTGTCGACCACGATACGCGCGTACTGGCGGAAGCCGACTATCTTGTCGAGATGGGCCCCGTTGCCGGAGCGGGCGGCGGTAACGTGATCGCTGCCGGTACGGTAGACGAGGTCGAGCAATCGCAGAGCAGTCGCATCGCGCCGTTTTTGCGCGCAGACCCCAAGCGCTTGCGCCCGCAGGTGACTGACGAGGAGATGTTCGACCAGGGCCACATCCGCATGGCAACCGATGCCATCCATACCGTAAAACCGCTCGAAGTCGATATCCCGCGCGGCCGCTTGGTCGCGGTGACGGGCGTTTCGGGTTCGGGTAAGACGACGTTGGTGCTCGAGACGCTCATTCCGGCACTCAAGGCGCAAGCAGATGGCGAGCGTCTGCCGGGGCACGTGCGTTGGGTCGATGCCGAGGGCATTGCCCGCGCCAACCTGATTGACGCCACGCCCATCGGCGCCAACGTGCGCTCGACGGTAGCGACCTATGCTGACATCCATGACGAGCTGCGCCGCGCCTTCGCCCGTACGCCCGAGGCCAAGGCGGCCGGCTACAAGGCGGGTGCCTTTAGCTACAACACCGGTGCCTTGCGCTGCCCTACGTGCGATGGCACGGGCTCGATATCGCTCGATGTGCAGTTTTTGCCCGATGTCGAGATCGTCTGCCCGGCATGTCGCGGTTCGCGTTATGCGGACGCGGCTTCGCGTATCCATCGTGAGGGCAAGGACGGGAGCTTGCTGACGTTGCCGCAGCTCATGGATATGAGTGTGGATGAGGCGCTCGACGCCACGGTGGGACTCAAGAAGGTTCAGGCGCGCTTGCAGACCTTACACGACCTGGGCTTGGGTTATCTCACGCTCGGTGAGCCCACGCCGGCGCTTTCGGGCGGCGAGGCGCAGCGTCTAAAGCTTGCGAGCGAGATGGGCCGCGTGCAGGATGATGCTGTATTCGTGTTCGACGAACCCACGATCGGCCTGCATCCGCTCGATGTTCAGGTGTTGCTGAGCGTGTTCGACGGCCTCGTTGCCAAGGGCGCCACAGTCATCGTGATCGAACACGATCTCGACCTTATCCGTAACGCCGATTACGTGATCGACATGGGCCCGGGCGGTGGCGACGCGGGCGGGCAAATCGTCAGCGCCGGCACGCCGGACGACATCGTGGCCTGCTCCAAGAGCATTACCGGCCGCTACCTATAGACAATGAGGCAAAGGGACAGCCTCTTTGCCTCATTGATGCCTATTTCACGCATTGAGCCGCGAGATAGTCGCGGAAGAATGGCAATTCAAATGCGACGAGCCCTCGTCCTCGTTCCCCGATGATGCCGGCATCTATCATGCGGCGTCGGTAGCGGGAGACCTGCTGCGGCGAACGCTTAAGGCGCTCGACAAGGTCGGCGGTGGTGGACTCTTCCTCGTCATCGAGCATGGCGATGAGGAATCGCTTGTCCTCTGCAGTGAGTTCCCGATAGGTTGCCGCGAGGATTCGGTCGTCCATCTCGTCGCGCGCGATTTTGATTCCCAGGTCAAAGTCGCGTGACGAGATTTCCTTCGAATCGCTTGTGAGATCCCAGGCACGGTAGCCTACGAGTTGCAATAGGAAGGGAAAACCAGAGATCGAGCGAACGGCTCTATCGATTCCCTCAGCATCTGCCAGGCGATCGTTTTCCTGGATTGTGCGAATCAAGGCCTCTCGCACGTCATAGTCGGCAATGCGACCCAGATGATATTGTTGGGCGCGGCGAAGGAACGAGACCGTCTTGTGGTTCAGTAGCGTCGATACGTTGTTGGGAAGTCCCGCCATGAGCAGCGCGACGCGTCTCCCATCGGTCACAAAGTGCTGATACGTCGCTGCGAGCTGGATCATCTCGTCGAGTGTCGGGTCCACCTCGTCAACCGTGACGAGCAGACCGGTGCCCGCTTCGTTGAGCTGGTCGATGATGTCGCTCATGCGATACCGCCAGGTTGAGGCATCGTGAACGCGACTGACCTCGATGCTGCCGAGCGGTGCAATTCCGAGACCGGTGACTTCGAAGTGGTTGGACGGGTCGATAAGATGGCCGGCAGCACATTTCGCCCCGAACTCGATTTCCTCAAGCATTCCCGGGAGCGCGGTCGTCTTTACGGCAATCCAGCCGTGGGATTCCGCCCTTGTCGCGAGCGACGACATGAGAGCGGTTTTACCGGTTCCACGAGCGCCTGAGAAGATCGAGGTCAATTCTGGGCGCCTGCGCTGGCTCAAGAAGGCACGGTCCAAATCCCGAATAATCTGTTGTCTGCCAGCGAGGTGGGCAGGAACCTCACCAAAACTGGGGGTAAACGGGTTCTCGAGATATTTCACAAGGCTCTCCTTTAGCGTCTCGGGTTAATTTCATTTTATTCTAGTTAATCTCAATTAAAAACGATTAATTTCATTTCAAAGCATAAGGTTGCCCCGTGCGTTATCGAAGCGGTGCTTGAATAGCTTACGTTGGAGCCCGAAAATGGGTTCAGCCCATTCGCGAAATTTGCACGCCCTATTGTGAGTGGGCTCTCAGATGAGCTGAAGCTGCCATCGTGCGGCTGATAGGGGCAATCATGAAAAACAGAATCTATGGGTATGCTCGAGTTTCGTCAGCAGATCAGAACCTGGATCGCCAACTGGATGCGCTGGAGCGGTTTCCGGTCCAAACGAATTTGATCTATGCTGACAAAGCGAGTGGAAAGGACTTCAGGCGTCCTCAGTACCGGCGTCTTCTTCGTCGTCTGCGCGAAGGGGACGTTCTGGTGATTAAGAGTATCGATCGATTGGGTCGCGACTACCGTGAAGTTATCGATGAATGGCGTCGCCTAACGACGGACAAACGCGTTGCCATCGTGGTGCTCGATATGCCATTGCTTGATACACGCGAACAACCCAATGGAATTACGGGGACTTTTATTGCCGATCTAGTGCTTCAGGTTTTGAGTTACGTGGCTCAGGTGGAGCGTGAAAACATAAAGCAGCGCCAGGCGGAGGGTATCGCGTCGGCGCGTCTGCGGGGTGTGAGATTTGGGAGACCGACGCTCGAACGTCCGGATAGCTACCGCGATGTCATCAAATCATTCGAAGGAGGTGAGGTTACGAGACAAGAGGCCGCAATGCTTTTGAACGTTAGCGCATCGACGTTTGATCGTTGGGGACGGGCGGACGCGAACGGATATGACCGTTCGCCGTCTGCCCGTCCTCTTTAGCTAGACATTTTGACGAGGGGAGTTTATTGCACAGGGCCCACTCCTTCCCTCGATGTTTATCCAGTTCACGCCCTTGAATCAAATAGTGCCACTGCGTCGCCAATTCGTCTGCTATTTGACGAGGGGGAGGTTAAACGACTACCAAGGGATATGTAATGAAGAAAAAGTTATTTACGGCAGTTCTGGCTTTTAGCGCGGCGGCGCTAATCGGCATTTCTCTACCACTCGGAATTACGGGTCGCGGCTGGAGTCCGACATGCGCATTTGCAGCGACTAAGAAAAGCGGAAAGAAGCCAAAGCCAGGTAAGAAGGATTCAGTAAAAATCGATCAACTAAACTGGAGTGTCTCAGAAGGCGTTGTTGATGGCGTCGAGATGATGACATTTGAATATGACAATAAATCGAGCTTCGATATTGCTCAGTTCACTATTCAGTTTGAGCCGAAAGGGGAGTTGACTGACGAGCAGAAACTTCTGTTTACTGACGTTTTTGATGAGGAAGAGGCTACGCACGATTATTCAACGCTGAAAATGACGGCGGATAGCCAGCGAATCGTCGAGAAGCGAGAATCGGTTGATAGCGTTCCGTGCATTACCCATGGTGACTATGTCGCCAATGCCCAGCAGAATCAATATGACCTGATGGAGCCTTCAGTGGCGACTATTGCCTATCTAGGCGGCGATGGAAAGATATATCTCGAGTACTATAGTTTCAAGTCGAAAACCTATACGACTTCATCAAAGGGCGGTGTCAAGGCGTATGACTGGCCAACAAAAGCCCTTGCAAAATCCTTGCCGAAGCCTGACTGCCCTATCGTTTATACGTCGTTAGACGAAAAAGACTGCCTTTCGTTTGTCGCATTTGGCATCGATCATGATGGGTACGACAAATACATCAAAGCTTGCAAGAAAAAGGGATACAAGGACATCGAATATTCGTATGACAGCAGTTTTTGCGCAAAGGATAAAAAGGGACGGGAACTGATGATCGGATATAGCGACCGAGATCAGCGGATGGATGTCAGCGTTTCAGTTGATTAAGTTGGGCATATGATCGAATGATCAACGCGTTATGATGCCTATGTATGGATTGGGGTGCCGGCCTATGGTCTGTGCCCCAATCTTTCTAAAGTTACGTGCAGCAGAATAGGTATTAAATTAACGTATGAATGTGCATTCATATTATGTTGGATTTAAGTCCTTCCTTTCTGAATTGGTTGACATCAAAACCCAATATAAATGAATTGAGTCCGTAATTACCCTGAGGACAACTGGAGGACAAGGGCTAAATGAGCGTTTCCAATCCGTTTAAAACAATTGGCCAGAAGATAATTGTCGCCCTATTGGCGTTAGGCTTGATTGCAGCTTGCGGCGGCTGCGTGTACCTGTGGTTGACGCGCGATCAGACCGTTATAAGCGATGATTCGATTCGGGAAGAAATTAAGCCGGTAACGAAGTTGCTTACCTACGAATACGATTTTACTCAGGTTCTATATATTGACGATGCAGGGAATCCGTTTGGTTTTAACAACCCATTTACTACTAAGCGATATGTAGCGACCATCGATGGCAAGGCGGATATCGGCCTGAACGTAGACGATGAGAACCTGAAGGTAAAAGTCCATCGTTCGAAAAACAACGAGTCGGTAATAAAATCTGTTAATGTTACGCTTCCGCATTCCGAGATAGTGACGTTGTCAACGGATCCGAACTCGCTTAAAAAGTACGTTGAGGACAATGGTTTTCTTAATTGGAATCAGGTCAGTACGGACGATTTAAATAAATTGCTTCAGCAGGCTGATAAGGACCAGAGGCAAAAGGTTCAAGAAAGTGGCATGCTGGAAAAATCTGATGAACGTGCAGTAAAACTGGTGAAAAAGCAGGTGTCGACGTTCTGTGGTCCAGACGTAAGGGTCAATGTCGAATTCGAAGATTAATATCTACCTTTGAAATCAAATTACTGATTCAGCTGAATGCCCGCTATCGCGATGCCTTACGTTGCGATAGCGGGCATCTCTGATTTCGTTTGAAGGGTGTCAATGTGACAATTGTCCGATATGACAACGAGACTGTCCCTTTGTTACATTCCCGGAAAGCCTGTTTGGCGCAGGGCCTCGTAGAGGACGATGGCGGCGCTGTTGGAGAGGTTGAGTGCACTGATGCGGTAGTCGTCCGGGTTGACGAAGTTGCCGCAGATGTCCTGTTGAAGGATGGCCTCGTGGCTGTCCTCGGTATGCCCGAGTGATTCCTCGTGGGCTTCCCATGCCTCGGCGTTATCGAGTGAGTCACAATCGCGCAGCATCGGGATGCGCTCGCAGCGCTCGGGCGCCGCGGCAAGCAGTGGCTCGGGAATGCCCGAGCTCTCGCTGCCAAAGACCAGGTAGTCGCCATCGCGGTAGGTACTCTGCGCATAGGTTCGGCGCGCCTTTTTGGTCAGCAGATGCAGGCGCTCGTCGGCGGGGGAGAGGCCGTTGCGCGCAAGGAAATCCTCCCAGCCGGCATAGGTCGTCACGTCCAAGTTTTGCCAGTAGCCCAGACCGGCGCGACGTACCGTCTTGTCATCGAGCGAAAAGCCCAGTGGCTCCACCAGATGCAGATGGGCGCCGGTGACCACGCAGGTACGGCCGATATTGCCCGTATTGGCCGGAATCTCGGGTGCATACAGTACAATGTTGAACATGAATCTCCTTGGCTCAGAACGAAAAACCACCACGAAGGGTACCTTCGTGGTGGTTAGGCGGTTACGTGGGCGGAAAAATGCCCGCTTGGATAAACCTAGGCGCGGTGCCAGTCGGTCAGGCAGGCATCGAGGGAGGCGATGAGCGCATCCTTGTCCATGTGACGGCCAATGATGCACAGGCTCGTCATGCGGTCGCCCGTCTCGTCGTCCCAAATCTGCATGATCTCGGGGTTCTCGTCGATGATCTTCTGCTTCTCGCCCTCGGGCGCCGAATCGACAAACAGGCCGTTCTCCATCAGGCGCATCTGGTGGCCGGCCTGCTCAAACATGTAGCACATGTCCGGATCGCCGGTCTGCCACAGCGGGCCCTTGACGCGGATGACCTCGTCGGGCCACTCCTGCTCAACAAAATCGGTGAACTTCTGCAGGTCAAACGGCTTGCGGCGCGAGTACACAAAGGTCTCGATGTCGTACTCGAGCACCTCGGGGTCGTCGTGCTCCTCGGGATGCTCCATGGCCTCGATCCAGACGGCGGAGTTGTAGGCGCGCATAAAGTCGAAGCGGTCGGTATCGAGCAGCTCCTCCATGGGGACCTCGCCGTTTTGGGCCTCGACAATTACGGCGTCTTTCTGCAGGCTGCGCACGATGGCCTTGAGCTCGGCAATCTGCTCAGGCGTCACGGTGTCGGTCTTGTTGAGGATCAGCGTGGAGCAGAACTCGATCTGCTGGATGAGCAGGCTCTCGATGTCGTCCTCGTCGATATCCTCGGCCAGCAGGTCGCGACCGCCGTTGAACTCGTCGTACATGCGGGCGCAGTCGACCACAGCCACGATGTTGTCGAGCGCGAGCTTGGGCTCGCCGCCCACCTTAGCCTCATCGCAGAAGCTCGAGATGGTGTAGGCGATGGGGATGGGCTCGCAAATGCCCGATGCCTCGATGATGATGTAGTCGAAGTTGCCCGAATCGGCGATGCCCTGCAGCTGGTTGGCCAGGTCATCCGAAAGCGTGCAGCAGATGCAGCCGTTGGTGAGCGGGATGAGGTCGTCGGTCTCGGAAAGGCCGCCGTCGGCGATGAGGCTGGCATCGACGTTGATCTCGCCGATATCGTTGACGATCACGGCGGCGCGGATGCCGCCGTCGTTAGCGAGGATGTGGTTGAGCAGCGTGGTCTTGCCGGCACCGAGGTATCCGGTAAGCATGATGATCTTCACGGGTTTGTTGGGCATGTGCCCTCCTTTGTTAGACATGGCTTACAGTTGAATCATATGCCAAACGCCTGCTCTTATACCCACGCGCTGGCAAATAACACAGGCTACTCCCAGGCTCCCCATACATCGGGGCAATAACCGACGGTGGCCTTTTTGCCGTTGCGCACGATGGGCTCGGCTAGAACCTGCTGGTTCTCGAGCAGCTTGTCGAAGCGCTGGCTAGGGGTGAGGTGCTGGATGAGCGCGAGCATCTCCTCGTCCTTGGCCTTGGGGTTGAGCAGCTTGTCGATGCCGCCGACCGCCTGCATCACGCTCGTGAGCTCGCCCTTGCTCATCTCCTTTTCCTTAAGGTCGATAAACTGCACCTTAATGCGGCGCTCCTTAAAATAGCGCTGGGCCTTCTTGGTATCGAACGACTTCTTAGTCCCGAAGATTTGAATATTCATGGCCCCGCCGCTCTATCGAATGAAGTTGGTCGTTGCGCGATCTGCCTCGGGCGCGTTGATACCGGCGGCTTGTCCCGCCTCGATGCAGCGCAGGAGCCAAGCCATGTTTTTGCCGATGTTTCGCATGGTGGCAAGGCCCTCGGCATCCCCATCGGCGTCGCCGGGCACGCGGCCAAACACGTTGTTCCAGTAGGTGGAAGCAACCACGGGCATTTGGTTGATGGTGAAGTACTTGTTGAGCACGTCGAAGGTCGTCGACGTACCGCCGCGACGGGCGACGGCGACGGCAGCGCCCGGCTTGTGTGCAAAGGCTTTGCCTCCGGCATAGAATACGCGATCGAGGGCCGAGAGGATGCGTCCGCTGGGATGCGCATAGTAGACAGGTGAGCCAAAGACAAAGCCATCTGCCTGCTCGGCGGCAGCGATGAGCTCGTTCACCACGTCGTCGTCAAAGGTGCAGCGACCGCCAAGTTTGCCACACTGGCCGCAACCGATGCAATCGCGAATGGGCTTGGCGCCCAGCTGAAACGCCTCGGTATCAATGCCTTCGGCAATGAGCTGCTCGGCGACTTCGGCGAGTGCGCGGGCGGTGTTGCCGTTTGCCTTGGGGCTGCCATTGACCAAAAGAACCTTCATCACAAACTCCCTCTGCTTTTGGTGACTTCTGCAGAGGATTATCGCACGATGGGGGAGGCGGCGCGGGCGCGGCGCTAATCCAGTTTGGTACCTGGCACCTGCACGGCTTTCCCGAGCAACGCTTTGAGCTCGTTCAAAATGGAAACGGGCTGACGGTCGACGCCGTCCAGATGGAGCGTGGCCACGCGAATGGGCGGCTGATATTCAAGCGAGCCGATGAGCACGGGAGTACCCAGGAACCGTTCGATGTCGCTTGCGATCTCGTCGATTGCCTCGGGGCCGAGCTCATCGAAGAGTGCCACGAACATCGGCCCCGTTGAGCGGAACAGGCGGCCCTTGCCGCGCGAACAATCCATGAGGCAGGCGGCGCTTTCGGCGAGCACGCGGTCGCCTGCATCGAATCCAAAGCGGGCATTGACCTCGGCGATATCGTCGACCTTAATGGCAATAAAACCTGCCTCGTGCGGCACGTGGCGCATCTCTCCAATAGTGTTGACCAGTGCGTGGACATCGCCCAGGCCCGTTACTGAGTCGGTCGTATCCGCTAGGCTTCGGTTGATGATAATGCCCACGTACATGTTGGGCTCGGTATCGGTGCCGTCCAAGCGGTAGCCCGTGCAGTCGCAAAGCGCGTACGCTCCGGTGGCGTCCATTACGCGATACTGCATGTAGTGGAAGTGCCACGTGCTGTTTATCACCATATCGAGCTCGGCGCGTACGTTGTCGCGGTCCTCGGGGTGGACGCGGGCGAGCCACATGTCGAGTGAGTTAAAAGGATGCTGGGAGGGCAGGTCAAAATCGCGCACGGCATTAACCGACCATTGCGATTCTCCAGTATCGAGGTTAAGGATGAACGGATAGCGCGTCTCGGAGCTCATGGAGATCGCTTGGAACACCCGGTCGTTGCAGGGAAGCTGATCGACGATTGGGCGTTGCGGCGCGTCATCGTCTTTCGGTTGCTGCACACGATGCATAAGCTTATAGCGATACATCTTGCGATCGGCATCCATCGTCATCTGGCGACGCGTGTCGCCAGCAAGTGGATCGACGCGCGAGCAGCCAAAGCTAAAGCTGCCGATCATGGGCGCCTTGCCGCCTGAGCTCGCCTCGATCAGCCCGGTACGTACCTGCTCCAAGCGCTGCTCGAGTTTAGTCTCGTTTGCGGAGAGCGAGATGAGCACAAACTCGTCTCCACCGATACGGAACAGCATCTCATCGTGTTCCATGGTTTCGGAGAGCGTGCGGCAGATGCTCAGAATATAGCGATTGCCTTCGGCGTGGCCAAACCTATCATTGCAATGCTTGAGATGGTCGATGTCAATATAGGCGCAGGTGAAGGGGTCGCCTTTGCGCCAGAGTTGCTCGACGTGACGGTCGAATCCGTTGCGGTTGCCCAAGTTGGTGAGCGGATCGATATAGGCGTTGCGCTCAAGCAGCTGGCGCTCTTGTTGCAGGATGGCATGCGTCTTTTGCAGTTGCTCACCAACGGCGCGTAGCTCAGCAGGCAGCGCGGCAACATCGAGTTCGGCGGTCGAGATGCCATTCGCAAGTCGCTGAAGATAGGCAATAATCGATTGCTCGCCCATGCGGTACGACTCGTTCATGATGGATAACCTCCTTGGGCGGAACAACGGTTTGTATCATATCCCCAATTTGGTTTGAATTGGGGATATAAGTTAGCTAATGGAGACAAATGTTCCCTTCGACGGTGGCGTTTTGCGTGCGAACGTATCAGTTGTTATTGCCACCATCGAGCAATGCCTCAAAATCCTTCGCCGGCATGGGGCGGTAGTAGAGGAAGCCCTGAGCGTAGCGGGCGCCCATTTGTTGTAGCATGTTCGCCTGCTCGTTTGTCTCGACGCCTTCGACCGCGACGGGCAGATGGAGCGACTGCGCCATCTCGAGCATCGATGAAATGATTTGCGTGCTGCGGCCTTGATCGCGGTCGGTGGGCGCAATCTGCCAAATGTGCTTGTCGAGCGTCACCATAAAGCCGCTTTCCTCGAGTGCGGGGATATGGGTGCGCATACTGTGGGCGGCTATTATTCGACAAACGGTAGCGCGGCGATGCGATGCTCGATAAAAATGCGACTGGGACGATATATGTTGACGGGTATACTTGTCCCGGTTTAAAACGCAGGAACGGAGATGGTCGCATGGCACAGTCAAATATGACGCGCACGGTGGGGCTGGCGCTCGAGGGAGGCGGCTACCGCGGTATGTATACGGCGGGCGTGCTCGACGTTTGGATGGAGCACGGTTTGACCTGCGACCATATGGTGGGTGTCTCGGCGGGCGCGGCGTTTGGCTACAACTTTAAATCGCGGCAGATCGGCCGTGCCATTCGCTACAACAAGGCCTATTGCGCCGATAAGCGCTATGCGGGTGTGACCAGCTGGCTGCGAACCGGTGATATGTTCAATGCCGATTTTGCCTATCACGAGGTGCCTATCGAGCGCGATCCCATCGACTTGGAGGCGTATCGCGCCTGCCCCATGCGATTTACGTGCGTGTGTACCGATATCGAGACGGGCAAGGCCGTCTACCACGACCTGCCGTATGGCGACGAGCGCGATATCGAGTGGATCCGGGCGTCGTCGGCAATTCCCGTGGCGACGCGTCCTGTCGCCATTGAGGGCCGCAAGTACCTGGATGGCGGCGTGGCTGATTCTATTCCCAGTGAATGGCTGTTTGCTCAGGGGTATGACCGCAATATCGTGGTGCTCACGCAGCCGGCGGGCTTTGTGAAGCGGCCCAACAGCGTGATGCCTATGCTGCGTCGCGTGTTCCGTCACTATCCGGAGTTTGTCGCAGCGCTTGAGCATCGGCATGAGGTCTACAATGCCACGCTCGATGACTTGGCACGTCGTGAGGCCGCCGGCGATATCTTTGTGGTGCGGCCGAGCGAATCGGTGAAGGTGCCGTCGCTGTGCCGCGAGCCGGATGAGCTCGAGCGTATCCACCAGGTCGGCCGCCACGATGCGGAGGCGACCTTGCCGGCGCTGGAAGCGTATCTGGCAGAGTAGAGCAAACTGCCGTGGACTCGGCGGAAAGCGCATCCCGGAATGGAGATCCAAACTGGGATGCGTTTTCCATTGCTGAAGATATGAGGCTGCGGATCAGCTGCTCTGCCTATGCCTATGCCTGCTGCCAGGTGTCGACGAGTTCCTTGGCCGCGGCGTGGGGGTCATCGGCGCTGCAGACAGCGCTCACCACAAAGAAGCCGTCGACGCCGGTGGCCTTGAGCTGCGGCAGGTCGGCCGTCTTGACGCCGCCGCCCACCACGATGGGCACGGGGCTTGCCGCGTGGAGTGCGTCCAGGTCCTCAAAGCTCTTGGTGATGATAGAGCCGTCGGCCGCGCGTCCGCAGTCGCGCTTGGTCTCGGTCTCGTGGAGCGGGCCGATGCCCAGGTAGTCGACCAGGCTCATGTCGGCGGTCTTGACGTACTCGAGCATCTCCTCGCAACGGGCCGAAAGGCCCACAATGGCATCGGGGCCCAGCAGCTTGCGGCAGACCTCGACGGGAATGTCGCTCTGGCCTACGTGCACGCCGTCGACGGCAATGCCCTGCTCGCGCGCGGCGAGTACACAGTCCAGACGGTCGTCGATTAACAGGGCGACCTGACCGGTCTTGCCAGCCTGTGCGATTGCCTGCGCGGCGTCGCCGGTCAGTGCAATGATCTCGCGGGCGCTTGCCACCTTGGAGCGCACCTGGATACAGGTAAAGCCTGCGTCGAGCGCCTGGGCCACCACATCGCCCACGGGGCGCCCGAGGGTGTTTTCGGGGCCGAGTACCAGATAGGCCGAGATATCAAGGTTGTCGCGGATGCTCATCGTGCTTCCTCCTGCTTCTTGATCTGTGCTTCCATGCGCTCGAGCTTGCCGGTCATGGTGTCGGTAAATCCGGGCCGAATATCGGCTTTGAGCACGACTTCGGTGCGGATTCCCTTGCTCGCCAACACAAAGGTTGCGTCGCGCACGACCTGCATGACTTCGCCCCAGTCGCCCTCGATCTCGGTGAACATCGAGGTGGTGCGGTTGGGAAGGCCGCTCTCGCGAATGACGCGCACGACCTCGGCGACCTCGGCGGAGAGCTCATCGCCGGTGCCGCACGGGGCGATGGCCACGGCGACGAGCGTGTTCATGCCGGTATTGGTTGCGGGCTCGGACATGGCCTATGCCTCCTCGAGCTCGAGTTGGTTATCAGCGATATCTTGGGCGGTCGCGCGGTAGAGCTCATCGATAAAGGCGACCTTAAAGCTTGCCGGGGCATCGGCGACAGCGGCGGCACGCGTGCCGGCAACGTTGTAGACCGCGGTGCCGCAGATGGCTGCCGTAAACGGGTCGGCGGCACAGGCGTACACGGCCAGCACGCCTCCCTGCGAGCAGCCGCAGCCGGTGATTTTGGACATGAGCGGGCTGCCGCCGTGAGACTTGGCCACGGTTGTGCCGTCGGTGATCAGGTCGACTTCGCCCGAGACCACAACGGCGCCGCCTGTGTAGCGGGCGAGCGCCACGGCGGCATCGCGGGCGGCGTCTACCGTGTCGGTGGTATCGACACCGCGTACGCGGCTCAAATCGGCCGCCTCGCCCTCAAGACCCCACAGGCCGGCGAGTGCGATGATCTCGGAGGCGTTGCCGCGCACGATAGCGGGCTTGTACTGCTTGAGCTCGTTTACCAACTGGGTGCGCAGGCTGCCGATGCCCAAGCCCACTGGATCGAGCACCCAGGGCTTGCCGGCGTCGTGTGCCGCCTTGGCCGCGCGGGGAATTGTCTGCTCGTAGATGGGGAAGAGCGTGCCCATATTGAGATAGATGGCGCCGCCGCCGGCAACGAGTGCCTCGCCCTCGTCGGGCAGATAGACCATGGCGCCCGATCCGCCCACGGCGAGCTGCGCGTTGGCGACAAAGTCGATCGTCACCGTGTTGGTGATGGAGCCGGCCATCGGATTGGTGGCGCGAATCTCCTCTACGGCCTTGACCATATGTTGTTTAAGCTGTTCCGAATCAATCACTGCACATGCCTCCTTGGCATAGAAAAGGGGCGCTGTGCATAGACAGCGCCCCTGTAAAGGCGGCATGCTCCCTACGCCAGCATTAACTGACAGGTTCAAAGGATTGGGCCCCATGCCCTCTCAGCCTTGTGGTTTGCACCGCCGGCACTCCCGCATCGAATCTGTTGCTCCCTATACTAGCGCACCGTTACAATGGTTACGGTGAAAATGACGGGGGCTCTATGATCAAACTTGTGCTGACCGATATGGACGATACGCTGATTCCAGCCGGGCATGACGGCGCCAGCGACTACGCCATTGAGGGTATTCATGCCATGCAGGCGGTGGGTCTGCACTTTGGTCCGGTTTCGGGTCGTCAGCCGTCCGCGATGGGCTGGATGTTCCGCAATCGCTCCGAGTGCTTCTCGACCGGTGCGTTTTGCAACGGCCAGGTGATGTTTGTCGATGGCGAAGTAGTCGCTTCGCGCGCAATCGATAACGATGTCCTTATGCGCTTAGCCGATTATTTTGAACAGGAGACCGACGATACGTATTTGAAGGTCTACCGTCTGGGCGATGACTTTTGGAATAACGATGCCTATTGCGTGACAAGCGATCCCGAGCGTGTGCGTCGCGCCATGAAGTCAGGCGGCAACGCGTGGCTCAAGGGCGAAGAGGCTCCCTGTTGTCCTGTCGTTGACGATGCCCCGGTATACAAGGCGAATATCTGGAGTGCCCGTTCGCGCGAGGAGCTCGCCGAGCTGCGCGAGCGTGTTGCCGCTGAGGTGCCGGAGCTCTCGCTTGTGTTTCCCAACAACCGCGTGCGCCTGTTCGACGTTCTTCCGACCGACTGGGACAAGGGCTGCGCTGCGCTGGAGCTGGCGCGTGCTTTGGGCCTGACGCCCGACGAGGTGGCCGTATTCGGCGATTCCGATAACGATTTGCCCATGATCGATGCCGTTCCCAACTCCGTTGCAGTCGCCAATGCCAACGAGGCCGTCACGGCTGCCGCACGCTGGCATATCGGCGCTGCGGCAGATGATGCGGTTGCCGGGGCTCTGCATCAGATTGTCGCCTGCGCCGCGACGGGGGAGATGCCGTCGTTTATGCGCCAGGTGGACGCGGCGGGTCTTGGCGCCACGAACGTCTAGGGAGAACGTCATGAAGCTTCAGCAGCTCAGGTATGTTGTTAAGGTTGCCGAATGCGGCAGCATCACCGAGGCCTCGCGCCGGCTCTTTGTGTCGCAGCCTTCGATTACCGCGTCGATCCGCGATCTCGAAAACGAGATGGGTGTGCACATCTTTGAGCGCACCAACAAGGGCGTCATTGTGTCCGAGGAAGGCGAGACCTTCTTGGGCTACGCGCGTCAGGTACTCGACCAGGCCGACCTACTCGAGGGCAAGTACAAGGGCGCATCCGAGCAGGTGCCGCACTTTAGTGTGAGCTGCCAGCATTATTCCTTTGCCGTTAACGCGTTTGTCGATGTAATCCGCGAGTTCGATGCCGCGCGTTACGACTTTACCCTGCGCGAGGAGCAGACCCACGAGATTATCGAGGATGTCGCGCATATGAAAAGCGAACTGGGCATCCTGTACTTATCCGAGCATAACCGCGAGGTCATCGAGCGCATGCTGGCGGCCAACGAGCTCGTGTTCGAAGGACTCTTCTGCGCCGCGCCGCATGTCTTCGTGTGCGCCGACCATCCGCTGGCGGGCCGCTCCAGCGTGACGCTCGAGGACTTGGAAGACTACCCGTTCCTGTCCTATGAGCAGGGCAGCTATAACTCGTTTTATTATTCCGAGGAGCTGACCTCGACCTTTGAGCGTCGCAAGAATATCCGCGTGCGTGACCGTGCGACGCTGTTCAACCTAGCTATGGGCCTTAACGGTTACACGGTGTGTTCGGGCGTGATCAGCCATGAACTTAACGGCCCCGGTATTATCTCGATTCCGCTCGATGTGGACGAGTATATGGAGATTGGCATTATCACGCGCAAAAATACGACGCTCACGCGCTATGGGCAGGCCTATATCGACGCGATTCGTCAGCATATTTAGCTCACTTCGAGATATCCATGTGAGGCTGAGTCCCGCTGTTGCTCGGTATAGAAAAAACTAATAACAAACCTATATAAACATATATTTTACGATGACCACATGAGCGCCCATACTCTGTCTCGATAAAGCAACCAATGCAAAGGGAGATATCTATGAGCACTTCGATTCAACCGAACGCGCCGTTTCGCGCCGATATCGTCGGCAGTTTTCTTCGTCCGCAGGCCGTGAAGGACGCCCGTGCCGCCTACGCCGCGGGCAAACTCGACGCCGCCGGTCTTAAGGCCGTCGAGGATGAGGCCATTCGCGACCTGGTGGACAAGCAAAAGGCCGCCGGCCTGCAGGTGATTACCGATGGCGAGTTTCGCCGCAGCTACTGGCACCTCGACTTTATGTGGGGACTCAACGGCATTGAACGCCGTGCCTCACGTACGGGCTATATGTTCCACGACGAGGAGACCACGGCCGACACCGCTGTGGTTACCGGTCCCATTAGCGGCGAGAACCACCCGTTCGTCGAGCATTTTAAGTTCGTCAAGGCGCTTGAGGGAGAGGGCCACGTTGCACGCCAGACCATCCCGGCGCCTATCCAGACGTTCTCTGAGGTTACGCTCGATCGCTGCGACGGCCAGCAGGAGAGCCTGCGTGCCGTCTATAAGACCGACGAGGAACTTGCCGACGCCATTGCAGCCGCTTATCGCACGGTGATCGCCGACCTGTACGCAGCAGGCTGCCGCAACATCCAGTTTGATGACTGCACCTGGGGCATCTACTGCGATACCGATTTTGTCGCCAAAACCGGCATGAGCCCGGTCGACCTGCAAAAGGTAAGCGAGCTGGGCGTGGCACTCAACAATGCCGCCATCGAGGGCAAGCCCGACGATCTGGTCATCAACACGCACGTGTGCCGCGGCAACTATCACTCCACCTATGCCTTTGAGGGCGGCTACGATCCCATCGCGCCGTACCTGTTCGCACATGAGAATGTCGATGCGTTCTATCTGGAGTTCGACACGCCGCGCGCCGGCGGCTTTGAGCCGCTCAAGTACGTCGCTCCCGGCAAGAAGGTCGTGCTGGGCTTGGTAACCACCAAGGCGGCAGAGCTCGAGAACGAGGATGTTATCGTCGAGCGCATCCGCGAAGCCGCAAAGTACGTGCCGCTCGAGAATCTGTACCTGTCGCCCCAGTGCGGCTTTGCCAGCTGCGAGATTGGCAACAAGCTGACCGAGGACGAGCAGTGGGCAAAGATCGCGCTGGTCAAGCGCATTGCCGAGCGCGTTTGGAAGTAACGCTACCGTTTGCAGGTGACGGCGCGCGCGAGACATGGTGTATCACGTACAATGGTTCGGATCGTATCGTTCGGGCAGGTTATCCGATATGCCTGATCGCCCTTCCATCATGAAAGGACTTCCATGTCCCAATCCTCGACGCCCGCCGTCACCGATGCCATCTACGATGCATCGTCGCTCGGCCGCCCGCGCATGTTTGTGTTGGGTTTGCAACACATGTTTGCGATGTTCGGAGCCACGGTGCTCGTGCCCGTGCTCACCGGCCTTTCCGTTTCGGCGACGCTTCTGTTCGCCGGCATCGGCACGCTGCTGTTCCACTTCCTGTCGCGCGGTAAGGTGCCGGCATTTTTGGGCTCATCGTTTGCCTTTATTGCCGGTTATGCCGCAATCGCGCCCAACGGAGAGACCGAGCTTTTGCCCTACGCCTGCCTGGGCGTAGCCTGCGCCGGCCTGCTCTATCCGGTGCTGGCGGCCCTGTTCCGTGCCTTTGGCGCCAAGCGCGTTATGCGTTTCTTCCCGCCGGTGGTGACCGGCCCCATCGTCATTTCCATCGGCCTGATCTTGGCAAGCTCTGCCATTGCCAACTGCCAGACCAACTGGCTTGTCGCCGTCATCGCTGTGGCCGTGATCGTCGTCTGCAATATTTGGGGCCGCGGCATGGTCAAGATCGTGCCGATTTTGCTGGGCGTTGTGGTGAGCTATGCCGTTGCGGCCGCGTTGGGCGAGGTCGACTTCTCTGGCGTCGCAGCCGCCCCCTGGGTCGGTCTGCCCATCGTGTGGGGCAACACCGTGTTTGCGCTCTTTGGCCCGCAGTTCGATAGCGGTCTTGCCACGACGGCCATCATCACCATCATGCCGCTGGCCTTTGCGACCATGATTGAGCACATTGGCGATATCTCCGCCATTGGCTCTACCTGCGAACGCAATTACATTGCCGATCCCGGTCTGCACCGTACTCTACTCGGCGATGGCCTGGCGACCATCTTGGCGTCGCTCTTTGGCGCTCCGGCCAACACCACGTATGGCGAGAACACCGGCGTGCTTGCGCTTACGCGCGTGTTCGACCCGCGTGTGATTCGCATTGCCGCCTGCTGCGCCATTGTGCTTTCGTTCTGCCCCAAGTTTGCTGCGGTGATTGCCGCCATGCCGGCGTGCGTTATCGGCGGTGTGTCGCTCGTGCTCTACGGCATGATCAGCGCCGTTGGCGCGCGTAACCTCATCGAGAATCAGGTTGATTTCCAGAACAACCGCAACGTGCTGGTGGCGGCTCTGGTGCTCGTGCTTTCGCTCGGCATTGCCTACAGTACCGCCGGTGCCATCGTGCTGGAGCTGGGCGGCGTGACGATTTCGCTTTCGGGCCTTGCCGTGGGCTCGCTGGTGGGCATTGTGCTCAACGCCATCCTGCCCGGTAATGACTTTGAGTTCGATACTTCCGAGCTTGAGGAGACTGCTGAATAGTAGCTGCGTTCAGCCAAATTAAAAATGGCGTCCATGCGTATGTACGCGTGGACGCCATTTTTAATGCGTCAGTATCCAGTGGATGCCGCGCGCCATGCGCAGGTCAGTTTGGGCAAAGTGATTGCCGGGGTTGAGCTCCAGTGTTGTTGGAATGTCGCGCTCGATAAACAGCTCTTCCATCGCACGCGTATCGTCGAGTACGTGCCGCATCATGCGGTTGGGCGTCTTGGTTTCCTTTTTACCGAGCGACAGATAGGCGGCGTCGGGCGTGGCTGTCATCGTGCGCTCGCGCGCGTAGTCGATAAAGCCGGGGAACCACAGCGACCCCGATGCACTTGCCGCGCGCTCAAAGACATCTGTTTGCCAAAGTGCCCACAGTGAAAAAAGACCCGCCAACGAGTAGCCGGCAATGCCGCGCCAGGTGGGCGGGCAGGGAAGTGATGATTCGGCCTCTGGGATTATCTGCTTCAACAACTCGTCAAGAAAACCAGCAGCCTGTCCACCAAAGGGCTCGGCATCTCGTATAGTTCCCTCACATTCCCAGGGGCTAAGCTCGCGATTCCAATCGAGCCCTCCAATGGCGACAAGGGTGAATGGCGGGCAGTCGAGCTCTCGGCAGCGCTCGTAGACTTCACTACCGTCGCCCATAACCACGGGGAGGTAGATGACGGGCGCGCCTTCCGCACACTCTGAGTAAACGGTTATCTGCTTATGATGCGCTTCCAAGGCAGGCTTCTCTCGGTGTTGTGATATTGACAGCCTCAATTGTCGCACGCTGGCGCGGGGGCAGACGCTAAAAGAAAGGCGCGGAGCCGCTCGATGCGACTCCGCGCCTTGATGTTCTGCTTTAGCAGACTATGCCGTTACGCCACGAAGAAGTAGACGAGGAAGGCAAGGGCTGCGATCCACATGAGCGGCTTGATCTTGGAGGCCTCGCCCTTAAAGAGCGCGACGATCACGTAGGCGATAAAGCCCAGGCCAATGCCGGCAGAGATGGAGTAGGTGAAGGGCACGCCGGCGACGATCATGAACGCCGGGAAACCCTGCGACACGTCGGACCAGTCGATCTCGGAGGCTTCGCTCATCATGAGGTAACCGACGTAGACCAGAGCACCGCAGGTGGCGGCGCTGGAAACGATGGTGACGATGGGGGAGAAGAACGCGGCGAGAATGAACAGCACGCCGGTGGTGACGGAGGTGAGGCCCGTGCGGCCACCGTCGGCAGCGCCAGAGGTGGACTCGACGAAAGTGGTGATGGAGGAGACGCCCATGAAACCGCCCACAGCAGCGGCGGCGGAGTCGACGATCAGAATCTCCTTGATATTCTCGACGTTGCCGTCGTCGGTGAGGAACTCGCCCTGCTTGGCCACGGCCATCGCGGTGCCCATGGTGTCGAAGAAGTCACTCATGAGCAGCGAGAACGAGATGACGAGGAGCGCGGGGTCGGTAAGGACCTTGACGATGGCAGGCACGCCGCCGGCGTCGGCGATGGGGCCACCGATGCTCGAGAAGTCGAGCGGGGCGATGATACCGGTCGGAGCCTGGGTCACACCTAGGGGGATACCGGCGATGACGGCGACGACGATGCCGATGAGCAGCGAGCCGGGGACGTTGCGGCAGGCGAGGGCGACTGTCACCAGGATGGAGATGATGCCGACGATGAAGGTGGGGGAGGTGATGTCGCCCAGACCGACGAGTGTACCGGCGCCAGCGGTGATAATGCCGGCATCGCACAGGCCAATCATGGCGATGAACAGGCCCAGACCCACCGAGATGGCGTGACGCAGGACAACCGGGATGGCGTCCATGATGGCCTCGCGCAGGCCACAAAGCACGAGCAGCAAGATGACGACGCCCTCAAGGAAGATGACGCTCATGGCCACGTGCCAGTCACCGCCGCAGACGGTGGTGGTGATTCCGGCGATCATCGCGTTGACGCCTAAGCCCGACGCGCAGGCGAGCGGGCGGTTGGCGAAGATGCCCATGCAGATGGTCATGATGCCGGCGCCCAGGCAGGTGGCGCAGGCGAGCGCTCCCGCATCGATGCCAGCGCCCGAGAGCACCGCGGGGTTGACGGCGATGATGTAGGCCATCGCCAGGAATGTTGTCAGTCCAGCGCGGAGTTCGGTCCCGATTGTGGACTTGCGCTCGCTGACGTGAAATAGTTCGTCCATGCATACCCTTTCCTTGTTCGGCCCCGAGTTTAGGCCGATTGACACGAACTCACCCACTATAGCCCCTTTACGACGCTGTTGTTCCTCGCATGTTGATGTTCGGCGCTTTGTAGCAGACGGACGGTATTTTTCGCATGAAAATGTGTGGGTACCGTATACTTAAGCAGTTACAACGACCCCTATGGAGGAACGTATGATTAAAGAGCTCTGCCACGACGAGGCTATTCTGTCCCAGCGTTGCGAGGTCGCGACCGTCGAGGACGAGTCGGTGGCACAGGACCTGATCGATACCATCAAGTCGCTCGACGATGCCGGCTGCCTTGCCGCCAACCAGATCGGCGTCACCAAGAAGGTCTGCGTCTATCTGGACGACGCCGGCGAGCCCCATGTGCTCTACAACCCCCGTCTGGTATTTGGCCTGGGTGCCAGCAAGATGGAGGAGAGCTGCCTGACGCACGAGGAGGTCACCAAGTCCACGCGCTACATCAAGTGCAAGGTTGCCTTTGACCGGATCGTCGACGGCAAGATGAAGGAGTGCCGCCGCGACTACGCGGGCTTTGAGGCACAAATGATCCAGCATATGATTGATCACTGTCTTGGCAAGTTGGTCTAAGGGGATCAAAGCACCGCACCTTGCCGCTCAATCGTCGCTTGCGTACCGTTAGTACGCGGCGCTCCTCTTTCGTGGCAATCTGCGGCACTTTGACCCCTTAGACGACCTGTGGGGTTAACTTGGTTGAGTTTATCCAGCTTGAATAGTCCGGGCGTGACATTGTTGTCATGTCCGGGCTTTTTTGTTTAGCGCCCCTTTGTTTGGAGACAATGAAATTAGCAAGAACGTAAAGCTAGGAGGCGCTATGTGTACGAGTATTCGATTTACCGATAATTCTGGCCACATGTATCTGGGCCGCAATCTCGACTGGAGCTTTGACTACGGCCAACAGGTTCGCGTGATGCCGCGCGGGTTTCACATTCCGTATTCGTTTATCGACGACGCGACAGCGGCGCACGCAGTGATCGGTATGTGCATCGATTACAAGAACTACCCTATGTTCTTCGATTGCGGCAACGATGCGGGCCTCGCCGTAGCGGGCCTCAATTTCCCGGGTTATGCCGAGTATGCCGAGGGGCCGGTTGATGGAAAGACCAATATCGCGGCCTATGAGTTTCCCCTGTGGGTGGCAGCGACGTTCTCGACGGTCGATGAGGTCGAGGCCGCGCTGCGCGACACGGTGATTGTTGCCAAATCTGCAGGAGAGGGACTGGGCGTGTCGCTGCTCCATTGGATTATCGGCGACAGCCAGCGCAGCATCGTGGTCGAGATGATGGCTGACGGCCTGTATGTGTACGACGATCCGGTCGACACCCTTGCCAACCAGCCGACCTTCCCGTGGCACATGGAAAACCTCCGCACCTATATCACCGCCACAAGCGATTTTCCGCAGACGGCGACATGGCGTGGCGCCGAGCTCAAGCCCTATGGAGCCGGTGCCGGCATGCGCGGTATTCCGGGTGACTGCTATTCGCCGAGCCGTTTTGTAAAGGCGGCGTACCTCAATGCCAATTATCCGCAAAAGGAGAGCGAGACCGAAAACGTCGTTCGCATGTTCCGCTCGCTCGAGGGCGTGGTGATGATCGAGGGAGCGTCCAGGATGGGCGATGGCAAGTTCGAGAAGACTATCTACACCGGATGCTTTAGCGCGCGCACGGGCAATTATTACTACGCGATGTATGGGGATCCGTCGATTCGCTACGTGAGCCTGATGGATGCCGAGGGCGCGAGCCCCGATAGGCTCGTGGTTCCCGAGCCGCGCCGTTCGTAGCTCACTGGTCCGTTGCGACATAAAACGGCCTCGCACCTCTTATGAGATGCGAGGCCGTTGTCGTCAATGGCTGGTGGCGTGTTAGAAGTTGGCGTCGTTGAACTGGGTGCTCTCGAGTCCGTCGAGTTGCTGTTCGGGCGTATCGGCGACGCTCTCGAGCAGCTCGGTGGGATCGACGTTCATGCTCTTGCCGGCCTCGTTGCCGTTGACCAAGTCGTCCGAGAAGATGTCGACCTCCATTTCCTCGGCCTCTTCGATCTGAACCTCGAGTGGCACCTGGGTGCGCACAAGTTTGACGGCCGGGCGCATGCGGGCAAAGAGCGGTACGTACTCAATGATGATGGCCGAGTTCTCGAGACCGTACCAGCGTGCCGGGCTTCCGCAGGCGCGGCGGACGGCGTACTTGATGGCCATCACGCGGTGGTCATTGCGGTTGATGTCCGTTTCGGGGGCAAGCATCTTGCGCAGCATACAAAAACGGAAGTCGCCCACGTTGCCGCGTGTCTCGTAGATGGAGTAGGTGTGATGTTGCGGCGGCAACTCACCCGATGCCATCAGGTCGCCAACGATCTGGCGCAGGTAGGCATTAACGCGCTGGTTGACCTTAAAGCCCAAGTCCAGGCGCACGCGGAACAAAAAGTCCGTGCCAAAGGTCTCGACGGAATACTCGTGCGTATAGGGCTCGTCGGTAACGTGCACGTTGATGAACCAGTATGCCTTGGCGCGCTTGGGATGTTTGTCCAGGATGGAATAGAGCACGTCGCGGTCGAGTGTGAGCGGATCGGGGCTGTTGGTGAGGAACACCAGATTGTCGGCGAGCACGGGATAGGTCTCGTCATTGCGCAGGCGATTGAGCTGGTCGATGTACTTGGAGACGGGCAGCAGAATCGTCTGCGTGCGCTCGATGGCAGTGCCGCGACGCCATACATACATAAGGCCGAACAACAGTGCCGCCAGGAAGATCATGACGTAGCCGCCGTCAAAGAACATGGTGAGGCACGAAGCGAAGAAGCACAGCTCAATGGCACCAAAGAGCAGGGCGAAGACGCAGGCACCCAGCTTGTGCTTGAGGATGCCGGCGATGTAGCTCGTCAAAAGCGTCGTGGTCATGAGCATGGTCACGGTAATGGCGAGGCCGTAGGCGCTCTCCATGCGCTCGGAGTTTTGGAACAGCAGCACGATGAAGATGCAGCCGACCCACATGATGTTGTTGACGAGCGGAATATAGAGCTGGCCCTTGGTGTCGCTGGGGTAGTGGATGCGAAGGTGCGGCATAAGGTTGAGGCGCGTTGCCTCGGATACCAGCGAGAATGAGCCGGTAATGAGCGCCTGCGAGGCAATGATGGCCGCCACGGCCGAAAGTACGATGGCAAAGGGGCGCAGGGGCTCGGGAAGCATCATGTAGAACGGGTTGACGATGTCCATTGCGAGCATCTGGGGATTGGAGTTGTTGGCGAGCAGCCAAGCGCCCTGACCCAGATAGTTAAGGATAAGTGCGGCCTTTACGAACGGCCAGGATGCATAGATGTTGGCCTTGCCCACGTGGCCCATGTCCGAGTAGAGCGCCTCGGCGCCGGTCGTCGACAGGAAGACAAAGCCGAGCACCATGATGCCCGAGTGGTTGATGGGCGAGAACAGGAACATGATGCCGCGGATGGGGTTGAGCGCGCGTAGGATGGACAGATTGCCGAGCATGTTAAACAGGCCGGCGCCTGCCAAGAACAGGAACCATAGTGTCATGAGCGGGCCGAAGAGCTTGCCGATTGACGAGGTACCGGCGCGCTGCATGGCAAACAGCCCGCAAATAATGATAATGGTGATGATGATGACGTTGGTCTGGCCGTCACCCAAAAGCGCATGGCCCCACTCGATGGTGCGCAAACCCTCGATGGCCGTGGTGACCGTGACCGCGGGGGTGAGGATGCCGTCGGCGAGCAGCGCCGCGCCGCCGATCATGGCGGGAAGAATCAGCCACGGCGCCACCTTGCGTACGAGGCTGAACAGGGCGAAGATGCCGCCCTCGTTGTGGTTGTCGGCCTTCATGGCGATCAGTACATACTTGACCGTGGTCACGAGCGTCATGGTCCAGATGACGAGCGAAAGCGCGCCCAGGATCATGTCCTCGCTGACGGTACCGATGCCGCCGTTGTTGGCGACGATTGATTTCATGGTGTACATGGGGCTCGTGCCGATGTCGCCGTAGACGACGCCGAGCGTTACGAGCAGCATGCCAGCGGAGAGGGGAATGGCTCCATGCCCGCCCTGTCCATGCTGGTCTTGGAGGTTTGCCTCCAGTTTGTTGTGTGCCACGTGGACTCCCTTAGACATCCGGTTATCTGTCTAGGGCAGATAACCTTTATGCCATCTTTATACATATAAGAGCAGTTTGGCACATCGGGGTGTTTTAGACAATAATCCCCATCTGGGGATTATTCACGTACGCAGGTAGCATTTCAAAGCAGGGGCATATCCGCTGAATGGCTTGCTGCAATGTGATAACCGCGGACGCGCCCCTGCTTTGAAACTGAAGAGGGGCTTTTAAGCACGTGCTGCCTGGGCGATGCTTGCTTTGGTGTCTGCGCGTTTGCCGGCGACTTCGCAAAAGATCGCGCCGCCGATGATCAACGCGGCGCCCATGAGGCGGATGGGCGTCATGGTCTCGCCCAAAAGGGCAACGGAGAACACGACGGCCGAAAGCGGCTCAAGGTAGCCGACGACCGCGACGGTCTGGACGGGCAGCTTGGCGACGGCACTAAAGTAGAGCAGGCAACCGATGCCGGTGTTGACGACGCCGAGCATGACGACGGCGCGCCAATCAATACTGGCGGCGACGCCGGCGGACAGGAATGAGGGAGCGCCCTGCGTGATGAGCGTAAGGACCAGCGCGGTCCCAAAGGCGGCGCTCACCTGGAGCGTGGAGTTCTCGAGGCCTTCGATGTGTGGCGCACCCTTGCTAGCGATGACCATCAGCGCATAGCAAAATGCCGAGGCGATTCCGCAAGCGATACCTGCAATGGGCATATTGCCGCCGAGGCCTTGGGCCGCGATGAGGAAGGCGCCGCAAGCAACGGCGATAAAGCCGGCGATTTTGCCGCCGGTTAGCTTTTCGCCAAAGATGAGCGGGGAGAGTGCCATGACAATGATGGGGCCGCAGTAGTACAGCAGCGAGGATACGCCGACGCCGATCGTCTGGTAGGCGCGGAACAGAAAAATCCAGCTGGCGCCCAGCGCGGCTCCCGAGAGAAGGAGGGCTGCGGCTTCGCGGGGACGAGATAGCGCCTGCAACTTATGGCGTTGGGTGATGGTGAGGATGGTGACAAGCGAGAGGGCGCCCAAAAACGTACGCAGGAGCACAATGTCGGAGCTCGGCAGTGCGATAGCTGCGGCGATGATGCCGTTAGAGCCAAACAACAGTAATGCTGCTAAGTATGTAACCAATCCATTGTTGTTCATGCACTGCCGCCCCTTCTGTATCCGTGCAAATTCACTATGGGGTAGCGGGCTATAGAAGAAAAGCGAATATAATTCATGGATGACATGACAAATACTCATGCAAAGGTGGGGACGTGCCGTGGAGACCAATATCCAAAAGATGCAGGTGCTGCTCGAGACGGTGCGTGCCGGCAGCTTTACGCGTGCTGCAGAGCGGCTGAGCTATTCGCAGTCGGGCGTGAGTCGCATGGTAGGCGACCTTGAGGCAGACTGGGGTTTCAAGGTGCTTGATCGCAGCCGCGAGGGCGTGGTGCTTTCTGCCGACGGGCGGCAGGTCATGCCGGCAGTCGAGGCGTTATGCGAAGAGTTTGGCCGCTTGCAGCGATGCGTGGACGAAATGCGGGGGCTCATGCGCGGCAAGATCTGTATCGGTACGTTTTCGAGTGTGGCGACCCATGTACTGCCGTCGGTGATCGCGCGGTTTCGCGCTGATCACCCGGATGTCGATTACGAGCTTCTGATGGGTGATTACTCCGAGATTGAGCAATGGGTGGCGGAAGGTCGCTGCGACCTGGGCTTTATTCCGCGCGAGCCACGCGGCGCCGGCATGGCGTCGCGGCCGTTGGTGCAAGACGAGCTGATGGCCGTGGTGCCAGCGGACTCCTCGCTTGCCACCGCGGAGGTCGTTTCCCTTGCCGATTTGGCCAACGAGCAGTTTATTCTGCTGGAACGCGGTAGCGACGACGAGATTACGCCGCTGTTTCGCCGCGCGGGCCTGGCGGTGCGCTCTAAGCTGTCGACCTGGGATGATTATGCGATTATGGCTATGGTCGAGGACGGTCTGGGCGTGAGCATTCTTCCGGCGCTCATCTTGCGGCGCTGCCAGTTCGATGTTGCCGTGCGCCCGCTCGAGGGGCATCCCCATCGGCAGATCAACGCGATATATCGCACGGCTGACGTTTCGCTTGCCGCCGCTCGATTCCTTGAATACCTCTAAAAGCGCGTACCTGTTGTCCACTTTTGGACAATTCTCGGGGCTCGGTACATTTTCTTGTGAAATTGAACTTCCGGATAATGCGCCGCGCTATACTGCTTGCTAAATTGAACCTTGGTTCAATTCGTGTTCTATAAATTGAACTTTGCCAGCAAGGAGGTTCTAGTGGCCCAAGAGACGTTTAGCGATCGCCTGCGACAGGCTATGTCCGATCGCGACGTTCGCCAGTCGGACGTAATCCGCGCATCGGAGATGCTCGGCAAAAAACTCGGCAAGAGTCAGATGAGCCAATATGTGAGCGGCAAGACGATCCCGCGGCGCGATGTGGCAGAGCTGCTCGCCCGCATTTTGGAGGTCGATGTTACCTGGCTGCTTGCCGGTGGCGCCGATCAAGGCGAGACGTCCTCGTCCCATAACGTTGCCAAATCCGAACCTAGCCCCACGGCTCAAATTCCAAGGAGCGCCACCATGCGTACTTTTTCTAAATCCACCAAACTCGATAACGTCCTGTATGACGTGCGCGGTCCCGTCGTCGACGAGGCTGCCCGTATGGAGGATGAGGGCGAGCGCATCCTCAAGCTCAATATCGGCAACCCGGCGCCCTTCGGTTTCCGCACGCCCGATGAGGTCATCAAGGACATGCGCCAGCAGCTGCCCGACTGCGAAGGCTATTCCAACTCGCGTGGCCTGTTCTCCGCGCGCAAGGCGATCATGCAGTATTCGCAGATCAAGGGCCTGCCCAATGTTCAGATGGAGCACATCTACACGGGCAACGGCGTGTCCGAGCTCATTCAGCTTTCGATGAACGCGCTGCTCGACAACGGCGACGAGATTCTGATCCCCAGCCCCGACTACCCGCTGTGGACGGCGTGCGCAACCCTTGCCGGTGGACATCCCGTGCACTATCTATGCGATGAGCAGGCGGATTGGTATCCCGACCTGGAGGATATGGAGTCCAAGATCACGAGCGCGACCAAGGCCCTCGTCATCATCAACCCCAACAACCCCACGGGCTCTGTCTATCCGCGCGAGGTGCTCGAGGGCATCGTCGAGGTTGCGCGCAGGCACCAGCTGATGATCTTTGCCGATGAGATCTACGACCGCCTGTGCATGGACGGCTACGAGCACGTCTCGATTGCCTCGCTCGCTCCCGACCTGCCCTGCGTTACCTTTAGCGGCCTTTCCAAGTCGCACATGATCGCGGGCTATCGTATTGGCTGGATGGTGCTTTCGGGCAACCAGCGCTGCATGAGCGACTTCATCATGGGCATCAACATGCTCTCCAACATGCGCCTGTGCTCCAACGTGCCGGCTCAGTCGATCGTTCAGACGGCACTCGGTGGCCATCAGTCCGTTAACGACTACATCCGTCCCGGCGGCCGTGTCTACGAGCAGCGCAACTTTGTGTATGAGGCACTCAGCAAGATTGACGGCATCTCGGTGGTTAAGCCGCGTGCGGCGTTCTACATCTTCCCCAAGATGGATGTTAAAAAGTTCAACATCACCGATGACGAGCAATTCGCCCTTGACCTGCTGCACGAGAAGAAGATCTTGATTACGCGCGGCGGCGGCTTCAACTGGGCTGAGCCCGACCACTTCCGCATCGTATACCTGCCGCGCATGGAAGTACTCAAAGAGTCCCTCGAAGACCTCGCCGACTTCTTTGACCATTACCGCCAATCGTAGGGGATTAGGTGCCTGCCGCCGCAAGAATCGAGGCGTCGCAGGATAGACATACGACAGCGAGCGAGCCGCATTTGCGCCAAGGTGACGTGAAATGAGAGGGCGCTGACCTTCTGGTCGCGCCCTCGAAATTGAACGTCAGATTGGCGTGAATGCGGCTCGCGCAGCGTCAAGTGGTCCGCCGTTCGGTAGAACGGCGGAACTAAATAACAATCCCGTTGCAGTGGTCGATTTCGTGTTGGATGATCTCGGCGGTGTAGCCCGAGAAGTTTTTGATGCGGTGAACGAAGTTCTCGTCCAAATACTCAACCTTAATGCGGCGATAGCGGGTACAGGGACGCTCGCCGGTCAGCGAGAGGCATCCTTCGCTCGTCTGATAGGCATTGACCTGCTCAAGAATTTGAGGGTTGTACATCAGGAGTGTCCTGTTGCCGTCCTTTACGCAGATGATGCGTTTGCGCACGCCGATCATGTTGGCGGCGAGGCCCACGCACTCGCGCTCATGCTCGTGGAGTGTATCCAGGAGATCCTGCCCGGTTGCGGCATCGTCGGGTCCCGCGTCTTCGGAAGGCAGACGCAAAAAGAACTCGGATTTCATGATGGGCTTAATCATGGCGGGCTCCTCATGTCTTATGCTTTCGTGGACTTTTAATAATAGCGCGGAAGGAAAGCTGTGCGTCCGCGTTACAATCTTTCGATGTTGGACCATGTTGCCAGATTCGTCGTGTACGGCGTCTGGCGTAAGTCTAGGGCTCATTTTTCGCCCTGGACTGTTCCTCTGGGGCGATGCGACTGTCGTTCCAAGAGGAAGGAAATGCATGGGGAGCAAATCTCAGCAACAAGTTCAAGTAGCGCCATCGGCCACTGCGGCGATTCTCGTCGTAATGTATATTGCAGCCTTTGTTGCCGCGTTTAACGAGAACATCATTAACGTGGCGTTGCACGACATTATGGCAGCCTTTTCGGTGAGTGCCACCACGGCGCAGTGGCTCGTCTCGGGCTACATGATCGTGACGTCGATCTTTACGGCCATCATGGCCTTCCTGTCCGGCCGTTTCTCGACGCGCAAGCTGCTGTTTTTCGCATGCGGATGCATGGTCGCCGGCGAAGTTCTGTGTCTGGTCGCTCCGTCGTTTAGCGTTTTGCTGCCAAGCCGTATTTTGCAGGCCGCGGGATCGGGTATCTTGTTCCCGCTCATGATGAACGTGGTGCTGTCTTGCGCCCCGCGCGAGAAGCTTGGTCTGTATCTGAGCCTGGGCGGTGCCTGCATTACGCTGGGGCCGGCGTTTGGACCCGTGATCAGCGGTCTTATGTGCACGTTGTTTGGCTGGAGGGCGGTGTTCGTAGTGCCGCTGGTGGGCGGCATTGTGGTCGCTGCGGCGGGCGTAAAGCTTGTTCAGAATGTCGGAGAGCGTTCGAACGCCACGCTTGATATTCTGTCGGTTGTTTTGCTCGCTGCCGGTATTACGGCATTTGTGTATTCCGTAGGCGAGTTCTCAACCAATCTGATTGCCGGCATCGTGACGCTCTTCGCCGCCACTGTGCTGCTCGGCCTGTTTGCGGCCCGTCAGCTCAAGCTCGAGCATCCGGTGCTTAACGTGCGTTCCATGGCGAGCGTTCGTTTTTTGGCCTGCGTGCCTGCTTGTGGTGGTGTCGATGATGACGACGTTCTCGATGAGCGTTTTGTTGCCGCTCTATTTTGAGGGCGCATACGGCATGACCGCACTTATTGCGGGCTTGCTCATTTTGCCGGCGATTGCCTGCAACGCCGTGACCTCGATTGTGGGCGGACGCGTGATGGACGCCCGTGGCGCATGGCCGCTGCTGCCGATCGGCTTTGCCCTGATTGCCGTGGGGCAGACTGCCATCTCGATGACGGCGGCAAGCATGAACATCGGCGTCGTCGTGGCACTGACCGTTGTGGTGTATGCCGGAGTCGGTTTGGTGCTGAGCCCCTCGCAAACGGCCGGCTTGGAGACGCTGCCTGCCGCTGAACATCCTCACGGAACGGCATTGCTTAACACGTGGAACATGATTGCCGCATCGTTTGGCCCGTCGCTGTTTATCGGTCTGCTCTCGAGTTCTGCTGCGACCGCCGGCGCCGCTGGCGCTGCGACGGACGTTGCCCAGGCGATTGGATTTGCAGCTGCCGTGCGTGTGGCGGCTGTAATTGCCGTGGTCGGGTTCGTGGCGTCGCTGGTGTACGCTCGTCGCGAGTCACACATGTCGCATTAATGTGTGCACATAGATTCTGCAGCTAGATTGGATGGCGACACCATAAACTAATGGACGTTTTGCCGAGAGGCATGAATGTTTAAAGCGCAAAGAGTGCGCGACGGGCCCCGCGAATGGGGCGATGATGCCCGAGAGGGCCAAGAAGGAGTCTCATGTCCGAGAACGAAGAGATCATGAACGAGACCGAGAACGAGACCATGGCTGCCGAGGTCGAGGCAGTCGAGACCGTGGAGACCGAAGCTGCCGAGGTTGAGGCTGCTGACGAGGTTTCCGCCGAGGAGGAGGCCGAGGTTGTCGAGGCCGCCGTTGATTACGATGACGAAGAGCTGATGGACAAGATGCAGAAGGCCGCCCGCCTGCTGCGTAGCCGTCGCTTTGCTATTTCCAAGGAGGAGGAGGCCAAGGCCGAGCGCATGGCGAACATCGAGCGCGCCATCAAGCTTCTTGACCTCAAGCCCAAGATGGAGCAGAAGGAAATGTCCGACCTGCTGGGCATGCGCCTCCGTGAGCTTGATGGCCTGATGGCCGAGGCCGAGGCTGCCGATCTGGTCGGCCGCATCGACGACGCCGAGGGCGATATGCGCAAGATCGTCGTCTTCGCCGCCGAGGATGCCGCTGAGGGCCTGGTCGAGCTTGCCAACAAGAAGGAGAAGCTCCTGCCCGAGCTTTCTTACGAGGAGGCCACCGAGCTGATGGCCGCCCTCGATAAGGTTATCGCTCCGCTCGTCGCCATGGGCCTGGACGAGGATCGCGGTCCTCGCGGCGGCCGTGACGACCGGGGTGGCCGTGGCGGCGACCGTGGCGGCCGCGGCGGCCTTGGCGATCGTGGTGGCCGTGGGGGCGACCGCGGCGGGCGCGGTGGCGACCGGGGCGGCCGTGGCGGCTTTGGTGCCCGTGGCGGCGACCGTGGCGGTCGCGGCGGCTTTGGTGGCAACCGTGGTGGCTATGGCGACCGCGGCGGCAACCGTGGTGGCTTCGGCGGCAACCGCGGTAACGACCGCGGTGGTTGTGGTGGCGACCGTGGCGGCCGCAACGGTGGCGGCTTCCGCGGCAACCGTTTTTAGTTGGGTTACGCGGTTTTACCAAACCGCGTAACGGCTCGACGCTGCGCGCCACCCAGGGCGACAATTTGTCATTCAAAAGGCAAGGCATGACCAGAAGGTCTATGCCTTGCCTTTTTCATGCCAACTTGTTCGCCCTGGGCGGCGCTCGCTGGCGTTGCCAAAACATCGGCGTTCCCATAGTCCAAACCTGCCAAAAAGGGACAGGTTTATTTTGGTCGGTTTTATCTGGGCAAACGTGGTCGTCTATCGCAATGTAGTCGTTGGGGACGTTCTTGTTTGACTAGTCGTTTAAGAACGTCCCCAACGACTACATAGAACAAGAGTGGATGATCTCCCGGTTTGAGCCTGCATTCAAGCTCAAAGTGGGAGATTATCCACTCTCGTTTCGTTTGTTGATTTCGATGCCTACATTTGTAGGAACAGTTCGTGGAGGCGGGTATCGTCGTCGAGCTCGGGGTGGAAGGTTACGCCGAGCTGGTTGCCCTGACGGGCGGCGACAATACGACCGTCGACTTTCGCTAAGGCCTTGGCGTCGCCGTGGACCTCGACGATGCGGGGCGCGCGGATAAACGTCAGCGGCACTTCACCGTCGATGTCGGCTATTTGCCCCTTGGTTCGAAAGCTGCCGAGCTGCCTGCCGTAGGCATTGCGCTCGACAAGTACATCCATGGTTTCCAGACGCGGCGTGCCCTTATCGTCATGGGCGGCAAGGTCGTGAGCCAGTAGAATCAGGCCGGCGCAGGTGCCCAGGACGGGCATACCTTCAGCGATACGGGCACGAAGCTCCTCGAGCATGCCCAACTCATCAAGCAGCTTCCCTTGAACGGTAGACTCGCCGCCGGGAAGTACCAGACGGTCAAAGTCCTGCTTCAAATCAGCCGCCTGCCTCAGCTCAATACAGTGTGCGCCAAGCTCGAATAGTCTTGCCTCGTGCTCGGCAAAAGCGCCTTGGACCGCCAGCACGGCAACCGTTTGGTCTGCATAATCGCTCATGTGCGATCCTTTCTGCTGGACTAGCGCCCGCGCTCTTCCATGATAATCTCGATTTCGTCGGCGTTAATGCCCACCATGGCCTCGCCCAGGTCCTCCGAAAGCTCGGCGATGAGCCTGGCATCGGTGAAGTTTGCCACGGCCTTGACGATGGCAGTGGCGCGCTTGGCGGGGTCGCCGCTCTTAAAGATGCCCGAGCCGACAAAGACGCCCTCGGCACCCAGCTGCATCATCAGCGCGGCATCGGCCGGGGTCGCTACGCCGCCGGCGGCAAAGTTCACGACGGGAAGCTTGCCCGT
Source organism: Collinsella aerofaciens (assembly GCA_008668235.1). Taxonomy (GTDB): domain Bacteria; phylum Actinomycetota; class Coriobacteriia; order Coriobacteriales; family Coriobacteriaceae; genus Collinsella; species Collinsella aerofaciens_K. The sequence goes on along the minus strand of RQCP01000010.1, from coordinate 49,333 downwards.
GGCATGGACCTCGCGTACCAGCTCGACCGGAACCTGCAGTTGCTTGGCTGCCTCAAAGAGCTCGTCGTCGCGCAGGGCAACAACGTCGCGGATCTGCTTTTGGATCTTGCGCATGTGACGCACGGCCTGAACGACGTCGCCCGTACCCGGCTCACCCTTGGTGCGAATCATAGTGGCGCCCTCGGCAACACGGCGCAACGCCTCGCCCAGATCGCGGGCGCCGCAGACAAACGGCACGTCAAACTGGGTCTTGTCGATGTGATAGACGTCATCGGCGGGGGAGAGAACCTCGGACTCGTCGATGTAATCGATCTCGATGGCCTGCAGGACCTGCGCCTCGACAATGTGACCGATGCGGCACTTGGCCATGACGGGGATGGAGACGGCCTCTTGGATGCCCTTGATCATCTTGGGGTCGCTCATGCGCGAGACGCCGCCTGCGGCGCGGATGTCGGCCGGGATGCGCTCGAGTGCCATGACGGCGCAGGCGCCTGCCTCCTCGGCGATGCGTGCCTGCTCGGGCGTGGTGACGTCCATGATGACGCCGCCCTTGAGCATCTGCGCGAGTTCGCGATTGAGTTTGACGCGATCGGCCTTGCTGGTCTGTTCTGCCATGGTTGCTCCCTTGATTGGCATGTACATTGCTTGACGGAACATCCTATCGGGGAGCTGGGTATGGCGAAATACTCAGTTTTCGAGATAATAACAAGGTCAGACTAATACCAGATTGAATGACTTAATAAGGTCAGGTGATAGGCTCATGCTTGACTACAATTTGGAAAAACGCGGCGAGGCATCGCTCTATGAGTATGTTTACCAGCAAATTCGAGATGATATCGTTGCTGGACGTATTGCGGCGGGGGAGCATCTTCCGTCTAAGCGCGCCTTTGCCAGTCATTTGGGAATCAGTGTCATTACCGTCGAGAATGCATATAGCCAGTTACTTGCCGAGGGCTATATTTGCTCAAAGCCGCGGCGTGGCTACTACGCTTGCGAGCTTCCGGATGCACCGGTTTTGGCTTCGGCTGCGGAGGGCATCGACCGAGATAACGCCTCTGCGGGTCCCAGCGCGCATGATGTCAACGGACAGGTCGAGCTATTCGATGCACTTTCTCCTTCCGCTTTGGAGGCGGCGCGGCTTTGGCAAAGCGCACTACGGGCGACGCTGGCATCCGAAGATGAGCGCGAAATCTTTTCGCCCGCACCGGCGCAGGGCACCGCTCGGCTACGACGCGCAATTGCTCACCATCTGCGTGGGACGAGGGGCATGAATGTCGATCCCAACGATATCGTTATCGGCGCGGGCGCCCAGCTGCTCGATACCATGCTGGTTCAGTTGCTTGGAGCCGACAAGGTGTATGCCGTTGAGGATCCGGGCTATTTGCGCCTGACGCGCATCTATCAGGCTATGGGCTGCAAAGTTCGACATGTCCCGTTGGATGACGACGGCGTGGACCTGAGCGCTCTGCAGAAAACCGGGGCCGATGTCCTTCACCTTATGCCGTCCCATCAGTATCCGACCGGCCTTGTGACGAGCATTGCGCGTCGCTATGCGCTTCTGAGCTGGGCCGCCGAGCGACCAGATCGGTATCTTATCGAAGATGACTTTGATTGTGAGTTTCGCCTTGCCGGCAAGCCAATTCCCGCGCTCGCGTCGATCGATGCCTCCCAGTCGGTTATCTACACCAACACGTTTTCGAAGAGCCTGTCATCGGCGTTGCGTCTAGCGTACATGGTGCTGCCCGATGAGCTAATGGAGCGGTTTAGGCGCAACCTTGGTTTTTACGCCTCGTCGGTGAGTTCTGTTGACCAGGTCGCTTTGGCTCGTTTGCTGGAATCGGGTGATTACGAGCGACATGTGAACCGCGTGCGCGTTCGTGCTCGCGAGGCGCGTGATGGCCTGGCGGCGCTTGTACGGAAGGCATTTCCGGCAGGGGAAGTCTCGATCGAACACGCAGACGCGGGCCTTTACTGCACCGTGGTTGCGGAGCGTGGAACGGACGGAAGCTCTTTTGCGCAGGCCCTCACGCGCTCGAGTATCCCTTTTGTCGATATCAGTGAGTGTTATTGGTGCGCCGATGGCGCATCTGCCCCCGAAAACTCAAGTCAAATTCTTGTCCAGTATGACGATTTGAGTCCAAAAGTGCTAAATACCTTGGAATTGCAGCTCATGGAGGCACTCTGCAACCTAAGTGAGTAGGCTTTTGGAACTTTGGTGACCAGGCAGTTTTGTAACAAGTTATCTACCTGGGGTTTTGAAAAGCAGGATGGCCGGCCTGCTCGGGATGTTCAAAAAAGTCTACTCACTTGCCGCGCAAAGCTTCCGCACGAGAAAAAATGGGGTTTTCAACAGGGCTTCGTCCAGTTCTTGGCAAGCTTTTGGCCAGTTGGGGAGGGCTGTTGAAAACTTGGCGGTCCGTTCGGCGCCATTTTCGGTGCGTTCGCGCCGCATCGTGACTGACTGGGTTGAAATTCGTGTTTTCCTGTGTCTATGAAAGATCTACTTTGTGACATATCGGCTTTTAGGTACTGGCGTTTGCCTCCTCAGGTTCGCGCTTTGTGTCCGCCGCTTCCACGGCCGGAAGAAGACCGGCAGCGATATGACCTCGCCCGCAACCCGACGGCTGCGGTCGCGCTCGGTTTTCCGCTGTATACATTGGTTCGTACGAGAAGCAAGCGGACTTGTCCTGCCAGCATTAGGCAGCGGCTGTTCCTTGGTGAGCTCCCCAGGGAATCCGTGCTGGAAACGGAGCATGGGTTTATGGTTACGTCTCCTCTGCTGACGGCATTCATCATGTCGCGGCATCTGACGGATCTCCAGCTTCTTTTGGTATTGGCGGAGATGTGTGGCTTGTTTGCGGTGTGCGCTCTACCGGCGGCACTTGAGGCGGAGCTTACGCGTGCAATTGATTCGGGTGCGATTTCGACAACGTTCGGTTGGGTGCGCTGCCCGTCCGAGGACGGCACCGCCTCAAATTTATGGCGTCGAGACGCTTTGGTTTTGGGCGGAGACCTTGACCGTTTTTGTTCAGATGTTTGCGGGATACGTTACGGCAATAGATTTAGGACGGTGTCGCAACTCGTTCCATTGGGTGCCGCGTCGCCTTTTGAGGTCGAGGCGTATTTGCTACTTGCACTGCCGCGATCCCTGGGAGGCGAAGGTTTTTGCGACATAGAGCTTAATGTTGAAGTGATGCTAAGCACAAGTGCTCGAGCGATTGTGGGAAAGTCCCGTGTATATATCGACATACTTCTGTCTTCGCCGGACGGCAGGCGACAGGTGGCCATTGAATGTCAGGGAAAGGCCTCGCACGGACGCGCAGGGGATGGCTTGCGTGACGCTGACCGCATGACGGCCCTTCAGGCCATGGGCTACGATGTGCTTCTCCTGACACACAGACAGATATCGGATGAGGATAGATTCCGCGCGGTCGTTAAGGCCGTATGCAGGATGTTCGATGCTGAATATCGTGATAAAAGCTCAGATGAGCAAAGGGCTGAGACATTACTCCGGTCTGAACTATTCGTTGACTGGACAAAATTGGGAGTAATCGACGGAAAGATGCCCGTTAGACGCAAAACTGCTCGATCGTGGACGGCTGCGGTTCTAAGTGAGTAGACTTTTGACACTTTGGCGACCAGGCCGTTTTGCAACAAGTCATTTACCTGCGGCTTTATAAAGCAATATGGATGGCGTGCTTGGCAAGTTCCAAAAAGTCTACTCACTTAGTTTTTGACGAGAAACCCATGCCGAAGGCGGTCCTATTTCAGGGAGTTAACAAGTTTGTGAGGCACGGAAAAGGCCCGAACCAATACGGTCCGGGCCCCATCGAGCTAGAGGTTATCTCTCAGGCAGCTGGCTTAGCCAAAGTAGCGCTTGAGCAGGCCGGCGAAAGCCTTGCCGTGGCGGGCCTCGTCGCGAGCCATCTCGTGCACGGTGTCGTGGATGGCATCGAGGCCGGCGGCCTTGGCACGCTTGGCAAGATCGGTCTTGCCGGCGGTGGCGCCGTTCTCGGCCTCAACGCGCATCTCGAGGTTCTTCTTGGTGGAGTCGGTCACGACCTCGCCCAGGAGCTCGGCGAACTTGGCGGCATGCTCGGCCTCCTCGTGGGCAGCCTTTTCCCAGTACAGGCCGATCTCGGGGTAGCCCTCGCGATGAGCGACGCGAGCCATGGCCAGGTACATACCGACCTCGGAGCACTCGCCCTCAAAGTTGGCGCGCAGGTCGGCAACGATGTCCTCGGAGACGCCCTCCATCTTGGCGACGCCCACGACGTGCTCGGCAGCCCACTCGAGCTGGCCCTCCTCCTGCTTCAGGAAACGAGAACCGGGAACGCCGCACTGGGGGCACTTGAAGTCCTCGGGCAGCTGGTCGCCGTCGAACTCTTCCACATAACCGCAAACGGGGCAAACAAACTTCATGATTCGATCCTTTCGATCGATGGCGATTGTGCGCTCGTCCGGTCCCGTAAGGGCCCTCTCCGGACGTGCGTCTTGACGAGTTCTATTATCCATAAATGCAACCAAATGTGAAGCCTATTAGGAATGATTTTTAATAAAACAATTTTGAGATATGAAGATGTTGATTGATTAACGATTGGCATACCGTCTGCGATCTCCGCTGAGTACAATCGGTCGAGCAAATGTTGACCTATCAACAAATGAAGGAGTTTCCTTTATGCATCTAGCCCGTCGTGCCTGGTGCCGAACATATCAGACGGTTTTTCGCATTGCATTGCCGATCCTGCCCTATACCGAGCCGCGTATTTTGGAGCATGCAGAGGATGTGCCCGCGGTGCTTCAAAAGCGCTCGATCCAGAAGGTCCTTATCGTGACAGACCCTGGTATTGCACGTTTGGGGCTCACGGCATCACTCGAGCGTGCGCTTACGGCTCAGGGGATTGGCACTACGGTCTATGCCGAAACGCGTGCGAACCCCACGGTCTCGAATGTGGAGGAAGCGGCGGCGCTGTATCGCGAGAACGACTGCCGGGCCATTATCGGCTTTGGCGGAGGATCAGCCATGGACTGCGCCAAGGGCGTAGGCGCACGCATTGCGCAGCCAAACAAGCCCATCAACAAGATGCGCGGCCTGTTGCGTGTCCACCGTCTCCTGCCGCTGCTTATTGCGGTTCCCACTACCGCCGGTACGGGAAGCGAAGTCACGCTCGCGGCGGTAATTACCGATAACGAGACGCACTATAAATACCCCATTAACGACTTTGTGCTCATCCCGCGTTTTGCGGTGCACGACCCCGAGTTTACGTGCGGCTTGCCCGCTTCCATTACGGGGCAGACGGGCATGGACGCCCTGACGCATGCCGTTGAGGCCTTTATCGGGCGAAGCACCACGCCCTATACGCGCAAGATGGCGCGACAGGCGGTGTAGCTTATCCACGACAATTTGCTCGAGGCCTATGAGCATGGCGACGACATGCGTGCGCGTCGCAATATGCTTTCGGCGGCGTATAAGGCGGGAGTTGCCTTTACGCGCTCCTATGTTGGATACGTTCATGCCATCGCGCACAGTCTAGGCGGCCGATACGGAATTCCGCACGGTTTGGCCAACGCGATCATCCTGCCGCACATGCTTCGCGCTTATGGTGACGCCGCCGCCCCCAAGCTTACCGATCTTGCTCGCATGGCGGGCATTGCGCCGGCTACCGCGCAGGACGGTCTTGCGGCCGAGGCCTTTATCGATTGGGTCGACCGCATGAACGAGGCCCTGGGAATCCCCAAATATGTCTCGGGTATTCGCCGCTCCGATATTCCGCAAATGGCGGCCCATGCCGATGCCGAGGCCAATCCCCTGTACCCCGTTCCACTTTTGATGGACCGCTCGGAGCTCGAGCATATGTACGAGGTCGTCGCGGGTGGTATGTTTGAGGACGAGAACTAGGAGGGTGCCATGAACACCGAGGAAATTGCGCGCATCGTCGGCGATCAGCGCGCCTACTTTAAGACGCACGCCACGTTTGATGTCGATGCTCGACGTCGCGCGCTCGTGAGTTTACGCGATGCGGTGCGGGCCCACGAGGCCGATATCGCTCATGCGCTCAAGACCGATTTGGGAAAGTCGCATGACGAGGCCTATATGTGCGAGATTGGCACATCGCTTTCCGAGATTCGACATCAGATCGCTCACGTGGTTCGATGGAGTCGTCCGCGCCTGCGTCCGTGCGACCTCGCTAACGCCGTGAGCGTGTGCAAAACGCAAACCGTGCCCTATGGCGTCACGCTCATCATGGCGCCCTGGAACTATCCGTTTTTGCTGACGCTCGAGCCGCTCGCTGGCGCCCTTGCCGCGGGCAATACCGTGGTCATCAAGCCGAGCGCCTATGCTCCGGCATCGAGCGCGGTGCTCAGGCAAATCTGTGAAGAGGCATTTGATCCGCGCCTGGTGACGGTTGTCGAGGGCGGGCGCGCCGAGAACGAAGCGCTGCTCGATGAGCACTGGGACAAGATCTTCTTTACCGGTAGCGTTCCGGTCGGCAAACTCGTTATGGAGCGCGCAAGTAAAAACCTTACGCCTGTGACGCTTGAGCTGGGCGGAAAGAGTCCCTGCATCGTGGATGCGACGGCAAACTTGAAGGTTGCGGCACGGCGTATCGCCTTTGGTAAATGGCTCAACGTGGGGCAGACCTGCGTGGCGCCCGACTACCTGCTGGTCGATACGCGCGTGCACGACGAGCTGCTGGGCCTCATCAAGGAGGAGGTCCGTCGCATGTTTGGCGAACATCCACTCGACAATGAGGATTACGGACATATCGTCAATGCTAAGCATTTTGCGCGCGTGCGCGGGCTGATCGATCCCGATAAGGTCGTGCTTGGAGGCACGGCGCGCGAGTCGTCGCTCAAGATTGAGCCGACGATCCTAGACGGCGTGGCGCCTGGGGACGCCGTGATGCAGGAGGAGATCTTCGGTCCCATCTTGCCGGTGCTGACGTTTGAGAGCCTTGACGAGGCCGAAGCGTTTATTACGGATCGTCCGACGCCGCTGGCCCTGTATATCTTTAGCCAGGACCGTTCGGTTCAGCAACGCTTTGTGCGCTACGTGCCCTTTGGCGGCGGCTGCGTCAACGACACCATCATGCACTTGGCTACGAGCCATATGGGCTTTGGCGGCATGGGCGCGAGCGGTATGGGGCAGTACCATGGCCGCGAGAGCTTCGATACGTTTAGCCACAAGAAGAGCATCGTGAACAAGGCAACCTGGCTGGACGTGCCGTTTCGGTATGCGCCCTACGCAAGCTGGAAGCACAAATTCGTGCGCATGTTTGTGCATTAGGAAATGGCAGGTAATACGAACAAGTGTTCCTATTACCTGTCATTTACGTTAGACTACTGCTATGGGGTACGGATGGGCCAACTCCCTTTAGAAGGGAATTGGTATGAACGTAAGCGATGTTATTTCGTTACTGGCGTTGTTAATCGCGGCTATCGAACTCGGCCTGTTTATCGGCCGAATGAAATAGCCGCCCCCGCGTAAGCGAAGACGGCCACTTCTCACGATGAAAACGTGTATCGGAGTTGGCAAGACCCGCTGCAACGGGTGCCATCCGTACCCCTATCTTATCTGCAAGCGCTCTGTCTCGCAAGCGTTGCGGCAAGCGATTGAAAGACGCAGGCAGGATGAATTTGTGTCCGCACGGGCTCGTAGACTTCTCAGTACGGTTAAGCGCCGGTTTATCCGGCCGTTAGAGGAGCTGCCATGTACGAGCCTTCACGTGTGCTTCTGTCGTTTCATGTCGCGGGATTTCAGTATGCCGACGGTGCCTTGGTCTTGGGCGATCTTAAAGTGGGCGATAAGCTGACGCTGCGTGCCGAGCGCGATAATCCCCATGATTCCGAGGCGGTTGCAATCTACTACGGCAACACCAAGCTCGGTTATGTTCCGGGAAACGAGGTCGGCCCGCTGTCCTTGATGATGTATTACGGCCACGAGGACGTATTTGAGGCGCGCGTGCAGCAGGTTGCCCCCGAGCGTAGCCCGTGGCACCAGGTGCGCGTTGGCCTCTATGTGGTGGATGCTCGCTAGTCGGCATGGGGGCGGCCATGTTTGATGACGACCAGTTCGATCTGACAGACGATCCGTTTGAGTGGGATATGCTACTCGATGACGATGAGTTGGAGCGGGATCGTAAGAAGCGACAGGACAAGAAAACTCAGGGTGACGCGTCGAAAAAGAAAGACAAACGCCGCCGCGGATTGTTCGGCGGGTTCTTTGGATAACCGCCGCATCGCTGCGTCTGTATACTTAGCACGAGTTGAACACGTTGCGAAATGAGGACAGAGACGATGATGTGGTTTACCGCCGACCTGCACCTGGGCGATACGAATATCTTGCACGACATGGACCGGCCGTTTGGTTCGGTCGATGAGATGAACCGCAAGGTCATCGATGCCATCAATGAGTGCGTGGCTGCGGATGACCGTCTCTACATCCTGGGTGACTTTACCTATCGTTTGCCCCTGGCAGAGGCGGTGCGCCTGCGCGAGCGTATCGAATGCAAGAATGTGACGCTCATCCGTGGTAACCATGACGGCGACTGGGAAGATCCCGACGTACCGCAGATTTGGGAAGACGTGCGCGATTACCTGGAGATTGCTCCCGGCTATGCCAAGGGGCATCGTCTGGTCATGAGCCATTACCCCATGCTCAGCTGGAATGGCAAGGCGCGCGGCGCCATCATGCTGCATGGACATATCCACAGCAGGGGCGACCGCACCAACGCACGCAACCGCGATCGCGAGCGCCCTATCTTTCGCTACGATGTCGGTCTCGACGCCAACGACTACAAGCCCGTAAGCCGAGACCAAATCCTCGGCTTCTTTGGACTGTAATTCTCGAACCACCGCACAAACCGCGACAAGGGGGGGCGGGCACCTTTGTCGTGGTTCTGGCGCCGTTGCCATTATGGCGGCGGCGCCTTTTTTGTCCGTGCGGCGCGGTAGAGTGTAGTCGGTTGAAATTTGCGTCCATCGAGGAGCTGCTATGAACGAGATCAAGTGCCCGCATTGCGGCGAAGTTTTTAAGGTCGATGCTTCTGGCTATGCGGATATCGTCAAACAAGTGCGCGATGCCGAGTTTTCGCGCGACCTGGATGAGCGTGTGAAGGCGGTCCAGCGCGAGGGCGAGCAGGCGCTGGAACTTGAGCGCTCGCGTTCGACGGCTGCCTTACAAAAGGCAGAGTCTCAGCGCAATGCTCAGCTTGTCGAGCAGAAGAACGCTGCAGCTCAGCAGTTGGCACAAGAGGTTGCCAAACGCGATGCCGAGCTTGCCGAGCTGCGCGCCAAGCTCGAGGGCGCTGCCGCAGAGCGCGAGAGCGCAAGCCAGCGTGCGGCGGTTGAGGCCCGTGCCGATGCTCAGAAGGAGAATGCCGAGCTTCAGCGCGAGATCGACAATTTGCGTGCGCAGCTGGGACGCAAAGATGACGAAGCCAAGCTTGCCGAGTCGGCGGCGCGCAACGCTGCTCAAAACGATTTAGCTGCACGTGATGCCCAGATTGCCGAGCTGCAGGCCAGGCTTGCCGCGGCGGACAAGGCCCAGGAGATGGCGCTTGCCGCTGCTGCGGCTGAGTCGCAGCGCGAGCTCGATGCCGCTCGCAGCGAGGGCGAGCGCGCGCTTGCTGACTATCGAGTGAAGGTACAGGAGAAGTTTTCCGCCGCAAGGGCTCAGTCTGAGCAGGAGGCCGAGGGCCTGCGCGCGCAGCTGCGCGAACAGGAGCTGACGGCCAAAATGAACCTTTCAGAGGCGGTCGCCGCGGCGGAGCGAGAGCGCGATGAGGCGCGTGCCAAGCTGACGAGTGAGCTGGCGGTGCGCGATTCGCGTGAGGAACAGGCCAAGGCAGCCCACGAGCTTGAGCTTGCGCAGGCCAAGCGCGTGAGCGACGAGTTGATCCGCTACAAGGATGAAGAGATTGAGCGCCTTAAGGACATGAAGGTCCGCCTGTCCACCAAGATGGTGGGCGAGTCGCTCGAGCAGCACTGCGAGACTGAGTTTAACCGTCTGCGCATGACGGCGTTTCCTAACGCGTACTTCGAGAAGGATAACGATGCGTCCGAGGGCACCAAGGGCGACTTTATCTTCCGCGAGTGCGACGCGAGCGGCAACGAGGTCATTTCGATTATGTTCGAGATGAAAAACGAGAACGACGAGACCGCGACCAAGCATAAAAACGAGGACTTCTTTAAGAAACTCGATCACGATCGTCGCCAGAAAGGCTGTGAGTACGCGGTGCTCTGCACGCTGCTCGAGCCCGAGAGCGAGCTCTATAACGCGGGTATCGTCGACGTGAGTTACCGCTATGAGAAGATGTACGTGATCCGCCCGCAGTTCTTTATTCCCATGATCACGCTTCTTCGCAACGCTGCCATGGGTTCGCTGCGCTATAAGCAGGAGTTGGCGGAGTACAAGCAGCAGAATATCGACGTCACGAACTTCGAAGCCAAGATGGAGAAGTTCAAGGACGGCTTCTCGCGCAACTACAACCTGGCGAGCAAGCAGTTCGAGTCGGCGATCAAGGAGATCGATGCCGCCATTAAGCAGCTCGAGAAGACCAAGGACGACCTGCGTCGCAGTACCGAGAATCTGCGTCTGGCCCACAATAAGGCCGATGAGCTCACCATTCGAAAGCTCACGTGGGGCAACAAGACCATGAAGGCGGCGTTTGACGGGGCGCGCGGGGCTGCGCTAGAGACAAACGATGAGCCCGCCGAGGCGGATTCGTATGAGGTTGAGGATGCCGAGTAAGGCATAGCGCATAGTGCAAAAGCGGGGCCGCTGGCGATGTTGCCAGCGGCCCCGCTCCGTTTCGTTTCAGTATGTACGGCTAGTCCTCGAGCAGGTCCTCAATAAAGCCGACGCGGTAGTTCTTGAAGATGACCTCGCCGCCGTCTTGCGTGGCGTCCAGATCGACATCGCCCATGATGCCAAAGTCGTGGTCGCCATCCTCGTCAGCAAAGATCTGGTGCACGTGCCATACGTGCGCGGTCTTCTCGTCGGACTCGTCGATGGAAAACATCGCGGCGCTGCGGGCATCTCCGTCGGTGAGGATTTCCTCGTGCTGCTCGTGGTAAGCGTCGAGTGCTTTTTGCCAGCGGATCTCGCTCATGCCCCAGTCGTCGTCGAGCTCGCCCAGGTCGCGAACGCGCTCGCGGGCTGCAAGGGTCACGCGGCGGAAGAGTGCGTTGCGCACCAGCAGCGTACAGCCTCGGCGGTCCGCAACGACCTCGTCGATGCCCCGCGGCGGTGCGGCATCGAGGGCTGCCGGGTTGCCGGAGTTCTCCCACTCGTCCACCAGGCTCGAATCGACCGAGCGCACCACAAAGCCCAGCCACGAGATGATGTCGCGCAGACGCTCGTCGCGCTTCTCAATGGGCACGGTGCGATCGAGGGAGCGGTAGGCCTCGGCTAGGTAGCGCAGCAGGATGCCCTCGGAGCGGGCGATGCCGAGCTTCTGGATATAGCCCTTAAAGTCGCTCGCGCTTTCGAGCATGTCGCGCAGGACGCTCTTGGGCGAGAGCTGATAGTCGTTGGCCCAGGGCACTTCCTGGCAGTACTTATCAAAGGCGGCGTCGAGCAGGTCCTCGAGCGGCTTTTCATAGGTGACATCCTGGATGCGCTCCAAGCGCTCCTCGTACTCCACGCCGTCAGCCTTCATTGCGGCCATCGCGCGGTCGCGCGCGGCGCGCTCCTGTGCGCGCAATACCTGTTTGGGGTCCTCGAGCGTGGCCTCGACCATCGAGATGAGGTCCATGGTATAGGTCTCACTCTCGGGGTCGAGTAGCTCCAACGCGGCAAGCAAAAACGGCGAGAGCGGCTGATCGAGCGCAAAGTCCTCGGGCAGGTCGACCGTCAGTGCATAGTCGATGTCTGGTGCGGCGTCAGTCGGGGCGTCGGGCGTGAGTGGCACCTCGGTGCGAACGACGACGCCGGAATCGATGAGCGTGGCGAAGATCTCGTCGGCACGAACCTCGAGCTTGGCTTTTTCCTCGGGGGTCTGCAGGCTTGTCTCGATGAGGTCGTGCACGCGGGCGCGGGCATCGCCGCCCTGCTCGACCACGCTAATCACCATGGAGTGTGTGATGCGCAGGCGCGGCTTGAGCGTTTCGGGCTGCGTTTCGATCAGGCGCTCAAAGGTCTGTTTGTTCCAGGTGACAAAGCCCTCGGGGGCCTTTTTCTTTTTAATCTTGCGGAGCTTCTTGGGGTCGTCGCCCGCCTTGGCCATGAGCTTGGCGTTCTCGATCTCGTGCTCCGGGGCTTCGGCGATGACCATGCCCTCGGTATCGAAGCCCGAACGGCCGGCGCGACCGGCAATCTGATGGAACTCGCGTGCGCGCAGGCGACGCATCTTGTAGCCGTCGAACTTGGTGAGCGCGGTGAGGACCACGGTGTGGATGGGCACGTTGATGCCGACGCCGAGCGTATCGGTGCCGCAAATGACGGGCAGCAGGCCCTGCTGCGCCAAGCGCTCGACCAGCAGGCGATAGCGCGGCAACATTCCAGCATGATGCACGCCGACGCCGCATCCAAGCAGGCGCTTGAGGATCTTGCCGAAGGCCGTCGAGAAGCTCGTGCCTTTGGCAGCTTCCTTAATAGCCTCGCGCTGCTCCTTGCTGGCGATGCCAAAATTGGCGAGCGACTGTGCCGTCGCAAGTGCGGCATCCTGGCTAAAGTGCACGATATAGAGCGGGGCCTCGCCGCGGCGCATCGCGAGCTCGACGGTGCCCTCGAGCGAGGTCGTTACATAGTCGTAGCTCAGCGGGACGGGGCGCGGGGCATCGACGACCAAGTCGCAGGTAGCGCCGGTGTGTTCCTCGAGTGAGGCGGCGATGGCAGTGACATCGCCGAGCGTGGCGCTCATGAGCATGAATTGCGTGTGGGGCAGGGTGAGCAGCGGCACCTGCCAGGCCCAGCCGCGGTCGGGGTCGGCAAAGTAGTGGAACTCGTCCATGGCCACGCAGCCCACGTCGGCGCCCTCGCCCTCGCGGAGTGCATCGTTGGCAAGGATTTCGGCCGTACAGCAGATGACGGGCGCCTTGGTGTTGATATGCGTATCGCCGGTGATCATACCGACGTTATCGCGGCCGAGCACCTGTACCAGGTCGAAAAACTTCTCGCTGACCAGAGCCTTGATAGGAGCCGTGTAGTAGCAGCGTTTGCCCTGTGCCATGCCCATAAAGAGCATGCCCAGCGCGACGAGCGACTTGCCCGATCCGGTCGGCGTGCCCAAAATGACGTGATCGCCGGCTGCCAGGTCCATGAGGGCCTCTTCTTGGTGATCCCACAGCTCAATGCCGCGGTCGCTCGTCCATTCAAAGAAACGTTCGAAGGCTTGATCGGGCGTGAGCCACGGTTCGGGCTCGCTGCCGTCCTCGGGCTCCCACCAGGTGGGGGAGAGCGCGCCGAGCGAGCCAAACTCGGCTTCGGTTCCCGTGCCGCCCGAGAATGAGCTGGCGGCGCCGGCGCCGGAGACGGCGCCGGTGGCGGTATCTGTCGTGGTCTGTGCCATATGGTTACTTTCTCTCGCGATTGTCCGCCAACTATTATGGCGTAGCGGCGGCGTGGGGTGCCAGCGTACGAGAAAATGCAGGAAATGGGCGGTCTGTCCGGCCGTTTGGTGCGGTTGCCAGCTAAGTGAGTAGACTTTTTGCGATGTCGCGAGCACATGGCTTTCGCGCAAGGGCTCTATCTGCGGCTTTAGTTTTCGTTATGCGGGTTGTGCCTGGCTATTGCAAAAAAGTCTACTCACTTAGGCTTGAGGGTCGTTCGCTGGCGCCTATTTGCGCTTGTTTGCCGACGCCGCGACCATAAGAAGCCCCTAGGACTCTTGCGGTAAGCGCTTCTTGCCCTTGCGGGCGCGGTTTTTAAAGTTCTCGACGGCCTCTTCCATGCCCAGAGGTACATAGGTGAGCTCATCGAGGTTTTCGGGCAGGTAGCAGGCAAGGCTTTGCTCCTGCATGCGGCCCGTCGTAAGCTGTTCATCGCTGGGCTGCGCGCCGGGTGTGGCACAAATGCCATAGACGACGGCACCCATCTCGCGCGTGCGGCATTCATATTCGGTCTCGGGATGCTCGGGATGGTCGCGGCGAACGTCCTCGCTTACCCAAAGTGTGTCGTAGCCGGCCGCGGCAAACTGTCCCAGGGCGTAATCGCGCAATGGCTTGCTGTCGGTGCGCAGCGTGACGGTGGCGCCGGCTGCAAGGAGCGGGCGATAGAGCATCAGATGGTCGACATGGACGAGTCGTTTTTTGGCGTACTTGGCCTTGGGCTGCGGCGTGGGAAAGTTAATGGTGATGGCATCGAGCTCGCCTGCGGCAAACAGCTGCGGCAGCGATGCGGCGCCTCGGGGCAGGACGAGTGCGTTGGTCAGTTCCTGCTCACAGATTTTCTGCGCGGCATAGGCGATGCAGATGGGCTCCTGGTCCATGCCGATAAAGAGCGTGTTTGGCTCGTGGGCCGCGCGCTCTACAAGGTACGTTCCCTTGCCGCAGCCAAGATCCAGGTGAAGGTGTTCGAAGGGCTTGCTGCCTGCGGGCGCACAGGCCTCGCGCCAATCTCCGGCATAGGCCTCGGGGTTTGTCTCAATCGCATCGGCGTAGCGCTCCAGGCGCTCCTCGAGCACAAAGTTCTTAGGCGTGCGAACGTGGACGGCTCCCATGAGGCTCCTTGGTCATAAGTATGGAACGCATGGCTGCGCGTTCCGTCAATGGGTTGAAAAAGGGTGGGCATAGCTTGCCCGAAAGATGCGATGCGGCTCGACGACGAGTTGTCGGTGCCTACAGACGCTTGAGAATCACATAGCGGTTGAGCTCGCCGCTGCGACCGTCGGCATGGAAGCGCTCAAGCTCGCGCACGGGGACCTCGCCGCTCTTGTAGAACGTACGGACGCCGCGCACCAGATCGGTGATCTGCTGATCGTCAAAGTGATGGCAATAGCGGTAGGCGTGGCGGTCGTTTTGCCAGCCAATGAGGTGGTCGCCGGCTTCAAACTGCGCGGAATCGTAACCCTCAAACGGTGGGGTGAGCTCGGCACGGGCTTCGGCGCGAACGGCCTTGCGCGCCATGCGCTCGTCGTTCATAAACTCCCAAAAGCTGATGGCGATGATGCCGCCCGGGCGCGTCTGCCGCACCAGGGCGTCGAGCACGCGTACGCGGTACTCGCACGACGGCACGTGGTGCATAAAGCCAAAGCAGACCGAGATGTCGGCGAGCGGGGCGTCGAAAAGCGCGTCGGGTGTCTCGGCGGGGTTGAGCTTCATGAGGGCATCGAGCACATCGAGTTCCTGGAAGTGCAGGTTGGGAATGCGTAGCGCGTGGCCATGTGCATCGATGGCCAGGTCTTGGCACGAGTCGACACCATAGAACTCAAACGGGCAGCTGGCATCTGCCGAGGGGTTTGCGCCGTCGACGCCCTTGGCGGCAAGTGCGCCGCCGGCGGCAAAGTTCTCGAATCGCATATTGCCGCAGGCGAGATCGAAGACGCGGACGGGATGCTCGATTGTGGCGACGTCGAGCTGTTCGAGCGCAATGTCCATGGTGCGCACCCAGCCGGGCCACGGGGCCTGGCGCGTATCGGAGAAGGAGGCGGAGTGCTCGCGATAGAACGTGTTGTTGAGCTGGATGAGCGATGAGGCGAAATCGCGGTTCACGGCGCGGAACTCCCTCCGTTGGCGGTGCGGAATAAACAGTACGACCATACTACCGTTAACGCCGCAACGGGGACAACCAAGCTACGGGTCATTGCTTTGTTTGGACACATTTCCGCAGCTCATATGCACTCGCAACCGCCGGTTGTCAAAAATCTCACTAGAATAGGTGGCGTGCTTTTGGCGGTGGCGGATAGATTTTTAACTGTGCAAGGCGCCTTAAGAACAAAAACGGTCCGGCGGCACGGCTGGCATCACATAGGAGGAACCATGAATGTAGAAACTGCGCAGCGGCTCGCCGACCTTCGCCGCAGCAAAGGCTTTAGTCAAGAAGGGCTGGCACGAAAGCTGGGACTGTCGCGCCAAGCGGTCAGCAAATGGGAGCGCGCGGAGAGCTCGCCCGATACCGAGAACCTGATCTCGCTCGCCAAGCTCTATGGCGTGAGCCTGGACGAGCTGCTCAATCCGAGCGATGAGATCGAGGACGATATCGAGTTTGAGAACGAGGACCGCGCCCGCCAGCGCGAGGCCGAGGCGGCAGAGCGCGCACGCACCCATGAGGCGGCGGCACGTGCCACCGAGGCGGCAACACAGGCGAGTGATGCTGCGGCCAAGGCGGCACAAGCGGCAAGCTGGAGTGCGCAGGCCGCCAATGCTGCTACGGCGCAGGCGACGAGTGGCGGCGCAGTTGGCTCGACTCCGGTGAAGGGCCCGTTCCAGTCGTTCCCGTATTGGGCCGTGTGTTGGCTGCTGTTCTTTTTGCTGATGTTCTCGTTTGGTGCTGGCCCCTTGGCCGCGCTGATCTTCTTTACGATTCCCATTTATCACTGGGTGGCGCGTGCGCTCGATGGCGATTGGGCGCGTGGGAATATCCAGGTTGGTCCGGCGCCGGTGACAACTAGGGCTCAGAATGTTTCCGCTTCGGTTGATGCTGACGTGGCTACCGCGACCACCGCTGAGCCGATTGCCAAAGAGGGTGATGAATGATGAAGCTTTCGCATGAATCCAAGGTACGCTTGGGCGTTGGTATCGGGGCGTTTGTACTCATCATTGGGCTTGTCTTTGGCATTTCGCGGATATTGTTTCATTTTGATGGCCCGTGGGATCTCGGCGATATTGCATCCGGTTTGTCCGGTATGGACGATGTGGTTGACGGGGACGATTCTTTGGATGGCGGTAACTATTCCGCTCAGTCTCGGCAGCTTTCGAGCGAAACGTTTGATGCCGACTCATTCCAGTCCCTTGACCTGGATGTGACATCGGGTGAGGTTGAGATCAAGTGCGTTTCCGGCGGGCAGGTGCGTGTCATCGAGAGCGGTCGTGTTGCAAAGGGGGTAGCTACCTACGATGCTGCCACTCAGAATCTGGCCGAGGTCAAGGGTTCTACACTCACGATTAGCCAGTTCGACTGCGATGACGAGCGCGCTATCGATCGTTCGGTCACCATCGAGCTGCCGCGGGATGTTGCCGATAACATGGTGGGCATTACAGCGAATGTAGGATCGGGCGATCTAACGGTCACGGACATTGCGTGTCATGACCTCAACCTGACTTTGGACTCGGGAGACGTTGAGTTTGCGGGCACCGTAACCGACACCTTGGATGCCGAGGTCGGTTCGGGCGATGTGGCGTTCGAGCTCTACCAGGCCCCCGCGAAGTCGATGGACGTAAGCGTGGGCTCGGGTGATGTGGAGATAACGGTTCCGAACTCTACGGGTTTTAAGGCGAGCCTCACCGTGGACAGCGGTGACTTTGAGAGCGATTTCCTTCCGCTTGGCTACGATGGTGAGACCATATTGAATGCTGAATTTGACAACGGTGACAAGTCTGCAACGTATCGTTTTAAGGTCGGTTCGGGCGACATGTCGTTCGAATCGGTGTGACATGCGGTTTTCGGAGATCGGTGCATATAGGCATGCTCTTTGATGGAGGCGTCGGGGCCGTGACTGGCTCCGGCGCCTTTGCCTTTACAATGGGGGCATGGAACAGATTATTTTGAACATACTCGAGGCTCTGCGTCGCGGTGAGACCGTGGACGACAAGGCGCTCGTCAAACTGATACATGCCGAGGCGCGCCGTGAGGGTGCCGACAAACGAGATCTGGCCAAGCGCCGTCTGCTGCCGTTCTACCAGCGGGTTAAACGTGAGAAGCCGGCTCGTTGGGCTGGATGGAATGTCGATGCCGAGCTGGAGCGTCAGCTGCTGCAGGTGCTGCGCATGAAGCCGCGCCGCACGGCTTCGGGCGTGGCGACCATTACCGTCATCACCAAGCCGTGGCCGTGCTCGGGCGATTGTCTGTTTTGCCCCAACGATCTGCGCATGCCCAAAAGCTATCTGCACGCCGAGCCGGCGTGCGCCCGTGCGGAACAAAATTGCTTTGACCCGTATTTGCAGGTGAGCGCTCGCCTGACCGCACTTTCGCAGATGGGGCATGCGATCGACAAGATCGAGCTTATCGTGCTCGGTGGCACCTGGAGCGACTATCCGCAAGGGTATCAGACGTGGTTTATGTCCGAGCTTTTCCGTGCGCTCAATGACGATGCCGTCGCCGGCGTGGCGGCAAACCCCATGTTGGCGCGTCCGGGCATCAGCCGTGCTGAGGCGGGGCGCCTGCTCGATGACGCTCCCGCCGATGCCCTGCCGCCGGTGGTAACAGAGCGCCGCGAGTGCTATCGGGCTGCCGGCATTGCGACAGACGAGGCCAAGCTCGCTGCCGGCGTTGCCGACGAGCAGGAGCGTGTGGATGCTGCCGTGGGCGGCTATAACCGCGCGGTGCGTCGTCTGTACGGCCCCGGTACGCCGTGGGGCGAGGTCACCGAGTGGCAGACGGCAACGATGGAGGAGCTCGAGCGTCAGCAGCGCATCAACGAGACGGCGAAGCATCGCGTGGTGGGACTCGTTATCGAGACGCGCCCCGATACCGTAACGCCGCAGGCGCTTACGCTCATCCGCCGCCTGGGCTGCACCAAGATACAGATGGGCATCCAAAGCCTTGACCAGCATCTACTCGATATCAACGAGCGTCGCATTTCGGTGGCGCAGATTGGGCGGGCGTTTTCGCTTGCGCGCCTGTTTGGCTTTAAGATCCATGCGCATTTTATGCTCAACTTGCTGGGCGCCACGCCCGAGGGGGACAAGCGTGACTACGAGCGCTTTATGACCGAGGGCGCCTTTATGCCCGACGAGGTCAAGGTCTACCCGTGTGCGCTCATCGAGGGCTCGCGTCTGGTGGGCTGTTACGAGCGTGGCGAGTGGCGCCCCTATACCGAGGACGAGCTGCTCGATGTGTTGGCCGACGACATCGTGGTGACGCCGGCGTTCTGCCGCATCAGTCGCATGATTCGCGACTTTAGCTCCGACGACATTATGGTGGGCAACAAGAAGCCCAACCTACGTCAGCTCGTCGAGAACCGCTTGTCGGCTCGTGGAGAAGGCGCGACGGTGCGTGAGATTCGCTATCGCGAGATCAGCACGGCGGGTGCCGACTTGGATGAGCTGATCCTTGACGAGGAGGTGGCGTACGAGACGCCAGTGACGTGCGAACGCTTTTTGCAGTGGGTGACGCCCGAAGGCAAGATCGCCGGCTTTTTGCGCCTGTCGCTGCCCGACCGTTCGTTTGTTGCCGCGCACGCGGACGAGCTGCCGACGGGGCCGGAGGAGGCGATGATTCGCGAGGTGCACGTTTATGGTATGGCGGCACGTGTGGGCGATCAGGGCCAGGCGGCTCAGCATCACGGCCTGGGGCGTCTGCTCGTAGAGCGTGCGTGCCAGATTGCTCGGGATGCGGGGTATACGCACATCAACGTGATCAGCGCGATCGGTACGCGCGAGTACTATCGCCACCTGGGTTTTTGCGACCATGGTCTCTATCTGCAAAAGGAGCTCTAGATGAACAAGCCGAGTGTTTCCGCTGGCGTTGTTGCCGGCGTCGCCCTGGGAGCCGCGGCGCTTGGTGCGGCCGCCGTCGCTGTTCGTGCTGCCTGTTTGCAGGTCGCACGTACCCGCAACGGGTTGGCACGTGTGAAGCGTGTGCACGACGAGAGCGGTGACGAGGTCCGCGTGCTCGTACAGGGCGGCGTCTACCAAAGCGCGAGCTATGTTGGCGATCGTTGGGCGGAGCCAGTCTTTGCGTACTATCGTGCATTTGACGATGTGTTTGAGGCCGAGGACGCAATGCGTGATGCTTACGGGCATGGTATCGACCGTATGCTCATGCTGGGCGGCGGCGGGTTTGCCTATCCCAAGTTTGCGCTGATGTCGCACGAGAGCTTGCGCATGGACGTCATTGAGTACGATGCCGAGATTACGCGACTGGCGCGCCGTTGGTTCTACCTGGACGAGCTGGAGCGCACGGTGGGCGATCGCCTGCGAGTGATTACCGCTGAGGCTCGCTCGTACCTGGGCGTGACGAGCGTGGGCCATCGTCGCTACGACGTGGTCGTGAGCGATTGCTTTGGCGGTGACGAGCCCGTGCGCGAGCTGGCGACGGTTGAGGCGTTGCGTTTGGTGCGAGGCAGCCTGAACCCCGGGGGTATCTACGTGGCCAATATCGTGAGCGCAAGCGAGGGGAGCGATGTGTCGTTCCTGCGCGACTGCGCTGACACGGCACTCGAGGTGTTCGACCACGCCTGGGTGGTGCCATGTGGCGATGCGGAGTTTGGCGGCGAGGAAAACTACCTGCTCATCGCCAGCGACGGCGACTACGCCTTTGCCGAAGCCGTGCCCTTCGATGCCGACTTCCTCGGCACTGCTCTCCACGACTAGCCTATTGGGAATAGTCAGTCCCGTCTTATGTGTGGTCGCGCCAGCTGAGGACGCGCTGCTTCATGCCCTCGATGTCGAGCACGCCTTCGGCGAAGCCTTTGCGCACAAGCTCCTCGGGAACGTACTCGTCGTAGCGATCAAAATAAGGCACCTCGCCGGGATAGACGAGCTCGATGGGGTCGAAGTCCTTTTCGACCTCGGCGGCGAGCACCTCAAAGAACGTCTCCTCGTCGGCCTTCATCTTAAACTGCATAAAGTACGGGCGTGACGGGTCGAGTCCGCGAAGTCCCAGCTCAGCGGCGCATTTGATTTTAAGCATGCGCTCGAGTGCTAGGAAGGCGTAGCTTCCCAACCAGGGGAAGAGCACCCAGGTGTCGCCGCCCAGGTTAATGAGCGGCTTGGTTCCCGCGCCCGAAATCTCGGCGGTATGACGAGCCTGTGCGAGGCGTGCCCGCGCGTTACCCATGAGGTACGGATATGCCGCGTGCTCGTTGAGCGCCTTGCGCATGCGCTCGAGTACATGCGTATTGATATCTCCGGGGCAGTCGCCAAAGTAGGCCGGCACACGGCCCTTGACCTGCGTGGCAAAGACGGTATGGCGCTTCCAGTCCACTTCCTCGACAATCCAGCAGTGTCCGGCGATAGCGATGCGCTCACCGGGCGGTGGGGGATTGACGATCGTGCCCAGCTCGGCCGATTCGCTGCGAACGGTAAACTCCTCGTTTTCCTGGAACACAGCGTAGAACTTAAAGTTGTTGATGACGCGCTCGCCCGCGAGGCCCACGATGAGCCCACCGCCCTCGGTGACCTGGATGTGGTCGATCTTGATGAGGTGGCGCAGCAGTACGCGATAGTCATCGGCCGAGACGCGGTGGAAATAGCTCAGCGTGAGCACACGCTGAGCAAGCTCGGCCGGTGTGAGTTCGCCGGCGCTGGCGAGGGTCGACATGGTCTGGTGATAGAGCAGGCTGTAGGGGAGTCGATCGAGCTCGGGCGGCTCGACCCACTTTTCCTCGCGATAGAGTTGTACGAGCGCGATGCCTTGCAGGAGCTTCCAGGGTATCGTTTCGGGCATCATCGTGCGCGGCTCGGGCTCCTCCTCGCGCATGACAAACCACATCTCGGGCGGAAGATCGCGGCGGCCTGTGCGCCCCATGCGCTGCAAAAAGGAGCTGACGGTAAACGGTGCATCGATCTGGAAGGCACGCTCCAGGCGACCGATATCAATGCCGAGCTCCAACGTGGAGGTGGTGACGGTTGTCTGTGCCTGTTCCTCGTCGCGCATGAGCTCCTCGGCCGTCTCGCGCAGCGATGCCGAGAGGTTGCCATGATGGATAAGGAAGCGGTCTGGCTCGTGCCGGCTTTCACAGTAGCTGCGCAACATGGAGCACACAGCCTCTGCCTCCTCGCGCGAGTTGGCAAAGACCAGGCACTTGCGGCCACGCGTATGCTCAAAGATATAGCCCATACCGGGGTCGGCGTTGTCGGGCGCCGTGTCGGTGGGGTTGAGAAGCGCCTGCTCGGTCGCTCGTGGGATGTCGACTTCGCCCTCGGGGGCCGAGGAAGTTTGGCGGTCCTTGGGAGCGGCCTTGCCCCGTGCCCGCTCACGACGTTGACGGCGCTCCTCTTGTGTGAGCTGTCCGCTGTGACGCATGTCTTGTCCGGATGCGGGCAGTGCCGCGGGTGCCGCTGCCTCAATGCGCTCGCACGCAAGCACTTCGGCCTCTTGAGGACCCATGCTCTCGAATCCCCGCTGCTGTGCCTGAGGACCCGAGTTGTAGAAGTGCTCCATGGAGATGCGCCACACGCGGCGCGGCTCCTCAAAACGGGGGATAACGCAGTCGCGTCCCGTTCCCTGTGAGAGAAAAGCGCCCGTGCGCTCGGGGTCGCCGATGGTAGCGGAAAGGCCAATGCGACGGGGCTGCACGCCTGCCATGCGCGACAGGCGCTCAATAAGGCAGAGCGTCTGCCCGCCTCGATCGCCGCGCATAAGCGAATGGACCTCGTCAATGACCACATAGCGCAGGTCGCAGAACATGCGCGGGATCGCCATATGCTTATGGATCAGGAGTGCCTCGAGCGACTCGGGCGTAATCTGAAGGATGCCGCTCGGTTTTTTGATGAGCTTAGCCTTGTGCGATTGCGAGACGTCGCCATGCCAGTGCCAGACGGGGATGTTGGCTTCTCCGCACAGGTCATTGAGACGGACGAACTGATCATTGATGAGTGCCTTGAGGGGGCCGATGTAGAGGGCGCCAACGCTTGCGGGCGGGTTCTCCCAAAACTCGGTCAGGATGGGAAAGAAGGCCGCTTCGGTTTTGCCGGAAGCTGTGGATGCCGTCAGGAGTACATTATCTTGCGTGTTAAAGATGGCATCTGCCGCCGCAACCTGAATGGAGCGCAGGCTCTCCCAATCGTGGGAGTAGATGAAGTCTTGGATAAATGGGGCGTAGCGGTCAAAGGCGTTCACGGGGCCTCCTCTCAAAAGCGAAACTCTCAACGCGGTGGGCAGTGGCTTGCTGCATTACTGCTTCAACGTTTGCCCGGATAAAAACTGCCAAAATAACCTGTCCTTTTTTGGCAGGTTAGATGGTGAATTCGGCGAAGTTGCGGTCGTCGTCTGCGGTGCCGGTGTCGTCTGTTGCGGCTGCCGGCGCCAACGCGTCGCCGCCGACGCTTTGCAGCAACTCGGCCACGTTGGCATCGGGGTTTTGACACAGGATATCGAGCAGCTCGATAAAGTCGCGGATGACCTCGCGGGGCGTCAGGTGCGTGTCGGCCCCCACGCGGCCAAACTCAATCTTGAGGAAGTCTACCAAGTCGTTCTCGGTAAGCGTGGGCGTCCAGCCAAAGTAGCCGGCATGGATCTGCATGAGCTTTTCGATGAGCACCAGCAGCTCCTCGTAGGTGAGCGGTTGCAGGCGGATGATGGGCGCGAGCATGTCTTTGAGATCATCGCGCGCAAAACGGCCTTGAGCGAGACGGCTGCGCAGGGCCTCGTAGGAAAAGACGCCGCGGCGGCGGTCTTCGATGGAGGTTGGCGTGCCGCCCATGATCATGCCCAGGTACTGCGCCTTGCCCTGGAGCGTGTCGTTGTACATGGTCAGGATCTTCTCGTAGTTATATTGGCGCGTAATCGCGTTGGGAATCTTGTATAGATTCACGAGCTCGTCGATGAGCACCAGCATGCCCTTGTAGCCGCTGCAGACCAAAAAGCGCGCAATGAGCTTGACGTAGTCGTACCAGTCGTCATCGCTGATGATGGTCGAGGAGCCCAACTCGGCGCGTGCCTCACTCTTGGTGCGGTACTCGCCGCGAATCCATTTGGTCACGCGGCTCATAGCTTCTTCGTCGCCCTCGGATACGGCCGCGCGGTAGCGGCGGAGCATGCGGGCGAAGTCGAAGCCGTGGACCATTTCCTCGAGTGGGGCCAGTTGGGCATTGACGGCAGACTCGTCGGCATCGGCACACGAGGCGACCCAGCGATCCAGGATAAGGTTGAGCGCACCGCCCTCGGGGCGCGTCTTGGTCGATATGTTGCGGATGAGCTCACGGTAGGTGGCAAGGCCCTGTCCCTGGCCGCCCTGCAGACGGCGCTCAGGGGATAGGTCGGCATCGGCCACGACGAATCCCTCGCCCATGGCGTGCGTGCGGATCGTCTGGAGCAAAAAGCTCTTGCCGGCGCCGTAGCGACCGACTAGGAAACGGAAGCTTGCGCCGCCATCGGCGATGAGGCTCAGGTCGGTGAGCAGAGCGCGAATCTCGACCTCTCGCCCCACGGTGATATAGGGAAGGCCGATGCGCGGGACAACGCCGCCCTTGAGCGAGTTGAGAATGACGGCGGCGACGCGCTTGGGCACGCGGGGTGCTGCGGATGCGGTATCACTCATGGTCTAAGTATCCTCTCACGTCTGCTTCGTAGTCCTCGATAATTTGCGGTCCTTCTGGGCCAAATTCAATAACGGTGTCGCCCACCAGGTCAAAGAGCGCTTCGTTGATGCTGTCGACGAGCATGTCCTCGCTCTGTCCCGACCTCTCCACCGCCGATGCCGTCTGCGCTGCGTTTTGCTCGAGTAGTGCTTGAAGAAAGGCGTCTGCGGCGGGATCGAGTGCGGACGCAGTGTCGGCGGGCGTGGGCGCTGGTGCGAGGAGCGGGGCTACGACGCCAAACTGCTCGGTGGAGATGGTCGGCTCGCTAGCCTCGTCCTGCTGCATGGTCGTCGCGACTGGCTCGGCGATCGTGTCGGCCACGGGCTCGGCTTCCCGTCGTTCGGCAACTGCCGCCTCGACATCCGCAAGCGCGTCGTCCTCGCGCTCCTCGTCGATCAAAAGCGCCTCGCGCGTTTGTGCGGCGGCGCTCCGAATGTGCCCCAGCTGGCTCAGGTCGATATCGATCTTGACGGGCTGATGCGCGGCATCCCATGAAAGCCATGCCGTGATCTCGTCGTCGATAATCTTAGCCAGATATTTGGGAACCTTCTCTTCCTTAAGGGGATGGCCGGGATCCAGTGCCAAGCGCAGGCGCTGATCACAAGCGCGCATCATCTCGCCGAGCTTGCTACTTT
Source organism: Collinsella aerofaciens (assembly GCA_008668235.1). GTDB lineage: Bacteria > Actinomycetota > Coriobacteriia > Coriobacteriales > Coriobacteriaceae > Collinsella > Collinsella aerofaciens_K. The sequence goes on along the minus strand of RQCP01000010.1, from coordinate 24,353 downwards.
TTTGTCTGCTGCCGTGGATGCGCATACATTCCCAAAAGCCATTTTGGCAGCGGTAGATGTGAATGGGGTCCAGGCGATATTCACAGTCCTCGTGGCGCTCGGGCGCAAAGAACACGGCCGAGGCAAACATGGTGTAGGGCATGGCCGTCTCCTCCCCAAACAAGCTCGCTACGATGCCGGTCTTTCGGTGCGTGTCATAGTAGCGCGCCATACGGACATACACGGCGCATGCCACGTGGCGCAGGTCGCGATGGTGGGAACGGTCGAGCCGTGAGTTATTCAGGTTGTACGTCGAGAGTGCGTCGATGGCAGCCATGAGCCGCTCCTCATGCGCCTCATCGGGCGGAAGGGGAAGCGTGGGCTCGGAGGTCTTGCGACGCGCAGGCGGCAGGTCCGACGGCGCCGGCGCGGGTACAAGGTCTCGTGCTGCGCGGCGCAGCTCGATGAGGGCGTTGTCGAATGCGACGGTTTTAGAGTCGAGAAGTAGCTTGGGGTCGAGTCCGTGGAATACGGCGTAGTCCTGCAGCCACACGCGTGCGAACCGATCGATGCCGGGTTCAAAGGCGCGATAGGCATCCCAAAAGGCCTTGATCTTGCTAAAGCCATCGAGCGGGTCATCAACGCCAATGCCGCAGATCAATTCGTAAAGATAAAGAAAAGCAAACGAGGTCGATGTCTCCTCGATATTGCCGCGGCGCACTTGGGCACGCCAGGTAAAGTAGCCGCGCAACTGTCGATCGCTCATGGCATTGTAGGTGGGAAAGTACGACTTAAAGGTGCCGTTGTAGGGGCAATCGTCCTCGAAGTCGGCCATCAGCAGGCCTTGGCGGTAAAAGAGCTCCGCCTCCGATAGCCAACGTCCCGCGCCGCCTTTGGGATCCTCTTGCCAGCGTGATATTTCGCGCATCTTGCGGTACTGGTCGGGGAGGAAGTTCTGCATCTGACGACCGGTCTTGAGAATCGGCTCGTCAGCATAGATTTCGTTTGAGAAGCGGGCGGACTGATGGGTCCGGGCCTCGGCCATAATGCGCTCGATGAGCATCTTGATGTCCTGGTCGGCCACCGTCTCTCCTCTTCTAACGCAGCTTCGGTGACCTCATATCATAGCACAGCATCAAACAGGTGTTCGAGATACCGTTACGTAGATAGATTTAGAACAGGAGGGCATAGATGACGGCTATGACAACGGAGGGGAGCATATTGGCCGTGCGAAAGGTCTGAGGACGGATGAGGTTGACGCCGACGCAGAAGATGAGCATAGAGCCCACGAGCGATAGGCTGTCGAGGGCGGCGGCGGTCATGATGGGGGAGAGCGCGCCGGCAAACAGCGTAATCGTTCCCTGGAATACGGCAACGGGAAGGGCGGAGAAGATGCAGCCGCGGCCGAGTGAGGCCGTCATGGTGCAGACGATGATGCAGTCCAGCGCTCCCTTGAGGGCGAGCGTGGACCAGTCGCCGAGCAGGCCGTCTTGGATTGATCCCACGATAGCCATGGCACCGATACAGACGGTCAACGATGTCGAGACAAAGGCATTGGTGAACTCGTTGTCTCCCTCGCTGCCGGTTTTGCGCTTGAGCCATTCGCCCAGGTTTTCGATGCCGGCTTCCAGGTTTATGGCCTCGCCGATGAGCGAGCCGAGGGCGAACGAGACAATGAGCATGGTGGTACCGGTGGTCGCCAGCGCCTTTCCATCGATGATGAGCATCTTTTGCATGGTGCCGCCAAGGCCGATAAACAGGACGCACAGCCCCGATGCTTTCATGAGCGTGTCTTGGATGCGCGGTGTAATGAAGCGGCCGCCCGCTAATCCCAAAAGACCGCCCGCAACTAAAAGCACAACGTTGATGATTGTTCCCAAGCCCGGCATGAGCCCTCCTGTATTGATGCCAACGTGGCAATCGTAGCAGAACGAAATGCGAGGCACATCGCGACTCATCTAATACGTTATATAAGTGGTGTTAGGAATGATGCGCAGCATTTAAGCCTCAGGTGGTTGTCGGGACATAGGGATAGTAGTCAAAGCGCAGTGTCATAAGCCGCTGTGGGGATTCAATAGCCGCGGCGATGATATTGGCATCGCGGGCACGATCAAACCCTTCGAGTTCGATCTGATACGAGACGTCTTGCATAATGTCCAGACGTCGCCAGGCTAGGAGTGTGTCACCATCGAATTCCAAGGTCTTGCCTCCGTCTGGAGCAACGGCGTATAGACGCAGCTTGGCGGTGGTTGCAGGGTCGACAACCGTGACCTTTTTAATTTCGTTTCGAGTATTCTTGGCGCCCAACAAGGTGAGCAGTGTTGGGGCCACGACCTCGCCCGATGGCAAAAAGACGACTTCGATGGATTCAGGAAATGCGATGATGGCCGACTTGCGGACGGGCTGATTGGCGGCGGCAACTTCGATGTTCGCAGCGTCGATGACCTCTGTGTGGTCGAGCGCGGCAAGCACGCAGCAGTTACCTTCATCGATCTCTTGAGGATCAGCAAGCCCCAGACTGTCTGCGAGCTCGGGATCGTTTGGATCGTTAGCGGGCTCATTCGGTGCTTCGAAAGAAGCTGGGACGCTGTTTGTCGGCGACGGCGTGTCGCCCGCACCTGCTTCTTTGTCCGCGTTCTCTTCTTGTATGGTTGCGTTGATGGGTTCGTCGTTTGAGGGGAGCGTCTTGGCGTCAAGCGCGGAGGGGATAATTCCGATGGCTCCTGATCCGTTCCACTCCATTTCGAGAAGCGCCGGGTCGGCAAGAATGCGTTGCCTGCTTTGCGCGTGGGCATCGATTTCAATAGGGCCTGCCTCTATCCCTCGTGTAAGGCTGAGTGATCCGGCTGGCTTCTCGAAATGAGCGTCTGTGTCTTTGGTGCTGACGGCGTAGAACAGCAGGGACGCTTCTCCCGCCGCGATGGCATCGGTGTCGGCTTTGGTCAACCGCAACGATGCCGTGAATGAGAGGGTGGGCTGCGTGTCGTCTGCATTCGCGGCGGCGCAGCCCAGACATATACCGCCTCCTTTCTCGAAAAACGCACCGTCGAAGGCGACCTTCGCTCCGTTCGCCGAGTCATCGATCGAAGCGATGTCGATGTGCAGCTCTAAATTGCATGGATCGCCATCTGCGTCGAGCACAACCGAGCGCCACGTGCAGACGGCGCACCCCGCCTGGGAGCCGTTTGCCTTGTTCGAACGCTTGATATCCACGACTATCGAGCCGTCCGTATTACGACGAAGGCATCCCGAGGTTGAGATCACGGCCTGTGCGATCGAAAAACGCTCGCACGCAATGGCGCTCGACGGATTTGGTGCGGAACTTAGGGCTACTGGTAAGGAGTCTGCCATGACGGGAGTCGCCCAAGCGGCGACAGGCGTTCCGGTTGCGAGCGCGCCGCAGAGTGCGACGACGGGCAAAAGGTTCTTCGATGCCATGGGGTCTCCTTAGCTAATTTAGTGCGGCCTGTCCGTGTTTTGTTTCTGGCTGCGTTTGATGTGCAGACCGAGGCCGGCGGTTCCCGCGCCTGCTGCTGTGGCGCCTGCTGCCAAGAGCCATCGTCTGTCGCCTGTCTGCGCCAACGGTTCCTCGCGGTCGCCGCGGTCGAGCTCCGAGAGGTCGACCGTCACTTGCGTGGCGGCCTGCGCCTGTTCTTGCTGGGCAAAGGCCATGGCTGGCCCAAACGCTAGGATGCTGACGGCGGCGGCCAGGGCGACGGCCTTATGCCGTGTGCGCACCGGGCTCGACCGTCCAGGTGATCGTTGCAACCTGATCGCCTTCGCCGGTTACGCGGAAGATGTCGCGCGTGACGCGGGCGACGTTTCCGCTTGTCTTGAGCTTAATTTTGTCCGTGCCGCCGGCAATGCCCTGGTAGCCCATGTCGAAGGCTGCGTTCTTGGAAAGATCGAGGCCCGTCCCCTGCATTGCGGCGCTGGCGTTCTGGAGTGCGCCGTCGGGGCCGACCTTAAAGTCGATGGAGTTCTGCGCGGTTCCGGCCTTGGCGTCGGCAGCAATGGTCCAGGTGTTCATGGCGTCGATCTTCATGTTGGTGACATGGATGCCGTAGGCCGAATGATTGTCGATGGTGGTCGCGTCTTCTGAGGGGCCCTGAAGCGTGCCGTCGGCCTTGGCGACGAAGGGAATAACCGTCGGAACTTTGAACTCAACGTTGTCGATCTCGGTCCTGACCATTACTTTCGTGGTTCCAACGCGCCCGGCCGCCATAGCTGGCGTCGGGGCGGCGCCCATTGCGAGCGCGAGCGCGAGCCCTGCGCCCACGACGAGCGCTCTGGCTCCGTTCATGTTCCTGGTGATGTCCATGGTCGTTCCTTTCTATTCGCCGCGGGCCGTCCCCGCGATGATTGGACGAATGCTGGTGAATTGCGTGCGGTGCCGCGTCGGCCGGAAAAGCTAGTTCTCGGCTTGCTCAACCCGCACCTTGACACGTGTCGGATTGCCGTGGCTGTCGAGGGTCTTGGCATCGAGTGCCTGGATCTCGATGTACGCCTCGCCTTCTTTGATGTCGCCGGCGGGGCACGTTTCGATTGTCTTGCCGGTCTCGACCACGCCCGATTCATAGATGGTCTCGTCGTTTTGGATCACGCGGAAACGCTGGGGAAACTTGTTGTCCTGGACGTTTTGCACGTTGACGCGCAGCTTGCCGCCTTTTTGTAGCTGGGCGACTGGTGCGACCGAGATTGTCATCATGTTGTCGCGGACGATGGCGTCGAGCTCATCTTGGATTTCCTGACGCGTTTTGCCCTCGGCCGTCGTAACCGAAGCGCCCGCCTCGGGTACGGGCTGCGACTGCCAAGCGTATAGTCCTACGGCGACAAGGGCACAGACGATGGCCAAGCAGGCAACGATGAGCTTCTTGCGACGACCCAGGCCTGCAAAGTGGGGTGGCTTCTTCGCGCTCATGCGGCATCCTTGGCGGTATAGATGCGCGCAAAGGTGGACGGGTTCGCTCCAAAGAGCATGTGAAGCATCAGGCGGCGTGAGTAGACAAGCTCGTCGAAGTCGGGAGGGAGCTCGATGTCGTGGATATGCGCGATGCGGTGGGCGAGCGCCGAGAACGACTCGGGGTCGCAGATCACATCGGTGGTAACGTGGTAGACCGTCGTATCGGGGAATGCCTCTTCGTCGAAAGGCAGGAGATGGGGATCGTCGTCGACTTCGATGGCGATGCCGTACTGGGGCCAGTAATATGCCATGGGAACCTCCCTGCTTCTGGGGCCAAAACTTCTGTCGGTTTTGGCTGTTGATGCCGACGGTATCAGCCACTACTTGACCAATTGCTGACCAAATGCTTGACGGATTGGTGTCTCCGCAGGTAAAAGGCGGCAAAAAATACTCCAACTTTTTTCAAGCGACAATCGCGCGGTCGGCGACGGCGGGGCCATATGTGTCAAAAGCATCGTCTGCCGAGGAAATCAAGCCGCTCGCCGAATTGCACGAACGTAAAAATCGCCAATTATGGAGACGGTCTCGAACACGTCGACGAAACGATGCGGTAACATCTCCCTGCAAACACTGTAGTTAGCTAAAGGGGGAGTTCGCGTGTCTGCAACCATCAAACCCTTCACCGACGAGTTCGAAGAGTATGGTCGCGATGAGTCTCGCGCATCGGGCGAGGCCTCGAGCATCTCGTTTCCGACAACGGAAGACGAGGTCCGTGCCATTTTGGAAAAGCTCCATGCCGAGCGTGTCCCGGTAACGGTTCAGGGCGCCCGAACCGGCCTTGCCGCCGGTGCCGTGCCCCACGGCGGGCATATCCTCAATACTTCCCGTATGAATCGCTACTTGGGCCTTCGCCGCGATGAACAAGGCCAATTTCTGCTGCGCGTGGAGCCGGGCGTTGTGCTCTCGGAGCTGCGCAAGCAGCTGAGCAAGAAGGTGCTGCCGACTGCTGGTTGGGACCAGGCATCGCTTGAGGCCTACGAGGAGTTCCAAGAGGCCCCCGAGCAGTTCTTTCCCACCGATCCCACCGAGGCATCTGCCTGTCTGGGCGGCATGGCGGCATGTAACGCCTCTGGTGCCCGCAGCTACGCCTACGGTCCCATGCGCCCACATATCACGGGACTCCACGTCGCGCTGGCTGATGGCGATTTGCTTGAGCTTCAGCGCGGCGAGGCTTTTGCCCAGGGCCGCCACCTGTCGCTCGTGACGGCAGTGGGCCGTACGCTCGAGCTCGATCTTCCCGGCTATACCATGCCCAAGACAAAAAATGCCTCAGGCTATTTCGTTGCGGACGAAATGGACGCCATCGACCTCTTTATCGGTGCTTGCGGCACGCTCGGCGTTATCACCGAGCTCGAGATTGCCCTGCAGGCGGCGCCTGCGGTCGTTTGGGGTGTGAGCTGCTTTTTCAATAGCGAAGACAAGGCCGTGTCCTTTACCGATTCCATGCGTCCCGTCCTGTCCCATGCGGCTGCCATCGAGTACTTCGACGCTGGCGCCCTGGATATTCTACGTCGCCAGCGCGAGCAGTCGACGGCGTTTGCCTCGCTGCCGGCGCTCGACAAAGAGGCCAAGGTCTGTGTCTACGTGGAGCTCGACTGCGATGACGAGGCCCAGGCGACCGAGGAACTGTACCACCTGGGATGGGTGCTCGAGTTTGCGGGTGGCCGCGACGATGCGACATGGGTCGCGCGCACCGAGGTTGATCGCGAGTGCCAGCGGTTCTTCCGCCATGCGGTCCCCGAGAGCGTCAACATGCTTATCGACGAGCGTCGCCGCACGGATCCCACCATCACCAAACTGGGTTCGGACATGTCGGTGCCCAATGCACGCCTTGCCGATGTCGTGGCCCTCTATCGCCGCACACTGGCCGAAAGCGGGCTTGAATCTGCTGCCTGGGGGCACATCGGTAACAACCATCTGCATGTGAACATCCTGCCGCGCGATGCGCAGGACTACCGTCGCGGTGGCGAGCTGTTTGCCCAGTGGGCTGCGGAGGTAACGGCTATGGGCGGTGCCGTTTCTGCCGAGCACGGCGTCGGCAAGATCAAGGCGGGCTTCTTAGAGACGATGTACGGTCACGAGGCCATGGTCGAGTCGGCGCGGCTCAAGCTCCAGCTCGATCCCGACGGGCAGCTGGGTCGCGGCAACCTGTTTTCGGAGAAGCTCTTGGATGAGCTCGTCCAGAAAGGGGGCGCGTGAAGATGAGCGATTTCCATATGGTGGTGTGTGTCAAGGCCGTGCCGGGCAGCACCGAGGTCAAGATGGACCCCAAGACCAATACCATCGTGCGCGATGGCAAGCAGGCGGTCATTAATCCCTTTGATGCGAGCGCTTTGGAATGCGCGCTGGCGCTGAAGGACGACTTTATCGGCTTTGGCATGGATGTGCGCGTGACGGTGGTGTCGATGAGCATCCCCGCGACCGAGTCGCTGCTGCGCGACTGCATCGCCCGAGGCGCCGACGACGCGCTGCTGCTGACCGATCGCGCCTTTGCAGGTGCCGATACCCTGGCGACCACCTATGCTCTCAAATGCGGCATCGAGGCGCTCGACGAGGACTTCGACCTGCTCATCTGCGGCAAGATGGCGGTGGATGGCGATACGGCCCAGATTGGCCCCGAGCTTGCCGGTGCTTTTGAGATTCCCTGCGTGACCGACGTGAGCTGCGTGCAAAGCGCGGGCTTTACGACCTGTGGTTCACTGGCGCTTGTTCACGGCTGCGATGCCGGCGAGGAGACGGTGTGTCTTGAGATGCCGTGCGTGATGACGACTGCCAAGGAGATTGGCCAGTTGCGTATGCCGAGTATTGCCGGTATTCGCGCGGCGGAGGAGGCGGACGTGCGCGTGGTCAGTGCCGCCGACGTGAACGCCGACCCCGCGCGTTGCGGTCTTGCCGGGTCGCCGACACAGGTCGTGCGCTCGTTTGTGCCCGACCGTGACCAAACGTGCGAGGACGTTGACGGAACGGCGTCCGAGCAGGCGGCAAAACTTGCCAAGATTATCGAGGGGATGGCATAGATGAGCGGACTGATTATCGATAGCGAAGCCTGTATCGGCTGCGGTCGCTGCGTTCGCGCCTGTGCCTCGGGCGGCATCGTAGTGGAAGGCGAGCGACCCAGCCGATGCGCCCGCGTAACCGACGGCTGCATCCTATGCGGTGGGTGCGTCGATGCCTGCCCTGTCAACGCTATCTCGATCGAGCGTGACGAGGCCGCTGGTGCGGTTGACCTCGATGCGTATCGAGACATTTGGGTATTCGTGCAGACCGACGAGCACGATACGGTGACTCCCGTTGCCTATGAGCTTATGGGCAAGGGCCGCGAGCTTGCCGATGCGCGCGGCTGCCGTCTGGTGGCACTGGTCGGTATGGGTCCCGAGGGTTCTCTCGGCGACCTGGAGCATCTGGTTTGCGCGGGCGCCGACGAAGTCCTGGCCTGTCGCGACGAGCGCCTGCGCCAAAACGATGCGGAGGTCTACGCCCGCTTGATCTGCGATTTGGTAGCCGAATGCAAACCCGAGGCCATCCTATACGGTGCGACCGCCTTTGGCCGCGAACTGGCACCCGGCGTTGCCGTGCGCTTGCAGACGGGCCTTACGGCTGACTGCACCGTACTTTCGATGGATACGGAGACGGGACTGCTGCAACAGACGCGTCCGGCGTTTGGCGGCAACCTAATGGCCACCATCGTCTGCCCCAATCATCGTCCCCAGATGGCAACGGTTCGTCCCGGCATCTTTAAGGCGCCCGACTTTGACTACAACCGCTCTGGCACGATCACCCAGATATCGCTTGCGGATGATGCTAAGGCCCGTGTCGAGATCTCGATTCCCGCCGAGGAGTGGGGGCGGCAGGCTTCGATCGCCGATGCCGAGCGCCTGGTCGTGGTGGGTCGCGGCATTGGTTCCAAGAAAAACCTGCCGCTGATGCGAAGGCTCGCCGAGGCTCTGGGAGCCGAGCTTGGTTGCACGCGACCTGTCGTGGAGGCCGGCTGGTTGGAGTATCGCCATCAGATTGGCCAGACCGGCGTATCGGTTTCGCCCAAGCTTCTCGTGAGTATCGGTGTTTCGGGCGCCATCCAGCATCTTGCCGGCATTGGTGGGGCGGAGTGCATTATCGCCATCAATGAGGACCCGGATGCCCCCATTTTCGGCGCTGCCCAGTACAAGGTTGTTGGGGACGCCGTCGAGGTCGTCGAGGAGCTGCTGGCCCAGCTTGAGCGCTAGGCGCGCGCCAGCCAGTCGCGCATCTCGTCCTTTAGGCGGCTCCAGGTTGCCTGCGTGGCGGGGTCGGTAAAGGGCTGTGTAATGCCAAAGGGCGCGTCGAGCAGGCGGTGGATATCACCCTGTTCGCGCGCCAGCGCACGGCTTGCCGGATAGACGAGCTCAAACATAAAGCAGATAAGCCCCACCAAGAAGTCGGCGGGCTCATCGCGCTCATCGCGTGCGACGCAGCGGTGCTCGTCAAAGGCGGCAAGTGTCGGCGACGAGAAACGGCTGCCGAGAAACGTCTTCTCGTCCACCTTGAGGATAGTGTCGACGGTGCTGTCGGCGATGGTGCGCATAATGTCGATCTTGTCACCATCGCGCACGATATCGCAGAAGCTTCGCGTGCGCACGTCGAGCTGCGCGGGTAGACGGAAATCGCTGTGATAGGCAATGCTCGCTCGGATGAGCTCATCTTCTGCCGGGTCATCGATAAAGTCGCGGATGCTCGTTACGGCGGGTGCATCGGCGGGATTCTCGCCAAAGAGGACCTCGATGCCCAGCGCCGCATGGCTCATGCTCTCGGCGTCCTTAAAGGTGTCCCAGCGTCGCAGCTGCTCAAAGCGGCCCATATCGTGTAGCAGGCCGCAAAGCCATGCCAGGTCAATATCTTCTGACGACCAGCCCTGCTCGCGCGCTACGGCATCGCATGCCTCGGCCACGTGGTACGTATGCTCGATTTTGAGCGCGATGCGTGGGTTGGTGGCGTCGTAGGCATCGGTGTGGCTTTTGAAGGCCGCGCGCGCCCGGTCTCGATCGATAGCTGTCATAATGACTTCCTAAAAAGTTGTGTCTTTCGATCCGGTGGCAATTGTAGGTGAACTCGGTTGCTGTCGGATGATGATTCTGCCGTGTCGCTACATGCGGCTCGGAGACCTTGTCAGGATGAGAAGCGTATGGTGCTCAAAATCGTTAGAACCGTCTGGCCAGTGATGCTTACCTATGTTGCAATAGGCGCGCCGTGCGGAATGATCATGGGACAGACGGGAATGGAGCCCTGGATGGTCTTTGCCCTGAGCAGCACGTTTGTGACGGGCAGCGGTCAGTTTATGATCTGCAATCTTTGGCTGGCGGGCGTACCGGCACCTTCGATTATCGCGAGCGTTGCCGCCATCTCCTCGCGTTTTGCGCTTTACTCGGCATCGATCGCGCCGCATCTGAGGGGTGCCTCGAAGCGTCAGACGCTGGCTGTTGCCGCGACACTTACCGAGGAGGCATATGGCATCTCGCTTGCCAAGTTGGTTGAAGGGGAGGATTGGGGCCCGCGCGAGTCCTTTGTGCTCAACGCGATCCTTATCGCAACATGGGGCGTTTCGTGTACGATGGGCGCTATCGTCGGCGCCGTTGTCGATGTTCCCACCGCCATTGCAGCCTTTGTCTGCACCTCGCTCTTTATCTGTCTGCTCTTTTCGCAGCGGCTGTCGCGCGGCAACGTTGTCGCGGCGGTTTCGGGTGCGGTATCCGTCTCCGTATGCAAGTTCTTGGGCCTCACGAATATTGCCGTGCCGGCAAGTGTCGTGGTCGGCATTGCCATTGCGCTGGCGTGCGATGCTGTATTTGACGGAAGAGGTGCCCGCGATGCCAGTTAACGAGTTCTTGGTTCTGTGGCTGTCGTCGTGGGCTGCTATCGCGTTCTTTCGCATCGCGCCGGCGTTCGCCTTGCGCGGGCGGACCCTGTCGCCCCGCATTACCGAGGCCCTGGGCTATATCCCGCCCGCTGCCTTTGCCGCGCTGGTCGCCAACGACTTGGTGAACCCCGGCGCGTTCGACGCGGGACTCTGGCCTGCCTTGGTTCCCTGGATTGCGGCCGCCGGCGTCGTAGCGGTGGCAATCAAGACAAAGTCGATGTTGTGGTGCTGCGTTTCGGGCATCGTGTTCTATATCGTTTTGAGCCTCGTATAGGAGCAGGACGCGTTATCGTCCCGGCCTAACGAATCGAATTTCTCACCGAGGCGGTCTGCTTCTTCTGGTACCATGGTCAAACTTTACTGTAGCAAAGCGTGACGTGGGCTTTTGTTCTGCGTCAGCGGAAATGGGGGTTTCATGGCACAGGAAGCGACCGCCAACGAGCAAAAGAAATTCAAGGTACTGCGCATCCCGGGCGACATCATGATCTATCCGATGATCGTCGGCCTTTTGCTCAATACCTTCTGCCCACAGGTCTTTGAAGTCGGCGGCTTCTTTACGGCTGCCTGCCGCGGCGGCTCCAACACCATCGTTGCCGCGATCTTGCTGTTCGTGGGCGCCGGCATCAGCTTTAAGTCCACGCCGGGCGCCATCAAGACCGGCATCGTCGTGCTGATTCCTAAGCTTGTAGTGGCAGCCGCGCTGGGTCTGGTCGTCGCGTACTTCTTTAACGATAACTTTTTAGGCCTGAGTTCGGTTTCCATCATCGGCGGCATTACGTTTTGCAACATGGCGCTCTATACGGGCATCATGGGCGAGTTCGGCGATGAGTCCGAGCAGGGCGCCGTCGGTATCCTGTTCTTTACGGCCGGCCCCGCCGTCACGATGATCATCCTCGGTGTCTCGGGTCTCGCCAACATCCCCGTCGGCACTATCATCGGATCCATCCTGCCTCTTGTTATCGGCATGGTCCTGGGCAACTTGTTCCCGTTTATCAAGAACCTGCTGGTCCCCGGCGCCAATCCCGCGATCGCTGTCATCGGTTTTCAGCTCGGTGCGTCCATGAGCCTTTCGAGCTTCATCACCGGCGGCATTTCGGGCATCCTGCTGGGCCTCATCACGCTCTTTATCGTCGGTCCCATTACCTTTGCCTTCGAGCGCCTGTGTGGCGGCAACGGCAAGGCGGCCGTTGCCTGCTCCACCATTGCCGGCACGGCCATGACCACGCCGGTCGCCCTCGCCGAGGTCGCTCCGCGCTATGCCGAGCTTGCGCCCACCGCGTATGCGCAGATCGCCACTGCCGTCATCATCACGGCAATCATGGCCCCGATTCTGACCGGCTGGGTCGATAAGAAGTTCTGCCAGGGCAAGGAAGACCTGTCGCCTGCCGGTGTCGAGGCCATCGAAGAGGCTGTCGCGACCGACATCGATGGCGAGTAGCAATCGATACCCATCAATGATTCCGGCGTGCAACTCGCGCCGTTTGAGCGCCCGAACGAGAGCTGTCTTGCAGTGACGTTCGGGCGCTCTGCTATTATTCCCCTTACCCCTGCGGAGTAGGGGGTGTTTGTTGCCCAGATTCGAATTGGGCGATTCTGGCCACTTGGATATTGAAGGGAGGGCGTCTAGTGGTAAAGGCACTCAAGATCGAGATATTCCTGCTGTGCATGATTATTCTTATCGGACTTGCCGTACGAAGCCGTCGCTCCCTGTTCTCGAGCACCCAGCAGCTTTTGTTTAGCATGCTGGGCTACACGTCTGCTGCCTACATTTTCTTCGATATGATCTGGACGCTCTCGGACGGCGTGAGCACTCCTGTAGGCATCACGGCCAACTGGATTTCCAACGCGGTTTCGTTTTCGCTGTTCGCCATCGCGTGCCTCATTTGGTTTTTCTATTCCGAGACGATGCAGGGCTCTCGCCTTGTGACCTCGCGCTATAGGGTGGTGCTTGTAACGTTGCCTACGGCTCTGGTGGTCGTGCTGGCTTTTACCAGTTACTGGACGCACGCCTTGTTCTATATCGATTCGCAGGGCGTGTATCGTCGCGGCTTTGCCTATATGATCCAGCCCATTGTCAGCTACTGTTACGTTATACATACGTCCCTGCATGCGTTTGTGCAATCTCGTAGGGTCGAGAGCCTGCAGACGAAGGCTATCTATCGAACCTTGGCATTTTTCGCCATTCCGGCCCTGGTGGGCGGTACCTTTCAGATCGTATACTCGGTGCCTGGCCTTTGTGTCGGCATAATGATTAGCATGTTGCTGCTCTATATCATCTGCCAGGAGCAACTGATCTCGACTGACCCGTTGACTGGACTCAACAACCGCAACCGTTTTGAGACCTATATGCTGTCGCTCTTTTCAAATGTGGATCAGGCCGAAGATGTATATCTGCTTATGATGGACGCTGACGGCTTTAAGCAGATTAACGATCGCTATGGACATGTGGAGGGCGACCATGCTCTTCAGGTTATATCCGCTGCGCTCAAAGAGGTCTGCTCGGCGTCTGGTGGCTTTATCGCGCGTTATGGTGGCGATGAGTTCGTGGTGCTCCAAAAGGCAGCGGCGGAACAGGATATCATGCATCTGTGCGCGACAATCAACGACGAGCTCGCGCATGCCGAGGTGCCGTATGCATTGCGGATGTCCATCGGTTGCGCGCGGGTCGGCGATAGTGTTGATACCTGGCAAGACTTACTTCGCGCTGCCGATGCGGAGCTCTATCGCGTCAAGGCCGAGAAAAAGAAAGCCGGCATCCAGATACGCTAGGAAAAGGGTCGCACGCTTGCGTGCGTGGCGGCCCTCAGCTCATCGATGTATTCCATTAAGCTAAAGTGTGCAAACGCCCTCCCTAAAAAGGTGAGCTCGCTAGGCTTTTTTGGGTTTGTTGACGATGATGATGCCGCCGCAGACCAACAACAGGGCAACGATGACGGTAACGGGGCTCGTGCCAGCGCCCTCGCCGAGCAGCAGTGCGCTCAACAGCACGCCAAAGACTGGGTTCATAAAGCCAAAGACCGACACGCGGCTGACGGGGTTGACGGCGAGCAGGCGGGACCACAGCGAGTACGCGACGGCGGAGATAAGCGCCATGTAGATGATGAGCGCGATGGCGGGGGCGACTTCGGTGGGGGACAATGTGCCGCCCATCAAAAAGCCGATGGCGGTGAGGACCAGGCCGCCGACTAAAAACTGCCAGCCGGCAAGCAAAACACCGTCGTGCTTGCGCGAGAAGATGCCGATCAGGCAGGTCGAAAGAGCGCCTGCAACAGTGGAAGCCAAGATAAAGCCCTCGCCGTCGAGCGTAAAGCCAAAGGTGCCGTCCGCGCCCGAAAGGTTGACGAGCGCGACGCCGGCAAAGCCCAGCGCACAGCCAAGCACCTTGGCCGTATTGAGCTTCTCGGTGTGAAATGCCAGGGCGGCAAAGAGGATTGCGAGGAAGTTGGCGCTGGCCTCGATGATGGAGCTCGACATGGCGCTGGCGCGCGAGAGGCCCAGATAGAAAAAGAAGTACTGCCCGATAGTCTGGAAGAGCGACAAGACAAAGATGGGCTTGATGTCGCGCGCTTGCGGTATGAGGGGGCGGCGTTGGGCCGCGCTCATCCCAACGATAACCAGGGCGCCGGCAAGCGTAAAGCGTAAACCTGCAAAGAGCAGCTGCGAAGCGCTATCGTGCGCTGGGATGCCAAAGAGCGCGTAGCCGATCTTGATGCAGGGAAAGGCCGATCCCCAGAGTGCACAGCAAACAAGACAGCCCAGGATGAGTCCGGGCAGGGTGGCGAGATACGGCTTGCGGCTTTCCATGATGTCCTTCTCCTATACGCGCAAAGCAAAAAAGAACCCGCCACCGGGGGTGCCGGTGGCGGGTGTTGTTACCCGAGGGGATTGTACCCGATGGGAAAGGTTTAAGCGAAGTAGGCCACGCCGCTCTCAAAGATCGGCATGAACTTATCGCCGGGGACATGCTCGGGCACGTTGCGGTACAGGCTGTCGCCGCGACGCTCGGCATGGCCCATCTTGCCCAGGACGCGGCCGTCGGGGCTCGTGATGCCCTCGATGGCGAGTGCGGAGCCGTTGGGGTTGACGGAAAGATCCATGCTGGGCTTGCCGTTCTCGCCCACGTACTGCGTGGCGACCTGGCCGTTGGCGATCAGCTGGGCGAGCACTTCGTCATTGGCGACAAAGCGGCCCTCGCCGTGGCTGATGGCGACGGTGTAGGGGTCGTCCAGGCTGCACTGCGACAGCCACGGGGACAGGTTGGACGAGATGCGGGTGCGCACCAGACGGCTCTGGTGGCGACCGATGGTGTTGAACGTCAACGTGGGCGCATCGGGCGTGGCGTCGACGATGTCGCCGTAGGGCACCAGGCCGAGCTTGATCAGGGCCTGGAAGCCGTTGCAGATGCCCAGCATCAGGCCGTCGCGGGCCTTGAGCAGGTCGCGGACTGCCTCGGTGACCTCGGGAGCGCGGAAGAACGCCGTGATGAACTTGGCGGAGCCGTCGGGCTCGTCGCCGCCCGAGAAGCCGCCGGGGATCATGACAATCTGGCTTGCACGGATGCGGCGGGCAAGCTCGTGGGTGCTCTCGGCGACGGCCTCGGGCGTGAGGTTGTTGATCACGAAGGTGTCGGCCTCGGCACCGGCTGCGCGGAAGGCGCGGGCGCTGTCGTACTCGCAGTTGTTGCCGGGGAACACGGGGATGATCACGCGCGGGCGGGCGATCTTGGCGCCGCCGTACACGTGGATATCCTTGGCGCGGAAGTCGATGGTCTCGACCTCGGGGGTCTCGCCGGCGCTGCGGTAGGCGAAGACGCCCTCGATGCCGCTCTCCCAGGCCTCCTGGAGCTCGGCGAGCTCGATGACCTCGGAGCCGGTGTCGATGACATAACCCTCGACGGTGGTGCCCAGGGGCTCGACGACAACGCCGTCGGCGACCTCGGGCAGCTCGGCGTCATCGGCGAGCTCGACGATAAAGCTACCGTAGAGCGGGGTGAAGAGGCTCTCCACGTCCACATCCTCGGCAAGCTCGATACCGATCTGGTTGCCGACGCACATTTTAAAGAGGCTCTCGGCGCCGCAGCCGTAGCCGGGCGTGGAGATGGCCAGGGCGTTGCCGTTGGCGGTGAGCGCCTCGACGGCGTCAAACGCGGCGAGCAGCTGCTGGGCGTCGGGGCGGTAATCCTCGCCGTAGGTGGCGGGGGCGATGCGGACGACGCGGTGCGTCAGACCCTTGAACTCAGGGGAGACGGCGCGCGCCGCGCGGCCCACGGCCACAGCGAAGCTGATCAGAGTCGGCGGAACGTTGAGCTCGCCGGCCTCGTCCTCAAACGAGCCGCTCATGGAATCCTTGCCACCGATGGCGCCGGCACCCAGGTCGACCTGGGCCATGAGAGCGCCCAGGACGGCTGCCGTGGGCTTGCCCCAGCGCTCGGCCTCGGTGCGCAGACGCTCGAAGTATTCCTGGAAGGAGAGATAGGCGCGCTTGTGCTCAAAGCCGGCAGCCACGAGCTTGGCGATGGACTCGACCACGGACAGGTAGGCGCCCGCAAACTGGTCGGCCTCCATCAGGTAGGGGTTGAAGCCCCATGCCATGGCGCTCGCCGTGGTGGTCTCGCCGTCCACGGGGAACTTGGCGACCATGGCAGAGCTCGGGGGGAGCTGGGTCTTGCCGCCATAGGGCATGAGTACGGTCGCGGCACCGATGGTGGAGTCGAAGCGCTCGGAAAGGCCCTTGTTGGAGGCGACGTTGAGGTCGGTGACCAGCGAGGTCATACGCTCGGCAAGCGTGGTGCCGGCCCAGCTGGGCTGCCACACGCTACGGGCGCACACGTGGGCGACCTGGTGCTTGGGTGCACCGTTGGAGTTGAGGAACTCGCGGGACAGGTCGACGATGGCGACGCCGTTCCAGGCCATGCGCATGCGCGGCTCGGCGGTAACCTCGGCGATAACGGTCGCCTCCAGGTTCTCCTCGGCAGCGTAGCCCATGAACTCTTCGACGTCACCATCGGCGACGGCGCAGGCCATGCGCTCCTGGGACTCGGAGATAGCGAGCTCGGTGCCGTCCAGGCCGTCGTACTTCTTGGTCACGGTATCAAGGTCGACATACAGGCCGTCGGCAAGCTCGCCTACGGCGACCGAGACACCGCCGGCGCCAAAGTCGTTGCAGCGCTTGATCAGACGGCAGGCATCGCCGCGGCGGAACAGGCGCTGCAGCTTGCGCTCGACCGGGGCGTTGCCCTTCTGGACCTCGGCGCCCGATGTCTCGATGGACTCGGTGTTCTGGGTCTTGGAGGAGCCGGTGGCACCGCCGATGCCGTCACGGCCGGTGCGGCCGCCCAACAGGATGATCTTGTCGGTGGGGGCGGGGCACTCGCGACGCACGTGGTTTGCCGGGGTAGCGCCCACGACGGCGCCGACCTCCATGCGCTTGGCGACGTAGCCGGGGTGATAGAGTTCGTTGACCTGACCGGTGGCAAGGCCGATCTGGTTGCCGTAGCTGGAGTAGCCGGCGGCAGCAGTGGTCACGAGCTTACGCTGCGGCAGCTTGCCCTCGAGCGTCTCGGACACGGGGACGGTGGGGTCGCCGGCGCCGGTGACACGCATGGCCTGGTACACGTAGCTGCGGCCCGACAGCGGGTCGCGGATGGCACCGCCCACGCAGGTGGCGGCACCGCCGAAGGGCTCGATCTCGGTCGGGTGGTTGTGGGTCTCGTTCTTAAAGAGGAACAGCCAGTCCTGGTCCTCGCCGTCGACATCGACCTTCACCTTGACGGTGCAGGCGTTGATCTCCTCGGACTCGTCGACATCGGTCATGACGCCGGTCTTCTTGAGGTACTTGGCGCCGATGGTGCCCATGTCCATGAGGCAGACGGGCTTGGTGTCGCGACCGAGTTCGTGGCGCATCTCCATGTAGCGGTCGAAGGCCTGCTGCACCACGGCGTCGTCGATCGTCACGTCGTCCAGGACGGTGCCGAAGGTGGTGTGGCGGCAGTGATCGGACCAGTAGGTGTCGATCACGCGGATCTCGGTGATGGTGGGGTCGCGATCCTCATCGCGGAAGTACTGCTGGCAGAAGGCGATGTCCGCCTCGTCCATGGCAAGGCCGCGCTCGGAAATAAAGGCGGCAAGGCCGGCTTCGTCGAGCTCGCGGAAACCGTCGAGCACCTCGACGGGCTGGGGCTCGGGGGTCTCCATGTACAGCGTCTCGGGCAGGTCGAGCGAGGCGATGCGCGCCTCGACGGGGTTCACCACGTAGTGCTTGATGGCATCGATGGCGGCCTCGTCCAGAGCGCCCGAGATCATATAGACCTTGGCGGAGCGCACGGCGGGGCGCTCGCCCTGGCTGATGAGCTGCACGCACTCGCTGGCGGAGTCGGCGCGCTGGTCAAACTGGCCAGGCAGGAATTCGACGGCAAAGACGGCGCCATCGCTTGCGGGGAGCTCGTCGTAGGTCACATCGACCTGGGGCTCGCTAAAGACGGTCGGCACGCAGGACCGGAAAAGCTCCTTGTCGATGCCCTCGACGTCGTAGCGGTTGATAATCCTCAGGGCCTCGATGCCCTTGATGCCGAGAATTTCGGTCAGCTCGCCCTTGAGCTGCTGAGCCTCGACGTCGAACCCGGGTTTCTTCTCCACGTAGATACGAGAGACCATTGGTTCCTGCCTTCCTGATCGGTTGGGCGTACGGTACGGTATGCGGCAGCGGTCGGTTTGCGGGGTCTGCCCTGCGGTCGCCTTGAGCCACATGTTTGTAAACCTCACTATGATACGACAGCTCGCGGCGCGTTGAGGACGGCGAGGGTGCTACAGTGAAGCGCAAACAAGAGAAAGGCATCACATGGCATTCGTTTCGCTCGCCATCATCGCACTCGTGGCCTTTGCGAGTCCTTTTATCGCCTCGGCGATTCCCGGAAAACCCGTTCCCGAGACGGTCTTTTTGCTCGTGCTCGGCGCGGTACTGGGACCCCATATGCTCGGCGTCATCCATGTAGATGCTGAGGTCTCGCTGGTGTCCGAGCTGGGCCTGGCCTTTTTGTTCCTGCTTGCCGGCTTTGAGATCGACCCCAAGAGCATCACGGGCGTCGAGGGGCGCTACGGCTTGGCGACGTGGGTCGTCACGTTTGGTATCGCCTGGCTTGCCGTGCGCTTTACCCCGTGGTTCTCAGTCAGTCATTTCGACGGTATCGCCGTGACGCTTGCCCTCACTTCGACGGCGCTCGGTACGCTTGTGCCCATCATGCGTGAGCGCTCGCTCACCGGCACGCGCGTGGGCGACTCGATTCTCGCGTATGGCACTTGGGGCGAGCTCGGTCCCGTGCTCGCCATGTCGGTGCTGTTGTCTGCCCGCACTGGCATCCAAACGCTCGTTATCCTTGGCTTGTTTGCGGTGGTTTGCGTGTTGCTGGCCGTGGTCCCGAGCCGCTCCAAGCGCGTCGGCAGCCGCTTCTTTGCATTTGTTGAGGAGCGCGCCGATACCACGTCGCAGACCTTCGTGCGCCTGACGGTGCTCATCCTGGTCACGCTCGTGGCATTCTCGGCTGTCTTTGATCTCGACATCGTGTTGGGTTCTTTTGCCGCTGGCTTTGTCCTGCGCTATATCATCCCCGAGGGCAACCATACGCTCGAGACCAAGCTCGACGGTCTGGCCTACGGTTTTTTGATTCCGGTGTTCTTTACCGTGTCGGGCGCAAAGATCGACCTGACGGCCGTGGCGTCGCGCCCGGGCTTGCTCGCGGGCTTTATCGTGGCGTTGTTGATTATTCGTGCCGTGCCCATTCTTATTTCCATGAGCATTTGTCCTGCGACGCGCGATGTGTCGGCGTATGGTCGCATTACCGTGGCCCTGTACTGCACCACGGCGCTGCCGATCATCGTTGCCGTTACGAGCGTTGCCGTCAACGCGGGCGCGCTGTCGCAAGATATTGCGTCGGTCATGGTTGCCGCCGGTGCCATCACGGTGTTCTTGATGCCATTGCTCGCGCAGCTCTTCTACCGCGTGGTGGATGCCGCACCGGTCGCCGCCGTGGCAGAGGTTGCCGAGCATCCATCCGATGCGCTCGACATCTTGCGCGCCCACCACGACCTAGCGAGCTTGCTCGCGCGCGAGCACGAGCTGCTGACCTCGCATGGCCATGGTCGCGTATTCGAGGGCCTGCCTACGCTCGATACGATTGCCGAGCGTCTTTCCGCCGAGGCAGCGAGCGGCCACATCGATGCCCGCATCGTGGACGCGGCGCACCTGCTTGCCGATAAGACCTATGGAGACGAGGTCGACCCGTCCGAGCTGACTCCGCGTGAGCGCCGCCGCCTGGAGCGCGCCAAGCTCGCTGTGCGCGAATACCGCCGCCGCATGCTGGAGCTCTATGCGCGCGAAGAAGCCGAAGACGACGACGGTAAGTAGTCGATACTTTCTCGGGGAAGCCGCGTCCCGCTTTGAAGGCTCGGAACGGGATGTGGTTTCCGAAACGGGGGCCGTTGGGAAGCTGTGTCCCGGAATGGGCGCTCAGAGTGGGATGCAGTTTCCGCAAGGAGGTCCTGGGGGAAACCGTGCCCCGTTCTGATCCGAAATACTGGGACATAGTTTCCCTTTCATAACAGGAGAAGGCGCGCTGTCTGCAGTTGATTCAGACGGCGCGCCTTTTTGGTTGAGCTATGTTGAAGCTTGAAGCCAAAGCTTGTGGCTCCTTAGGAGCGGGCGGCTCCGTCGACGGGGAGCACGGCGCCCGTGACATAGGAGGACATGTCGCTCGCCAGGAAAACAAAGGCGTTGGCGACATCCTCGGGCTCGCCCATGCGACCCAGCGGAATGGTGGCGATGATGGGCTTGATGACCTCTTCGGGTAGGTTGGCGACCATGTCGGTCTTAGTCACGCCGGGGGCGACGGCGTTGACGCGGATGCCCATGGGAGCGAGCTCGCGCGAGAGCGACTGGACCATACCGTTGACGGCAAACTTGGACGTGGGGTAACCGACGCCGGAGGGCTGGCCGTACTTGGCGACCATCGAGCTTGTGGTAGTGATGGTGCCGCCGTGGCCGGCCTCGGTCATGATCTTGGCGGCAGCCTGGTGGCCATTAAAGACGGCGACGACGTTGAGGTCCATAACTTTGGCGAACTCCTCGGCCGTGTAGTCCAAGAGGGGTGAACGCTGGGAGATACCGGCATTGTTGACGACCGTGTCCAAGCCGCCCATGTCGGCTGCAGTCTGCGTAAAGGCCTCAGTCACGGCCTCGAGCGAGGTGAGATCGCAGGAGCGACCCCAGACCTTGGCGTCGGGATAGGCGGCTGTCAGCTTCTCAACGGCCGTGTCGGCAGTCTCCTGGCGCGAGCCAAAGACGGTGACGGCAGCGCCTTCCTCGATAAAACGGCAGGCGATGGCATAGCCGATACCGCGTGTGCCTCCGGTGATGATTGCTTTCTTGCCCTCGAGCAACATGGTGCTTCCTCTCATCGCGGGCGGACATTCGCAGCACAGCGTAGCGGTAGTCGGAATCGGCCGCGTTTGCATATCGGTGAACGGTAGCCCGCGTTACCGATGAGCGGCTCGCGCAAATATGCTTTGCCGTTGTGCTTAGGGCAGGTGACAAAAGGGCTCCCGTCCCACATCGGACGGGAGCCCTCAAGGCGCGTATTGCTAGGCGAGCGTTGGGCTAGTTCGCCATGACGCCTTCGGTCCAAGCCTCAACGTCCTCGATGCGCAGGACGTTGGCGACCTCGGCCACGCAGCCGACGCTGGCAAGCTCGGCGGCGGCAGCCTGGACGTCCTTCTCGAGCGCGCGGTGCGTCAGGAAGATGACCGAGCAGGCATCGCTGACGCCCGATTTGCCGTCCTCGACCTGGTTGATGAGCGAGATCGAGATATTGTGCTTGGCAAAGATGTCGACCGTCTCGGACAGGGCGCCCACGCGGTCGGCGACTTTCAGGCGCACATAGTACTTGGTCTGGAGCTCGTCCATGGGCTTAAAGGTGAGGTTGTGGCCATAGGGCTCAATCTCGGGCAGCGGAGCCACGCCGCGGCTGATCTGCTCGGAGAGCGACAGGATATCGCCCACGACGGCGCTCGCGGTGGGGAAGGAGCCTGCGCCCGCGCCGTAGAACATGGTCTCGCCCACGGCGTCGCCTACCACGTAGACGGCGTTCATGGCGCCGTTGACCTTGGCGAGCATATGGTCTGCGGGGATCAGCGTGGGATGCACGCGAACGTCGACGCCAGCGTCGGTGTTGCGGGCGATGCCGAGCAGTTTGATGGTGTAGCCGAGCTCGCGGGCCTGGGCGATGTCCTCGGCGCCGATGGTGCGGATACCCTGCTGGTACACATCATCGGTGGTCACGCGGGTGCCAAAGCCGATGGAGGCGAGGATCGCCGTCTTGCTGGCGGCATCGAAGCCGTCGACGTCGGCGGACGGGTCGGCCTCGGCATAGCCTTTGGCCAGCGCGTCGGCAAGCACGTCGGCGTAATCGGCGCCCTCGGCGTCCATGTGCGACAGGATGTAGTTGGTGGTACCGTTGAGAATGCCGGCGATGGTCAGGATCTTGTTGCCCACCAAGTCGTGCTCGAGCGTGCTCACGATGGGGATGCCACCGCCGCAGCTGGCCTCGCACTTAATCTGCACGCCGCACGCGCGTGCCTTCTCGGCAAGCGTCTCGACGTGACGGCCCAGCAGGGCCTTGTTGGCAGAGACGACGTGCTTGCCGTGCTCAAAGGCAGTGGTGAAGATCTCGGTCGCGGGATGCTCGCCGCCGATCAGCTCGACGACGATGTCGACGGCGGGGTCGGTGACGACGTCGTGCCAGTCACTCGTAAAGGCCTCACGCTCAATACCGGCTGCCTCGGCCTGCTCCCAGGCAAGCGCGCAGGCGCGGGTCAGCTTAAGGTCGATGCCGTAGGCTGCCAGGTACTCATCGTGGTGGCTCTTGATCAGACGGGCCACGCCGCCGCCGACGGTTCCCAGACCGATCAGACCGACGTTCACGGTGCGCAGGGGTTCGCTCATAGATAGCTCCTTCGTGCATCTTATGGATGGATTAACCGCTTAAAGGTTGAGTGCATTCTAGCGTGAACCGAGAGCGCGTGCTCGCCGGGCAACAGGAGTCGCACAAAACGGCACCCCCGAAACGCTGCGGAAACATTGGAAACACGCTCGCTACAAACGAACTTCCGTAACAAACTGTCAACGTTTGCGCCATAAGGTTTGCCCTGTGCGACTGGGGCATGCAGGCGCTCGTCGGCGTGGAACGACAAGGGCCAGGTTGAAAAGCCCGCTACGGCCTATGTGATTCAGGACGGCAAGTACATCGCCGCCTAGGTGCGTACAAAACGCGACCGGTGAGGGTGTTTTAATCAGGGCAGGGGCGCTTGTAACAGAATGGAAATATTACTTTCACACAATAAAGTGGCTAAACTGCATAAACCGATAGAAATACGCATAATTATGGATAAATGGACAAAACAAAAGAAAAGTTGAAATAATCGCCACTTTCCTTAACTAAAGCGTCTAGTATTTTGCGAACGCCGAACACGGCGAAGGATGGCCTGTCGGGTAACCGAAACCCGACGAGATTTGAGAGGAGAGCCGCATGTCGAGCCTCACCGGTAAGTCATTGAACCCTGTTATGAATCGCAGGAGCGTTATCGCGAGCGCAGCAGGTCTGGGGGCGATGTCCATTCTAGCTGGCTGCTCCTCCAACGGCGGCGACAGCGGTTCCGCGTCGGGCGACGCTTCGTTTAAGATCGGCACCATCGGCCCGCTGACCGGTGCCAACGCGTCCTACGGCAAGTCCGTTACACAGGCTGTCGAGCTTGGCTGCAAGGATTTCTCGACCAAGGAGCTGCCGCTTGTCAGCAAGGCCGAGGACGACCAGGCTGACGGCGAGAAGGCCGTCAACGCCTTCAACACCCTGCTCGACTGGGGCATGCAGGCCCTTGTCGGTCCGACCACCACGGGTGCGTCGGTCGCCGTTGCTGCTGAGTGCGGTAACGACCCCGAGACGTTCATGATTACCCCGTCCGCGTCCTCCGAGGACGTTACCAAGGGCAAGGATTGCGTCTTCCAGGTTTGCTTTACCGACCCCAACCAAGGTGTCAACGCTGCCAAGTTCCTGGCGCAGAAGTATGCGGACGAGAAGTTCGTGCTGTTCTATAACTCCGGCGACGCCTATTCTTCGGGCATCGCAGATTCCTTTAAGGCCCAGGCCGCTAAGTCCAAGCTTGAGATTGTCGACGAGGAGACCTTTAAGGACGACTCCGCCACGAGCTTTACCAACCAGCTGACCAAGGCTAAGCAGGCTGGCGCCACCATGATCTTTGCGCCGATCTACTACACGCCGGCGTCCGTCCTGCTCAAGAACGCCAAGGACATGGGCTACGACGTCAAGATGATGGGCTGCGACGGCATGGACGGCATCCTGGGCGTTGAGGGCTTCGACACCTCTCTTGCTGAGGGTCTGCTGCTCATGACCCCGTTCTCCGCCGACGACGAGAAGAACGCCGACTTCGTCAACGCTTACAAGGATAAGTACGGCGA
>RQCP01000005.1 GCA_008668235.1 Collinsella aerofaciens | reverse complement strand
GTCCACGACAATCTTGTCGGGATCGGGCTTGGCCGAATCGTCGGTGGTATATGCAAGCGTAACCTTATCGCCGCTCTTGAGCGTAATCTGATTGGCGCAGAGTAAGGAGGACTCTCCGTTGATATACAGATGCCAATATTTATTGGTCGCAGCATCCCAACCATACGACTTGTGATCAAACGGCGAAGTAATGGAATTCAGGAACCAGTACTCACCACTCTGGGAGCCGTTGTACGTAACGCCCTTGGCCTTCAGGACCGTCTCAATAAGGTTCTGGGCAGTAGAGCCTTCAGGCAAAGAAACACTGCTTGCCGAGCCCCAGCGAGTATTGTTGCCGTTGACATCGGGACCGATAACATCGACAGACCCAAGAACCTGGCCAGGAAGGGCATCGGCGTCAGCACCATACATAAAGGTGACGGCATCGCCCTCATGGAGCTCGTAGGCACCGGCGCCAACGTCGGCGAACTTGCCATTTACGTAGAAGCGCCAATAGCTACTGGTCGCAGCATCCCAGCCATAGGACTTACCATCGAACGGCGAATAAATGCCGTTGAGGAACCAGCCCCAAGACGATTCGCTAGCATCGAGCTTAAGGCCGGTCTGCTCAAGGAGATCCTTAGCAGTGGAGCCTGCCTTGAGACTCGTCTGGCCCGTCGAAGCCCAAACCTGCTGCTTGCCGTCCTTGTCCTTACCGAGAACCTGAACAGAAGCATGGACAGAATCGGAGGGCAGCTGGTCGCCCCAGCCACCGTAGAACCACGTAACGGTATCGCCGGCATGGATGGTGACATTGTCCGCCGTATAGTCACTCGACTTGCCGTTGATGAACAGTTGCCAATAGGTCGAATAATCTTGGGGCGTACCCAGCTCAACACCGTTGTACTTAAGGCTCAGAATGAAGGAGCCCGCAGCAACGGCGTCAATATCATTCGCCTCGAGCGCGGCCTTCGTAAGGTCAAGCGCGCTCGAACCGGACGTCACCACATACTGCGCGTTATCGACCCAAGTCTGAGTCTTGCCCTGGGCATCGCGACCAATGACGGTCACATTTGCGGCAACCTGGTCCTTAACGACAGGGGACGCGCTACCAGCCGTATAGGCAAACTCAATCTTCTGCCCTTGGGTGAGCTTGACGCTGCTCGCGCCAACCGAGGAAGACGCGCCGTCGACGAACAGCTGCCAGTAGGCATAAGTCGCCGGATCGAAGGCAAGCGTACGGCCATCGCTCGGGGATGTGATGCTTTTGAGGTAGAAACCGTATGCCGTGTTCGGATCGTAATCCGCCTTGAAGCCCGTCTTCTGCTGTAGCTTAACGAAGGCATCCGCAGCCGTCGCGCCCTCGTCGAGCTTGAGTTGCGTAGGTGCCACCCAGGTCTGAGCCTTGCCGTCGGCATCGGTGCCGATAATCGAGAACGAGACTTCGACTTGCTTCTTGGCGACATCGCCGGTTTCTGTCGGGTTCTCTGTCTGGACGGCAGCCGCGGCGGCAGATCCTGCTTGGCCAGCGGATGCCGTCGAAGACTGCTCGCTCGTGGCAGGGCTCTCCCCTGTCGCCGAGCCTTCGTCGCCAGTTGCCGCCTCAGTTGTGGCGGCACTAGTTGTAGACGCGCTCCCAGAATCCGAAAACTCGGCGCCGCTCTGCTCAGCGGCACCGCCCGCAAGCGCTGCGTCCTCGCCCGGCGTCGCAGCCTGAGCCACAGCCTCGGCAATGCCCTCGGCGCCCTCGGCCCACAGCTGAGCCGGTGTGGTGCCAAGGGCCATCGCGAAGGCCAGAAATGCCACCAGGCCGCGCTTGGCTACGCCGCGCGCAATTGCGCCACGGCGATGCAGCGAGGCGCGCTCGCGCTCGTCCTCAAACATATCCATTTGTCCCCCATTGTCTGTACTTGGAGCGTTGCCTTGAGGCTGCCCCACGTCATCGCGCATGTTGCGCTCGAGTTCCCCCATCGGGGTCCCCCTTCCCTCCAGAGCCCTATGCACACCGGCGGCATACGCCGCAGCCGCATGCAAGATGGGAGGCGATCCGACTTAACCTTAACGGCTCAGGCGCGCCGTCCGATCTGCAACGCGAACATCCCGAGCCAAGAGGAATTACGGTTACTGGTACAGCCAGGGACTTGCACCCCGATTCTCCCAAACGCGCAGGAAAACCGCGCATTCGTGCGTCTCCGCACCACCATCTAGGCCATCGATTAATACCGTCAATATGCTATCACGCAAAAGGGCCTCGCACGCAGGCGAAGCCCAAGGTAAAAGCTATTGTTTGCGATAGGAAAATGCGGCGACGGTCGCAGCCTCTAGTGCTTGCCGCCGTGACTGTTGAGCCAGATATTGCGGCCCAGCATAAGCGCCAGCACCAGCGCGCTCACGTAGCCCATAAAGCCAATGACTGGGATACCAAACACAACCGGCTCGATGCGTGCATAGTACACCACCGACGAACCAATAAACAGACCGGCGATCACAATTGCCATCGACATGCGGTCGATGATTCCGCCCAGCTGTCGCAGTGCCTTATCGCTGCTCATGATCTGCGTGTTCACCTTAAGCTGGCCGCGCGTAAGCATGCGCGAAGCCAAGCCCAGATACTCGGCCGCCTCAAGCGAGCCTTTTGCCGCACGGTAACTGCTCGCCGCAAAGTCGCGACTCATATCGCGCACGCGCGCATAGGTGCTTTTCTCGTTTTTAATGTGGGTTTGGATGATCTGGATCATGTTGACGTTGGGCATGTACTCGGTCAGCAAACCCTCGAGCGTCACCATGCCGCGCGCGAACATCGTCACCACGCTCGGCAGCTCAACGTCATTCTTACGCGCGAGGTTTAACAGCGAGGTCAAAAACTCGCCGATATCCAAATCCTTCAGGTCAAGGCCCGCAAAGTCAGCCACGATAAAGTCAAGATCGGACAAAAACGCTGAATGATCGAGCTCGGCCGAATCGCCACGCGTCACGGCAAAGCGCATGAGCGAATCCTTGAGCTTTGGCACGTCGCCCTCGGCCACGGCGAAAATCATGTCCTTTACGATACCGCGATCGTGGCTCGACATGCGTCCGACCATGCCCAAGTCGATAAAGTAAACGATGCCGTCCTTGAGGATGATGTTTCCCGCATGCGGGTCGGCATGGAAAAAGCCGTCATCGAGCACCTGCGTCGAGTAGTCCTCGACAATCGCGGCACCGATCTTTTCCAAGTCATAGCCCTCGGCCACCAAGCGTTCAGGATCGGCGATCGAAATGCCGTCGACGTAATCCATAACCACCACGTGCTCGGTGCACAGGTCCAGATAGGATTTAGGGCACGTCACGCCATGAACGCTCTTATGGAACTCGTAGAAGTCGTTGAGGTTTTTGGCCTCGGCCAAAAAGTTGGTCTCCTCGCGAAACGAGGTCCACAACTCCTCGACTACGCCGTGCAGGTCAACGAATTGATCGGTGTTGACGAACTTGGAAACGATACGCACCACCGAGCGGATGATATCGATGTCCTGTGCCATAACCTGCTGCGCACCGGGGCGCTGCACCTTGACGGCCACGTCCTCGCCCGTCACCAGACGAGCGCGGTGCACCTGCGCGAGCGATGCGCTACCAAGCGGATTGGGGTCGATCGCATCGAACATCTCCCCCAGGCGCAGGCCGTATTCTTCTTCCAGACAGCTGAGTACGACCTCGTACGGCACCGGCTCCACGTCGGAGCGCAGACGACGCAGCTCGTCGCAAAAGCGCTGCGGCAGAATCTCGGACCGGTTGGCCAGAATCTGCCCCATCTTGACGAACATGGGGCCGAGTTCCTCGAGCAGGCGGCGCAAACGAACCGGCGTGAGGTTATCCCACACGCGGTACTTTTTGACCAGGCGAACAATCTGTCCAATGCGTTCGCGACGACCCGCCGGCGTGAGCTGGTATTCCTCGTCCGGCGCCATCGCGTCGGGCTCCTCGGGGACCATATCGACAGCGCGCGGCTTCTTGCGAGCGCCCGAGACGACGGCATCGACCTCATCGACAACCGCCGCCTCGTCACCCAAGGGATCTAGATTGTTGTAATCGGTGGTGGAATCTGCCATCTGCGCTGCTACTCGGCCTCTACGGTATCCTTCGCATCGTCGGGCTCAACGGACTCGACGGGCACCGAGGTCACATTGTCCTCGACTGAATCGACAATGTCGCGCACATGGGCCAGGAAGGCCGTGCGCTCGGGGGCGGCCATAACGCGGACGCGAGCAAGGATGAGCTCGTCAAGCACGCGCTGGGCCGCGGTCTCGCCCTGCATGCCCAAGCGCTCGGTCAGGTCGGAGATGGTGCCGCCGGCCTGCTCGAACATGTCGGACACGCTGCGGGCGATATCGGGGGTGGCGGTGTCCTTGCGGACCTGCTCGCCCTTGGTGTTAAGGTCGTCGAGGACCTTCTTGCCGCCTTCGACAGCAACGGCGGCAGCGCCAAAGCCCACGTTAATGGCGCCGTTAACAAGCTGATCGAGTTTCATAACCATGGTTGTCTCCAATCACAAACAACTGCATTGGCGTTCTTGTACCCAAGATTGAGCGAAAGCGACAAAGCGTTTTAGCGCTATTCGATCGACGGGAAACCCTTACCTCACGTTGTCGTTCATCGCAAAAGAGTTCTTCATGGCGCAGCTCGTGGTGTAGAGCACCTTGCCCAGTAGAGCATCGGTCTCTACGCGCACAAGCTCGGCGAAAGTCTCATTGGCGCGGGCAAGCTCGGCAGGCACCTCGGCCTCGGGCAGAGCGGCTACGGCAGCGTCGACGTCATGGATCTGCTTGTGGCCCATGCCACCGACCTTCTCCTGATAGTCCTCCACAGCGCGGCCGCACTCATGGAAGCGGACGTCGGCCAGGGCGCCGATCAGGCGGTTGGCCCAGTAGAAGTTTTCGGACGTCACGCGAGCCTGCGTGTCGGCATAGTACTCGGGCATGGTCTCGACGTTGGCGTACAGCGGGACCAGCGAGTTAAACGAGTTGGAGCCAAAGGCCATCCACTGCACGGCGCGATACGCCGGCTGCGCATAGGGGCGCAGCTGCAACACGGCGAGCTGGCTGTTGCGGTTGATGCCGATGGGGCGATAGGCGCCGCGCGTGACGGGCGTGCCCTTACTGCCGTAGCAGTCGTACTCCGTGCCCTGGTAGTGGCTCGAGAGTACGTACTTAATGTCCTCGATGGTCACCTTGCGCTCGGGCACACGGCTCCAGGGGATGTCGTCGCTCTCGGGCGTGTAGTCGGCGTCAGGGCCGTCCCACACATCGCTGGGGTTGAGGCAGCGCTGCATGTACCAGGCGCGCGGCGTGTTGTAGACGTGATCGCTGGCGCTGTGCGAGCCAAAGGCCTCGCGCGGGTTAAAGACCGCAGCGGGGCCGTCGCCCTCGACGCCCAACGTCAGGTCCAGATGCCACTCGGCCATCCAGGCGCGCAGGGCGGACGAGCACATGTGGTCGGCCTGGGCACCCTCGGCGTCGTCCAGGTCAAAGCTGTCGATACCCAGCTGGTTGGGCATGGTCACATAGGCGTCGTCAGGCACGCGCTTGGCGATCCAATGGTGACCGCCGATGGTCTCGAGCCACCAGATCTCGTCCACGTCGCTAAAGGCGATGCCGTTGTTCTCGTAGGTGCCGTAGCGCTCGAGCAGGTCACCCAGAATGCGTACGCCGTCGCGGGCGGACTTGGCGTACGGCAGGACCAGGGTCACCATGTCCTCCTCGCCCAAGCCACCGGACTGTGCCGGAACGTATCCGTCCTCGCCCTCGTTGCCCTTGGCGGGCACATAGTCCACGAGCGGATCGGCACCGCGGACGCGCTCGTTGGTGGTGAGCGTCTCGGTTGCGGACATGCCAACATTGAGCTCGTTGAATCCGGCCTCGGCCCAAATACCGTGACCGGGAACGACGTCGGGGACGCTCGTGTAGCGCATGGGATTGTCGGGCAACTCAACGGTCAGGTGGCTCAGGACGCTCGTGTAGACACGCGGCTGCTCGTCGGGATGCACCACGCGCATGCGCTTGGGCTCAAACACCCCGTTGGACGAGTCCTCGTTGCGGGCGACCAGCGTCGACCCGTCGTAGCTCGCGTTCTTACCAACCAAAATCGTTGTGCACGGCATGCGCATCCTCCTTGAGCGAAGAAATCAAACGGCAACAGTGTATCGCTTCGACGCAAAAAGGGCGAAACCACGGCCTCGGCAGCCCCCGTGGTCAAAAAATGCCAAATATGAGTACTGTCACCAATTTAGTAGCAGCAAATTTCCTTGTAATGAGTGCTGAAGATCCCTATTTGTCCAAAAGCGAGACAGCGTTATTCACCATAGGTTCAATAAAATGGGTTTCCTAACGAGAATGAATATCGTTAGGAAACCCAAAAGACGTAAAACATATGTGACTATCATGGCAACAGTACTCATATTTGGCGCTTTTTGACCACGTGGTATATGGCTAACCCCTCAAACAGCCCAAAACGCCTATTTCGATGCGCGCTCCGCCGCCTCAATCACGTGTTTGGCGAGAATTGCGGTGGTCACAGCCCCCACGCCGCCCGGCACGGGTGTGATGGCGCCAACGATCGGTTCCGCAGCATCAAAATCCACGTCGCCGACCAGTTTTCCGGCAGCCTCGTCCCAATTAATGCCAACATCGATGATCGTCTGGCCCTCGCGAACCGCATCCGCGCCAATCGTGCGCGCGCGTCCAACCGCGGCAACAACAATGTCGGCAGAACAGCACTCGGCAGCTAGGTCACGCGTATGCGTATGGCACGTCGTCACCGTGGCATTGCGAGCCGTAAGCATGGCGGCAACGGGACGGCCAATTACCAGCGAGCGACCAACAACGGCAACTTTAGCTCCATCCAGTTCAACGCCGTAATGGTCCAGCAACGCCAACACGGCTTCTGCCGTGCAGGGAGCAAAGCCCTCGCCTCGCCCCGAAAGCGTGGTGAGCAGCGAGGCCGGCGTCATGGAGTCGACGTCCTTGGCGGGATCGAGTGCCGCGGCAACTGTATCCTCCTCAAGCCCAGCGGGCAACGGACGAAACATCAGGCATCCGTGAACAGCGGGGTCAGCATTGATGCCCTCGATAGCCGCCAGCAGCTCATCCTGCGAAACATCGGCAGGCAGCAACACGCGACGAGCTTCGATGCCCACCTTTTCGCAGCGTTTGAGTGCACCGCGCTCGTAGGACAGGTCGTCCTCGCGCTCGCCCACGCGAACGATGGCCAGCGTCGGCACAACGCCGCGCTCACGCAAAGCCGCGCAGCGAGCAGCGAGCTCCTCAGTCAACGCGCGGGCGACGGGAGCACCCTTCAATAGCTCGGCCATGGCTATCCCCTCTTCCTTGCGGCGTCGGCGGCGCGGCGCGCCAGCGCATCGGCGCGCGGCAGCCACGTATCCAGCAGCTCATCGCACGCCGCCTCGAGCTCCTCGGCACGCGCCCGGTCTTTCATAGATGTGGTGTTGGCAAAGAGCGTCAGGCTCGCACCCTGCATGGCAGCGCGGCAGAACACGGCGCCGCAGGCCACGTCGGACAACAGCTGGCGCGAGCCCTTATCGGCCATGTCCTCGAGCAGCGCCAGCGCGCGGCCGCAGGCATCCATGATCCGATACGGTGGCATGGCCGCCACGTGCAACGCGTCCTGAATCGCCGCAGGTCGAGCTGGGTCCTCGCGCGGAATACCGTACGCAGCGGACACCTGGCCGTACGCACGAACGTCCTCGGCGACCAGGTCCACAAGTTCCTGCGCCAACTCGTCTGCCTGGGCAAATGCACGCGTCAGGTCGTCCGCGCGATCGGCAAGCGCGGGATTAGTCGCCCCATAACGAGCAACCATCCCACAAAGCGAGGCACCCAGCGCGCCCACAAAGGCGCTCGCGCTGCCACCGCCGGGAACCGGCTCGCGCGCGGCCAGCGCCTCGGCAAACCCGCGGCAGGTCTTGTCCATCATCTCTTGGCTCATACGCATGCACCTTCAAGTCATATACATCGGTCGAGCGGAATCGCCGACCAACCGCATCGATCACGTAATGGTGCTAAGTCTAGCCCATAAGTACATGAGCGTCAGCGCACCTGGCCATCGCGGATTTCTATGACGAACGATAGGCGTCGGCACCGCAAACATGGGACACATGGCCCACCTTTCGAGACTTCCGGACGTCAAAAACTGAGGCATATCTATAAACAAGGAACCTGTTGGGGCAACGCCCACGCACGCGCGCCCCATTAAATCAACGGGCACCTCACCCCGGGGAGGGCCGACAGCATCGGCCCTCCCCTCTTTTGCGACCGCACATATTGCCACTTGTCGGCGCAATTCCAGCCCCCAGAATGGGACACATGGCCCACCCTAGCGAGCCGTCCACGCGTACAGTAAAGGCAGGTAATCCGTGGGCGGTTACAGATCGAGGAGGACACGACCATGAAAAAGAAGGCCTTTGCGATTCTCACCCTCTGCATAAGCCTCTTTGCCGCAGTTGCCCTGGTGGGCTGCGGTGGCAGCGGCGGCGCTACCGGAAGTGGCGGTGGCGGCGGAGCAGAAAAGCCCGCCGTGGATATGAGGACCGACTTCATTTGGTTTAAGGTCGAGGTCCCCGAGGGCGTCGAGATCACCGACGTCGCAGGCGACACCGCCGACAGGGCCCAGTTTAAGTTCACCGAGAGCGAGCACGCCAGCGACCGCTTCATCCCTGTCTTCGATCCTGACAAGAACGCCGATGAGTTGTTCGACTACGAGGCAAAGTGGAAGGCCAACTCTGGATGGACCGAGAGCGATCCCGTTAAGTACAATGGCAAGACCTGGCGCAGTGCCTACTTCACGCACTCGGGCGGCGTAACGACCGAATACTTCACCGACGTTGACGGCGGCAGTGTGTACGTGCGTATCGACAACGTCGAGGAACACAAGGACGCCGTCGAGACCATGATGAAGTCTCTGGAATTTGCCGACGACATCGCCGAGGCCAAGACCGAGGCCATGGACGTCAAGCTCGACGATATCGAGATCAAGCGCTAAGCGACTGGCAAGCGCAACGGGAAACACGGTCGCAGTGCAAACAAGCGACGGTACCCCAGCGCTTCGTACCCAGGGAGGGCCGGTAAACCGACCCTCCCTTTCTTATGCCGGTAGCCGACGAACGCGAGGATGCCGGACGCCGGAACCGCCCCAAATGTGGCAACAGTACGAAAACGACAAACACCCCAACACGTCCGCCCACCGATTTATCGCGCCGCGCAGACAATTAAACCAGCATCTTTAAACATCTGGGCAGTATAGTGACCAAAACTATCGCATAACCGCACTCTGCGAATGGAGAAGTTATGACCGAACACCACGCCATCAGCCGCCGAGCATTTACGTTGGGCCTTGGACTCGCGGCGTTGTCGCCACTTGCAAGCCTGCCCGAAACCGCCATGCTGGGCATTAGCCCGCGGGCAGCCTTTGCGGACAGCACGGCCGGGCCAGCAGTCAGCCTCGACAATTTCGTCATTCGCCTTCGCCCCGCGGGCTATTTTCGTACCGCAAGCGTTAACGAAGACGGCAACGTCATCGGCAACGTCTGCCATCTGTTTAATGACGGCACGTCCAGCAAGCTCATCCTTGAGAACGTAACGACCAAGAATGACGATACAAACTGGTATGCTATCCGCACCTTGCTCAATTTCGAAGAGCATAAAAAGACGGGCTACAGCATTTGGTCGGTCGATGGCGACTCGGACAAAGACGGAAAGGTCATCCACGTATGGAGTGGCGAGCATGACGGCAAGCCCAGCCGCTCTTTTGCGTTCGAGCGTCAATCAAACGGAACCTATATCATCCGAGACCGCACGGTCGAGAAAGAAACCGAGAAAAAAGACATTAAGTACCTGGCAATAGAATCGAACGGCGAAGACCAGGACAACAACAAGATCTGCCATAAGAGTAAGAGCATTCCGTGGGAGCTCGAACTTATCGGTTACGACATGAAAAAGAACGATGCCACGGTTAGCAGCCTCGACTGGATCACGTACAGCAGCTACGTCGATGGGCCATGTTGGATGAAATACGTCGACGACAACAAGTTCCTCGACGAGCTGAGCATCCCGGGCACGCACGATTCGGGCACCTGTAGCGTGGACAACGACACCGAGCCCCAATCCTCGCAAGTAAAATGCCAGCAGGATTACATTCCCACGCAGTTGCTCGAAGGCATTCGCTATTTTGATATCCGGCTCGGAAAGGGCGACAACCCCGGTATCGACCACGGGGATTACTACCTGCTCAAAAAAGACGCGTACTTTATGCATCTTTCCGATGTCATAGGCTACTTCAAAACGTTTTTGAACGAAAACCCGACAGAAGCGCTCATCATGCTTGTATCACGAGGCAACGACGAGGCTACCGACGAAAGTGTTACGACGGCTTTCGCCAAGGTTTTGGACGACAACCCCAAACTGTTCTATACGTCGAGCCGAATCCCCACGCTACACGAGGTGCGCGGAAAGATCGTTCTGCTGCGTCGATTTAGGCTCGCCGGCAACAGTGTAAGCGGCCACACGTGGGGCCTCGACCTCACCGAATGGGATAACAAAAGGCTCTGTTAGACCAGGATTGACATTCCGCCCCGTCATCTTCTTGCGATTGCACAATGGTCGCCCCTTGTCGAATCTGAATCCGGCAAGGGGCGATGCGCCCGAGACCGGACGAGTTGCTCGCCTGGCCCTGCCGTT